>NZ_WIXL01000013.1:23334-92831 GCF_010993955.1 Oceanobacillus halotolerans | reverse complement strand
GAAAAATTTTTTTCATTAATTTAAAATCGCTATAAGCGTTGATTTATCAACTTTTATAGAGGGAGGCTGAAGCGTTCCCCGAGGAAAGCGAGTGTTTTCCGCTGCGGTAGTTAACCACTCATCCTATAAAGGATGATAAGAAAACATATTAAAACTATTGCGCACAATATAAATTATGCGTCGTAGAAAACAACAAAGTATGTGAAAAGAGCCTTCTCCTATGCTAAACTAGAATTAATTTACATAGAAAGGAAGCGGCAAATGATGCAATTTATTACATTAAATAACGGCATACGTATGCCACAGCTAGGTTTTGGAGTGTGGCAAGTACCGAATGATGAAGTAACCCCTGCAGTAGAAAAAGCACTAGAAGTAGGTTATCGTTCTATTGATACAGCCAAAGTGTATCAAAATGAAAGTGGTGTTGGAAAGGCTATTTCCAATAGTGGCGTCTCGCGGGAAGAGCTTTTTATTACAACGAAAGTGTGGAACAGTGATCAAGGATATGAGAGCACATTAAAAGCATTTGATGAAAGCCTAGATAGGTTAGGACTTAATAATGTTGACCTTTATTTAATTCATTGGCCAACACCAGAATTTGATGACTATGTAGAAACGTATAAGGCATTAGAAAAGCTATACAAGGATGGTCGGGTTAAAGCAATAGGAGTATGTAACTTTAATATTGAGCATCTTCAACGTATTTTAGATGAATGTGAAGTGGTTCCTGCAGTCAATCAGGTTGAATGTCATCCATATTTACAACAACAGGAATTAAAAGATTTTTGTCGAAAGCATAATATATATGTAGAAGCATGGAGTCCACTAATGCAGGGAGGGGAAGTGCTCCAAGACCCTGTTATTAAAGAAATTGCCGAAGAACATGGTAAAACACCTGCTCAAGTGATTATTCGTTGGCATATTCAGACTGGAACCATTGTCATTCCGAAATCTGTTACACCTTCACGGATTAAAGAAAACTTTGATGTATTTGATTTTGAATTGACATCGGATAATATGGATAGAATAAAACAACTTAATCGGAATGAACGAAAAGGGCCTGAACCAAGTCAAATGAATAAACGCTAAATTTGTTATAGACGTGTTTTCTATTTAGTCTCTGAAAACACGTTTTTTACTGTTTCATCAAATTCATGGAAAAAATCAGGGGTATCGTCTTCATGTAATCCGACATTCATATTTTGTGCAATAGCAGTATGGTACCATTTTTGATCGTTATAACCTGCATTAAACTGTTTCCATATAGTAGCCCCCTCTTCCTGGAGGCTATTTTCCAAACTCAGCAAGTTGTCAAGTTTATCAGCAACGATTAGAGCTTTAATGTCTTTATTGGCATCTTTAACAGTATCGATCGTATGCTGTTTCCGTTCTTTCCATGTCTTCGATTTATCCTCTGTATGAGCTGCAACTAACCCTGCGATATGGGAGCCAAATTGTCTTCGAATATATTCCGATGTATAGGGTGTATCCTCTACTACATCATGTAAATAGCCAGCACATACTAAAGCTTCATCAAATCCAGCTCGTTCTAAACGTTCGGCAACTCGAATTGGATGTGTGATGTATGGAACGGTTGAGTTTTTTCTTGTTTGACCTTCATGTGCTTTTGTGGCAAATTTCTTTGCTTTTATTTTCACGTTAATTGCTTCTCCTAGTATTTGACTTTTTTTTACTATACCATATAACATGAAACAATTATGTATGGAAAATGGCATTTTTACAGTGATTTTACTATAATGATTGGTATGATTATGCGGTAAAAAAAGAAATAAGGGATGGTGTAAATCATGGAAGAAGGCATTAATAAACGCAAGACAGAGCATATTCGCTTATGCTTAAATGAAAATGTGGAAGGAGTCGGAAAAACAACAGGACTGGAAGGGATTTCTTTTATACATAATGCCTTACCAGAGATTAATTTTGCAGATATTGATCTTAGCACAACATTTTTGAATAAGTCATTAAATGCTCCGTTTCTTGTTAGTTCAATGACGGGTGGGTCAGGTCTTGCAACAAAAATTAATCAAAATTTAGCAAAAGCTGCTGAAAGAAACGGATGGGCCATTGCACTAGGTTCAACACGTGCATTACTGGAAAGTGATGCACATAAAGATACTTTTGTATTACGTGAACAGGCACCAAATGTTCCGATCATCGCAAATATCGGTGCGGTACAGTTAAATTATGGGTATGGTGCAGAAGAATGCCAACGCATTGTTGATCTAACAGGTGCTGACTCTATTGTATTACACCTGAATAGTTTACAGGAAGCGGTACAAGATGAAGGGGATTTAAACTTCGATACTCTCTTACCGAAGATTGAAAAGGTTTGTCAGAGCCTAGAAGTACCAGTTGGGGTAAAAGAGGTAGGATTTGGAATAGATGGAACAGTGGCCAAACCATTATACGATGTTGGTATTTCTTATATCGATGTAGCTGGTGCAGGTGGCACTTCATGGAGTCAAGTAGAGAAATTACGTTCAAGGGATCCACTAAAAAAGGCGGCAGCAGAAGCCTTTAATAATTGGGGAATCCCAACGAAAGACTGTATTGTCTCTGTACGGAATCAATTACCAACTGTCCCGCTAGTAGCAAGTGGAGGTATGAAGACAGGTGTAGATGCAGCTAAAGCACTAACGATTGGTGCAGATATCATTGGGTTTGCGCGCAAACTCCTACAAGCTGCAACAAAGTCTGATGAAGCAGTGCAAGAGACGATGGAACAAATTGAATTAGAGCTAAAAATGACAATGTTAGGAATCGGAGCAAAGACACTTTATGATCTAAAAAATACAAAGCGAGTTAGCATAATGGGAAAATCACTATTAGAAGAAAACAGTTAAAGCATTTTTTGCTTTAACTGTTTTTCGTTTATTTTATCTTTTTCTTCTTATACTAAAAAAGATAGGAGGGAAATAAAAATGGACCGCGAGATGCATCAAAGTAAAGACAGTAAAATGATTCCTATGGCTTCCATAACAACTGGTGGTGGTCGAGAGGCGGCACCAGATGTGTATTACTACACGGATCAAATCGTCAATATTGGGTTTATCGGGGATCCACACGAAGGGAAGTGGGTATTAGTGGATGCAGGACTACCGAATGCAGCGCCAGAAATTCGTTCCGTGGTGGTGGATCGGTTTGGAAGAAAAAGTAAACCAGAAGCAATTATCTTAACGCATGGTCATTTTGATCATGTTGGGGGTTTAGTTGAATTAGTCGATGAATGGGAGGTGCCTGTATATGCACACCCATTAGAAATACCTTATTTAACAGGTGAGAAAAGCTATCCAGAGCCAGATGATACAGTTGAAGGTGGAATGTTAGCTAAAATTTCTCCAATGTATCCAAATGAACCAATTAATTTAGGTGATGCAGTACAGTCCCTACCAGAGGATAACAGTGTTCCAGGATTACCAGAGTGGAAATGGGTCCATACACCAGGTCATACACCAGGACACGTTTCCTTTTATAGAGAGAAGGATGGGATGCTTCTTTCAGGTGATGCCTTTATTACGGTAAGGCAGGATTCCTTTTATAATGTTTTAATGCAAAATGAGGAAATTAATGGACCACCTCGTTATTTAACAACGGATTGGGAAGCCAGTCGGAAATCGGTTGAGACGTTAGAGGCTTTACAACCGAAAACAGTCGTTCCTGGGCATGGTTCTGCTGTTGGTGGCGAAAAATTAAAAGAAGGATTACGAAAGCTGGTAGAAAATTTTGATTCACTGGCTATACCAGATTACGGTAAATATGTGGATGGACAGGATCGCATGCATTAAATAGAACCAAAGAGGTACCACCTCTTTGGTTTTGGTTGCTTAAAAGATTCTTGCTTTTACCAACAATAATCTTAGTGCGTACTTAATGTAAATTGCATCGTTGATTTCCGCTTCGGACAGTAGCTTTCACCACGGGCATAAGTGCGACATCTGTTCAAACTTTACGCTTTCACAGTGTCTACTTTACCGCAGGCACGGCCTCAGCCTCCTCTATAGAAAAGCTAAAAGCGCCTTGGTCACCCCCGATTAGAAAACTTGGCTTTTCGCCAAGTGGCAAAAGCCTTAGTTGCACTTATGCAGTAAGAATGTTTTTCTTATCTGCCAAGCTTAAGCCGAGCCTCGGCGTGGTGCTTTGTGCGCGTAATGTGGATTGACTTAAGACCTCGAGGGGGTAGGCGCTGTAGCTAGACATCGTGAGCAAAAGGCGCTCGCTGTGGGGTCTTCAGACTGTTCCTTTTCCCATGGGAGTCTCGCATTTTCCACAGCTTAGAATAATTTTTGTTACGATGTGAAATAACTCAAAGAAATGTTAATTTTAGGAGCTATAACTACTTATTAATTAGAAAATCTCTATCAGTGTAGGCAGAATACGTAGACTCCTATGGAAACAGCACGTGTCCGAAGACCCCGCAAGAAGCGGTTTATGCTTCTGAGGAGGCTGAGGCCGTGTCCATGGAAAGCGGAGTGTTCTGCCGGAACGAATTCAAACACTCAACCCTCATTGAATAAGAAATAGCGACTTTCCGAAGCGGAATCAATGGCACCATTTACTGCGTATAATATAGAAGATGCGACGTAAGAAAACAACAAAATATTCGAAAAGATTCATAAATCAATAAGCACAATATTACCGAATGAAATTAATCCTGTGATAAAATGACAATCAAGAAACGAGGTGTATGTACATGAAAATAGAAGTTTGGTCTGATTTTGTTTGTCCATTTTGTTATATAGGTAAGAGGAGATTAGAACTTGCACTAGAACAATTCGAGCATAGTCAAGGTGTAACAATTGAATATAAAAGTTACGAATTAGATCCCAATGCAGAAAAGAACCCTGGAAAGAGTATTCATGAATTGCTCGCAAGTAAGTATGGGATGAGTGTGGAAAAAGCAAAAAAAGCAAATGAAGATCTTGGAAAACAAGCTGCTGAGGTTGGATTAACTTATCATTTCGATACAATCAAACATACGAACACATTTGATGCACATCGTGTAGCAAAATTTGCTTCGGAAAATGACAAAGGTACCGAAATGACGGAAAGGCTACTAAAAGCGTATTTTACAGACTCCAAACACATTGGTGAACACGATACATTAATTGGACTTGCAAAAGAAGTAGGGCTAGATGCCGATAAAGTCGAAAACATGTTAGCAGGAAATGAGTATGCTTCGCGTGTTCGGGATGATGAGGAACAAGCGAGAGATTTAGGAGTCCAAGGCGTACCATTTTTTGTCTTTAATGAAAAATATGCAGTTTCTGGTGCACAACCGTTAGAGGTATTTCAAGAAGTATTAGAAAAGGTATGGGTAGAAGAAAAGGAAAAACCATCGATTCAAACATTAAATCCACAAGGATCTAAAACAACATACTGTACAGATGAAGGTTGTGAAATAGACGAGAAATAATAACTTTTTATATTATAATTGGAAAAGCTAACACATGGAAAACGGAATTTTCTCCATGTGTTAGCTTTTTTGCACGTTAGGAAAGTATAAAATCTTAGCTAAGATGTGGACTCGACGTGGTTAAAATTTTAATGTCCCAAGTATAAGAAAAACTCACACATTCGCTAAAGGGCGGGCGAATGCGAGTTTTTCTAATAAGGTAAAAAAGTTGGCCTCATTACTGCCTTTTATAGGAAAGGCCACGTCCAGCTCCAGCGCCTACCCCCTCGAGGTCATAAGTCAATCCTCTTTGTGGCAAAGAGCGCCACGTCGAGGCTTGGCTTATGCTTGGCAGATAAGAAACTACTTACTGCATAAGTGCAACTAAGGCTTTCGCCACTTGGCGACAAGCCAAGTTTTCTAATCGGGGGTGATCAAGGCGCTTGCGCTTTTCTTAGTCATATATTGTATGAAATTTTTTGGCAATTATATTGACGTATAAACGAAATGTGCTATACTTGTAATTGGAAATCTAATTGATAATGAATCTCATTCTTAATTAGAATAGATTCCAACTAATAATCATTATTAAGAGGACATTCTATGAAAATACGATATTTAGTTATAGCTATTATAGTATTATCACTAACATCATTATTTATTGGGGTTACAAACATATCACCATTTAGTCTATTCGACTTAACAGAAGCGCAGAAACAGGTATTATTTGATAGTCGATTCCCTCGACTACTCAGTATCCTAATTGCTGGTATGAGTATGAGTATTTGTGGCCTAATTATGCAGCAACTCAGTAAAAATAAGTTTGTTTCACCTACAACAGCTGGAACATTGGATTCAGCACGATTAGGGATATTAGTCTCATTAATGGTATTCACAGCAGCCAGTCCATTACAAAAAATGATTGTATCTTTTGCTTTTGCATTAATAGGTACGTTCATTTTTATGAAGATTTTAGAAAAAATCAAATTTAAAGATGCCATATTTATTCCACTAGTTGGTTTAATGTTTGGGAATATCATTAGTTCTATTTCTACTTTTTTCGCCTATAGAAATGATCTAATTCAAAATATGTCTTCCTGGATGCAAGGCGACTTCTCGATGATTATGAGTGGGAATTATGAATTGATGTACGTAAGTATTCCAATTCTAATCCTTGCCTATTTTTATGCGAATAAATTTACGATAGCAGGAATGGGAGAAGATTTTTCAAAAAACTTAGGCTTAAACTATCGACAAGTAGTGAATCTTGGACTCATTATTGTTGCATTAGTAACCGCATCTGTTGTACTAACAGTAGGTGTAATTCCATTTTTAGGTCTCATCATTCCAAATATTGTGACGATTTATCAAGGAGATCATTTAAAGAAAAATTTATTACATACAGCACTTCTAGGCGCTGTATTTGTCTTACTGTGCGACATCATTGGCAGGGTCATTATTTATCCTTATGAAATTCCGATTAGTTTAACAGTTGGTGTAATTGGAAGCGCAATATTTATCTACATGCTTGTAAGGAGAAGAAAATATGGACTATAAGAAAAAGACAGTGATCCTTGCCGTTATTGCCATATTACTAGGACTTTTATATATCTTTTATGATCTCAGTGGAAATATTGGATATATTTTGCCAAGACGAATCATTAAAATTGTCGCTATTATCTTAACAGGTGGAGCAATTGCCTTTGCAACAACTGTTTTTATGACTATTACGAATAACAGAATTTTGACACCCAGTGTTTTAGGGTTAGACTCCCTATATTTATTAATTCAAACGTTTATTATTTTCCTATTTGGGTCAAACTCACTTGTCATGATGAGTAGTAACATTAACTATTTAGTTTCGGTAGGCCTTATGGTGTTATTCTCATTAATTCTCTACCGGCTATTGTTTAAAGGAGAAAAAAACAATATTTATTTTCTCCTACTAATTGGGATGATCTTAGGGACATTTTTTAGTAGTTTTACATCGTTTATGCAAGTATTAATTGATCCAAATGAATTCATGGTCGCTCAAGACCGTATGTTTGCAAGTGTAAATAATGTGAATACAGATCTTGTCTATCTATCAATCGGATTGATTGTGCTTGCTACATTTTATTTCATAAGATTTTATAAATATTTAGATGTTATTGCATTAGGGAAAGATCATGCAGTTAATTTAGGTGTTCCATATGATTATGTTGTCAAACGGATGCTAATCGTTGTCGCAATTCTTATTTCGATTGCAACTGCATTAATTGGTCCAATTACATTTCTTGGATTATTAGTTGTAAATGTAGCATATGAATTTTTGAAAACCTATCGACATTTTTATCTCATCATTGGTTCTATCCTTATAAGTATTATTGCACTAATTGGAGGCCAATTTATTGTTGAGGAATTGTTTACATTTCAAACAACTATTAGTGTGATTATCAATTTTGTTGGGGGGATTTACTTTATTTATTTATTGTTACGAATGAATAAAGCATAGTAACCTTAAGTTTATTTTGGAAAAGGAGTGTTCATCATGCTAGATGTTAAAAATGTTTTTAAAATGTATAACAAGAAGAAGGTTGTAGAGGATGTGTCAGTGAAGGTAGAAAAAGGCACAATTACATCCTTTATCGGTCCAAATGGTGCAGGAAAAAGTACATTAATATCGATGATTAGCCGTCTTATTGCGAAAGATGATGGAGAAATTACGATTGATGGGCAAGATATTCTAAAAACGAAAAATAATGAACTTGCGAAGAAGATCTCCATTCTAAAGCAATCGAATGCCATTAATTTAAAATTAACCATTCGTGAATTAGTTTCATTTGGACGCTTTCCATATTCTCAAGGTAAATTGAAAGATAAAGATTGGGAGAAGGTCGATGAAGCGATTGATTATATGGAGCTTCGAGATATAGAAGATAAATATTTAGATGAGCTTAGTGGTGGCCAACGGCAGCGGGCACATATTGCGATGGTGATCGCACAAGATACGGAATATATTTTACTTGACGAGCCACTTAATAACCTAGACATGCGCCATTCTGTTCAGATTATGAAGACTTTGCGTAGGCTTGTTGATGAACTTAATAAAACAATTGTGTTAGTCATCCATGATATAAATTTTGCTTCTTGTTATTCCGATCAAATTGTTGCATTGAAGGATGGAAAAATTGTTAAACAAGGTAGGACTTGTGATGTGATTGATAAATGTGTATTAAAAGATATATATGATATGGATATCGATATTCAGGAAATTAACAATAGACGAATATGCGTCTATTTCGATTAAAAGCAACTGAGTAGTTACAGTAGTACTTCAAAATCCCCAAAAAATAAAAAAGTCTGGCCATTCATATAATGGCCAGATAGAAAACTTGTAATGGATATTGGCCTAAGCCATTACAAAAGAATAATACTTATTAATAAGTTTACCTCATTAATGTGATTTGGTAAATTAAAATGATTGCAAAAAAATAAATAACATGTTCTTTCATGTTTGGAGCGCTCAACGTGAATTTGAACTCTATGATGTTATTTTTTGGGGAAATGGAGTATTACTAGTAACTACCCTAGTTACTTTATCGTAGAAAAATAAAACACAAAGGAGAAAAGAATATGAAAAAATTTTTTCTAATGGTCGTAATGATTCCTTTTATTTTTACAATTTCAGCCTGTGGCTCATCGGAGGAGGAAGGAACAAGTTCATCAAACAACGATACAGAAACGATTACCGTGCAACATGAACTTGATGAAACGGATGTTCCTAAAAATCCAGAAAAGGTGGTAGTGTTTGATTTTGGTATTTTAGACACGATGGATAAGCTTGGAATAGATGTAGCAAGTATACCTAAAGGGAGTACACCAAATTATTTGGAAAAATATGAAGGAGAAGATTATGCCAATGCAGGAAGTTTAAAAGAGCCAGATTTTGAAGCAATTGCAGAATTAAACCCAGATTTAATTATTATTTCTGGTCGTCAGGCAACGCTTTATGAGCAACTTTCTGAAATAGCACCAACAATTCACCTTGGAGTAGATACTACGAGATATATGGATTCCTTTAAAGAAAATATGGAAACAATTGGAAAGATATTTGATAAAGAGGACGAAATCAGTTCTGAATTAGAGGGTATTGACGAATCGATTACGACATTAAGTGAACAAGCAGAAGAAATCGGTAAGAATGCACTGATTATTTTAGCAAACGATGATAAAATTAGTGCGTATGGTCCGAATTCCCGATTTGGTTTGATACATGATGTGTTTGGTGTTCCTGCAGTTGATGAAGGGATTGAAGCTTCTACACATGGGATGAATGTAACATTTGAATATGTGATGGAACAGGACCCTGATTTATTGTATGTAGTCGACCGTAGTGCAGTTGTTGGTGGAGAGAATTCAGCAAAACAGCTTGTTGAAAATAAGTTAGTAGAAAATACAAAAGCATACCAAAATGATGATATTGTGTACTTAAATCCTGATTACTGGTACTTATCTGGTGGGGGGCTAATTTCGGTAGGAGAAATGATAAAGGAAATAGAGGCTAGTCTTAACTAACAGAGGGAATAAAAGCGGCCTTACAGGCTAAAAACACCACTGCTTATACCTATCGACAATAGAACGTCCTGTCGAGTCTCACTGGCTAAAACCGTCACGTCAATCTCAACGCCTAGTATTAGCACGTCCTGTGCGTCGAAGCTGGATGTGGCCTTTTTTATAAAATGGTAGTAATGCGGCCAATTTTTATGCTTTCTTACTTAGATGAAGTTTGGCATAATAATGGAGTGCTTGATTAGACCAGCTATCATTTGAGTTGACGGTGGAAAATGGATCAATCCATAGCTTAAGCAGAGATTGAAGAATAATCATTAATAAATGCATCACGCCAATTAATGGTGTGATGCATTTATTATGTTATCTAATTTGGTAAAGAATTTTTTCATATCATCATCTTTACCGATTGTTATCCGAAGATAGTTTTGAATGCCCTGTTTCTGAAAGTGTCTGACTAATACGCCTTCTTGTTTAAGCTTCTCATAAATGTCTTGTGCCTTTTCGGTTGGGTGGGATGCAAAAATAAAATTTGCCTGTGATGCAAGTGTATGAAACCCGCGTTTTTTCATTTCTTTCATAACCCATTGCCGTGTTTCAATAATTTTCCTAGTCGTTTCTTGAAAATAAGTTGTGTCCTTGATAGCTGCTGTTGCGCCAGCTATTGCTAACCGATCCATCGTGTATGAGTTAATGGAATCTTTTATACGAATTAATGCTTCAATTAAGTCTGGATGTCCTAGTGCAAATCCAACACGTAACCCTGCAAGAGATCGTGACTTTGACATAGTCTGTACGATTAATACATTATCATATTTGTTAACAAGTGAAACAGCTGACTCAGAGGCAAAGTCTATATAAGCTTCATCAATAATGACTACTTGGTCCTCGTTTTGTTGAACGATTTCTGCAATGTCATCAAGTGATACGTAAAGACTTGTAGGTGCATTTGGATTTGGAAAAATGACACCACCTTTTGATTGGAAAAATGCTTCAGGATTCATTGAAAAATCTTCCTGCAGTGATACTTCTTCATATGGGATATTAAATAGTTTTGCATAAACTGGATAAAAGCTATAGGTTATTGCTGGAAAGCGAATCACCTTATGTTCTTCAAAAAATGCCATAAAAGAAAAAGCTAATACTTCATCAGAACCATTTCCAACAAATACATTTTCTTTTGATAACTCATAGGTATTTGCAATTGCGTGACGTAATGAATCAACAGTAGGAGAGGGATACAAACGTAAACTTCTCCCCACTTCCTGTTGAATGGCATCGATGACATTTGGTGATGGTGGATAAGGGTTTTCGTTTGTATTTAATTTTAAAATGTCAGGCTCGTGGATTTGCTCTCCTGGAACGTAAGGTGCCGTACGCTTTGCCATGTCACTCCAAAAATTACTCACCTGAATTCCCCACTTTTTGAAGGTGTCTTTTATATAATTCCTTCTTAATATCTTCTACGTTAACACCTGCTAATTCCATCAATACAAGGGTGTGATACGTTAAATCGGCAATTTCCCAAACCATTTCTTCTTTATCATCATTTTTAGCACCGATTATGACTTCACTTGTTTCTTCTCCTACTTTTTTTAGAATTTTATCTATTCCTTCATTGAAAAGATAGGTAGTGTAGGAGCCTTCTACAGGGTTATTTCTCCGATCTTTAATATTGGTTACTAAATCATTGATAACTTGACGAGTCGTATCTTCTTGGTGATAAAGTGTTTGGTAAAAACATGTTTCTTCTCCTGTATGACAGGCAGGTCCTTTTGGTGTTACCTCAACAAGTAAGGTATCACGATCACAATCATAAGAAATTTTGTGTACTTGTTGTTTATTCCCAGATGTTTCTCCTTTATTCCAAAGTGTTTGCCGTTTTCGACTAAAAAACCACGTTTCATTTGTATCGATTGTCTTTTGCAAGGCATCCTGATTCATGTAGGCAAGTGTTAATACATCTCCAGTGTTTGCATCTTGTACAATAGCTGGAATTAATCCGTTTTCATCAAATGTAAGTTGATCAAGTTCCATTGTCATTATTAGTTCCTCCTGACAGTTATTTCATTTTCGTTTAAGTAGTTTTTTAAGCTAGGGATTTCAATTTCACTATAATGGAATACAGATGCAGCTAATGCGGCATCAGCATTTCCATCTTGTAAAATAGTGGAGAAGTGTTCGTTTATCCCGGCACCACCGCTAGCGACAATAGGTATATTAACGGCATCTGCTATTGATTTGGTTAATTCTACATTATAACCACTTTTTTCTCCATCTGTATCAATTGCATTAACGACAATTTCTCCTGCGCCTAATGATTCTCCACGCTTTGCCCATTCAATGGCATCAATTCCTGTATTCTTTCTCCCGCCATTAATATAAACGTCCCAAGTGCCGTTCTCTGATTTTTTTGCATCAATTGATAAGACAATACATTGGCTACCAAATTTTCTTGCAGAATCCTGAATCAATTGTGGATTTTTAACGGCAGCACTGTTAATCGATACCTTATCAGCGCCTGCACGTAATACGCGATGAATATCCTCAACTGTTCGAATACCACCACCTACTGTAAATGGAATTGCAATTTCTGCAGCAACATTTTCTACAATATCTAGAAAAATATCACGACCTTCATTAGAGGCTGTTATGTCATAAAAGACCAACTCATCAGCACCAGCTTTATTATACTTCTTAGCAAGTTCAACTGGATCTGCGACATCTTGTATGTTTTGAAATTTTTTCCCCTTTACAACACGCCCTTGATCCACATCTAAACAAGGAATAATTCGTTTAGCCAACATTTGTATCACCATCCAATAACGCCTCAAGCGATAATGTACCATCATAAAGAGCTTTTCCAATAATAGCACCATAAAGGTTTAACGATTGTAGTTTCTTCACATCGTCTTCGGTTGTTACACCACCAGAAGCTATTACTTGAATGGTTGTTGCTTCATTAATCGTTTGCAATTCTGTAAAATTAGGTCCTTTTAACATGCCATCTTTAAAGATATCTGTATAAACAATTGTTTTGACACCTATTTCTTCTAGCTCTTTGATTAGGTCTGTTGCCTTAACCGAACTAGTATGGAGCCATCCATCTGTAGCGACATAGCCATTACGTGCATCAATCGAGACTGCGACCTGATCACCAAATTGGCTGACGGCTTCTTGTAAAAAGGTTTTATCTCGTATTGCAGCTGTTCCAATAATGACACGGCTTACCCCAGCAGCAAGATAATCTTTAATAATGTTTAAGGAACGAATCCCACCACCAACTTGAATAGGAATAGAGGTATTTTGTGCGATAGCTTTGATGGTTGGTTGATTGACAGACTCACCAGTTTTAGCACCATCTAAATCAACGATATGAAGGTACTCAGCTCCTTTATTTGCCCATTGTTGTGCGATTTCTTCAGGGTTGTCCCCATATACTTTTTCTTGGTTATAATCACCTTGAACTAGTCGAACACATTTGCCATTTCGGATATCAATCGCTGGAAATAAAATCATGAAATCATCTCCCCGAAGTTTTTTAAAAGCTGTAAACCTGTCTCTCCGCTTTTTTCTGGGTGGAATTGCATACCTATAATGTTATCTTTTTTGACAATCGCAGGAACAAGTCCACCATATTGTGTACTGCCAAGTAATGTATCCTCTTCAAATGTTGCTACTTGATAGGAATGAACAAAATACACGTAAGATTCATCATCTATGTTTGTGAAAAGTTGATCTTGCTTTAGTTTGGATAATGTATTCCATCCCATATGTGGTACTTTTACAGAATCGTTAATACGCTTTACTTCCCCTTTTAATAATCCTAGACCATTCCAATTTCCATTTTCATAACTTTTCTCATAAAATAACTGCATCCCTAGGCAAATACCGAGAATAGGTTTCCCAGCAGCTGCTGCTTGTTGTAATGTATCCGCTAAATCTAATTCTGTGATGGCGTCCATGGCATCTTTAAAGGCACCAACACCAGGAACGATGATAGCTCTACTACTTTGAATGGTTTCTTTATCTGTCGTTAAGCAAGAATCAAGATTGAGCTTTGTTAAAGCAAATTGTAAGCTTTTGATATTTCCAGCACCATAGTCTATTATTGCGATCATTGCTTCTTCTCCTTTTGATGATAGATTTATTTGACACTTTTCGTATAATTTGTTGCTATTAAAAGTATCAGTTATAATTACCGCTACGAAAATACACTTCGCTTTCCGCGGACTCCCCACGAGCCTCCTCGTGAAACCCACACTGTGGGGTCTCTTAGGCTCGTTTTTCCGCAGGAGTCTCTGTGTATTTCCTCCGCTGATTTGTGCTATTCCAATTCACATTATTTATGCTGCTAATAGGAAAGTTGATTGGGCTTTTGAACACAGTTGTTTTCCATAGGAAAAGGGAGAATTTTAGCAGTATTACATCGTAAAAAGAAAACTGGTCTATATTCTCGAAAAGTACCTATTCTGTCTCCACTGGTGAAGGTTTTCTAATTAATAATTAGGTAATTATAACTCCTTACAATTCGTGGATTTCTGTCTCACACTAACAGAAAACTATTCGAAGCTGTGGAAAATGTGAGACTCCTACGGGAAAAGGAACAGTCTGAAGACCCCGCAGCGAGTGCTTTTTGCTCGCGTCGAGGCTGAAGCGTTCCCCGTGGCAAAGAAGACACTGTGAAAACGAACAGAGAGAGTTTGAACAGATGTCGCACTTGTACCCATGGTAAAAGCGAGTGTTTTCCACAGCGTTGGTTTAGCACTCACCTTATAAAGAATGGGAGGAAGCCATTCTAAACATTTACAACGCATAATTTATCTGCTGTTCATTAAGCAAGCATACTTATAAAAGCAACAATTGAGAACAAGCTTTTAATTTAAAGTGTTCCTTTTGTAGATGGGACACCATCAATACGTGGGTTTTTTCGGCTTGCTTCATCTAACACACGGCCGAACCCTTTAAAAATTGCTTCAATGATATGATGGGTATTAGATCCATATTGTAGGTTTATGTGCAAGGTGACATTTGCATTTTTAGCAAATGCAAGGAAAAATTCTTCTACCAATTCAGTATCAAAATCTCCAACCTTATCCTTTAGTCCATCGACATGATAAACGAGATAACTTCTTCCACTAATGTCTAATGAAAGGGTAGCTAACGCTTCATCCATTGGCGTTGTGATAGTAGCGTATCGTGTAATTCCTTTTTTCTCACCAAGTGCATCTCTAAATGCTTGTCCTAAAGTTATTCCAATATCTTCAACTGTATGGTGTTGATCCACTTCCAAATCGCCATTACACGTAAGGCTTAAATCAAATAATCCGTGTTTCGTCATAAGGGTTAACATATGATCCAAAAAACCGACACCTGTTTGGATGGATAGTTGACCTGTGCCATCAATTGCAAAGTCTAGTGCAATATCTGTTTCATTCGTTTTTCTACTAATAGATGATTTACGCATTTTTATCATCTTCCTTCCGCACTTGAATGGAATTGGCGTGTGCCGTTAATCCTTCTGTGTTTGCTAATGTCTGAATTGCCTCTGCAGCATCCAATAATGCAGCCTTAGAATATTGAATAATACTAGACTTTTTCATGAAATCATAAACACCTAATGGTGATGAAAATTGTGCGGTTCCACTAGTTGGTAGAGTATGGTTTGGACCAGCAAAATAGTCACCTAATGGTTCTGGTGAATAGTTTCCTAGAAAAATAGCACCTGCATGTCTAACATAGCTAATATGTTCAAATGGGTTTTCGATCATTAACTGTAAATGTTCAGGTGCAACCTCATTTACGATATCAAATGCTTCTAATAGGTTGTTCACCACAATAATAACACCATGATTCTGAACAGACTTTTCAATGATTGCCTTTCTTTCAAGAGTAATAGTTTGTTCGGCTATTTCCTTTTGAATGGATTCTGCCAGTTCCTCACTTGTTGTAATACATATTGGTTTTGCAAGTTCATCATGTTCTGCTTGTGAGAGTAAGTCAGCAGCAACATAAGCAGGTGGTGCACTACCATCAGCTACAACACATATCTCACTTGGACCTGCTATCATATCAATGTCGATATCCCCATAAACCCACTTTTTAGCACGAGCGACAAAGATATTTCCAGGGCCAGTTATTTTAGCAACTGGGCTAATGGTTTCTGTTCCATAGGTAAGTGCTGCGATGGCTTGAGCACCTCCTAGTTTGTATACGACATCAACACCAGCTTCAGCTGCAGCAACTAATACATGTGGATTAATTGTTCCATCTGGCTGAGGAGGTGTTGTCATTGCAACTTGTTCAACACCTGCAATCTTAGCTGGTAAAACATTCATTAAAACAGTGGAGGGATAAGCTGCTTTTCCACCTGGTACATAAATCCCAACATGGTCCAGCGGTGTTATTTTTTGGCCAAGTGTAATACCAGCTGCCTCAGAGGTGAACCATGACTTTTCTTTTTGTGCTTTGTGATAATTGGTAATGTTCTCTTTTGCTTTTGTTAATGCTTGTAGGAAATCAGTGCTAACTTTTTTCTTTGCATCGTAAAATTCTTCATCGGTAACCTTTAGTGCATTTAATTTCACTTGATCAAATTTCTCCGTGAGTTGGAATAATGCTTGATCTCCTTCTTCTCTCACTTGTGAGATGATCTGAAGGACAGCTTGATCAACATCCTTCTGTTCTAGAGAAGCAGCAGTTAATTTGCGTTTTTCTTGTGTAAATTGTTTCCCTGTGATTATTTTCATTTTTCATCACTCCAAGGCAGACTTTAATGTATTCATCACTTGATGAATTTGGTCAGATTTCGTCGTGAAACTTGCCTTATTAACGATTAATCTTGTACTGATGTCTTCTATTTCCTCTAAAATGGTTAGTCCGTTTTCTTTCAATGTATTGCCTGTTTCAACAATGTCTACAATCACATCGGATAAGCCAATCAGTGGCGCTAGCTCAACAGATCCATTTAGTTTAATGGTATCCACCGATTGGCCCTTTTTTTGAAAGTAATTTCTAGCGATGGTTGGAAACTTGGATGCAATAGTTAGTTTCTTAGCAAGGTCGATTGTTTCTCCTTTTTTGCCAGCTACGACCATCTGGCATTTCCCTTGCTTTAAATCAAGCATTTCATATACATCCGCTTCTGCCTCGAGAATATTATCTTTTCCGACAATCCCAATATCTGCAGCACCTTTTTCCACGTAAGTTGGGACATCTAATGCCTTTACAAAGATTAGCTTAATAGACTCATCATCACTATAAAAGACTAGTTTTCTAGACTTATCATGAAATGCACTAAACGTGATACCAGATTGCTCCAGTAATTCAATTGTACTGTTAGCTGTACGTCCTTTTGCTAGTGCTAATGTAATGGAAGTCACTTACACTTCCTCCTCTTCATTTTGGATAAGTTTTATTAGTTCATCAGGATTAGAAAAGGTATATGTTTTATTACTTACCATGTAAATATTTTCCTCTTTGTTAAAATAAATGCCTGATGTGTTCTGTTGCGAGTCCTCTGACTCTATACAACTAGTTATAATAGTAAACCCGTTATTACGTAATTGGTTAGCCGCTTTGAGTGCATCTTGTTGTTTTGTTTGATCATAATAGATCATTGTTTCTGAGTTCTCAGTGGATGACTTGCATAGGCCTTGTTGTTTCAATGTATCAACGAGTGTATCAATATGAAAAGCAAACCCAATAGCTGGAATGTCTGTTCCAAATTCTGCTGCTAATTGATTATATCTACCACCCATTAATACAGGCTTTCCGACGTCTTCTATAAAACCTTGGAATACAATCCCTGTGTAATAATCCATATGGTTAATTAAACCAAGGTCAAACACACAATAATCTTCAACACCATATGCCTGTAAAACACGATAGACATCGATTAAATTTTGTAATTCTTGCTGCATTTTTTTATTTTGCACAATTTCCTTCGCTTTTTCGATAACAAATTGTGGTTTACCATATAAAAATGGGATTGCTAATATTGCTTTTTTCAAATTGTTGTCTAACGAAAGCTTATCTAAAAATGGTTCTAATTCAGCAATGTTTTTCGTTTTAATAAGCGTTTGTACCTTACCAAGATCATGAACTGAGAGATGTTGTGCAATCAATTCTTTGAAAAAACCAGCATGGCCAATTTCAAGTTTAAAATTGGAAAAGCCAAAATCATCTAATGTATGGGAGGCTAATTTGAGAATTTCTGCATCAATTTCTGGTGTCCCTTTACCAAAATATTCAACCCCGGCTTGGGTATTTTCCTTATCTGCCGCATGTTCTGTAGATTGACGGAATACATCTAACACATAAAAGAAACGCCTTTCCGTATTCGAATTATGGTTATGTAACGCATTCATACGTGTGATTGGAATGGTAACATCTGGTCTTAGTACTAGCACCTTTCCAGTAGGATCCATTACTTTTATCATTTCATCAGGATGAACTGTCCCCATCATGGATGAGTACAGGTCATAATATTCAAATGTAGAAGTCCGTACTTGTTTATAGCCATAAGTAGAAAATCGTTCTTTTACGGTTGTAATCATGTAATCTCTAATTTGAAAATCTTCTACGTTCGTGTCCTTGGCATTGTTAAAAATATATGATTGCAATGTCAAATCCCCTTCCGATAACGAACATCTCACTTTATTGCTTTATTGCTTTATTTAATTAAAGTTATATAGTATTCTAGTAATTAATCGGAAAAAAGTCAATAGATAAGGAGTGTTTTTCATGTTTGACTATCATATACACAGTGATTTTTCTGCGGATTGTAATACCCCTATGGAGGAGACGGTAAAATCTGCAGTGGAAAAAGGGGTAACAGAAATCTGCTTTACAGAACATATTGATTATGATTATCCGGACTCTTCTATTGTATTTGAGTTTAATCTAGAAGATTATGACCAAAAATTAAATGAGATTAAACAAAATTACCAACATCAAATTACTCTAAAAAAAGGAATCGAAATTGGTGTCCAACCACATTTGTTAAAACGATATAATGATCTGTTACAAAATGAAAGCTTTGACTTTATCATTTGCTCCATGCATACAACAGATAGAAAAGATCTTCACTCTGGTTCTTTCTTCAATAATAAAACGGTGGATGAAGCTTTCTTGATGTATTATGAAGAGCTATTGTCTTGTATTAAACAATTTAAAAACTATAATGTGTTAGGGCATGTCGACCTTGTAAAACGATATGCTACAGAGAAGCCATCCAATGATTTTCATGACGTGTTGACACAAATCTTTAAACAGGTTATTGCAGATGGAAAAGGAATTGAATTAAATACATCTGGCTTTCGTTATGGATTAGAGAATGGAATGCCAAGTGTTGACATTTTAAAACTATATAAAGAATGTGGTGGGGAGATTCTAACGCTTGGATCTGATTCACATGTTTCTTCAACAGTTGCATATCAATTTAATGAGTCAATCGAGTTGTTAGAATCTATCGGGTTTAAGTACATTACAACATTTGAGCAACAAAAGCCTCAATTTCATCCAATTGATAAAGTGCGAAAACAAAATGTCAAATAATGTTCAAATTAGTTTACAAATAGAAGCAAAGAACAAGTGGTATAATAGAAGAGATCGACCTAAAAAATCGTAGGTGTTACATGATGAATTATGTTAAAAAGCTATTGTTAATTATTGCAGGGACGATCTCATTGGTGTTAGGAATCATCGGAATTATTTTGCCATTAATTCCAACCACACCACTACTTTTATTAGCAGCAGCCTGTTATGTACGAAGCTCAGAACATTTATATACATGGTTAATTACGAATAAATACTTTGGTTCTTATATCCAGAATTATCGCTTAGGGAAGGGGATTCCACTTAAAGCGAAAGTTACAGGAGTATCTGTATTATGGATAACAATGGGATATACCATTTTGTTTGTTGTACCTCTTATGATGGTAAAAGTTTTATTATTTGGTATTGCATCTTATTTTTCTTGGTTCATTCTAAAACAAAAAACATTGCAAAAGGCAGAGGAATAGAATAAATAACATAGTATGGCAGATCATGCCCACTTTCTAGTGACAAGAACATCACCTATCCCTTACAATATAGTAAGGGCAAATTGAATCAGTAAAGGAATGATTTAGGTGGTAAATCATCGGATGTACGACATATTGACGAAAATCACATCAAAGAACAATGTGATGGTGGATGAACCGTTAAAAAATCATACGTATACACGTTTAGGAGGAAATGCTGACTATCTCGTCACGCCTGAAACGTATGAAGAAGTACAACAAATTGTTAAACTAGCAAATCAAGAAAATATAAAATTCACATTACTAGGGAATGGCTCCAATTTAATTGTGAAAGACGGTGGAATTCGTGGGATTGTCATGAATTTGAAACGGCTTAACCGTATTCAAACAGATGGTACAATAATTGTTGCACAAAGTGGTGCTAGAATTATTGATGTTTCAAGAGAAGCATTACGTCAAACCCTAACAGGATTAGAGTTTGCCTGTGGTATCCCAGGTTCTGTTGGAGGGGCACTATTTATGAATGCAGGTGCCTATGGTGGTGAAATTAAAGATGTATTAACAAGTACAATTGTAGTTGATCGGGCAGGTGATCTTCTTCATCTTTCTGCTGATGAATTGGATTTAACGTACCGAAGTAGTAATATACCAGAGAAAGGTTATATCGTGTTAGAAGCGACCTTTTCACTTAAAGAAGGTAATCACCATGAGATTAAAGCAGTAATGGATGACTTAACTTATAAACGGGAATCGAAACAACCATTGGAATATCCATCTTGTGGGAGTGTATTCAAACGACCGCCAGGATATTTTGCTGGGAAATTAATACAAGATAGTGATCTGCAAGGAAAGCAAATCGGTGGAGCACAAGTATCATTAAAGCATGCTGGGTTTATTATTAATAAGGAAAACGCTACAGCAAAGGATTATATTAATCTAATTCAATTTGTTCAAAAAACCGTAAAAGAAAAATTTGATGTAAGTTTAGAACGAGAAGTAAAAGTTATTGGTGATGATAAGGAATCATAATAGCAGGATCTTTTCGTATACTTTGTTGTTTTCCACAGCGTGGGATTAGCACTTACTTTATAAAGAATTTATTGCACATAATATATCAACTATCACTAAGTTTCAAACTAGAAAATTAACCAATTTTTTTGGAAAACAGCCTAATAGAAAAAGCATTGAGGTATCCTCAATGCTTTTTTGAATTGCAATATTAGCTTCTGAAACGGTGCAAGAAGGTTTGCAGTCGCTCATTTGTTGGATTTTCGATTACCTGACTTGGTGGTCCCTCTTCTGCAATAACCCCTTCATCTAGGAATAATACACGATCAGCAATATCGATTGCGAATTCCATTTCGTGTGTAACTAATACCATTGCCATTTCACCTTCTTTGGCAATATCACGAATAACCTCCAATACCTCTCCAACGAGTTCGGGATCAAGTGCTGAGGTTACTTCATCAAATAACATTACTTTCGGTCGCATAACAAGTGCACGAGCCATTGCAACACGTTGCTTTTGACCACCAGAAAGCTGACTAGGATAGTTATCAAGCTTATCCCCTAATCCAACTTTTTCAAGCATCTCAATTGACCGTTTTTTAGCAGATTCCTTATCTTCTTTTTGCACATGAATTGGTGCGGTCATGCAATTTTCTAAAATAGTCATATGTGGGAATAGATTAAAGTGTTGAAAAACCATTCCAATATCCCCACGAACTTCACGTAAATGTTTTTCATTTGCAGGAACTAGTTTACCATCTTGTTCCATATGCCATAGATATTGGCCATCAACAATAATATGTCCAGATGTAGGTTGTTCTAATGTCATTAACATACGAATAATAGTTGTTTTCCCTGAACCACTAGGTCCGATCACCGCAACTTTTTCACCTGGCATAATATCTAAGTTAATACCTTTAAGTACTTGTACATCACCAAATGACTTATGAACATCTTCATACTTCACAATTGGTTCTTGTTTACTTTTTGATTGATCTGTCTTATCTTCATTTTGCAAAGTTTGTTCTGACATTACATCACAGCTCCTTTACCTTCCTCTTTTAATGGTTTACTACCAGTTGGCGCCTTTTTGTCAAAACGTCGGTTCATTTTCTTCTCTAACTTACTAACAAGTATTGCTGATGGATAACTTAAAACTAAGAATAATATGGCAACAATGGTTAATGGTTCTAAATAACGCCAATGTTGTGCACCATAATCATTAGCCATCTGCAATATACCTACTACACCAATAGTAGATGCTAATGGAACTTCCTTAAACATGATAATCAAATAGTTTCCTAGCATTGGAATGGTAGGAGGTATTGCTTGTGGTAAAATTATTTTAGTCCATTTTTTGGTCGTTGAGAAATTTAAAGCCTTTGAAGCTTCCCATTGCCCTTTTTCAACTCCTTCAATACCAGAACGATAGACTTCCCCAATATACGTACTGAAATGGACTCCTAGCCCTAATACAGCACTTGTAAATGGATCCAGTGCTACACCAACTACAGGAACCATTGGTAAAGCATAAAAAATAAAGAATAATTGTACAAGTGGTGGGGTAGAGCGAATAAATTCCATCACCCAGGTTACAATCCAATTGATTGGTTTATATGGAATACGACGTAAGAATGTCCATACAAAACCGAAAACTAACGCAAATATATAACAAGCAAATGTTAATCCTATTGTAATTCCCAATCCTTGTATAACGATAGGGAAGGCGTCAAAGAATATATCCCAATTCCAGTTATTCATTAACTAGCCACCCCTTTCTTGGAAATGTCCTCCATTTTACGAGTTAAGAATATTAGTGGTAACGCTATGATAAAGTAGAAGACAAGTACTAAGAAATAAACAGTCGGTGCTGCTGATAAATCAGAGCTTCTTAAGATGTTTCCATGATATAAAATATCCGTCATACCAATGAGGGAAACAAGGGAAGTTGCTTTAAGCATTTGGATGAGATAATTTCCAAATTCTGGTAGCATCATTCGTACAGCTTGTGGAAAAATAACGAATCTCATCCGTTGAAAACGAGACATGTTCAATGCTGTGGCAGCTTCGGTTTGCCCCTTTGCAACCGATAGAATAGATCCACGTACAATCTCAGACATATATGCACCATAGTTTAATGCAATTGCTAATACCCCTGCCAGCAGATTACTTCCTAGATCAAATCCAAATAACATTGGAATAGCATAGTATAACCAGAATAACTGTACAATTAAAGATGTTCCACGGAAAACCTCTACATAGAAGCCAGTAAATTTGCGGAGGATTAGATTATTGGAAAGACGGCAAAGTCCAGCAATAAAAGCAAATAAATATCCGAAAATAGCGGATAATACGAGAACAACAATGGTAATTTCAATTCCCTTTAACAGGACGGGAAATACTTCACCTATTGTACTAAAAATTATGATCACTCCTTTATAAAATGATTGATCAAGCATAAGAAAAAGGGTCAGACCCCCTGGGTGAGGGAGCCGGACCCTTGGAGTCATTACAAGTTTGATTGTTTAACAATTTAATATCTTTTTAGCTTATGAAATTTCTCCGCTACAGATTTTTTCTGTTGTAACATCATCTGGAACAGAGTTCATTTGAGCACTGAAACCGTTTGCTTCTAATAATTCATCAACAGTTCCATCTGCTTTTAGTTCAGCAAGAACTTCATTATATGCTTCACGCAAGCTGTCGTTGTCTTGATGGAAAGCAGCTGCACCATAACTTGGAATACCTTCAATATCTTCAGGTTGTTCAAATTCTTCAACGAACTCTAATTGATCAGTGTCCGCTGATTCTAATGCCATTTTAATCGTCATTTCAGTACCAGTAGTTGCATCAGCACGACCTGATTCAACAGCTGAGAAAGTTGCTGGAATATCTGGAGCACTTTGGATTTGATCTTCAGATACACCTTCTTGTTTCAAGAACTCATTTTCTGTAGCACCAGACATAACAGAAACAGTTACATCAGGGTTGTCTGCAATATCTTTATAGCTAGTTAAACCTAGTGGGTTTCCTTTTTGTACGATTAATCCTTCCCCATACATCATTTCTGGTTCACCAAAGTCTGCGTTCTCACAACGATCGGGGTTAATTGCCATACCAGCTGTAATAACATCAAATTGTTGTGCGTTAAGACCTGGAATTAATTGGCCAAATTCAGCTAGTTGAGAATCCATGTTATCAACACCTAATTCAGCGAATACAGCAGCAGCAATATCAACTGCAGCACCTTTTAATTCTCCATCTTCTTCATATGCATAAGGTTTTTCATTTGCAAACCCAATAGTTACAGTTCCTTCTTCTTGTAGTTCGGCAAGTCGACCTTCACTTTCACTACTACTTTCTCCACTTTCTTCACTTTCTCCGTTGTCTTCGTTATCTCCACTATCCCCACTGCTTGTATCATCAGAACCACATGCAGCTAATAGAATTAGAGATAAGAATAAAACTGACATAAATAGTAACTTCTTCATGCTTAAAAAAGACCTCCCTTTGAATTTAGAAAGAATATTATGTAGAAGTACCCCTGCTTCATACATAAAATGCACTTCTCTCTATGACTCTTTTACTAGGTACAAATCACCCCACTAATTCAAAAAATTTTTCATATATACGGTAGGTGTTTTGACCAAGCAGTCATACTATTATGTTATAGTTAAATAGTTTTGTTCTCAAATGGGATAAATTTAGATAATTTGGAATTAAACTTCGTTTGAAGGTCTCTGCACAAATAAGCTAGGGTATACAGAAACTTTCTTAGATATAGTTACGTATTCTTTGATATACCCGATTTTTAGAAAAATTAGGGAGATCATGATGATTGTGGAACTTTATATAGACAAAAGTTAAGAAACCGATGTAAGATAGCAACATAAAAACAGCCTTTAATGTGGAGTTTATACAAGTATTTTTCTAGAGTGAGAGCTAGGAAACCAATTTTAGATCTATAATACAAGGTACTTTTGTAGAATTGGTAAAAAGTAGTACAGATTCAAGGACAAGGGTCTATATAAATAATTCAAAATAGGTATATTAAAAACAAATGATTAGCAAAACGTTTAATAGTATGGATAAACCAAAGGGATCATTTGAAGACTAAATGGAAGGGAGTCGTGTATTGGATGATAGGATATATTATATTAGCAGTTGTTATTATGTTAGCAGTATTATTATTATCCTTAATGACTATTTCAAAAGGATATGCGTATAAACATACAGTAGATCCTTTACCAGAAGATCAAGAGCAAGATGGGTTAGACGAACATTTAGATCGAAAGGGGTAATACATCATGAAATTTTCTACGATAGGTACTAGTTGGATAACAGAAGCATTTTTAGCCGCCGCATCCAACCTATCTGATGTTCAGTTATATTCCGTATATTCCCGTTCAGAAGAGACAGCTAAACAGTTTGCACAAAAAAATGGAGCAGATGAATGGTATACAAATATTGATGATATGTTGGAAGGCGAATCTGATTTCATTTATATTGCATCACCCAATAGCATGCATTACAAACATATCATTAAATGTATGGAAAAGAAGAAACATGTATTTTGTGAAAAGCCTCTTGTTTATAATGAGAAGCAATGGAGGCTGATAAAAGAAAAAGCTTCTGAGCACGGTGTTTTTGTATTTGAAGGGTATCGTCATTTATTTTCTCCGAATTACATGCACCTGAAGAATACACTCCCAAAAATCGGAGAAATTCGCAGTGTGTTATTCCAATTCGTTCAATACTCGTCACGATATGATGCTTTTAAAGAAGGAAAAGAGCCAAATGTGTTTTCTAAACAATTCGCTGGAGGCGCACTGATGGACTTAGGTGTGTATCCACTTAGTATGGCGATCGACTTATTTGGTGAACCAATGGATGTAGATTATTTTCCTGTCTTATTAGAAAATGGTATCGATGGAAGCGGAACACTTGTTTTAATATATCAAGGTTTTACAGTCACAATAATGTGCTCTAAAATTGCTCAGGCAACGATACCATCTGAAGTTCAAGCAGAAGAGGGGACGTTAACCGTTGATCATATAGCGCCAATTCAACATTTAGAGTGGTTTGATCGTAAAACAAAAGAAACGCATGAAATAGCTGAAAAACAACATCAAGAAGATATGGTATATGAATTGGAAGCATTTATCCGAATGATAAAAGAACAAGATCACTCTAGTCATGAACAATGGCTGGAAAGAAGTCGTCAAGTTGTAAAATGGGCTGAAATTGCCAGAAGAAAGCAAGGGATTATATTTCCAGAAGAAGATTAAGGTAAGAATAAAAAGATCGCATCTCCATTGGACGAGATGCGATCTTTTGGTCTCTTTATATAATGTTAAACTTCTCCATTACATAGCATTTCAGCGGTAATATTAGGTTCTACTGTATGCATGTCTGTGCTAAATCCATTTTTCTCTAATAACTTTGCGACTGTACCGTCTTCCTTTAATTCAGCTAGTTTTTCATTATAAGCATCACGTAAAGCTGTATCATCTAAATGGAATGCAGGTGCACCATATGTCGGCACGCCTTCAACATCAGGCTGCTCAAAATCAGTAACAAACTCCAATTCATCCGTATCGGCATTTTCTAAAGCTAATTTAATGGTAATATCAGTTCCTGTTGTTGCATCCGCTCTGCCAGATTCAACAAATGAGAACATCTCAGGGATGGCTGCTGCATTGGTAATTTGACCTTCAGGAACCCCCTCTGATTTTAAGAAGCCATTTTCCATTGCACCAGACATAGCAACGACAGTAGCATCTGGATTATCTGCAATATCTTCAAAGCTATTTAACCCTAATGGATTTCCTTTTGGAACAATTAAACCATACCCATATTTTAATTCAGGTTCAGCAAAGGCTGCATTTTCACAGCGATCAGGATTAATTCCCATACCTGCTGTAATGACATCAAATTTCTTAGCGTTAAGACCTGGAATCAATTGACTATAATCGGCAAGATGAGATTCCATATTTTCGATGCCTAGCTCTTTAAATACAGCAGCAGCAATATCAACGGCGGCACCTTTCAGTTCACCATCTTCCTCATATGCATAAGGCTTTTCATTCGAAAAACCAATGGTAACCGTACCTTCTGCCTGTAAGGATGATAATTTACTTTCTTGTTTACTCTCACTACTAGTTTCATCTGTGCCACAACCTGTTAGTATTGCAAACGAAATGCATATTAACGTTGTCAGGATAAATTTTTTCACGTTGTAAAAGACCCTCCGTTTATTATAGTGTATGAATGAAAGCTAACGATAAGGTATTATGTATGACCCTTACGTTAACACATAGTTATTAGCTTAGTGGAATTTAAAATTTATCTCAAACTCAGTATTTTTCAATAAATTACTATATCGTTTTAATATATTCCATGAGAGTCTAATTAATTCAATATCTTAAAACATGCTATCCCTTAATCTAAAATGCTGAAAATTAAATGTGAAAACGGTTAGTTGGTTTAGATTAATGTGGTGGTTAGGCTAAGGAAGCTCGGAAAGGGAACAAGGCAGCTTGTCGATGCAAAAATCAGTTATGAGGGTTGCCAAAAGTGGATCGAGAGTGCATGTCGATGCAAATTACAGAAGTGATGATCGTCAAAAGTTACTCGAGAATGCTTAATCGAAGCACAAACCAGCAGTAAATTTACCAATAGTGAATCGAGAATACGTCAGTACCTAAACTAGCATTTATTTGATTGATTTTAATTTATATTTTGGACAATGAGTTCACTTTTTGATGTATATTTAACGGAATGAGGATCCGCGACCATGCTTCAAATGGGGTTTTTCAGGAAATAACGGAAAGAGGATTCATCAATTGAAACTAGGTGGTCCCTGGTTCCGTTATTGCATAAAGATATCACACTTTTAAGGTCGAGAGGAATCCTCATTCCGCTAATAGTCAATACTTCAAGTATAAATCTTCATGAGTACGGCATCAATAAATAAAAAACACACGCTATTAAAATAACGTGTGTACGTAGATTTATTCACTAACCTAGCTCACTACACTTTATTAATGTAACTTTTTGGTATCTAGTGGTTTTAATTTAGCTTCTATCTCTTCTCGTCGATCCTCAAAAAATGGTGGTAATGCTAGTGATTCCCCTAAATATTCTATATCTTCATCTGTTGCAAATCCAGGTCCATCTGTTGCTAGCTCGAATAAAATCCCATTTGGTTCACGAAAATATAGTGATTTAAAATAGAAACGATCGACTAACCCGGAATTTGGCACCCTAATTTCCTGTAGGCGATCTCGCCATTCAGCTAATTCTTCTTCATTTTCTACACGGAATGCTACATGATGAACACTTCCCCGTCCTGGCCGTTCTCTTGGTAAATCATTTCGGACTTCAAGGTGAACTTCAGCACCTGTACCTCCTTCTCCTGTTGAAAAAATTTGAATGGGTGGTTGATTTTCCACTGGTGATGAATATGTTCCTACCTGTTTAAATGTCATAAGCTTTGTCAGGATGGCAATGGTTGGCTCTGGGTCTTTTACTGTTAACTTAGAAGGTCCAAGTCCGATTATTCCTTTCTCAACAGGTACACTACTCCGATCCCAAGGTATACCACCGACTACACCTTCATTTGTTTCATCTGATACTAAAGCTAATCGTTGTCTTTCAGGGTCACGAAAATGGATTACTTTCCGCCCAGCTTCTTCTGAAATCCCTTGATGTTCCACTTCATATTCGGTGAGTCTATTTACCCAATAATTCAGAGCATCATCATTTGGTACACGTAAGGATGTATTCGATATACTGCTGATTCCTTCGTAGGTGTTTCCTGCTTGTGGAATTTCAAAAAAGGTCAAATCGGTTCCAGGATTTCCGACTTCATCAGCATAAAATAGATGATAAACCGATGTATCATCTTGGTTTACTGTTTTTTTAACAAGACGCATTCCTAAGACTTCCGTATAGAAATGGTAATTTGCTTCTGCATTGGCTGTAATTGCAGAAACATGATGAATTCCTTTTAGTTCCATTAATAAACGCCACCTTTAAAATTTATCACGAATTCGAGATAACTTTATTATAGATGAGAAATCAAGCATATGTCTACTGTTCTGTTTCATTGTAGTCCAAGTCTTCACGAGGCCTTAAGCCATTTTGTAATTGACGAATACTAAGTCCGAAGTCCATCTGTAGGTGGGGGTAATCCTTAAATTGTTTCCAATCTCCACCCCATTCAAAGCCTAATTCTTTTGCAACACCAGCTACTTCTTCCCAATCTGATTTTCCATTATCGTTTCCGTCATAATTGGTATCCCATGTAATATTTCCATTGGTATCTATAATGGCAAAATCAATTGCTAGTCCATAATTATGATAGGACTCGCCACCTTTTGCATATGTAACAATATTGCCGTCTTTTGACCTTCCTTGTTCATACAACTGGTTTTGTTCCTCGATCGATCGGATTGTTTCAGTGATGACCATATCGATGTCTAAGGTAGAAACTTTCTCTAGTAATATTTCTTTTTTTATTTCTACAATAGGGTGGAGTTCTGTTGGAATAGGTGCATCTTGCCCTAGATCAATATAGCGACGATCTATTTGATTGTAAACGTATAATAGCGTCATGAAAAATAAAATAATCACAATCCATAGTAAAAGACCTTTCCGAATTGTTTTCATTACAATACTCCTTAAAAGATCGATATAATGTGGTTAGTATAACAACTTGTAATGGGGGAATAAAGAATAAGGGGTATAATAGGTACTAGGAAAAGAAATAGTTCACATAAAATCATATATAATAGGAAGGAATGGAGGAAATTATGGGTGAAATTATTATTTGGATTATCATTATTGCATTATTTATAGCTAGCTTTATAGGAATATTATTTCCGATTATCCCATCTGTTCTCGTTTTATGGATTGGTTTTTTTCTCTATCATTTTGTGATTGATGCTGACGAATTAGCTGTCTATTTTTGGATTGCGATGACTGTCTTTACCCTGATTTTAATTGTCGCTGATATTATAGCGAACAGTTACTTTGTCAAAAAATTTGGAGGTAGTAAATGGGGAGAAAGAGGTGCTGCAATCGCAGTTATTGTTGGATCGTTCGTGACTCCTCCGTTTGGTATCATTATCGTCCCCTTTATTGCGGTTGTTATAATCGAATTGTTGCAGCAACGAACAGTAAAAGAAGCAGTAAGAGCATCTATTGGTTCGCTAATTGGGTTTCTTAGTGGAACAGCAGCCAAAATTGTTATCCAGCTTATTATGATTATTTGGTTCTTCTTTGTTGTTATATTTTAATTTAGAAAGGTGATGTATCATGAAAAAGCCAGCTCGTGTATTAACTATCGCTGGCTCAGCGGCTGGAGGTAGTGCAGGAATACAAGCAGATTTAAAAACCTTTCAAGAGCTAGATGTATATGGAATGAGTGTGATTACTGCGATTGTAGCCAAGCATCCAGTTACAAGAAAAAATATCCACCTACAAACAGTAGAAGCAATAGAGGCACAATTTGCTACAGCACGAAAACAAGTTGGAGTCGATGCAGTAAAGACTGGCATGTTATTTTCAAAGGATATTATACAACGAACGGCACATTTAATTAGGGAGACATCGCTTCAACATGTTATTGTTGATCCTGTTATGGTTGGAAAAATGGGATCCATCCTTTTAGATGACGATGCGATAGAGGTTTTGAAACAGGAATTGATTCCACAGGCAACCATTATTACACCAAATTTACATGAAGCTTCCATATTATTGGATAACCGACCATTAACTACAATAGAAGATTTAAAACAAGCAACTATTGATCTATATAGCCTTGGGTCACAGTATGTTTTAATAAAAGGTGGAAGAAACCTAAATGGTCCCGCAGTTGATGTATTATTTAATGGAAAAACGGTAACCCTGTTGGAAGCACCTAAGATCGATACTAGAAATACAAGTGGTGCAGGTTGTACATATTCAGCTGCAATTGCTGCATATGTAGCAAAAGGAAAAACATTAATACAGGCTGTAGAATTAGCAAAAGATTTTGTGACGACTGCTATTTCATATGGTTTTTCTTATACAGATATCGTAGGTCCAACCTATCATGCAGCAAGACGGAAATTTGGTAGTGAGCATGCTATTAAGATAGATAATGAGGAATAGGAATAACATAGTAAGTTTGTTATACTAAACGTAGACGCACTACAACTAGGAGGTATATAATGGAACATGAACACGAACATGATCATCGTCATGAGACTGTAACAACAAGAGAAAAGGAAGACCTTTTAGGATTAATTCAGATGCGTTTTGGCGGGGTCCCTGAAGATATAAAAGGGAAAATTATGGCACTTGAGGATTTAGATGTATTAGATCGTCTATTTCTAATTGCCGTAAATGCTGCAAATTGGGATGTATTTGTTTCTGAATTAAATGAAGGAAAAGATTCCTTTAAAATCGTTGGAGATGGATTTGATCCTTTGGCAGAGGTAGATAAGAAAAAAGAATAGATTCATTAGTTGAAATGGGGGAGTAAAAGTGGGGAAACATGCGTTAATTAATGTTGATTATACCAATGATTTTGTAGCAACGGATGGGAAGCTAACTTGTGGGGAGCCTGGACAGGCAATTGAGGACAATGTTGTTTCGATTACAAAAGAGTTTTTGGATAATGACGATTATGTTGTATTTGCCATTGATGCGCATCAAGCAGAAGACCCTTATCACCCAGAATCTACACTATTTCCACCTCACAATATAATCGGAACTCCAGGTCGTGATTTATATGGGAAATTATCTGGCCTATACGAAGAGCACAAACAAAAGAAAAATGTATATTATATTGATAAAACAAGATATAGTGCTTTTGCAGGAACAGATCTCGAAATAAAACTTCGTGAACGAGGGATAGAAGAAGTTCATCTCGTTGGCGTTTGCACGGATATTTGTGTATTACATACAGCAGTAGATGCTTACAACAAAGGCTTTAAAGTAGTTGTCTATAAAGATGCCGTAGCAAGTTTTAATGAAGCAGGACATGATTGGGCACTAAGTCACTTTACGAATACGTTGGGCGGAACTGTAAAATAAGTGACGAGTAAGAATAATGAACTATCCTACTTCTTGACTTTGATGCAATAGATAGCTATATTAAACATTACAATATATAGGAAAAGCGTTGATAAGGATCAGTATAACCAGGTGTCTTTTCAGAGAGGAAATGGTTGGTGCAAATTTCTAAAGACACAGGTTAGAACCTACCTTTTGAGTTCGCCATCATAACGAGCATATGCTCTGGAAGATGTGCGCGGTATAAAGCCGTTATCTAATGAAGTGTGTAAGTTATTCTGATGAATGCTTGCAAACAAGGGTGGTACCACCAATCCTCGGTCCCTTTACGGATGGAGGATTTTTTGTATGTTTGGAAAGTATAAAATTTTAGCCAAAAAGTGGTTTCAACGTTGTCAACATTTTAATGTACCAAGTATTAGAAAAACGAACAAATTCGCTAAGAACGAGCAAATACGAGTTTTACTAATGTTTTTAATTAAATTTATATAAGGAAGGTGTTTAGTGTGGGGAAGAAAAATAAGCAGTTTGTGGAGAAAGTAACAGCAATGGAAGACGATTTTGCGCAATGGTATACAGATGTCGTCAAGCAGGCTAATTTGGTTGACTATGGATCTGTCCGTGGAACCATGATTATTAAACCTTATGGATACGCGATTTGGGAAAACATTCGAGATGAACTAGACCGACAAATTAAAGCAACTGGCCATTCTAACGTATCGTTTCCTTTATTTATTCCAGAAGGGTTACTACAGAAAGAAAAAGATCATGTGGAAGGATTCGCACCAGAAGTAGCATGGGTTACACATGGTGGAGAAGAAGAACTAGCAGAACGTTTAGCTGTCCGTCCAACTTCTGAAGTGCTTTTCTGTGAATACTATGCAAAAAATGTTCATTCTTATCGTGATCTGCCAATGTTATATAATCAATGGAGTAATGTGGTGCGCTGGGAAAAAACAACACGTCCATTTTTACGTTCATTAGAATTCCATTGGCAAGAAGGTCATACAGCACATGCTACAAGTGATGATGCAGCGGAAGAAACGAATCAAATGTTAGAGGTATATGCAGATGTTGTAGAAAACTATCTTGCAATTCCAGTTGTTCGTGGCAGAAAAACAGAAAAAGAAAAATTCGCAGGTGCTAATTATACATTAACAATTGAAACATTAATGCATGATGGGAAAGCCTTGCAAGCTGGTACGTCTCACCACTTTGGCTCTGGATTTGCTGAAGCGTTTGATATTACGTATTTAGACGAAAACGGTGATAGTCAATATGTGCATCAAACGTCTTGGGGAATTACAACACGACTAATTGGAGCATTAATTATGGTACATGGAGATAATCGAGGATTAGTGATCCCACCTCGCATTGCACCAACACAGGCCATTGTTGTTCCAATCGCCCAGCATAAAGAAGGCGTATTAGATAAAGCATATGATTTACACGATCGCCTTAAAGATCTTGTCCGTGTGGATATTGATCCTAGTGATAAAACACCAGGCTGGAAATTTAATGAGACAGAAATGAAAGGTGTTCCAGTTCGAATTGAAATGGGACCAAAAGATATTGAAAAAGATCAAGTGGTATTGGTTCGCCGTGATACAGGAGAAAAAGAGTTTGTAGCACTTGCAGAACTTGAACAACGTCTACCAGTTCTTCTAGAAGAAATTCAACAAAACTTATATCAGAAAGCATTGGACCATCTTAACGAAAAAACATCAGTTGTAGTAAATATGGATGAGTTTAGCCAGACGCTTGAGCAAGAGGGTGGTTTCCTAAAAGCGATGTGGTGTGGAGATGAGGCTTGTGAAGAAAAAATTAAAGAAGAAACACAAGCAACATCACGTTGTATTCCATTTGAACAGGAAAAAGTAGCAGATACATGTGTATGCTGTGGAAAAGAAGCAAAAGAGTTAGTATATTGGGCAAAAGCATATTAAGTCAAAACCGAGTGCTAGGCGTTAGCACTCGGTTTTTTATGTTTAAATATTTTTAAGGTTGTATTCTGAAAGGTTGTTGCTTTATTAAGTGTATAAATTATAATGCACAGTTGATATAAATTGCGACGTAAATTGCGTCGTTGATTTCCGCTTCGGACAGTCACTTATGCCCCTGGTGAAAGCGAAGTGTATTTCCGGAACGGATAAACACTCTATACATAGCCTTAACTCACGTCGCAATCTATAGAAAATGCGACGTTAAAAAACAAGAAAAAATGCGAAAAGAGCCTTTTATAAAGAAAATAGTAAAAAACCTATTGCATTAGTATACATAACTGTGGTATAAATATACATACAGATTAATAAATATACATTACGCGAGGAGATAATATGAAAAAACAATTACAAACAGAAATAAATAAAATAAAAAATACATTATGGAATATGAGTGATCATTTATATGAAAATCCTGAAATTGGGGATCAGGAGTTTAAATCGATGCAACTATTAGTTGATTACTTAAAAGAGCATCAATTTGAAGTAGAAACAGGGCTTGTTAATCGTCCGACTGCATTTAAAGCAACTTTTAAAAGTAAAAAGGCAGGTCCTACGATTGCCTATTTAGCAGAATATGATGCATTACCTGGTGTTGGTCATGGATGTGGCCATAACCTTATCGGAACAATGAGTGTTGGTGCAGCGATTACGCTTAGTAAACTAGTAGGGGAAACTGGTGGAAATGTGGTTGTACTTGGAACACCAGCAGAAGAAACAAATGGCGCGAAGGTACCAATGAGTGAGGAAAGTATTTTTGATGATATTGATGTAGCGATGATTCTTCATCCGAGTGATCAATCTTATAAAAGTGGTGAATCTTTAGCAATGGATGCGATTCAGTATAGTTATACAGGTAAATCCTCACATGCAGCTGCATCACCAGAAAAAGGAATCAATGCACTCGATAGTGTAATTCAATTATTCAATGGGATCAATGCATTACGTGAGCATGTTCCATCTGACGTTCGTATCCATGGCATTATCTCAGAAGGTGGCCAAGCAGCGAATGTAGTGCCTGATAAAGCAACCGCACAATTTTATATTCGTGCAAGTGATCGTCAAACATTAAACGAGGTAGTTGAAAAGGTAAAGTATATTGCAGAAGGTGCAGCACTTATGACAGGTGCCAAGTTAGCTATTTCCAACTATGAATTAAGCTATGACAACATGATTACAAACGAGAAACTATCTGATGTATTTACATCTAATTTGCAATCAGTAGATAAACAAAAGATCTATGACGCTAAACAGGGAACAGGATCAATTGATATGGGGAATGTTAGCCAAGTGGTTCCAGCAATCCATCCTTATATCGGGTTAAATCAACCAGGCTTAATTGCTCATACAACAGAATTTGCTGATAAAACAATTACAGAAGATGGGCACCAAACACTAGTTAATGGTGCATTAGCTTTAGCCAAAACTGGTCTTGATATTTTAGTAGATACTGATCTATTTAATTCGATCCAAAAGGAATTTAAGCAATCATGATTTATCTTTATTCATAAAAATGTATAAAAATTCAAATGTGTTATTAAATATAAGGAGCGAGGGAAAATGAAAAAAGGGATTTTATTTATAAGTATTATTTTATTAGTAGGCATACTAGCTGCATGTGGAGATAGTGAAGCAGAAAGTTCTGATGAAGGAGATGCAAATGGAGATAAAGTGTTAAAAATGGCAACATCAGCTGATTTTCCACCTTTTGAGTCTCGTGATCCTGAAGGGAACTTTGAAGGCTTTGATATTGAATTAGCAACGATTATTGCAGAAGAACTAGGCTATGACTTAGAAATCGAGGACATGAGTTTTGATGGATTAATTGGTGCATTGCAAGCTGATCGTGTTGATATGGTTATGGCTGGGATGAGTACAACAGATAAACGCCGCAAAAATGTGGACTTCTCAAATGAGTATAATCATTCAGGAGAAACATTTATATTTAACCCTGATGCAACGATTGAGAGTCTAGAGGATTTAGAGGGGAAAACAGTTGGGGTACAATTAGGTACGATTCAAGAAGAAGGTGCAGACAAATTAAGTGAGGAATATGGATTTGAAGTGAAGAAAGTAGATGATGCTGGAATCCTAGTTCAAGAATTAAATTCAAACCGTATTGATGTAGGTTATATGGATAAAACCGTAGCGAAAGGGTATATGGATGAACAAGGATTTGCTGGTTTTGACGATCCAACCACTGCTTCACCAGGTATGGGGATTGCATTTCCAAAGGGAAGTGATTTAGTGGAGCAAGTCAATGATGTGTTAGCACAACTTGAGGAAAGCGGAGAACTAGATGAATTAAAAGATAAATGGTTATCAGACTATCAATAAGCAGCAACAAAGAAGGCGAGGTGTTAAGGCATGAATTTGGACTTTAGCCAAATCGTGCCTTATATTCCTTTTATATTAGAAGGGATATGGGCAACATTAAAGTTTGTTAGTGTTTCAATTGTGGTTGGATTTGTATTAGGTACATTACTAGCATTATGTAAGATAACAAAAATACCGGGCTTAAAAGCATTAGCAGATGCGTATACATCTATATTCCGTGGGACTCCATTAATCTTACAACTAATGTTAATTTACTTCGCAATTCCGCAATTGACAGGTTATGATATTTCCCCATTTTTATCCGCGATTATGGCATTTGGGTTAAACTCTGCAGCCTATGTATCGGAAATAATTCGTGCGGGTATATTAGCGGTAGATCGCGGCCAAACGGAAGCTGCTGAAGCTTTAGGTATTCCTTATAAGCCTATGATGATAAATATTATATTACCTCAGGCATTGAAAAATATTTTACCAGCATTAATGAATGAATTTATAACATTAACAAAAGAATCAGCACTTGTTTCCACTATAGGGTACTTAGACTTAATGCGTCGTGCACAAATCGTAGGAGCAGATTTGTATCGGAATTTCGAACCGTTATTATTTGCAGGTTTAATTTATTGGATAATGGTCTTTATTTTAACGAAGCTAGGAAGTTTAGTAGAACGGAGGATGCGATACAGTGATTAAGGTAAAGGAGTTATCAAAACAATTTGGTGAGAACCTTGTACTCAATAATATTTCAACAACAATAAACCAAGGTGAGGTAGTCGCTGTCATTGGTCCGTCTGGTTCAGGTAAATCTACCTTTTTACGGTGTTTAAATTTATTAGAGGAGCCAACTGCAGGTGACATTTTTATTCATGATCAAGAAATAACACTTCCTAAAACCAATAAGTTGGAAGTAAGAAAGAATATAGGAATGGTTTTCCAACATTTTCATCTATTTCCACATATGACTGTTTTGGACAATATTACGTATGCGCCACAGAAAGTAAAGCAAATACCTAAATCAGAAGCAGTAGAAATTGGAAAGGATTTGTTATCAAAAGTAGGGTTAACCGAGAAGGAAGATGCGTATCCAAATCAATTGTCAGGTGGTCAAAAACAACGGGTTGCAATTGCACGTGCATTAGCAATGGATCCTGGTATTATGTTGTTTGATGAACCCACTTCAGCACTAGACCCTGAGATGGTTAAAGAAGTATTAGATGTCATGAAAGATTTAGCACAAACGGGAATGACAATGGTTGTAGTTACACATGAAATGAATTTTGCAAAAGAAGTAGCAGATCGAATTATGTTTTTAGATGAAGGAAAATTAATGGAAGAAGGCGACCCAGCTACTTTCTTCCAACAGCCAAAAACAACACGTGCACAAGACTTCCTAGGGAAAATACTATAGGGAAATTAAAGTACCTGCTTAACTTGTAGAGAAACATAGTTTTCTGCAAGGCTACTTTTTGCTTTCTTTGTTGTTTTCTTAATGTCTCAGTTTCTATAAACTATTCATTAAGACTCATGCTTGAAAAACAATATTCTTTTAGTAAACAGCTATTTTAATAAAGAGTATTACGTAAGGTGATACTTTCTATGGCTTTAATGGCTATAGGGATAGGGCCCTTTTACAAAGAGGTCCTGATAAAAAAGATCTTGTTCCTTCATCCTTCTGTGATTATCCGACTAGACTAATCCATGTTTTTCCATTTATATTATCATGTACAGCTTCCTGGAGAGGTGTTAGTGGGTAATCTTCATAAGGATTTCGTTATGTCTAGGAAACTGTTCAAAATCCGTATTGGCAACATCATTTACTAATGCAGGGCAGGGTTGTCCGTCTCTTGTTTCACATTCTACATTTGTTGTTCGAAAAATTTTTCTTTTTCATCCCGACCTTCATTTATCATGTCTTCTACTTATTTAGAGTAATAAGAAATTCCCATAGACCTAAGGTTGTTTTACTATTAGCGGAGTGAGTATTCATCTTACCTCAAAAGTAGCACTTTTCTTATCAATAGCGGAACGAGTGATCCACCCTACTTTTATGGATGAATCGTCATTCCGTTATTTGCTGAAAAACCCCTGTTTGGATTATGGTCGCGGATCGTTCCGTTATATATATGTCAACATTGATAGCAAATTAATTCCCGTCGAAAGTGAACTACTTGTCCTAAGTGGAAAATCAACTGCGCTAAGTTACGTCGCAATTCACATCAACTATTCATTAGATTCATATTGGAAAAAACAACAATTTTTTAGAAAACAGCTTTAGCAATTATTTTTCCAGATGTAAAAGTCCATTTTCGCACAGGACGAACCTGTAGTTTGCAAAAGGACTTAACAAAAAACCAGCATGGAGATGTTTACTCCGATGCTGGTTTTATCACGTCTTAACTGGCAGTAAAACCCCCACTTCAAGACTTAGCGTTTCAAGGAAGTGTAAGTGGGGGATAACTGCCAGTAAAGACCTGATTTGTTCAACTAACATTCAGTAGGGGATGAAGGCCGACTAAAAACGCCACGTCAATCGCCAACGTCGGCACTAGCACGTCCTGTCTCATCGCAAAACCCCTACTGAATGAGTTTCCCTTTATCGTATTATGCGTTTTGTTTTTGTTCTTCTTCCTCAATGATAGCTAGGCGACGATCTATTTCTTCTTGTGATAAGTTGTGTTCTTGTACATAGAGATTACGTGGACTTACACGACATTCATGTGAACAACCACGTAAATATTTATGTTCATTTTCCTCTGAGCAAAGAATTTGTTTATTACATTCTGGGTTTGCACAGTTAATATAGCGTTCACATGGTTTACCGTCAAAATAATCTTCACCGACTACTACATGTTCTTTTTGATTAACAGGAACAGAAATGCGTTCATCAAAGACATAGCATTTACCATCCCATAGCTCACCTTGAACTTCTGGATCTTTTCCATATGTGACAATTCCACCATGTAATTGTGCAACATCTTCAAATCCTTCTTTGACTAGCCATCCAGAGAATTTTTCACAGCGAATTCCACCAGTACAATAGGTTAAAATACGTTTGCCTTCAATAAGGTGCTTATTTTCTTTTACCCATTGTGGGAGCTCTCGAAATGTTTCAATATCTGGACGAATAGCACCACGGAAATGACCTAAGTCATATTCATAATCATTACGAGCATCAAGGACTACCGTATTTTCATCTTGCATGGCTTCGTAAAATTCCTTTGGTTCTAAATATTGTCCAGTTGTTTCATTTGGATCAATGTCATCCTCTAAGCGAAGCGTTACTAGCTCATTACGAGGACGAACATGCATTTTCTTAAAGGCGTGTCCATCATGTGGATCTACTTTAAACTCCATATCATGGAAACGTAGGTCATTATTCATTGTTTCCATATACTTTTTTGTGTTTTCCATTGTCCCAGAAACGGTACCGTTAATACCTTCTTTTGCCACTAATATGCGACCTTTAAGGTCTAAATCTTTACAGAACTGAAGATGCTCTGCTGCAAATGTTTCTGGATCTTCAATTTCGGCATACTTATAATACAGTAATACTTGATAATCGTTACTGTTTTCCATGTTATTACCACCTATCATTCATATTTGCAAGATATAAATGTTTGGTAGTCATATTTGTTTATACTCTTGCAAGAGATAATTGTATCAATTAATAATTTATTTTTCAACTGTGTTTATAGTGATAATGTATAAAAAATAAGCTGATCCAACGTATGGACCAGCTTATTATAGTGTCAAAAACCTATTTTTTACATAGAATACTACTGAGGCAATTAGATATTTGGTTTGTCAAATGATTGGGTAAGGCCATTAAAGAATATCTAATTGCCCAACTAATGCTACTAAGATCTGCAGTAGTACTTGAATAGAGATTGCTACATCGGTATCGGTTGTTGTTACATTTACGCTTTCACTACCTTCAACAACAATTAATTGTCCGTTTTCTTGCCCAACCTGTGCATAGCTTAATAATTCATTTGTTACTTTTTCAGCGCGTGCATCATCTGCGATGGAAAGATTAATGACAATAGCAATAGCTACCTGCAATGCCCCTTGTAAAGATGCCGCAACCTGAGTATCAGTTGTATCTACCGTAACATCAGTAGAATCTGAAATAAAAATTGCTTCACGAGAATTTTGTTCCATATTGGAGATTTGAGTCGCAAATTGATTTACTCGTTTAGAATAATTACCGTTATTAGCCATTAGAAAGTCCCTCCTTAAAGTTTTTTAGTTATAACGGCTTAATCTTTCTTCCTTTTTCCTTGTATCTGTTGTAGTTGATTCATTAAAGATTCTGGTGATGGCTCAACGACAACATTCCCATCTTTGTTCCGTGTATCTTCTAAAAACGTTTCTGTTTGTTGTTGTAAGTTGTTCACTGTTTCTCGAAGCTGATTTTTTTCTACATTACTAAGTTCACGTAATCTGTTGTTTTCTCTGGAAATGTTGTATTTGTTTAGCAAGTTAGAAACATGCATGTTAATTAAACTTTTCGATATTTCATTTAAGTTATTATTCATATTGTCACTAGCCAAAGTCACCTCTCCTTTCTTTCTGTTTACAATTACTATATAGATAAACATGCTATTTTGAGAGGGCTAATATAGCTAGTCAAAGAAGAATGATGAAATTATCCTACTATAATAGCGGAGTTGGATTGGTATTGTTATTGAAAGATTAGCGTAATGAGGAATCGCCTATTTTTATAAGATAAGAAACAACCATGGATCGCCGTAAGAAAAAGTATAAAAATTTGCTCCTATTTCTTCGTATTTGCAGGAACAGCCATGTCTAGCTCCAGCGCCCAGAGACTAGCGAGACTTCCCTCACCTTCGTACGATAAGTCAACATCGGCTTCCTTCGGTCGCCGTGTTTCCTTTATCTCCTACGGCTCAGTCCAGTCTGTACGTCTTTATACGGGTACTTGCGCTTTTGTTCTTGATGTATCATCATTCCGTTATTTCATGCAAATCCTGGTTTGAATCCCCTTCTGTTATTTTATGGAAACATTTATAGCAAATTAATTTCCGTCGAAAGTGAATTATTTTTCAGAAGCAAAATTCAAAGCCTATAATTTAAGATGCAACATCTATCTACTATGTAGTGAAAGGTTAATACTTTAAAAATAAAAAAAATAACTATATGACTTGCTTTTTAGCTCAATAAGGTTTAAAGTTAGTAATAGCAAAAGGAAATTGAAGTTTGAATAATACTTTACGATCTCTTTATCAAAGCGGTGTAAAAGTATTTATGATTCAATTATACTTTGCACTATATTTGTTAAGGAGGTCATTCTAAATGATCAATGGTACAGTAAAATGGTTCAACGCTGAAAAAGGTTTTGGTTTCATCCAACGTGAAGATGGAGATGACGTATTTGTACACTTCTCAGCTATCCAAGCTGATGGTTTCAAAACACTTGAAGAAGGTCAAAATGTTGAATTTGAAATCGTTGAAGGTAATCGCGGACCACAAGCATCTAACGTAGTTCGCCTATAATTATATATAGAAGAAAAGACTTATTTCTTTCGAGAGATAAGTCTTTTTTTATTTTTATTCTTGCTTTATGATAAGGGTATACTTTTTTTACACGTTAGGAAAATTTAAACCAGAAATGGACTCGACGTAGCTAAAATTTTTACGTCCCAAGTATAACACCTTTGCTAAAAGACGAGCGTATGTGAGTTTTGAACAAAAGCTAGAAGCGCCTAGATCACCCCCGATTAGAAAACTTAGCTTGTCGCCAAGTGGCGAAAGCCTTAGTTGCACTTATGCAGTAAGAAAATTTTTCTTATCTGTCAAGTATAAGCCAAGCCTCGTCGTGGCACTTTTTGCGCGTAATGTGGATTGACTTATGACCTCGAGGGGGTAGGCACTGGCCGATGAAAACTCATGCTTCCTTATGTCTTTCGGGCACTAGGACGTCAATCGCTCTCACTGGCTAAAATCGTCACGTCCTGTGACAACGCCAGCACTAGGACGTCAATCGCTCGAAGCTGGACGTGGCCTTTCCTATCCAAAGCAGTAATGACACCAACTTTTTATACTTTCTTACCTTTCAAAAAAGGTGCAAAGGAGAGCTTCTATGGGATCTTTTAACTGGCACAAAAAGGCAGAATATCAATGGGATAAACGTGCTTCTTTTTGGAATGAACGTAGTAAAGATATGTGGGAGAACGGGAGTAGAAAAGACATAATTCCATTCATCAAGAGGCATATTCCAAAAAAAGATTTTATTCTGGATATAGGATGTGGAGACGGCTTCGGTTCCTATCAATTATATAAAGCAGGATACCGTGTGACAGGTGTTGATCTATCAAGTGAAATGATTGGCCGTGCTAAGCGATATGTACAACAAGGTAATGATATGAGCTTTATACAAGGCGATATTACAAAGTTACCTTTTTCAGATAATCAGTTTGATGGGATTATGGCTATCAATGTACTGGAATGGACTGCAAATCCGTTAGAAGCTATTTTAGAATTAAAGCGTGTTATGAAAAGAAAAGCATTTTTATGTGTTGGGATATTAGGTCCCACAGCTGGTCCAAGACAAAATAGCTATGACCGCCTTTATGGAGATGAGGCAATATGTAATACGATGATGCCATGGGAGTTTGAACAGCTTGCTAGTGAAAATGGCTTTACGATAAAAGACGGATTTGGTGTTTATAAAAAAGGGGTAAATAAAAACGAGGTAAAAAATTTATCCATCCCATTACAGCAGGCATTAACGTTCATGTGGGTGTTTATGTTACGAAAGGAAAGTGAGTAAAATTGGAATCAAAAGGTATGGAACAAAAAATTATTGAGAGCTACCAACATGACGAAAAAATGATGATTTTAATTTATGCACAATGGTGTATCAATCACGATTTGGATCCTAAGGAATTGTATCAACAAGCATACCCGCATCAGGTGAAAAATCCTGAGTTAAAAGCAGCATTGGAATTAACCGTTCCCAAGAAGGAGTCCGAGCCTATAGCTGATCAAACCGTGCTAAACGTATTACACCTTTTTGGGAACGATGATCTAGCATTTGTGGTACAGCATGAAATGAACAGCCAATCTAACTCGAAAAAAGCTTGATTAGTGCTTGGGTACCACTATCAGCTTCCCCTTTTGCTGCAAGTTCTTGATATAGCTTAAGTGATAGGGCTAATCCAGGTGTTTCTAAACCCATTTCTTGAGCAGATTCTAATGCAATTTTCATGTCTTTAATAAAATGTTTGACATAAAATCCTGGATCAAAGTCGTTTTGAATCATTCGAGGTGCTAGGTTGGATAAAGACCAACTGCCGGCAGCCCCAGTTGAAATACTATCTAATACACGAGACGGATCTAATCCTGCTTTTTTAGCGTATATAATTGCTTCACATACACCGATCATATTAGAGGCGATGGTTATTTGATTGCTTAATTTCGTATGTTGGCCAGCACCAGCTGGTCCTTGTAGTATGATATTTTCACCAAGGATTTCGAAAATAGGAGACAGCTTCGTAAATACTTGGTTTTCACCACCTACCATAATTGCTAAAGTCCCATTCTTAGCGCCAACATCACCACCTGAAACAGGTGCATCAAGAGTATACATATTCTTAGAAGTTGCTTGATGATCAATTTCTTTTGCTAAGGAAGGCTTTGATGTTGTCATATCAATGAGATAGGACCCTTCCTTTGCATGGTTTAAAATACCATCGTCACCAAGATAGACTTCTTCCACATCAGAGGGATAACCGACCATGGTTATAATAATCGTTGAACTGTTAGAAAGTTCTGCGATAGATGGTTCCCATACTGCGCCAGATTCCAGTAATGGCAAGGCTTTTTCCTTTGTACGTGTATAAACATTTAAAGAATAGCCAGCTTCTAATAAATTTTTTGCCATGCTTTTTCCCATTACACCAGTACCAATAAAACCAATTGTTACATCCTTATTTTCCATTTAAGTTCCCCCTTTTAGGTAATATTCTTTATTTCGATATGGGGGTAGGGAAATCCTTTGTAGAGTAGACGAAAAATAGTTGAAAAATTTAAAATAGTGGAGGGGTTATAGATGAACTGGTATCGTAAATCATTTCAAGAATTAACCAATAAAGAGTTATATCAACTAATGAAGGCTCGTGTTGATGTATTTGTTGTTGAACAAGAATGTCCTTATCCGGAATTAGACAATTATGATCAAGAAGCGTTACATTTTTTTGCGAAAATGGATGATGAGATAGTCGCAATTGTCCGATTGTTACCTGCAGATTTAAAATTTAAAGAAGCATCTATTGGTCGAGTCATGGTAGTTGAGAAATATCGAGGCAATGGATATGCGACACAAATAATGGAAAAAGCCATCAAATTTATAACAGAAGAATGGGAAGAAACGGCTATTAAGATTCAAGCACAGGAATACTTGAAGAATTTTTATGGTTCATTAGGGTTTGAGCAAATTTCTGAGTCCTATTTAGAAGATGATATTCCGCATATTGACATGATTTGGGAACGAAAATAAAGTATCATTCAAACAAACTTACACATAGTATGGTTAGCAATCCTTTTTATACTTATACACCTATTGGAGGCTGATCATATTGATCACTAAGGAGCAACTATCACAGTGTAAGAATGCTTTATTAGAACGACAAAATGAATTAATTGAAAATGTAAAAGATCATTTTGGAATGAATGAAGAATTAATAAAGGAATCAATGAGTGAGTTATCTAATTATGATAATCACCCTGGAGATCATGGAACCGAATTATATGAGAGAGAGAAAGATGTTGCCCTAAACGAACATGCCGAAGAAGAGTTGAAGGAAATTAATGAAGCACTTCATGCAATCGAAGAAGGGACATATGGTATATGCAGTAAATGTGGTGCTGATATTCCTTATGAACGTTTGGCAGCAATACCAACTACAGACCGTTGTGTGGAGCATGCAAGTGATAATACGTTTGAACACCGCCGTACCATGGAAGAAGAAGTATTCAGTCCGAATATTAACCCAGATGAAATAACAGAAGAAGAACAAACCGCATATGACGCAGAAGATGCATGGCAAGAAGTGAGCAATTATGGGACATCTGAATCGCCATCTGATTTTTATGGTGATCGTGACCATTACAATGAAATGTATCCAAATTATGATGAGAATATTGGAAGTGTGGAAGAACCAGAAGGCTTTTTAGCTGCTGACCGACATGGGAATTTTAAAGGTGTTACCCCAAATCATAGGGATTATGAAGATCGTGAACCAGATGAAACTTAAAAGAGGCGCTTTCCGTATATAGTTGTATAAGGAGGCGTTTTAGATGAATAAAAGTGATGGCTGTATAAAGTGTGGAAGTACAGATGCGGATACTAAAGAAGTAGCAATGACAGGAACAGGGTTATCAAAAATGTTAGATATGCAAAATAATCAATTCATTGTCGTTTATTGTAAAAACTGTGGTTACTCTGAGTTCTATAACAAGAAAAGTTCAAGAGGTAGTAATATTCTTGATTTGTTTTTTGGAGGATAGAAAGAACAAAAGCACAAGCGCCTTGATCACCCCCGATTAGAAAATTGGCTTGTCGCCAAGTGGCGAAAGCCTTAGTTGCACTTATGCAGTAAGTAGTTTCTTATCTGCCAAGCATAAGCCAAGCCTCGAGGTGGCGCTTTTTGCGCGTAATGTGGATTGACTTATGACCTCGAGGGGTAGGCGCTGGCTGATGAGAACGCCACGTCCTTATGTCTATCGGCACTAGGTCGTCAATCGCTCGAAGCTGGACGTGACTGTTCCTGTATATGAACAAAATAAAGTCAACATTTCTTATCTTATAAAAAAGCTTGCCACTAGGCAAGCCTTTTTTTAGAAAAAGTTACTAAATAGATCACCAAAGCCACTTTCTAAAAATGGTGTAAATAAAGATTTTATGACATACCAGAACACAACAATATTAATGATTGACCCAATAATTACTAAATATAGCTTGTCAATAGATTCGGATGACTCATGGTTAATTACAAGTGTAGGGACAATCATTAAGATACCTACTAAACTCACTAAGATTGCTACGACGCCAATAGAGCTAAGATTAACAAGTGTTAGTATAAACCCAATAACAAGTAAAAGTGTAAATGGAATTAAGTATGCACCATATTTTGCGATGGTATCTTGAATGGAATAATTGCTTTTTGCCACTTTAAGACAGGCATAAGATAATCCAATAATAATTGCAAATAAAATAATAAACTTAAGAAAAGGCCATAAAAAACCATCTGTAAATGGTACACTTTGTGTTTCCTCGCCAGATCCTAATAGTCCGCCTAATGTACTTAATTCACCCATTGCTTCCATGAAGTTCTTTAGTAATATGTAATAGCCAATTCCAAGTAATAATGCAAAAATAACAACAGATATAATACCAGATACAACATCATTACCATTAGCTTTTACAGCAGCACTTGGTTTTTTGACGAGTGTCATAAAAAAATGGCCAAAGTTGCTACCTGCTGCTTTGACTTGTTCGACAATATCACTTGTTTGTTGTTCTGTTTGAGGTGCTTGAGTTGCTGTATCAACTGTAGCAGCATCTTGTGTTGTAGTTTCATTTGATAATGAAGCACCACAATTTGTGCAGAACTTCCCTTCCTCCGTTTGTTGATTACAATTAGGACATTGCATCATTACCACATTCCTTTCCTTTAAAAAACATCGTGTAGAGATATAAAATATATTATAACACAAATTGATTCGACAATTTCCCAGGAAATCCTTGTTTTTTCGAAAAAATTTTTCATTGGTAGTTTATTAGTTTTTACTCCTCCTATGCTATGCACTAGGAAAAAGAGTAATGCGTTTTCTTACTATTTGGCTCTTTTCTCATTCTTAGTTATTTTCTACGTCGCATCTTCTATATTATGCCCTTGGTGAAAGCGTAGTGTATTTTCGTAGCGGTAATGAACAGATATAAAACTTATTGCGCATAATACATCAACTATGCATTAAGATTAATGCTTGAAAAAGCAACAATCTTTTTATAAAACAGCCTTCAGATCAAAAAAATCACCCCAAGGATTTTTAAATTAAAGGTTCACAGTTAGATCGTTTAATGGTTAGTGACGATTAAGAAAGTTAGCAAAGTTACTTGAAAGCAAAAAAAGCTTGTAGAAAAAACTATCGTTTATCTACAAGCTAAAGTTTAAATGTTAATTTTCCCTTTCGACTAAATCAAGTGTTACCGTTTCTTTTGTGCCATTACGGTATATTTCAATCTCTACACTATCTCCAACAGTTGTTTCAGAGTATAGATATTTTCGTAAGTCTAGCAATGAAGCTATAGGTTCTCCATTAATCTTAGTAATCACATCAAATTGTTGAAGACCTGCTGCATCTGCAGGTGAATTCATTTCCACATCAGCTACTATCATTCCACCTTCCACATCTTCAGGTAGTTGAATCTGATTTCGGTATTGCATGGGTACTTGACTTAATTCCGCAGTACTAATGCCAATATATGGTCTGATAATTTCCCCTTCTGTTTCGAGTTGTTCGATAATCGGTAATGCTGCATCAATTGGAATTGCAAATCCTATTCCTTCTACTTCTTGTCTTGCAATTTTCATGGAGTTTATCCCAATTACTTCTCCTTCTGTGTTAACTAATGCACCACCACTATTACCAGGATTAATAGCTGCATCAGTCTGTAATACTTCTGTTACCCAATCTGGTTGTCTGTCACCATTTGTATCAACACTAATGGAACGCTCTAAACCACTAATAATCCCCTTTGTAACAGAACCAGAAAACTCCATACCTAATGGATTCCCAATTGCGATAACAGTGTCACCAACCTCGACATCTCCAGATACACCAAGATCTGCAACTACATCAATACTGCTGCCATCTACCTGTAACACAGCTAAGTCATTTAGCTCATCGGCACCTAGTAAAGTTGCTTCAAGGTGCTCTTCATTGCTTAATACAACTTCAATTTCTTCAGCACCTTCAACTACATGGTTATTGGTGACAATATAAGCTTTTCCATCTTCTTTTTTGTAAATAATACCTGATCCTGTTCCTGATTCTTGACTTGGTGTCCAAATGTTTTGTTGCTGCATGTTTAGAATTCCTACGACAGCTTCTGATGTTTCATTTATATTAGAGGCTGTATCAGCATCTTCTGAAACTATGTCATTTGAAATGACTGGTGTATTTTCTGGTTCATTATTTTCTGCTGAAGCAATTTGATTAGTTGAATTATCTTCATTTATTGATATCGGAATTAAATTATTTGTAAATAGGAATGTGACAATAATAGCGGAGATAACACCTCCTAGCAAACCGCTTAGGATGTATTTGGTTTGGCGTTTTTTAGGTTTCTGGTTCACCTTAGTTGATGCTACCAATCCTTTTGATTCATCATCTAGATGTTCTTGTTTTTCATTATCACTAAAACGATCCATTACTTATCACCCCTTTATTTTTCTTTACAATATTAGTATAAACAATAATTTTGGTAGGTATTTGGAAAAAATATGGAAAAAGTGTGTAATTTGCATTTTATTGTTCAGAACGCTGTAATGTGTAAAAATAGAGATAAAACAGTAACGGAGTGGGGGATTTTGATGCATTATCATATTGGTGTTGTAGAAGATGACCAAAACATTCAAAACATAGTTTCAGCCTATTTGAAAAAAGAAGGATATAAAGTGAGCGTTTTAAGCTCTGCAGAAGAGGCGTGGGAATTATGGGAAAGGCAGCCACCTGATATGTGGATATTAGATATCATGTTACCTGGTATGGATGGGTATGAGTTCTGTAAAAAAATACGAAAAGAAAGTGATGTGCCAATTATTATTATTTCTGCAAAAGATGAAGAAATCGATAAAATATTAGGATTGGAGCTGGGTGGAGACGATTATTTAACAAAACCTTTCAGTCCAAGAGAATTGGTAGCACGAATCAAACGTTTGTTTAAACGGACGCAAAACATCATCAATCAAAATACCACATCCGATAAACTAAAGTTTGGTGATCTATTAATTTATAAAAATGAGCGAAGAGTATTTTGGAAAGGGATAGAACATGAAGTGACAACAAAAGAGTTTGATATGCTGCAGTTATTTACACAAGAGCCAAATCATGCCTTTTCACGAGATGATTTATTACGGAAGGTATGGGGAGAGGATTATGTAGGTAGTGATCGCGCTGTAGATGATTTAGTGAAACGCCTACGAAAAAAGTTCGAAAATATTCCTATTGAAACGGTTTGGGGATATGGCTATCGAATACGTAATGAAGAGGAATCAGGATGAAACTACATTACCAATTAAATATAGCATTTACAACGTTACTTGTAGTCATAATGTCGGTAACTGGTTATGTGATTTACTCCTTGATTTTGGATTTATTAATTCAAGATGAACAAAGACAATTAGAGCAAAAGGGAGAAATCCTTGTTAGTGTTTTAAATGAGGGGTATAGCGATCAACAAGATTTTAGAAACTTTTTACAGGAACAAGATTTACAATTATTTTTGTATGATAGTGGGCGAGAACGTGTATTATATTCTACTTTACCAAGTCATATGGTGACTGGTTTTATCCTAAATAATGATTTTACAGATGACACAAAGGCATTATGGGAGTACCAAGATGATAAGTTTGTAACTTCTCGTATTCTTTTTTATCCAGAAAGTGTCGGTTATGAACTTATTTTACTTACACCATTGAATGACTTGGAAGCGGTGCGACATAATTTTATTGCTCGCTTATTCATTGTCTTTTTAATTGGTGCTGGTGTTGCAATCCTTCTCAGTTACTTACTTACCAATAAATTAGTAACCCCGTTGACAAAATTAAAACGACAACTTAAAAAAATAGAGAAACGCCAATTTGATCAGGTGGAATCCGTTAAGGCCTCTGGTGAAATAAAAGAATTAGAACAAAGTGTGTTTGACATGGCCACTGAGCTAGAACGTTATATGAAGTCACAACAAACATTCTTTCAAAATGCCAGTCATGAGTTAAAAACGCCGTTAATGACGATACAAGGTTATGCAGAAGGAATTCGTGATCGTGTATTTGACGAAAAAGATGAGCAAAAAGGGTTAGAAATGTTGGTAACGGAGGTTAACAGGCTGAAAAAAATTATAAATGAAATGATATTACTAACTAAATTAGACAGTGAACAGGCTGTTTATAAGCCAGATCAAGTTGAGGTTTCTTTATTATTGGAACAAATCGCTGATCGGACCTTGCCATTAAAAGGAGATAAAGAAGTTACCGTTGATACAAATGTGGAAAAAGACGCTACCTTATATGTTGATCAAGAGAAAATGTTACAAGCATTATTAAATATTACCGTAAATGCGATTCGCCACGCAAATTCGAAAGTTCATGTCAGCGTTCGGCTAAATGATAAAGCAAGCATTATAATGGTTGAAGATGATGGTCCAGGAATCCAAAATGAATTATTACCACATATTTTTCATCGTTTTGTGAAAGGTAAAAATGGAGAAACTGGTCTAGGATTAGCAATTGCACGAGCAATCGTTGAACAGTCTGGCGGCCAGATAACAGTTCACAAATCACGCTATGGTGGTGCAATGTTTAAGATGATTTTTCCTAACAAATAAGCATCATCAAGCACTTCCTTATATGAAGAATGTTTCGGATGTGGTATACTAGTATAGTTTGATTCATTTCGTTATGAAAGAGGAGCGTACGTTTTATGCAATTAAGAGAAGATATTCGTAATATCGCTATCATCGCCCATGTAGACCACGGAAAAACAACGTTAGTTGACCAGTTGTTAAAATACTCTGGAACATTCCGTGAAAATGAGCAAGTCGATGAAAGAGCGATGGATTCAAATGATCTAGAACGAGAACGAGGCATTACCATATTAGCAAAGAACACAGCAATCAATTACAAGGATACAACAATCAATATTTTGGATACACCAGGACATGCTGACTTTGGTGGTGAGGTGGAACGTATCATGAAAATGGTTGATGGTGTTATCCTAGTAGTAGATGCTTATGAAGGTACAATGCCACAAACACGCTTTGTATTGAAAAAAGCGTTAGAGCAGAAATTAACACCAATCGTTGTTTTAAATAAAATTGATCGTCCAAATGCACGACCAGATGAAGTAATTGATGACGTATTGGACTTGTTTATTGAGCTTGGAGCAGATGATGAACAGCTAGAGTTTCCAGTAGCATATGCATCTGCTTTAAATGGTACATCAGGTGAGGAGCCAGATAACCAGCAGGAAACAATGGAACCCATTTTTAACATGATAATGGAACACATTCCTGCACCAGTCAATTCAGAAGAAGAACCATTACAATTTCAAATTACCTTACTTGATTACAATGACTATGTAGGTCGTATTGGTGTGGGTCGTGTCGTTCGTGGGAAAATAAGCGTTGGACAGCAAGTAGTTGTCATGAAAAAGGATGGTTCAACAAAATCGTTTCGTATTAGCAAGCTATTCGGTTTTATAGGGTTGAAGCGGATCGAGATTCAAGAGGCAACAGCAGGTGATATCGTCGCAATTGCGGGTATGGATGATATCAATATTGGCGAAACGATTTGTCCGCATGATCATCCTGAAGCACTTCCATGGTTACGTATAGATGAGCCAACACTACAAATGACATTCCTTGTGAATAATAGTCCATTTGCTGGACGTGAAGGGAAATATATTACCTCAAGGAAAATTGAAGAGCGTTTAATGAAGCAATTGGAGACAGATGTAAGTTTACGTGTAGATCCAACCGATTCACCAGATGCATGGATTGTATCTGGACGAGGTGAATTACACTTATCTATTTTAATAGAAAATATGCGCCGGGAAGGCTATGAGTTACAATTATCAAAACCACAAGTTATTATTAAAGAAATTGATGGTGTGAAATGTGAACCAGTAGAGCGTGTTCAAGTAGATGTCCCTGAAGAATACACTGGTGCTGTAATGGAATCACTTGGTGAACGTAAAGGTGAAATGTTGGATATGGTAAACCAAGGGAATGGACAAGTTCGCATTGAGTTTAAAGTTCCTTCACGAGGACTAATTGGGTATGCTACCGAATTTATGTCACAGACGCGTGGCTATGGTATCATTAATCATACATTTGATTCCTATGAGCCATTGGTAAAAGGACAGGTTGGAGGAAGAAGACAAGGGGTTCTCGTTAGTTTAGAAAACGGGAAAGCATCCACATATGGTATTATGCAATTAGAAGATCGTGGTGTCATATTTGTCGATCCAGGTACTGAAATTTACGCGGGAATGATTGTTGGGGAACATAATCGGGAAAATGACTTAACTGTTAATATCACGAAAGAAAAACATTTAACCAATGTCCGTTCAGCAACAAAGGACCAAACGTCTACGATTAAAAAGACACGAAATATGTCACTTGAAGAAGCACTTGAATATTTAAACGATGATGAGTATTGTGAAGTAACACCAGAAACAATACGATTACGTAAGAAGATTTTAAATAAAAGCGAACGTGAAAAAGCTGCTAAAAAAGCAAAGTTAAATTAAAAAGGTGGTCAGAGCATGTGGTGCTTTGACCACTTTTATCTTTTATAGAAAAAGAGACAGACAACCCTGCCCTGCATTAGTAAATGACGTTGTCAATACGGGATTTGAACAGTATTCAGGACAACGAAAGCCTTATGAAGATTATCCACTAACACCTCTCCAAAAAGCTGTACCCTATAAAGATGGAAAACATGGATTAATCTAGTCGGATAATCACAGAAGGATGAAGGGACAGGATCTTTTTCATCTACATCTTTTTGTAAAAGGACCCTGTCCCTATAGCCATTAAAACCATAAAAAGTATCACCTTATGTTATACCCTTTATTAAAATAGCTGTTTTCTAAAGCAACGTTGTTTTTCAAGTATGAATCTTAATGAGTAGTTTTTATATATATTGTGACATAACTTATCGGTCGTATAGAAAAGTTTTATAAGTCATACGTGCATATGACTAAAAATTAGTCGAATTACGTAAAAAATATGATATCATAACGTATGGAGACTACCAATTATTATTAAAAGATCATCCACAAGTAATTTGCCTATACTCAAAATTGGAATGGAAGGCATTACTTGTTGTAAATAATTTTTATACGGAAAAAGTTTTACTTGTGTGTAACGGGAGATAAAGAAATCCAAATTTCAATTATCCAGATATAATCGATTTGTTCGAATCATTAACTTTAAGAGCGTACGAATCGGTGGTGCATCATATCAAGAAGTAGAAAGATAACCCGCTTTATCTGACCATCAGGATAAAGAAGGTTTTTTAGGAACTAGGGACGTATGCCATGTTTTCTAAGGAGGATGAAGATGATTCGTTTTTTTAGACGGGTTCGGTTTTTGGTGAAACTTCCGAAGTCCATACCGTTCCTGAAGGACTTTTTTCTTTCGCAAGAGGTAAGAGGGAGTGAGAAACTTTTATACAGTTTATTGATTATTGGTTATAGTGTCTTTCCTTTTGATATTATACCTGACTTTCTCGTCGCTTTTGGTATCTTAGATGATATAACGATCGCAGTTTTTTTGTTGCAACTAATGGTAAAGAACGCTCCCGACTCACTAAAAGAAAAACATCAGTTACATACGATTGATTAGGAACAAAAGCTAGAAGCGCCTTGATCACCCCGGTTAGAAAACTTGGCTTGTCGCCAAGTGGCGAAAGCCTTAGTTGCACTTATACAGTAAGAAGGTTTTCTTATCTGCCAAGCATAAGCCATGCCTCGACGTGGCGCTTTATGCGCGTAATGAGGGTTGACTTATGACCTCGAGGGGGGAGGCGCTGGCCGACGAAAACTCGTGCGACCTTATGTCTATCGGTAATAGGACGAATCGCTCTCACTGGCTAAAATCGTCACGTCCTGTGACAACGCCAGTACTAGGACGTCAATCGCTCGAAGCTGGACGTGGCCTTTCCTATAAAAGGCAGTAATGAGGCCAACTTTTTTATACTTTCCTTGTAAAAAAACGATAGCCAGCAGGAGTGGCTATCGTTTTTCCTCCTTATTCTTGTCATTTGGAATATACTTTGTAAAATAGGCTGCAAAAATAAGTGAGATAAATGCTAATCCCCATGAAACAATCCCATTCCAAGGAAAATCAATTTGTAGCCCAATAATTAAGATGAGCCCACTTAACATTAAAAAGAATGTAGTTAAATATCGTTTCACTCGAAAACACCTCAGTTAGTTGTCAAAAGCACCAAATGCAAACATCAATTTCTAAACTATATATTATGCTTATCATATTATTTATACCATAAAAAAATGTATATGATAAAGCAAAATATAGGAAATAAGAATTACTTATTGCCCAGCAACATCTCTTTTGGTGAAAAATAACCAAGATAATGCGAGGAAAATAATGTAATAGACAACTAAAACGCTAATTGAAAATTGGAGTGTCATATCATCGATCCAAGGTGAATTGCCATCAGCATATTGACTCAAGTCAGTATTTGCAAATAAGATATATTTTGCCCAAGCTCGGTCAGCAAAAAAGGTAACAATTGAATTTCCAGCCATCATGAGGAAGATAGCTAGCCCAATTGCAATAGTACTGTTCCGGAATATCGTGGATATCATAAAGGCGAATGTAGCCATCATGACTAGATTGATCAATTTATATCCATAACCACTCATAATTTCAGATAGAACAGAAACTTGAGCAAAATCACCGTTTTGATTGATGACAATATGTGGACTCATACCTGCAACACCAAAGAAGAGTGCACCTACTATCCATGAGAATATAAGTACAAAGCATAATGTATAGAAAGCGAATAATAAAACAGTCACGTATTTTGACAATAGTATTTTTGCCCGTGTGATTGGTCGTATGAGTAATAGTTTAATCGTACCCCATTTAAATTCATGTGCCACAATACCTGCTGCTATAATGATTGTTAGTAAGCTAACGATTGATAAGAGCATCTCATTTTCCATCACAAATTGCCATGCATCATATGGTGTTGGCTGAATATCATTTTCTAAGTAATAGTTATTTTTCTCAATAAGATGTGAATTTGGTCCAGCGTAAATTTCAGCATCTCCATTAGCCATGTTCTCTTGAAATTCCTCATTCTCTTTTATTAGCTGTTCATTTTCTTCTTGGAGTGTTTCACGCCAATTGTCATCATATTCGACATCATTCGTAAATGTATTGGACAATAAACCCAACCCGACAATAATTATTGCTAATAGCCCATACATAATCCATGTTGACTTTCGGATATATAATTTCATATGTTCATTGATAAGTAAATGAAAGAATCTACTCAATTGCATTCTCTCCAATCAGATCAAAAAATTTATCCTCTAATGTTGTTTTTGACACACCGACTTGATAGATAGCAATTTCATGTTGAACAAATGTTTGTATAATAACTGGAATTACTTCTTTCGTACTTTGAAAATGAAGGGTCCCATCTTTTTCAGTAGCATTTAGTTCATGTTTTTCCTTTAACAAGTCTATAGCTTGTTCAATCGGAGAGACTTCCATTTCCACTTGTTGCAAGTCTACTTGTTCCATCGTGTCTTGGACAGATTGTGTTGTAATTAATTCTCCGTTTTTTATAATACCGATCCGATCACACATTTGTTCAATTTCCGCTAATAGGTGACTGGATATAATAACGGCAACATTTTCTTCAGTTGCTAGCCTTCGGATGTAATGCCGTATTTCTCGAATCCCCGCTGGGTCTAACCCATTGGTTGGTTCGTCTAGAATTAATACAGATGGTTTATGTAACAAAGCTTGCGCAATACCTAATCGCTGTCGCATCCCTAAGGAATAGCGTCCAACTTTTTCCGTTATCACCTTTTCTAATCCAACTAATCTGACAACTTCTTCAATCCGTTCTTTTGTTATACTAGGAATCATTGCGGAAAAATGTTGCAGATTTCGCCAACCACTCATAAAGGGATACATCTCAGGGTTTTCAACGATTGCCCCTACTTCGCGTATTGCTTCTTTGTAGTTTGTCTTAATACTTTTCCCTAAAATTCGCACATCACCATCTGTCAGTTTCATCAAGCCAACCATCATTCGAATGGTAGTAGTTTTACCAGCGCCATTTGGACCAATAAAACCAAAGACTTCACCTTTTTGTATGGTAAAGGATAAGTCTTTAATAATTTCCTTTTTGCCAATTTGTTTTCGTACGTTTATTAATTCCATGGCTTGTTCTGTCATGTCTGAACCTCCTTTTTACTTCACTTATCGATACGTTTAACATAACATAAATGTTTCAAAAAAGTGGATAATCTAAAATATTCTTTCATAATGATGAGGATAAACGTATACTTGAATTAAATTAACTAGTGGTGGGGTGTGGAGGTTGAAGGAAGTCGTTATTGTTGATAGTTGTCGAACTGCAATAGGAAAAAAGAATGGTGCTTTTTCACAGTATCGTTCCGATGAGTTGGCCGCACTTATTTTAAATGCAATTACCAAGCGCGCAAATGTGGATCCAGCAATTGTGGAGGATGTTATTTTAGGTTGCGTGACGCAGGCGAAGGAGCAGGGAGGAAATATAGCTCGTACAGCAGCTTTAATTGCAGGGTTCCCCAAACAAGTTCCAGGTGTAACCATTGACAGACAATGTGGATCCAGCCAACAAGCGGTACATTTTGGCGCACAAGCGATTGCATCAGGTGATATGGATATTGTGATTGCTGGCGGTGTCGAAAATATGACACGTGTACCGATGTTTTCTAATATGGAAAACGTTACACATAGTGAAAAGCTTATAGCCAAGTATGAGATTGTGCATCAAGGAATTTCAGCAGAAAAAATTGCTGAAAAATGGGGACTTTCGAGAGTGGCGTTAGATCATTATGCATTAAGGAGTCATAAATTAGCAATAGCGGCTATGAAAAAAGGGTCTTTTGACCAAGAAATAGTTCCAGTAGAAGTGAAAAAAGATGATGGGTCTAAAGAAAAGATAAGCAAAGATGAGGGACCACGCCATGATACAAACCTTGAAGCATTAGCCAAGCTAACACCTGTCTTTCAAGAGAATGGTAATATTACAGCAGGAAATGCGAGTCAAATGAGTGATGGTGCCAGTGCACTATTATTAATGTCACGCGATAAGGCAAATGAACTAGGATTGAAACCAAAAGCTAGAATTATAGCAAGAACGGTGATTGGGTCAGATCCGACAATGATGTTAACAGGTCCAATTGAAGCAACTAGAAAGGTACTAAAGAAAGCGGGATTAACAATTGAAAAAATCGATCGGTATGAAGTAAATGAAGCATTTGCGTCTGTTCCATTGGCATGGTTAAACGATCTAAGGGGAGATTTAAGTAAGTTGAATGTCAATGGAGGAGCCATTGCAAATGGACATCCATTAGGTGCAACCGGTACGAAACTATTTACAACCTTACTCCACGAGTTAGAACGAATCAATGGACGGTATGGTTTAGTGGCAATTTGTGAAGGAATGGGAATGGCCAATGCGACAATCATTGAACGGATAAACGATTAAAATAGTTTTCTTCTTCTCATGCAAGTGATACGATAGGCCAAAAGTAGCGAAGAAGGTTGTTTGTTATGAAACGAACTAGTTTATTACTTGGTGTCGTATGTATCTTTCTTGTAACTGCATGTACGAACCAAGATGATACATTGGAGTACGACAAAGAAATGAAAAGACATTCGTTAATTAGTTCAGCATATGAAGAAAAAGATGTACCAACAAAAAAGCAAATAACATTGGCAGCAGTTGGAGATATGTTAATACACGACAGAGTTTATCGTGATGCCCAAACAGAGGATGGATACGATTTTAAACCAATGCTTAAAGAAGTGAAACCGTATCTGGATCATCCAACGGTAACATTTGCTAATCAAGAAACAATGATTGGTGGCGATGGATTACCTGTTGCATCCTATCCTTCTTTCAACAGCCCAGTTGAAGTGGGTGATGCGTTAAAACATATGGGTGTTGATGTTGTATCGATAGCAAACAACCATACATTAGACCATGGTGAGGTGGCTATTCAACATGCCACTCGTCACTGGAATGAAATTGACATGATGTATGTGGGTGCTCATAAGGATAAAAAAGATCGTAATGAATTGAGGATATACAATACTGAAGAAGGCATATCGGTTGCTTTTTTAGCTTACACGTATGGGACTAATGGAATTCCTGTTCCAGATGGAAAAGATTATTTAGTTAATCTAATCAATCGTAAACAAATGAAACAAGATATAGCAGAAGCAACTGAACGAGCAGATGTGGTTGTGTTAAGTTTACATTTCGGTAAGGAGTATAAGCGCATGCCTAGTAAAGAACAAAAATCACTAGCACAATTTGCGGCAGATCAAGGTGTTGATGTTATTTTAGGCCATCATCCTCATGTGTTACAACCTGTTGATTGGGTAGAAGGCGCTGAAGGAAATAAGACATTTGTCGCCTATTCGTTAGGAAACTTCTTATCAGGTCAATATGATCATTACCGACGAATTGGTGGTGTATTACAATTAACAATTGTGAAGGATGAACAAGATCAAGGTGTTGTAGAGGTAACGTCACCAAAGTTTTTACCTACATATGTCAAAGATGATCAAGAGAATGATTATCGGGTACTTCCGATGTTTTCATTATCTAATGATATACTTCCAGATGCAAAAGAGCATTATGAGAAAATAAAAAACCATATTGCTCAATGGACGCCGGAATTGGAATTCATCGAAGAGAAGTAGAAAAGATAGGTTTCCTTAAAAGTGCGTGTTCAAAAAGGAGGATAAAAAGGACCGAGTCGGCTAAGGTCTCAGGCGTCCTGTTACAGCGCCGACACTAGTACGTCCTGTACGTCGGAAGTTCGAGGCGGCGAAGCTCCCGGCAGCGGAGCGTATGCAATTAATGCGTGAGCACAAGGAATGCTCACTAGAATCTACATCGCACGCAGGAAAAGTGTAATTCTTTTCCAAGAAGTGGAAAAGCAAGCCAACGAAGAAATTAGATGTGTCATTTTTACCGGACTTTTTGAACATCCTCTAAAAGTGAATGATAATCGAGATAAAAAGTGTGGTATGATAACAGATAGCATTTTTTAGGATTACATAAAAGGGGATAAATAAACATGGAATGGAAAAATATTTATCGAGGTATGGTAATGGGAGCAAGTGATGTTATCCCAGGGGTTAGTGGTGGTACAATTGCTGTTTTACTTGGGATTTATGATCGATTGATTGCAGCCATTAATGGGTTACTAAGTAAAGATTGGAAGAAACAATTGGGCTTTTTAGTACCATTGGGAATTGGAATTGCAACCGCAGTTTTGGCATTAGCCAATCTAATCGAATGGTTATTTGAACATTATCCAGGCCCTACTCAGTTTTTCTTTTTGGGGTTAATTTTAGGGGTGTTGCCATATTTGTCTCATAAGGCGGATGCACGAAATACGTTTCAAATTAGGCATTTAATTATATTACTCATTGGGACCATCATCGTGGGTTCTATGGTGTTTTTAAATGCTGAAGAAAGTGCCGTGATTGCAGACCGTTCACTGGGAACCTATATACTTTTATTCTTTTCCGGTTTTATTGCCAGTAGTGCGATGGTGTTGCCAGGAATTAGTGGCTCATTTATGCTACTAGTAATTGGTGTTTACAAAACGGTGATTGTGGGAATTAGTAATCTACAATTGGACGTTTTAGCAGTAGTCGGGATTGGGATTGTATTAGGGATAATCGTAATGAGTAAAATAATTAACTTTTTCCTGACAAATTATTATACGGCAACATTCGCTCTTGTCATAGGATTAGTCATTGGGTCTGTATTTGTCGTATTTCCTGGTTGGCCAACAACGACAACACTCCTGATGTTAAGTGTAGTTGCATTTGCTGGTGGGTTATTTGTTGCCTATATATTAGGGAAAGTAGAGTACAAGGCATAAGCATTCTGTAAGACAATCCATGGTAAAACCTATACAATACAAATAGAAATAAATGAAGGAGGGAATGTTGGTGGAACATATAAATAACGAAGCAGAATTTAATGATATCATTGAAAGCGAAGACCCTGTTATTATAAAATTCTTTGCGGACTGGTGTCCAGATTGTAAACGAATGGACATGTTTATTGATGGGGTTATGGAGGAATTTAGTAATTATAAATGGTACGAAATTAATAGTGATGAAGTAAAAGGAGTTGCAGAACAATATGAAGTAATGGGCATTCCTAGTATTTTAATTTTCCAAAATGGTGAAAAAAAAGCGCATCAACATAGCGCATATACAAAAACGCCAGAATCGGTTAGTGAGTTTCTACATCAACAACTAGGCTAATCTGTAATGTGTGATCAGTCCGAAAAGGAAATTGATCAAACGTTTGATCAATAATGAAAAAGGTCTATTCCACTAACGGAATAGACCTTTTTTTAAAAGAATGTATAAAAAGTTGGCTTTATTTTGTTCATATACAGGAACAGCCACGTCCAGCTTCGAGCGATTGACGTCCTAGTGCCCATAGACATAAGGACGCACGAGTTTTCATCGGCCAGCGCCTACCCCCTCGAGGTCATAAGCCAATCCACATTACGCGCAAAAAGCGCCACGTCTAGGCTTGGCTTATGCTTGGCAGATAAGAAACAAAACGTTCTTACTGCATAAGTGTAACTAAGGCTTTCGCCATAAGAACTTGGCGAAAAGCCTAGTTTTCTAATCGGGGGTGATTAAGGCGCTTCTAGCTTTTGTTCCACGTTAGGAAAGTATAAAATTTTAGCTAAGAAGTGGACTCGACGTGGCTAAAATTTTAATGTCCCAAGTATAAGAAAAACTAACACATTCGCTAAGGACGAGCGAATGCGAGTTTTTCTAATTCATTTAACCTTTACCAGTCGTAATGCATTCAGTGTTACGAGTAATGTTGCCCCCATATCGGCAAAAATGGCTATCCATAGGGTTAACCAGCCTGGAATTACGAGTAATAGAGCAAGGACTTTAATACCAATGGCAAAGGTAATATTTTGCTTAATAATAGCTAGTGCTTTACGACTGAGTTTTACGGTAAATGGAAGTTTTTGTAAATCATCTCCCATTAGTGCAATATCTGCTGTTTCTAGGGCACTATCGGTACCTGCAGTTCCCATTGCGATACCAACGTTTGACGCAGCTAGTGCTGGTGTATCATTAATGCCATCACCAACCATTGCGATTGTTTCATGCTTTTGCTGATATTCTTTGATCAACTGTAGCTTTTGTTCAGGTAGCAATTTTGCATGCACATCACTTACTCCCATTTCGCTTCCAAGTGTATTGGCAGTTTGAGGATGATCACCAGTTAACATGACAGAGTGTTTAATTCCTAATTCATGCAATTGGGTTAAGACAGATTTACTCTCTGTTTTTGGCTCATCACGTAGTGCAACAAGTAGGTAAATTTCTTTATCCGTACCACATAACATAACTGTTTTTCCTTGTGCATAATACGCATTAAGCTGTTTTTCTATAGATGTTGAAATCGTATTAAATAGACTAGGTGATCCGACATACACACGCTGTCCGTCAATATCACCTTGTATTCCTTTTCCTTGTACCGTTAAAAACTGATCCACATGCACAGAAGAAGCATCTATCTGTTGTTCATTTATATAATTAGTAATCGCTTTTGCCAATGGATGTTGGGACTTTGATTCTAAGGCTTTTAGATATTGAAATGCCTGCTCTGGCTTATCAGTATATACCTTTACATCTGTTACTTCTGGCTTCCCTTTCGTTAAGGTCCCTGTTTTGTCAAAAGCGATAGATTGAATGAAACCGATTTGTTCTAGGTGTATTCCACCTTTAATTAACACTCCGTTTCTAGCAGCACGACCAATTGCCGTCACAATAGCTACAGGTGTTGATATTACTAAGGCACATGGACAACCAACCACTAGGACAGCTAGCCCTTGGTATATCCAAGTACTCCAAGCAGCCCCAAATAATGGTGGAATGATAGCAACTAGTAGTGCGATGACGATAATAATTGGTGTATAGTAGGCTGCAAAGCGATCGACAAATGCTTGGGAAGGAGCACGTTCTGCTTGGGCCTCTTCTACTAAATGAATAATTTTTGCAAGACTCGTATCGTCCGCTTTCTTCGTTACTTCCACTTCTAAATATCCATCTTGATTAATCGTACCAGCAAATATAGGGGCATTGATTTCTTTTTCTACTGGAATGGACTCACCAGTAATTGGTGATTCATCAATAGTTGATACACCACTGACGACATGACCATCCATTGCAATGCGTTCTCCAGGTTTAATCAGCATCGTATCCCCAATAACAATGTCGCGAACATCTATCGTTTGTTCTATCCCATCTCGCCTAATTGTCGCAGATTTAGGGGATAGGTTCATTAAGGAGCGGATAGAAGCACGTGCTTTATCCATGGAATAAGATTCAAGTGCCTCACTAATGGCAAATAAAATTACGACGACAGCAGCTTCTCTCCATTCGCCAATGATCGCTGCCCCAAGAACTGCAATTGTCATTAAGGTTTTCATATCAAACTGGAGGTGAACAAGATTAATTAGGCCCGTTTTAAAAAGGCTAAGTCCTCCAGTAAGTATAGCTAGTGCAAATAATAATGTACTAAGGTAATGACCATTTCCAAAGGTGTAGGTTGCACCAAATCCTAATAGAATGAATAAGGTAGCTAAAATAAGTTTGTCATTTCTAATCCAAAAAGGTTCTTTCTTTTCATTGGCTGTGTCGTTTGTTACTACTTTAATATTTTCAAATGACCCAGCTTTTTCAATCGCTTCAATAGTTGTATTTCCAGCTATGTTAATTTTTGAAGCTGCAAAGTTAACGTCTGCATCTTTCACACCATCTAGATTTTTTACGTTGTTTTCGAATGTTTTAGCACAATTCGCACACGACAATCCTTCGACACGGTATGTTTGTTGTTCGTTATGAGACGACATAGTCATCATGCTCCTTCATATGATAAAAAGCTTGTGAAATTAATTGTTTGATATGTTGGTTCACTAATTGATAGTACGCAAGCTTCCCTTCTTTTCGATAAGTTGCAATGCCTGCTTTGTATAGTTGGCGTAAATGGTGTGATGTCGTTGCGTTACTAGCCTCGATGATATTGGCTAAATCACAAACACAAAGTTCCTCTTCCAAGAGTAATGCGTATGCAATTTGTAAGCGATTTGGATCCGCTAATAGTTTATAAATTTTCCCAACCTCTAAAATGGGCTGTTGTTTTAGTTCCTGCTTTACACGGTCTACTTTATCCTGATGAATACATGTTACTTCACATATAGCATCTTTCACATGAGTCACCCCTAACATTCAAATCAGTATTTGATTGTATTATAATCAAATATTCGTTTGAATGTCAATGAAGACAAGAAAAAACAGGATGCGTCACACAGCCTGTTAAAAATTAGGTTAGGGTTATTCAAAGCAATCACGTTGTCTGTGATTGATATAGGATACTATCTCAAAAGGGCATTGAGATGTCTTCTCTATTACTAAATCAGCAATATCATTCATGAAAAAGGCAGAGAGACGCCTTCTCTGTTACCAAAACAGCAGTACCATTCACTAAAAAGGCATAGAGACGTCTTCTTTCTTAGCAAATCTACAAGATAAGGTGAAATTGTCGCCACGCCTTTTTTACACGTAGAAAAGTATAAAATTTTAGCTAAGAAGTGGACTCGACGTTGCTAAAATTTTAATGTCCCAAGTATAAGAAAAACTAACACATTCGCTAAAGGACGAGCGAATGCGAGTTTTTCTAAACACGTTGTATAGCTAACAATTATATTAATGTAAAATCTAATAATTTATCTTCCACGAAGCTAATTTTTGCATTTTGCAAGGGATATTTATTCTTAAACAGTCTCTTAGGTTTTAACTGGTAGATTTCTGTGAATCTTTTCTTATCTACACCACCAAAATCGACATCTGTTATGGCTTGAGGATTTGCTAGGCTTGTTGTTGATGGCTCTCCACTTAGGTTATCCCACTCAATTAGAAAAGGCAGCATTTCGTTTTTATAATCATATTCTGGAAAAAGCATGCGCCATTTGAGTGTTTTACCAGCTGTTGTTTTTCTTTCACCTGGAAAAGGACCTTGAAACGGTATATTGTTTTGCTGAAAATGAGCAATATAATCATCCATTTGTGTCGTTCTTAATGCAAGTTGATAAGGTCCTTGCATATTATTTTCATTAATATACACCAAATGTTGGATGAGCGGATTACTTGATTGTCTTGCTATTTCGGCATTGTCTATGCCCAACCATTCAATATAGCAGTTATTCGAAAAGTAAGCTAAAAAGTTATAGGTTCCCCATTGTTCATGTTCGCCACCCCTTATAGCTTTTATGGATAAACGCTCTCCGTAATGTGCACTAGCTTTTGCTGCATCACTTCCCGCAAAAACAATATGATCTAACGCTAACATAATTTCTCCCCCTACCTTAATTAGTTGAACTTCCATCGTTCTGTAATAGATATGTGTTTCTTTATTATCTACTCTTTAGGAGATATATTGCAAAATGTTTGTCTATATTTCATTAAATTCGTTTTAAATTTGATATACTTTAGAAAAGTCCGATTATAGGGGAAGGATGAGAGGATGTATTGATGGATAAACCGAAGATCTTAATTGTTGAAGATGAGCGAAAATTGAGTAGAGTTCTGGAGTTAGAGCTTTCATACGAGAATTACCAAACGCAAGTTGCAAGAGATGGTAAAGAAGCACTTTATTCCTTAGAAGAGGCGACTTGGGACTTAGTCTTACTTGATATTATGCTTCCAGAGTTAAGTGGAATGGAAGTTCTAAGGCGTTTTAGAAGGAAAAATCAAACCACACCAGTCATTTTGTTAACTGCTAGAAACCAGGTACATGATAAAGTAAGTGGATTGGATTTAGGTGCAGACGATTATATGACAAAACCTTTTGATATCGAGGAATTATTGGCCCGGATTCGTGCTCAATTACGAAAGTCTAACAGTGCTAATACCAATTCAAATACAAACGAAATTGGTATTGGAGACTTAAAGGTTGCCATTGACTCCCATGAAGTAACACGCGCTAATTACGCTATTGAACTTACCCCAAGAGAATTTGATCTACTTGTCTATTTATTACAAAATAAAAATATTGTACTGACAAGAGATCAAATCATGGATCAAGTTTGGGGCTATGATTATGTAGGAGATACAAATGTAGTTGATGTTTATATTCGGTATCTTCGGCAAAAGATTGAAAAAGGGCATGAAGAACAATATATCCAAACCGTTCGTGGCGTTGGATATACGATAAAGGATCATCATTAATGAAACTTCGTACAAAAATACAATTATTTTCTAGTCTGTTCATATTAATTTTAGTACTGTTGGTGAATACATCTATCTATTTTTTATTTCATAAAGTAGCTGCAGACAGAGAATTAGAGGAACTCATCGGTGAAACTAATACGATAGTAGAGGCAATAAGTTCTAACCGTGATAGTGTAACATCTGAGCTTTTACAGGCATACTTACCATCAGATGGGATGATACGTGTTATTAAGGAGGATGGCACTTTACAGCTGCCACTATTGAAGAAGCCAAATATTTCGGAGTCATTGCCAAGTGAATTTACAAATTCTGAAACACAAACTACTTTATCGCAGGATCAAGGGCCAGAAGTTGCAATGGTAGCAAAACCAATCGTTTGGCAAAATGGGGAAATTGTTACATTACAAGTATCCAATCAATTAGTTGCCCTAAACGAAAATATGGCAACACTTTTCTTCGTATTAGTTGTTGCTTCTATCATTATGCTAGTGCCGACAATTGTCGCTGGGTCGATGTTAAGCAAGGTATTAGTACGTCCTATCCAAGCGTTAACCCAGACAATGAAAGGAAATATGGAACATGGAAACTGGCAAAAAATTGAGGTTGACACTCGATCCAAGGATGAATTGTATGAAATGGAAGAAACCTTTAACCATATGATCGATTCGTTAAAAGAAAACTTTGAAAAACAAGAGGTATTTGTCTCAGATGCTTCACATGAATTAAAGACTCCAATTTCGATTATAAAAAGCTATGCACAGTTATTAAGAAGACGAGGCCAAGAGGATCCTAACGTAATAAACGAGTCAATTGAGGCAATTGAGACAGAAACGAATCGGATGCAACAGTTAGTTGAGCAAATGTTAATGCTAGCAAAACAAAAAGAAGTTGGCCAATTTGAAGATGTGGATTTTGTTAAATTAATAGAAGATACGATTTACACATTTGAAGGTGCATACACAAGAGACATTCAGTTTGATCAGGATATTCATTCATTAATAGTTCATGGAAATAAATCACAAATTCAACAGCTATTGTACATCCTTATGCATAATGCCATGAAATATAGTGACGATGATATTATTGTTCGGTTGGAACACCAGCATAATACTGTGACCGTGCGTATTACTGACTATGGTGTAGGGATACCAGAATCAGAGCAAGATAAAATATTTGATCGTTTTTATCGTGTAGATAAAGCAAGAAGCCGAGAAACAGGAGGAACTGGTCTTGGATTAGCGATTGCTAAAACAATAGCTGTAGCACATAAAGGTGATCTAAAAGTAAATAGTAAACTAGGAAAAGGATCTACGTTTTCCATTGTCCTGCCGATTGTAAAAAGAAATTAATGTACTTCTCATTAAATTCTAATCTTGATCCAACTGTTTTATCATTTTGAAAGGATATGATATACCTAACAATTAATTAAGGAGGAATGGAAATGAAGAAAAAAGTAAGTATGATTATTCTATCCATTATGGGAGTCACGTTGTTAGGTATTGGAATTTATCATTCTAGTGCTGCTAATGCAGATCCCAATTTATCAACTGATGAGATTCGGGACCTTGTAAGGGACCAATATCCTGGTGAAATTACGGAACTAGAAATGGAAAAACGGGGAGACCGTACCGTTTATGAGGTGGAAGTAGAAAGTGATGGAAAAGAATATGATATTGAATTAGATGGAAATTCGGCTGAAGTATTAAATCTAAAAGAGAAAGAGCTCGTGAAAAAAGAGAAGAAAAATGATGCAAAAAATACTTCAGATAATGTTAAGACAAATGACAAAAGTAATAAAGACAATGACGATTCTAATGAACAAGTAGCATCCAAAGAGAAGCAAACTATTATCGATCGAGCGAAAGCAGAAGAAATAGCATTAAATGAATTTTCAGGGAACATTGAAGAAATAGAACTTGATGAAGACGATGGCCGTTTGCGATATGAAATTGAATTGGAAGATGGTGATCGGGAAGCAGAGATTGATATCGATGCCTTTACTGGTGAGATTATTGTATTAGAGATTGATGAAGAGTAATTAAGTTTGAGAAGTGGAGGAGCTGCTAAATTATTGGTGGCTTCTTATAGGTGTTTTTCACTTATAGCCAATAAAATTGAATATGAAAAAGTTAATTTTTCGTCTTATATGTGATATATCTCATAGCAAAGAAAAGTGGAACACGATATGATGTAAATGGGATACGGGATGTCTCTGCTCTAATAAATAGTACAGATCTAGTCGGTAAGTCTGTACGAAAAATAGGGGTAACCCTATAGATGAAACGTTTATCACATCAAGTGATAAACGTTTTTCTTATAGTAAAAATAAAAAATTAATGGTTTAACATCATAGTTTTTATGGGTAGGGCATAATTGGGGATAAAAGATAAAAAAAGGGGCTGTACTCTATGAATAATAGAGATATTACGATCTATATAAGCAATAATAGCCAAGTATGTGAAAACTTAATAACCCAATTGGATCAATGGGGAGTAGTCTATAAATTAAAAAACATATCAGAACATCCATCCTATCGGGAAGAACTACAACAGGAAAATATTTTTGGGACACCTACCATGTTCATTGATGGAGAAGCCATTTTAGGATTTCAAAAAAATCGAATTAAACAAGTATTAGGTATCATCTGATTGCTAAGCTATAGGTTTTTGTCAAACACATAAATTGCTTACTTGCATAGGTTATTGGTAAGAAAAAGTATAAAGGTGTGTGATTCAAATGTTTGGTAGGCCTAATCCTTATCAAGCACCTTTTAGTGGCCCAAACCCTATGCAACCGCAGCAGCCACCTCAACAACCAATGAATCAACCAACCCCATTTCAAACACCTTATCAACAATTTGCCAAGCCACAGCAACCAATGAACTGGCCATCACAAATGAATCAGTTTCCATTTAACCCAAGTCCTAAAAGCAACCTTTTAGCGTATTTCCAAGATAGTAACGGACAGCTAGATGTGGATAAAATGCTGAATACAGTTGGGCAAGCAGCAAACACATTCCAACAAGTTTCACCGGTCTTTAAACAATTTGGATCTCTAATGAAGACATTTAAGTAACTAAATGAAGCTGATGCATATACTCCCATCAGCTTCATTCTTTTTCTGTTAGATTTTTTACATTATTAATGGCGAGGAAATATAATGCGCTATTTTATGCCGAGGAGAAAGTGGCGGTCTCAAGTGACACTCGCCAACCTTAATTTACTGCATATCTAAATTAACTTTTCGTTAGGCTGTTTTCTAAAAGATTGTTGCTTTCAGGTATAAACATCCTGCACATAAGATGGATTATACGCAATAGCTTAGCTATGAATACCGCTACGGAAATATACTTCGCTTTCACCAGGGGCATAAGTGCGACATCTGTTCAAACTATTCGTTTTCACAGTGTCTTCTTTACCGCAGGCGGCTGTTGAGCCTCCTCGTGCTACTCGTCTTTAGGGTCTCACCTATGCCTCTTCGACGAACAGGACGTTCTAGTGTCGGCGTTGGTCACAGGACGTGACCGACGTTAGCCGACGAACTGCAGGAGTCTTCGTATATTTCCTTCGCTAGTGATGTGTTTTTGTTATATATCATCATTAATGGGAATCCGTTGACGGAACTGTTGCCAGCTAAATACCAATAAAATTATATGTTTATCATCATATCTTCTTACTATTCTTACTTCTGTTGAGAGACTATTCCAAGCAGCGGAAAATGCGAGACTCCTACGGGAA
>NZ_WIXL01000013.1:0-23291 GCF_010993955.1 Oceanobacillus halotolerans | reverse complement strand
GCTCGCGAGGAGGCTGAAGCGTTCCCCGAGGAAAGCGAGTGTTTTCCGCTGCGGTAGTTAACCACTCATCCTATAAAGGATGATAAGAAAACATATTAAAACTATTGCGCACAATATAAATGATGCGCAGTAAATAAAATAAAACAATAAAGTATGTGAAAAGTGCCTTTTATGTAGACCTAATCAGACAAAAAGGAATTAATACTTTGGGAAACCGTCTTTATTAAAGTTACATGTCCTACACCTTATGGGGGAAACTGTGGATGTCTACAACTATAATAATGAATGAGGAGAAATGGATATGAAAGCTTGTTTAATTATACATGGGTATACTGGAGGACCTTATGAAGTTGCTCCCTTAGCAGACTTTTTACAAGAACAGACAAATTGGCACATAGAAGTACCAACACTACCTGGTCATGGAGATAAGCTGGCATTAGAAAATGTCACACATGAAAAATGGATTGAAGCAGCAGAGGAAAGGGTAAAAGAATTAGAAGCGCAGTATGATGAAGTATTTTTAATTGGCTTTTCTATGGGTGGAATGATTGCAGCATATTTAGCAGCAACCTACAATATTGCAAAATTAGTGTTACTGGCACCAGCAGGTAAGTATTTAGCATTCAAGCAAATTGGAAGAGATATAGGTGATGTACTAATAGATGGTGTAAAAGGAGAACTGGAACATAATGAAATTTATTTAAATTATAAGCGGAAAATGGGTGAAGTTCCATTTAAAGCTAATTTAGAGTTTTTGAAATTAGTTCGGTTCACGCGAAAATACTTAAATAAAGTAAAATCTCCTGTGTTAATTGCACAAGGTCAACAAGATAATATGGTCCCCTATAAAACCCCTTATTACTTCGACAGGCATATCACCTCTGAACGAAAAGAAGTAGTTCTATTTGAGCGATCTAGACATTGTATTTGTTTAGGTGAAGATAAAGATACATTGAATAACATCACTTATTCTTTTTTGATAGAAAACAAAGAAACCGTAAAAACGGAGTAAAACTCTATGCAGGTTACTCCGTTTTTCTTTTTAGGCTCTTTTTGCGTAATCTATTGTTTATCATCATCTGAGTTGATAGAAAATGCGACGTAATTAAGAGTCTTTGATTTCCACTCCAGACAGTCGCTTTCACCACGGGTTGTGACAATGACAGTACTAGGACATCTTGTACATCGAAGCTAGACATTGGAAGTAAACTTCGCTTCCTGCTCAGATCTAGCTGCGTGTTTTTTCCCAGAGTCGACTGTCGCTCCAATCAACTATCGTATTTGCAATAACAATGTTAAAAAGTAGAATAGCACAAAACCAGTATATTTCTGGAACGGGTAATTGCTCCAACCATCATCTCAAGTTATGTCGCAATCGATAAACTATTTAAACTATTCATTAAGATTTCACACTTTAAAAACAACAACCTTTTATAAAACAGTCTTCTTTTAAGGCTTATTTTTTATCTTTGAAAAAGGAAATGACAAGTCCACCTTCTCCTGCGTAGGTTGAAATTAAAGGACCTGTTTCTGATAAATATGAATCTTTAAAGGAGTATTTGTTACAAATTTCCCCTAAAACAGATGTTGCACGTTCTTCTGCATTGGAATGAGTCATCGTGATTACTTTGTCTTCCACATTTTTTGTATATTCCCCAATTTGTTCGATAAAACGACGAATTGATTTCTTATCGCCACGCACCTTCTCTGTTACCTCAATGGTGCCTTCTTCACTTGCTCGCATTAATAACTTGATATTTAATGTTTTCGCAATTGTCCCCTTCACTTTATCAACTCGACCACCACGAACTAAATTTTCAAGTGTTTTTAACACAAATAGCGTTGTTGTTGCTTCGACTCTTTCGTGTAAATGGTCAATTAATTGTTGATAGCTATAGTTTTCTTTTATTTTCTGATCTGCTTCATGAAGCAATAAAGCAATACCACATGAAGCTGTTTTGGTATTAATTACTTCAATCTTACGTTCTGGTTCCTCTTCTAGTAGCATATTTTTTCCAAGGACAGCATTTTCATAAGTAGTACTTAATCCTTTTGTTAAGCTAAGCATGATAATTGGTTTCGTTTTTTCTACCTTTTTATATGCTTCGTAAAAGTCATTAGGACTCGGTGCTGATGAGCGAGGCAGTTCTTTTGTCTCCTGTATTTTTCTATAAAACCCCTTTAAATCAAGATCTATTCCAGTTCTAAATTCTTCATCTTTAAAGTGCAAATAAAGAGGAACAACGATAAGATCCAAGGCATCTTGTAGGCGCTTTGGAATATCTGCGCCCCCATCAGTCATAAGCTGAATGGTCATGTTATATCACCCACTTCATCATAATTATTCTAATTATACCAGTTAATGCCAGACAATTATATAACTTAAAGCCTATTTTTTCTTTGATATTGTCACACTTGGTTTACGACTGGTACTCATGATAAATAGGAACAACCCAAATAACACGATCGTACCACCAAGCCATTGAGACCAGGTTACTTTTTCACCTAAAATGAAATAGGCTAGAATAGAAGCACCAACTGGTTCAAAGACAATAGCCATGGAAATCGTAGCTGTGCTTACCCATTTAAGTGCCCAATTAAAAAGTGTATGCCCGAAAAATGTCGGGATAACAGCCAATGCAATAAATATCCACCAATGTTCAGCAGGATAGCCAAAAAAGTCGTTTTGTAGCATAATGTTATATATAATAAGTGTAATGGAGCTAACACCATATACGATAAATGTGTAAGTCATTAATGATAAACTTTTTCTTGCTTTTTGCCCCATCAAGAAATATACAGTTACCATAATTGCACCTAACAATGCTAAGACATCTCCAAATAAGGCCATACCACTAATTTGAAAGTCGCCCCAACTAATAATAAAACTTCCCAACAAGGCAATGACCATACTAATAATTGCACCTGGAGAAAATCGCTCTTGAAAAAAGAGGTATGTACCAAGAAAGGCAAAAATAGGTTGTAATGAAACAAGTACTACTGAACTTGCAACAGATGTATAGTTTAGGGATTCAAACCAAAAAATAAAGTGAAAGGCTAGGAATATCCCTGCTAAAATGGATAGGATCCAGTCTTTTTGATCAATTCGTTTAAATTCATGTCTGTGTTTAATTATGACAATTGGAGTCATAATAAGAACAGCAAACAATAATCGATAGTTAGCAATAATGGATGCTGGTGTTCCAGCTGCTAACTTTACAAGTACAGCTGATGTTGATACAGATATAACTCCAATTACAATCGCAATATATGGATTAAATGGAGGAAGACGCATAAATTGCCTCCTTTGCCTCATCTAGTTTAGTAATGTCATTACGTTTTCCTATAAATAGGATTAATGGTATTAGTAAAAGTTATATTTATCATAATGAACATATTTTACCATGTGGTATCTAAAAAATCACTTCGTAACGAAGTAGTAGATAACTACTTTACAAATATGTTATGATAAATTAACTGTTATGGAGAGTATGATTGATCGGATGAGGCCTCCTTCCAATATTGGGTGTTGGCTTTTTTTATTTCGGTGTATGATACAATACGTAATATTAGTATACCTCGCGAAAAGGTAATCAATAACATAATGAATAAAGGAGTAGTCGTACGGTGACAACATTTAATGAATTACAAATCAGTAACCCGATTATGAAAGCATTAGAAAATATGGGTTTTGAAGAAGCAACGCCGATTCAAGCGGAAACCATTCCATTAGCGGTTAGTGGGAATGATGTAATCGGTCAGGCACAAACAGGCACAGGGAAAACAGCAGCATTTGGTATTCCAATGATTGAGAAAATTGATGCGAAACAACGGAAAATACAAGCTCTTGTTGTCGCACCAACAAGAGAACTAGCTATCCAGGTGGCAGAAGAATTAAATCGCCTAGCAAAATTCAAAGGCATACGTGCATTAGCTATTTTTGGTGGCCAACAAATGGATCGCCAAATTCGTGCATTAAAGGATGGACCACAAATTGTCGTTGCAACCCCTGGTAGATTATTGGATCATATGCGTCGTAGAACAATACGTACAAGTAATGTAAAAATAACAGTGTTAGATGAAGCAGATGAAATGTTAAACATGGGTTTTATTGATGATATACGTGATATATTAAAAGGAATTCCAGAAGAAAGACAAACATTGTTATTTTCCGCTACAATGCCAAAAGAGATCCGTGATATCGCAACTAATTTGATGAATCAGCCAAAAGAAATAAAAGTAAAAGCAAAAGAAATGACGGTAGAAAATATTGATCAATATTTTATCGAAATTCCAGAAAAACAAAAATTTGAAACGCTGAACAATCATCTTGATATTCATACACCAGATTTGGCAATTATTTTTAGTCGAACGAAAAAGAGAGTAGATGAAATAACGGATGGCTTGCAAGCAAGAGGGTTCCGTGCTGAGGGTATACATGGTGATTTAACACAAGGTAAGCGGATGTCTGTGTTAAATAAATTTAAACATGGTCGAGTAGATGTATTAGTTGCTACTGATGTTGCGGCACGTGGGTTAGATATTTCGGGTGTCACACATGTTTATAATTTTGATATTCCGCAAGATCCCGAAAGTTATGTTCACCGAATTGGCCGAACTGGAAGAGCAGGGAAAACTGGTGAAGCGATTTCGTTTATTACACCTAGAGAAATGGCGCACCTTCAATTGATTGAGAAAACGATAAAAAGTAAAATGAAACGCCTAATGCCACCAACAACCCAAGATGCACAACGTGGACAACAACAAATAACGGTTGAAAAGATTATCAAGACCATCGAAAAGCAGAATTTACAGGAATATCATGAAGCAGCAAATGAATTGCTACAAGACCATGATTCAATCACCGTCATTTCAGCGGCATTAAAAATGCTAACAAAAGAACGAAGAGATACACCAGTCCAAATTTCTTCAGTAGCACCAATTAGTGTGAAAAAGGCAAAACGATCGAATGACAATAATCGCCGTTCCAATAACAAACGCTATTACGGAAAACGTAGTCAAGGAGGTCGTAACCAAGGTGGACGTAATCAGGGTGGTCGCAATCGTAAAGGGAACTTTCAAAAGAAACGTCAATATCGCGATTAATCCTAAATGAAACAAAAGGCTCCCTTATATAGTGGAGCTTTTTTAATATGCTTATTTCATAATAGCCTGTGATAGGGTATAGTAGAGAGTGGAACAAATGGAAGGGGGATTTTATGCGGCAACCACCAATTAATAGGATTGCAAAAGACGCAATAAAAGCTTGGAAAATATCAGCTATGCTCTCAGTTGGAATTCTTTGGATTATCAGTATTGCAATAGGTATCGTTTCGTTTTTATATGATTGGTCACATGTCTTTTGGGTAATTGGTATTATCCTTAGTGCGGTATGTACATATATCTTTGTTTTCTTAGTTCCTAAATTACGTTGGAGAAGATGGCGGTATGAGGTTTTTGAACAAGAAATTTATATACAACACGGTATTCTAATTGTTTCCCGTACCTTAGTACCAATGATTCGTGTACAACACGTCGATACAAAGCAAGGTCCAATCTTAAAAAAATTCCAGTTAGCTAGTGTTACTATTTCAACGGCAGCGACTACACATGAAATCCCAGCTCTGTTAGAAGAAGATGCTTCTGATTTACGGGATAAAATCTCAGCTTTAGCAAGGGTGGACGATGATGATGTCTGAACCGTTACGCTTACATCCTTTAGCTATTATTTTTAACTTTTTAAAAGTAATAAGAGAAGGAATTATCCCAATAGTTATTGGTCTTTTCTCTTTCCGTAATGAGGCATTAATCTACGTTTTATTAATTGGATCTGGTATTGCTTTGTTGTTAGTCATTTATAGTATTTTGTCATGGTATCGTTATACATATCGAGTGGAGGATGAGGAATTACGTATTGAATATGGTATCCTTATTCGAAAGAAGCGTTATATTTCCAAAAATAGAATTCAATCGATTGATTTAACACAAAGCGTCCTACATCGAATTTTTAAGCTAGTAAAAGTACAAGTTGAAACAGCAGGAAGTGGTACTAGTGCAGAAGCATCGCTTAGTGCTGTGAAACTATCCGACGGGGAAAAACTAAGAAGTAAGTTAAAAGGAGCTAAACCTTCACAACTGGCTAATGACGAGGAAGTGGAGGAAGTAACAACCGACTCAACAGAGCTAGTTCAACCTACACATAAGATAACGTTTAAACGACTTTTTATAGCTGGCTCTACATCTGGAAGTATCGGTATTTTACTAGCAATTTTTGTTGTGTTTTTCTCGGAATTAGAGCAGTTTATTCCAGAAAGCTTTTATGACCAAACCATTAATTGGATGATTGGATTAAGCATTCTCTTTCTAATTGGATTGATTGTTTCGTTATTATTAGTTCTTTGGTTACTTGGAATAGCTGGGACAATGATTAAGTATGGAAACTTTACGATTACAAGAAATAATGATGAGTTATTTATTACACGAGGCTTATTAGAAAAAAAGCAAATTACAATCCCATTGAAACGAATTCAAGCAGTTGGAATCGGGGAAAGTATTATTCGACAGCCACTGGGATATGTAACCGTCTTTGCAGAAGTGGCAGGTGGAACAATCGACAAAGGAGAGGATTATTCGACGGTTTTATTTCCTATTATGAAAACAAATGAAGTACATGACTTTCTAAAGGATCTATTGCCAGATTATGTTCCCGTCTCCAAGGATCTTCATCGTTTACCGAAACGCTCGCTAATATTTTACTTGTTTCGATCTAGCTTTCTCATGCTTATCGCGCTTGGTGTTGTTTCGTATTTCTTTTTAGAATATAGTTGGATTCCTCTCCTATTACTCCTTGTCAGTATAGGGTTAGGATGGTTACGACACCATGATAGTGGTTATCGGATTAATGGAGACCAGCTAACCATACGATATCGTGCTGTGAATAGAATAACGATGATGTTATTCCATAAGCGGATTCAAGCATTTGAAAAGACACAGCATAAAATTCAAAAAACACAAAGCTTAGCAACTTTACAATTTTCTATTATTGGAAAACTGGGTGTTGGAAAGCATTATAAAATAAAGGACTTAGAAGAAGAAACCGTTAATGATTTATCGGAGTGGTATTCCTTACGCGAAAAAAGCTAGAGACAACGAGCGTCTCTAGCTTTTGATGTTTATAGTGGGAAGAAAACTAGCATGCCAAAAGGGTTTTACCAAATATTTAATCTTCCTAGTAATCCTAATAAAACGAGGATGCCAAGGATGATCCAAAAAAGATTTTTTTTTAGTTTTGGTGAGAATCGTTTTTTTCTCCAACGATTTGGATCAAACTGTATAGTGTCATCATTTCGTCGGACAGGGCGGTTTCGCCACACGGAAAATGGCTGTGCTTTGTTTAACACAATAGGTGCTAGTAATAACCCACCAATGAATCCAAAAATATGTGCATATATATTTATTCCAGGTCGAAGGAATGTCATGACAAGGCCAATAATAGAGATGGTCATCACGACTTGTGAGCTTGACTGGTCAATTAAATCTTTACGTAATAATGTCATATAGATATAAATACCAAATAACCCAAAAATAGCCCCAGAAGCACCAACATGTACATAGTAGAAAGAAGAGGGTCCAAGTAATAATGTCGCAATATTCCCTGCTAATCCTGCTCCTAAATAGGCTGCAATAAATTTTACTTTTCCTAGCATTTGTTCTAATGCAGGGCCAAATAGGACTAATGCAAAGGAATTAAATAATGTATGCATTAATCCACCATGGAGGAAAATCGGTGTAATTAACCGCCAGTACTCCCCTTCATTAAGTATATAAAAATTGCTTCCAGCTCCCCATTGATACAATAGTGAAGCAAGTGGAAGTTGTAAGAAGTCAATTAGTAGCCATAAAGATAAATGGATAATAATGAGTGTGGAAACAACTGGATAATATTGCATAAATTCCTTTATACTTCTTTCCGTACGAATAAACATCTTCTTCCTCCTAATATAAAGGGCATAAAATATGATTACTATAGTGTAATCAATTATGATAAAAAGTATGATTACTATTAGGTTACTAAACCCTGGCTGATAAATGCAACGAATTGTGACTAGAAGGAAAGGAATGGCATATGATGATTAAAGGAATTGGTATCGACTTATTAGAATTAGATCGTATCGAAAAAAGTTTAGAAAAAAGTAACCGTCTAGCAAAACGAGTTTTGACCAATCGAGAATTGAAGAAAATGAATGAATTAGAACATAATCATCGGAAGGTAGAATTTTTAGCTGGTAGATTTGCTGCTAAGGAAGCTTTTGCAAAGGCAATTGGTACGGGGATAGGTAAATTAAGTTTTAAGCATATGGAAGTGTCTCATGATCAAAATGGTGCACCAATGATGAAAGTGAAAGGATATGAAACGAATACAATATTTGTTTCCATCTCTCATAGTAAGAATTATGTGGTTGCCCAAATTGTGATCGAGGAAAAATAAGTGGACATGTGTCTTGCATAAATAACAAGGTTGTCTCATATATTTTTAGTGCGGGTAGAAGGGAACATTGTGTTAAGGAGGCATGGTCTTAAAATGTGCGGTATAGGCGGGTACGTGATGATGATACGAGATGAATAAACAAAAGTAATATCAAGTATGTAGGGGGGGCAGTTGAACAATTGCATACACTATATCGTTCATTTTGAGCATGGATAACACGAGATTTAAGTTCCCTTTGTTCCATGGAGAATAGGTGATTGTATTTCGATAATCAAAAAGCACAGGGAGAAAATGGACTTGCTGTAAGCTCGGTTAGTCTATTATTTCTTCAAAGAATTGAGACAAGGGAGACATGTCGATGAATAAACAAGTAGGTATCAGGTCCGTTATTGTCTTAGGTTTTGTTCTCTTACTTGCTGCCTGTGGCGGTGGGGAAAAGTCACAAGAAGATGTTGTGGAGGAACTCGAAGGAAAGTTAGATGAGATGGATGGGTATAAGGCACAAGCAGAAATGACGATGAATACTGGTGAGGAAGATCAAACGTATAATATTGATATTTGGTATAAGAAAGAAGATTTTTATCGAGTAACACTAACAAATGCTGCAGATGATAAAGAAAGTCAAGTCATCTTAAAAAATGAAGATGGTGTGTTTGTCTTAACTCCAGAGTTAAATAAAAGTTTTAAGTTTCAAACAGAGTGGCCTGAAAATAGTAGTCAACCATATCTCTACCAGTCACTTGTAAATGATATTGTGAAAGATGGAGAAGCAGCTTTTAATGCCGATGATACAAATTATGTGTTTGAAACCAAAACAAATTATCAAAGCAATAATAATCTACCATATCAAGAAATTCGCTTTAACAAAGATGATTATACACCAGTCTTAGTAAAAGTACTTGATAAAGATAAAGAAGCGTTAGTAGAAGTGTCATTTTCTAACTTTGATACAAATCCAAGTTTTGAAGAAGACGACTTCTCTATGGAAAAAAACATGCAAACCAGTGCTACTGAAGATCTTCCTGTATCAGGAGAAGAGGAATCTGAAAACTTCACACCTCTTTTCCCATTAGAAACAGCAGAAGCAGAACTAACGGAAACAAAAGAAGTAACAACCAATAATGGGGAACGTATTATTATGACGTATACAGGTGAAAAGAACTTCACCTTAGTACAGGAAAAGCTAGATGTAGTGCCAACGCTTTCCTCACCAAAAGAAGTAGAAGGGGAAATTGTGAACTTAGGACATGCAATTGGTGCACTATCAGACAATTCTATTGAGTGGAGCAAAGAAGGTGTGAATTTCTATCTCGCTAGTGAAGAATTAACAAAAGATGAATTAGTGAATGTCGCACAATCGGTTCAGGCAAAAGCAGTGAAGTAAAATTGGAGCAGGCAGGCTCATTATTGCCGAGTCTGCTTTTTATTTGGCTTTCTTTAAGTATAAGTCTTAATGAATAGTTGATGGATTATGCGCAATAAAATAGTGCTGTTGATTTCCGCTCCAGTAAGCGATGCTTAGAGGGTTTATCCGTTCTGGAAATATACTTCGCTTTCCACGGGTGGCTGTTGAGCCTCCTCAACTCGTTCCTCGTTTGCGGGGTCTCATCTAGGCCTTTCCTCCCGTTGGAGTCTACGTATATTTCCTCCACTGATAGGATAAACACTTCTTATTATATATTATGTTTATACGATAGTTGATTGGAGCGTAGGACAGTCGACTCCTGCGGAAAAAACAACAGCTGAAGATCCCACAGGAAGCAGGTATTTGCTTCCGATGTCTAGCTGCAGTACCTACCCCCTCGAGGTCTTAAGTCAATCCTCTTTGTGGCAAAAAGCGCCACGCCGAGGCTCGGCTTAAGCTTGGCAGATAAGAATCTACTTACTGCATAAGTGCAACTAAGGCTTTCGCCACATGGCGACAAGCCAAGTTTTCTAATCGGGGGTGACCAAGGCACTTCCGCTTTTCTATAGAGGAAGCTAAAAGCGTCTGTCCGCGGTAAAGAAGACACTGTGAAAACGAATAGTTTGAACAGATGTTGCACTTATGCCCATGGTGAAAGCGACTGTCTGCGCACAATATGGATTATGCGCAGCAGTAAAACAACAAAGCATGCGAAAAGCGTTTTTTAGGATAAAGCTTTTTTAGGTAACGTCTTATTATCTCGCCCCGCATTATAAAGATAATGGAGAACGGAAAGACACTTTCTTTTTCAAGTTTAGAATAAAAATGGAAATCTTACTTCTAATTTTTACCCAGAACTGGCATAATATAAATAATTGGAAATAAATATAAACAGTAGGCAGTTATCTTATCTTATCTTGTAAATACCCTGTAATTTGCGGTTGTTCTGGTAACCTACATTGTAGATGATACGTTTTGGCGGTACTACTAATGGCATTTAGACAAAGCGATTTACTCCATTTTTAACAATTTTGTTGTGATGTATTTCATTTTGAGCCATTTATATTAAATTTTTTATAATAAGCCTTTGCAATGCATGTAATACAATGATAATATAATAATGAATTCATAAATGATCGTACAACAGTTGTCGGAGGTGCATGGTATTGTCAGAAAGCATACAGGAAATTTTAGTGAGATTACCACAAAACCTGTTGAATGAGGTGGATGGATTAGTGAAATATGAAAACAAAGACTTAAGTGATTTTATTTGTCAGGCGACTAGGAATTATTTAGAGCATAAGAAAGATGAGCACATCCAACAATTTCGAGAATCCATGCGAAAAGGTTATGAAGAAATGGCTCGTATTAACCTAACGATTGCTTCAGAGGCTTTTCAAGCTGAAGAGGAGGCAGAAAACACCTTAGAGCGCACCGTGATCGGGGTGTAACAATTTGATCGTTCAACGAGGCGAAGTTTATTTCGCTGATTTATCCCCTGTTGTTGGGTCAGAGCAGGGGGGCATACGCCCGGTGTTGATCCTACAAAATAATATTGGTAATCGATTTAGTCCAACTGTCATTGTAGCCGCCATAACAGCACAGATTCAAAAGGCAAAGCTCCCAACACATGTGGAGATTGATGCGAAACGTTATGGATTTGATCGTAATTCTGTCATTTTGCTAGAGCAGATACGTACATTGGATAAGCAGCGTTTAACAGATAAGATAACGATACTAGATGATGAGATGATGAAAAAGATAGACCGTGCGTTGGAAATAAGTCTTGGACTTCAAGATATGTACGGCCAATAAGTCTACCCTTGTTCTAAAAAAGCAGGGGTTTTTTTATATGGAGACTCTTTTCGCATACTTTGTTGTTTACTCACTATCGGAGTTGATAGATACTGTCCGTAACTTACCGCTACGGAAATACACTACCGCTTTTTAGCGAGCGGCTAGTGAGGCTCCTCGTGCTACTCCTCTTTACTGCATAAGTGCAATACTTTCGCAACTTGGCGACAAGTCAAGTTTTCTAATCGGCGATGATCAGGGCACTTCTAGCTTTTATTCATGGTTTAAAGATTGACTTGCACCCATTCAATTGGATGATGCATTCTAACTTATGTTACAATGAAAGATAATGTGAAGCATCATGAACTTTTATATAATTCATATAATTAGGATATTGGCTAAGATACAGGGGGTAAACAGATGGACGGGAAGTTTAAGGAAATTGTATTAAATAATAGCGAAACAATTGTGGATAAATGGATGAATGAAATTGACTTTGTGAAGGACGGTAATTATACGAAAAACATACCCGAGGAACTGTTTGAAAGTACAAACAGGGAATTTGTAAATGTCATTTTTACCAGTATAAAAAATCAAGGAACTCGGAATCATCTTGAAACATTTTCTGAAAAGCTGATAAACTTAGGCTGGCCGTTAAGTTATATCACAGATGGGCTGCAAGTTTTCAGAAGGGTTACCATTGATTTTATATTGAGTCAATCTGAAAAAGTAGATTCCGATTATACATCAAAATTATTGAAAAGTGTGGATTTTTGGATTGAACCCATTATTCGCCAATTAGTCAACGAATATTCTGGAAGCTGGGAAAATATAGTGTCATTACAACGGGTGGCATTACAAGAATTATCTGCACCACTAATTCCGGTCATGGAAAATATTACAATTATGCCATTAATTGGAACAATTGATACGGAACGTGCAAAATTAATTATGGAAAATCTATTAGATGGTGTGATTAAACATAATTCGGAAGTTGTATTAATAGATATAACAGGTGTACCAGTAGTGGATACAATGGTAGCACATCATATTATTCAAGCTGCAGAAGCTGTACGGTTAGTAGGGGCAACATGTATCTTAGTAGGTATTCGCCCTGAAATTGCCCAAACTATCGTGAACTTAGGAATTGATTTGGATCGATTCCCAACCAAAAGTTCACTGCGAAAAGGATTTGGTACTGCTTTAGAGATTACCAATCGAAAAATTGTGGATATTGATTCTAAAGTGGAGAGTATGGAAAATATCTTAGATTCGCTAAATAAGGAGTGAGTGGTTTGCGAATACCTATTTTAAAGCTACACAATTATTTGTTGATTTCGATACAAACAGAGATTGATGATAATACAGCTATACAATTTCAAGAGGATCTTTTAAATAAAATCCATGAAACAGGGGCATCTGGAGTAGTCATTGATTTAACCTCTGTTGAAATAATCGACTCTTTTATAGCCAAAGTTTTAGGAGATGTCGTAAGTATGTCAGATCTAATGGGGGCAAAAGTCGTATTAACTGGTATACAACCTGCAGTTGCCATGACATTAATTGACCTCGGAATACATTTGCGAAATGTGCCAACTGCTCTAGATTTAGAACAAGGCTTGGTAAAACTTCGCCAGGAATTGGGGGATTAAGAACATGAATCACCAATCCTGTGTAACAATTCAAAGAGAATGGGATATTGTTGCGGCAAGGCAACTTGGGCGGGATATTGCTAGGAAAACAGGTTTTGGAACGGTTGACCAAGCCCGAATTGCTACTGCTATATCAGAAATTGCTCGTAATATCTATTTATATGCGCGTGATGGGAAAGTCTGTTTTGACGTGATTGAAAATATGGATCAAAAAGGGATGTCCATTCTAGCAACGGATTCTGGGCCTGGTATAGATGATGTCGGGCAAGTAATGGAAGATGGTTTTTCTACATCTGGTGGTCTAGGTGCCGGGCTTCCAGGTGTTAAACGTTTGATGGATGAATTTGATATAAAATCTGAAATAGGAAAAGGAACAGAAATAAAAGCAATAAAATGGGTGCGATAATGTAACTGTAACTGTTTTATATGTAAAATTAGTTTCAGAAAAGATACATTAGGAAAAGGAAGGTTTTTCCGATGGAGTCAATCAAGAAAGAGTCATCAATTTATAAACAAATATTAAAACAATATATAGAAACACAAGATGAAACATCGCTTTATAGTGCGGAACAGATAAGTAAATCATTTATTAAAAATAGTTTATTACCTGAGGAAATTGTCAATTTACATATACAAGCTCTGATGGAGTTATATCCTGATTTGAGTGCAGATTTTCAGCACTCAATGGACTTTCTATTAGAAACGATGATTTCCTATGGGTTAGCACATCAACAATTTCAATCACTACAGGAAAGGCAATCTAAACTAGAATCAGAAATTGCAGTAGCAGCTAATATGCAAAATTCGCTTTTAGCAACGAAAAAACCCCAAGTGGAAGGGTTGGATATAGGGGTGATCAGTGTACCAGCGAGCCAAATGAATGGAGACTATCACCATTTTATCCAAGGTTCAGATGGATCGGTAGGTATTGCACTTGCAGATGTGATTGGAAAAGGGATACCTGCTGCATTATGTATGTCAATGATCAAGTATTCGATGGAAAGTTTTCCAGAAGAATCAATGAGTCCAAAGGCAATTTTAAAAAACTTAAATAGAGTAGTTGAACAAAATATTGATCCAAGTATGTTTATTACGATGTTCTACGCTCAATATACTCCCGCAGAAAAAAAACTTCACTATGCATCCGCAGGTCATGAACCAGGTTATTACTTTAATAGCCATGATCATACATTTCATACAATGGAAGCAAAAGGGGTTGTGTTAGGTGTATCCTCTACAGCTGAGTATGCGCAACATACCTTAGAGCTCCAAAAGGGTGATATGGCTATACTATTAACGGATGGTGTAACGGAATCGAGGCGTGGAGATGATTTCATTGAAACGGAGGAAGTTCTCGAGGTTATTCAACAGTATGCTCATCTTTCCGCACAGGAAATGGTTATGAAAGTATATAAGTACTTCGAACGTGTTCAGAATTTTGAATTAAAAGATGACTTTTCCTTAATTGTTTTAAAAAGAGATGTTTAAGGTTCACGAAATGTGGGTATAGAGTAGTTGTTATATATAACGAGAACGATTTGCTCTAGCGTCATACATCAGGAATGAATCACAGTTTTCATTCTTATGCGAAGGAGGATGAACATGGACTTAGTGATTGATGTGATAGAAGGGGAACATAAATCCGTTATACAAGTAAAAGGGGAAATTGATGCATATACAGCACCACAATTAAAAAAAACACTCTTACCGCTAACCAAAAGCGATGGACATATGATAGAAGTGAATTTAGAACATGTTACCTATATGGATAGTACAGGATTAGGTGTTTTTATTAGTGCCTTAAAATCCACAAAAGAATATAATAGCAAACTAATATTAACAGATTTACAAGAACGTGTTTTGCGTTTGTTTAACATAACAGGATTAAATGAAATTTTCGATATTAACCCAACGATTCGAGGTGGCTCAACGTAATGGAACCTATTGATTTTATTGAAATGAAAATACCTTCAAAAGCCGAATACGTTGGTATGGTGCGTTTAAGTCTATCTGGAGTTGCAAGCCGAATGGGATTCACCTACGAAGAAATAGAAGATTTAAAAGTTGCTGTTTCCGAAGCTATAACAAATGCTGTCACCCATGCCTATCAGAATGAGGAACAAGGTGAAGTTACAATTGGTTTTGGAGTATATGAAAATCGCTTGGAGGTAATGGTAGCTGATCGTGGAGAAAGCTTTAGTTTACGAGATGTTAAAGGGGGTATTGGTCCGTTTCAAAGCACTGAATCTGTAGAAAATCTACGTGAAGGTGGTTTTGGTTTATTTTTAATCGAAGCCTTAATGGATAAAGTTATTATTAACAATAACTATGGTGTAGTAGTATTAATGACCAAGTACCTTCACAATACCGAGGTGGGTTTTGATGACGACCAAATCTCAACCAGCAAGTAACGGACGAGACGAGGTTTACCAGTTAATCAAGGATCTTCAAGAAAACCCAACAGATGAAGCGATTCAAGAACAGCTTGTACTCACCTTTAATGACCTAGTGGAGTCTATTGCTAGAAAGTATTCCAAAAATAGTACTATTCACGAAGATCTTGTACAGGTTGGGATGATAGGATTATTGGCGGCTGTGAGACGATTTGATGCTAGTCAGGGGAAGACATTTGAATCATTTGCAATCCCAACGATAGTCGGAGAAATTAAACGCTATATACGGGATAAGACATGGAGTGTTCATGTTCCAAGGCGAGTTAAGGAACTAGGACCAAAAATAAAAAATGCAGTAGATGAATTAATGATTCAGAATCAAGAGTCTCCTACTGTACAAGAAATTGCAAAATATTTAGATGTTTCACAAGAGGATATTCTTGAAACAATGGAAATGGGGAAAAGTTATAAAGCATTATCTGTTGATCGAAAAGTCGAAGCAGATTCTGATGGGAGTACGGTAGCTATTTTAGATTTAATAGGAAAAGATGAAAAGGCATATGATACTATTGATCAAAAGCTAGTCTTAGAGAAAATTATGCCAGTTTTATCAGAACGTGAACAACAAATTTTACGCTACACCTACTTTGAGAATTTAAGTCAGAAGGAAACAGGGGACCTCTTAGGTATTTCTCAAATGCACGTATCTAGAATACAGAGGCGTTCATTGCGTAAACTCCGGGAAACCATCCATTCAGGAAGTACGGAGGTTTTGGAATGAGTATAGATTGGAAGAAGATGGAGGTAGCTATTTTCCAACAAGCCAAAAAGGGAAATCATCAATGTGGGGATAGTTACTTTTATACAGAGACGGAGAACGAATTTATTTGTGCACTTGCCGATGGATTAGGTAGTGGTGATTATGCAAAAGAGTCCTCTCGTAGTGTAATTGATACCATTCAGCAGAATGCACAAGCTCCTGTAGAACAAATTATAAAATGTAGTAATAAAAACCTACACGGAAAACGTGGTGCAGTATTAGGGATTTTGAAGATTGACTTTTCTAAGAAGGAATTTACTTTTTCTTCTATAGGAAATATTGGTGTTATGACAATTACTGCAGATGAGAAAAAACAGCGAATTATTCCAAATGCAGGTTATTTGGCAGGATATGCATCACCATATAAAACAACAACAGAGAAATTAAAACCAAATATGCGCTTTTTTATGTTTTCTGATGGGGTAACCGATCGTGATTTACATCAGCCCTTTTTCTCGAATCGAAAAGTATCGGAAATAACAAAATCATTTGCCTATATGACTGAATCATCTCGTACTGATGATACTACATTAATTGCGATGAGATATACTGGTGACGAAGACTGACAGTTGTCAGTCTCTTTTTGTTTGGAAGTCAATTCTTTGGTAAAATAAGTTGGAACTAAAAGGAGGTACGAATGTGTCAACAGAATTAGATATGGAATTAACACAATGGGTAGCGAGTGAAACAAAGGTAAAGCAACAGACTGTAAGGATGGTTATTTCCTTAATAGATGAGGGGAATACAGTCCCATTTATTGCACGGTATCGTAAAGAAGTAACTGGTGGTTTAGATGAAGTACAAATAAAGCTAATTCATGATAAATGGCAATATGCGGTTAATCTTGCAGAGCGAAAACAAGAAGTGATTCGCTTGATTGATGAGCAAGGGAAATTAACACCAGAATTAGAACAAGCCATTAACCGAGCTACACAATTACAACGTGTAGAGGACTTATATCGTCCATATAAGCAAAAACGTCGTACAAAAGCAACCATTGCAAAAGAAAAAGGCTTGGAGCCCTTAGCGACGTTATTGTGGGAACAACAAATTGAATCAATAGAAGAAGAGGCTCAAAAATATCTGTCAGATGAGCAAGAGCTACATACAATAGAAGATGTACTAACTGGCGCAAAACATATTATAGCGGAATGGATTTCAGACAACCCTGAGATTCGTACATTTATCCGTGATGTAACGTTTAAATATGGCAGCATTCAATCGGAGGCAAAAAACAAGGAACAAGACGAGAAAAGTGTCTTTGAAATGTATTATGACTATAGTGAATCAGTCCGTTCTATGGTTTCCCATCGTATATTGGCATTAAACCGAGGGGAAAAAGAAGATATTTTAAAAGTAACCATTACTCCTCCGATTGAACGTATTATGACGTTTTTACAAAAAGAGATTATCAGTAATCCATCCAATGAGGCTGCAAGAAGTTATGTACAAGAAGCAATAGAAGATAGCTATAAACGGCTAATTCAACCTTCTATTGAACGGGAAATACGTAATAATCTAACGGAAAAAGCGGAAGAACAAGCGATTGATGTATTTTCCAAAAACTTAAAAAATCTACTATTACAGCCACCATTAAAGGGGAAAACAGTTCTTGGAGTGGACCCTGCTTTTCGTACTGGCTGTAAACTAGCTGTAGTGGATGAAACAGGAAAAATGCATGAGGTTGGTGTAATGTACCCAACAGCGCCAAAAAATGATACAGCTGGTGCAGAGAAAATTGTAATGCGTATGATTAATCAATATGATGTCGAATTAATTGCAGTTGGAAATGGGACAGCCTCCAGGGAAACTGAACAATTTATAGCGGATGTCATTGGTAAGCATAACTTAGATATCCCTTATATTATTGTCAATGAAGCAGGAGCAAGTGTGTATTCCGCCTCAAAGTTAGCACGTGAGGAATTTCCTGATTTACAAGTAGAAGAGAGAAGTGCTGTTTCAATTGCTAGAAGAGTACAAGACCCGTTAGCAGAACTGGTGAAAATAGATCCAAAATCAATTGGTGTAGGGCAATACCAACATGATGTGAGCCAAAAGGCACTAAATGAATCCCTTCATTTTGTTGTAGAAACAACGGTAAACCAAGTTGGCGTGAACGTAAATACAGCTTCGACATCGCTTTTACAACATGTCGCAGGCCTAAGTAAAACAGTCGCCAATAATATTGTAAAGCATCGTAACGAGACTGGGAAATTCACCAATCGAAAAGAATTGAAAAAGATTCCAAGATTAGGAGCAAAAACCTATGAACAAGCAATTGGCTTTTTGCGAGTAGTAGGTGGAAATTATCCGTTAGATCGAACGCCAGTCCATCCTGAAAGCTATGAACATACAGAAAAGTTGTTAGAAATGCTAAACTTTGATGTGACGGATATTGGAGATGAAAACTTACGCGATCATTTGAAGATGGTAAATAAAAAAGAAATGGCTGAAAAGCTGGGGATAGGGGAACCTACTCTTAATGATATAATGGATGCTTTAAGTCGTCCAGAACGTGATCCTCGAGATGATTTACCTAAACCATTATTGAAGAAAAATGTTTTATCGTTAGAAGATCTAACACAAGGAATGGAATTACAAGGAACCATCCGTAATGTTGTCGATTTTGGTGTTTTTGTCGATATTGGTGTGAAACAGGACGGGCTTGTGCACATTTCCAAAATGTCCAATCAGTTTGTGAAACACCCAATGGATATAGCTTCAGTTGGCGATGTTGTTACAGTTTGGGTAGAAAACGTAGATGTGCAAAAAGGAAGAGTTGCCTTATCTATGATTGAGAAATAGAATTTGAAATTGAGAATAGACATAAAAAAGCAGCATCCCATAAAATATGGGTGCTGCTTTTTAGGTTAACAATTATTCCACATCACTTGCAGCTTCGACATCACTTAGTGAAATGCCTAGCGCTTTCGCAACACCTTCACCATATGCAGGGTCTGCTTTGTAGCAGTTGTTAATATGGCGAAGCTGAACTTCTTTTGTTGTACCTTGCATTTCAGCTGCAGTCGTTTTAAACAGGCGCTCTTGTTGTTCTGGCGTCATTAAGCGGAATAACTTACCTGGCTGTTCATAGTACATGTCATCATCTTCACGGAAGTTCCAGTAGTCAGCACCTCCACTAAGCTCAAGTGCTGGTTCTTGATGTTCTTTCGTATCTTCCCACTCGCCATAGCTATTAGGGGAGTAAGAAACTTGATTATGATTACCTGCGAATGGATGAATTCTCATTGCACCATCACGATGATATGGATGGAAGTTTTCTGCATTCTTCGGATAGTTTACTGGAATTTGCCAGTGATTTACACCTAAACGGTAACGTTGAGCATCTCCATAAGAGAATAGACGTCCTTGAAGCATTTTATCTGGTGAAAATCCAATACCAGGAACAATGTTAGTCGGCGCAAATGCTGCTTGTTCTACTTCTTCAAAATAGTTATCTGGGTTACGGTTCAACTCTACTTCTCCAACTTCAATAAGTGGAAAGTCTTTTTTATACCATACTTTTGTTAAGTCAAATGGGTTATATGGCATGTTTTTCGCTTCTTCCTCTGTCATCACTTGGATGTACATGGTCCATTTCGGGAAGTTACCATTTTCGATATTTTCATATAAATCTTTTTGATGGCTTTCACGATCTTTACCAATCAATTCTTCAGCTTCTTCAGAAGTTAAGTTTTTAATCCCTTGTTGTGTTTTGAAATGGAATTTTACCCAGAAACGTTCATTGTCAGCATTAATTAAGCTGAAGGTATGGCTTCCGAACATATTCATGTTACGATAGCTTGCTGGAATACCACGGTCACTCATAACAATGGTTACTTGGTGTAACGCTTCAGGTAAAGAAGTCCAGAAATCCCATTGTGCTTGAGGGTTATTCATATTTGTTCTTGGATCACGTTTAACAACATGGTTTAAGTCTGGGAATCTCTTTGGATCTCTCATGAAAAATACTGGAGTATTGTTTCCGACAAGATCCCAGTTTCCTTCTTTTGTATAGAATTTCATTGCAGTACCGCGGATATCACGTTCTGCATCAGCTGCTCCTCTTTCACCAGCAACGGTAGAGTAACGAATAAACATGTCTGTTTTCTTACCAACTTCAGAAAAGATATCAGCTTTTGTATATTTAGTGATATCATTTGTCACTGTAAACGTTCCGTATGCTCCAGATCCTTTGGCATGCATACGACGCTCTGGAATAACTTCTCGGTCAAAGTGTGCCATTTTTTCAAGGAACCAGTAGTCCTCCATTAATAATGGCCCTCTTGGACCAGCAGTTTTTGAATTATCATCATTTGGTACTGGAGCACCAAAAGCGGTAGTCATTTTCTTTTGATTATTTTCTTGACTCATGATAAAAACACCTCTCCTTTAAATATTGAAATTATGTGTTATAAATATATTATAATATAAACCTATTAAAAATCAATGTTTATTTAAAATGATTTTAATTTAGGTAGGCACTATGATAATGGTGTATTAATAGGGTAATAGATGTTTATCATATGTTAAAATACGGTTATATAGATATATAAATATTAAAGTTAAGGAAGAGATCTAATGGCATTACTAAGTGAAGGAGAATTGTATAAACTAGTCAATGATGTATCTAAGAAATATTTTCATAAACCATTTATGGATAAAGTTGTATATAATAATCGATTGAGAACAACAGGTGGAAGGTATTTACCTCAAAAGAAACTAATAGAACTCAACCCTAAATATATGTTGGAAATGGATGAAAATGAATATATAGGGATTATCAAGCACGAGTTATGTCATTATCACCTTCATATTGAAGGAAAAGGGTATCAACATCGTGATCCAGAATTCAAAGCATTATTGCAAAAGACAAATTCGCCTAGATACTGTAATCCCTTACCTTCGAATCGAAATACTTATAAACATACTTATAAATGTAAAAATTGTGGACAAATATATAGAAGAAAACGTCGAGTGGATATAAGTAAATATCGATGTGGAAAATGTAAAGGGGAATTGTATGTGCTATAAGTGAACGATATGTTTATATAGTGTAGGTTTAGACAAAGAAAAAAGAGAAATAAAAGCTATTGACGAAACTTGTCTTTCATGTTAAATTATATAAGCACTTTACGTTAGAATTCATAAATCGTAATAAGTTTCCTATGACGCATTTAAAAGGTTTTTAAAAAACTTTTTTAAAGTGTTGACAAGTTTCTTTATCTGTTGTATTATATTTCTCGTCGCAATAAACAACCGCGAATTAAAACGTAGTAGTATTCAATTATAATATAATGGAATACTGATTAGATTGTTAATTCCTATTAGATTATTCCACAGTAGCTCAGTGGTAGAGCAATCGGCTGTTAACCGATCGGTCGTAGGTTCGAATCCTACCTGTGGAGCCAAATGGAGAAGTACTCAAGTGGCTGAAGAGGCGCCCCTGCTAAGGGTGTAGGTCGCGTAAGCGGCGCGAGGGTTCAAATCCCTCCTTCTCCGCCATTCATGGCCCGTTGGTCAAGTGGTTAAGACACCGCCCTTTCACGGCGGTAACACGGGTTCGAATCCCGTACGGGTCATCTTCTATTATAAAAGAATAGGTTCGGTCCGGTAGTTCAGTTGGTTAGAATGCCTGCCTGTCACGCAGGAGGTCGCGGGTTCGAGTCCCGTCCGGACCGCCATTTGTTGGGCTATAGCCAAGCGGTAAGGCATCGGGTTTTGATCCCGTGATTCCCAGGTTCGAATCCTGGTAGCCCAGCCATTTTTTATGCCCTATATTGGGTTTGGTAATAAGTATAGTAATGATGAGTACGTATAAAATGCTCACAACTTAAAAAGAAGTTTAAAATCATATGAGCCATTAGCTAGCCGCAAACATCATCGAAAAAACAACCAAGTGCAGGCTTGCGAGGAGTGCGACGTCACTGAAATAACATGCAACACGACGAGCACAAATGAACGCTCATGATCTAAAAAGAAGGTTAAAATCATATGAGCCATTAGCTCAGTCGGTAGAGCATCTGACTTTTAATCAGAGGGTCGGAGGTTCGAATCCTCCATGGCTCACCATTATGCGGTCGTGGCGGAATGGCAGACGCGCTAGGTTGAGGGCCTAGTGGGAGTTAATCCCGTGGAGGTTCAAGTCCTCTCGGCCGCACCATGAAAATTTGACTTCACTTTATAAATATGATATATTAATATTTGTCGCTTTTGAAGCGCCCGTAGCTCAATTGGATAGAGCGTTTGACTACGGATCAAAAGGTTAGGGGTTCGACTCCTCTCGGGCGCGCCATAACAACGGGAAGTAGCTCAGCTTGGTAGAGCACATGGTTTGGGACCATGGGGTCGCAGGTTCGAATCCTGTCTTCCCGACCATCTTACTAATAGATTCCTAATCATTAATTAATGCGGGTGTAGTTTAGTGGTAAAACCTCAGCCTTCCAAGCTGATGTCGTGGGTTCGATTCCCATCACCCGCTCCAAACTTTTTAGGGCCTGTAGCTCAGCCGGTTAGAGCGCACGCCTGATAAGCGTGAGGTCGGTGGTTCGAGTCCACTCAGGCCCACTCACTTATAACATATAAGATAGTGAGTGATTAATAGTTAAATATCATATTGACATTGAAATAAATGTGTGATATTATATAAAAGTTGCTATAAAAGCAATATTTGCTCCTTGAAAACTGAACAAAACAACCAGTATGTCAAGTACGAATGAAAGCTAAGAATTTCGTGAGA
>NZ_WIXL01000012.1 GCF_010993955.1 Oceanobacillus halotolerans | reverse complement strand
GGTGGAAGCGTGGTGACACGTGGAGCTGACGGATACTAATCGATCGAGGACTTAACTATCTAATTCGTTGTTTCGTTGAACATACTCTTATTTAGTTTTTAGGGTATAAATTAAATACATACATTTAATTTATACTTGATAATAAAATGTCTGGTAGCAATAGCGGAGAGGTCACACCTGTTCCCATTCCGAACACAGAAGTTAAGCTCTCCAGCGCCGATGGTAGTTGGGACTTTGTCCCTGCGAGAGTAGGACGCCGCCAGGCAACTGAAAAAGTCCTAAGATAGTAACCACCTATCTTAGGACTTTTTATTTTGGCATATAGGAAAGTATAAAACGCTCCTCCTGCATAAGTGCAACTAAGGCTATCGCGAAAAGGCTTGGTGATAGCCAAGTTTTCTAATGTTAAGAAGTGTGCATCAAACGTGTTGTCAGGGATGGATTTATACTACATAAAAATGATCAGTTGCTAAAGATTAGGCAACGTTAGCAATAGTAGGGTACCTGTAGCATTTTTTCGACTATTGCAAGCCCGCTATAGCTATATTAGTTTAAACCACTATTATTTCCCATTTGTTGTTGCTGTTGTTGGCCTCCATTTCCACCCATATTTGACATGAATGGTAAAACATTTTGAACGGTTCGACCAAGTGATTGATTATTTTTCGTCATGGAATAATAAGCTGCTGCTCCCACGCCTACAGATGCGATAATTGGTAGCCACATTGCATTTTTTCGCATTGCTAAACCATCCTTTCTTTATTGTCCCCTTACACTATATAGGATGGTTCATTTTTTAAATATCATGCCAGGAATCAACTACCAGTTGTATTAGTGGATTCTAAGGCAGCATTCATCCCAGCTAAACGCCCTGTAACAAGTGCTGAGGTTATATTATACCCACCTGTATAACCATGTATGTCTAATATTTCTCCACAAAAATACAATCCATGCATGATTTTGGATTGCATTGTTTTCGGTTTAATTTCTTTTATGGAGATCCCTCCACCAGTTACAAATGCTTTTTCTAAAGGCAGTGACCCATGAACATGAAATGTAAAATGCTTTATTTGATGTACTAATTCTTGAACAGATTGTTTTGATATGTTAGAGGCTTTTTGATCTTCCGGAATGTCATGATTGGTTAAAAGGAATACTAAAAATCGTTCTGGAATTAGCCCTTTTAGAACGTTTCTTATGGATTTTTTTGGATGTTGTTTTAATTGCGACATAATCGTGTTAATAAGTTCATTTTCATTACGGCTAGCTAGGATATCAAGCTCCATTTTTACTGCTTCTCTGCCTTTCATTAATTCTTTGACAACAAATTGACTACACCGTAATACTGCTGGTCCGGAAATACCAAAATGGGTAAACAACATGTCCATCTGATGAGTTATGATTGGTTTGTTCTTTTTATTTAATACACTTAGTTTAACATCACGTAAGGATAAGCCTTGAAGGCTCTTATTTTGGATAAAGGTTTCATTTGATGTTAACGCTACCTCAGTAGGATAAAGCTCGGTTACAGTATGACCCGCCTTTTTTGCCCATGCATAACCATCACCTGTAGAGCCAGTATGTGGGACTGCTTTTCCTCCGACAGCGATGATAAGTGAACGAGTATTCAACTTTAATCCGTTTTCCAATATAACAGTATGGTTATCCTCATCATAATGAACAGCTTGTACTGGAGTATTCATTTTGACTTCCACATTTAGTTCTTCTAATTTATGAATTAAAGCATTTACAACCGTTTTGGCGGAGTTCGTAACGGGAAACATTCGTCCATGGTCTTCTTCTTTTAATTCCACTCCCATGTCTTCAAAAAACTGGATAATGTCATAGTTATTGAATACAGAAAACGCACTATATAAAAATTTCCCATTTCCAGGAATGTGCTTGATGATTTCTTCTTCTGATAAACGGTTTGTAACATTACACCGCCCACCACCTGATATCGCCAATTTTTTTCCTAATTTGTTCCCTTTTTCAATTAATAAGGTATTTGCTCCATGCTCTGCTGCTGCAATGGAAGCCATTAATCCAGAAGGACCCCCACCAATTACAATTGAATCGTATGTCATTTGTTTCCTTCCTTTCTGTATGTATCTTACCATTTTTCCACCTCAATCGATATTATTTCATGAATTACTTTTAGATTTTACCCTATTTTGAGATAAACGTTATCAAGTCATGCTCTATATATGATAAAATAACGAAAGGTGAGAATAAATAAGAATCAGGTGAAATGATGTCGAACATTGTAAGAGGGACCATGTTGCTAACAGCAGCAACATTTTTATCAAAATTCTTAGGAATGATTTATGTTATTCCTTTTAACAGCTTAGTAGGTGAAACAGGTGGTGCATTATTTTCGTATGCTTACACACCGTATAATATATTAATTAGTATATCCACAGTAGGTGTTCCACTTGCTGTATCCAAATTTGTTTCGAAATATAACACACTAGGTGATTATGAAACGGGAATGCGTATGTTTCGTGCGGGTCTTACCTTAATGACGGTGACGGGTTTTCTCGCTTTTGTAGCCTTGTTTATCGGTGCAGAAACACTTGCGAAAATGGTCATTCCAGACGATGACTTTCAAAACTCTGTGGGGGATGTAACCCTTGTCATACGAATGGTTAGTTTCGCCCTATTAGTTATTCCAGTCATGAGTATTGTACGTGGTTTTTTTCAAGGTTATGAATCAATGGGACCTACTGCTATATCCCAGGTGATTGAGCAAATTGTACGTATTGTTTTTTTATTAAGTGCAGCTTTTATCGTCCTCAAACTGTTTGATGGGACAATTGCAACGGCTGTTAGTTTAGCAACATTCGCAGCCTTTGTTGGTGCATTAGCTTCTTGTGCTGTACTATGGATATATTGGCAAAAGCGAAAACACCATATTCATAAGCAAATTCAGCAGCAGACGAAGAAGTATGAGATTCCAACGAAAAGCTTATTTCTAGAGTTATTTCGATATGCAGGGCCATTTGTATTAGTAGGAATTGCCACACCGTTATATCAATTTGTTGATTTATTAACATTCAACCGGGCAATGTTAACTATAGGTCAAAGTGAAATTGCAGATATTGCCTATTCGGTTATCAATTTTTATGGGCATAAACTGGTCATTATTCCGGTTACGATCGCTACCGGTTTATCGCTAGCTTTAATTCCAGCTATAACGAAATCATATACACAGAACAATAAAGATTTAGTTAATCAACAAATAAATCAATCACTACAAATCGTGTTAGTACTTGTTGTTCCAGCAGTAGTTGGGTTATCGAGTTTATCCGATGTAGCTTATGGATCGTTATATGGATTGACAAATATTGATATAACAGGTCCGCTACTCGCATGGTATGCCCCAGTTGCACTTCTTTTTGCGCTATTTACGGTTTCTGCTGCCATTTTACAAGGGATTAATGAGCAACGATTTGCTGTTGTTAGTTTAACAGCTGGATTATTGATGAAAGTCCTATTTAATATTCAACTTATACACTTCTTTGGAGCAAAAGGTGCTATTTTTGGGACAACACTTGCAGTTGGAACTGCTGTATGTTTTAACCTTTGGAGGGTGAAGCATACGATAGGCTTTTCATTTAGACAAACCTTTAAACGCTTTTTGTTAATTTGTATCTTTAACAGTTTTATGCTATTGACGATTTGGATCGTCAAGGTTATTTTTGGAAACTTTCTTTCTTATGAAGAAGTTAGAGTACACGCTATTTTAATGCTGTCACTTGGTGTTGGATTAGGTGGCGGAATTTATTTATGGTTTGCCTATCAATCAACATTATTAGAACGTGTCTTAGGAGAACGGGTTCGTGTATTGGGTCGAATCTTTAAACGCAGATAGGGGGTGCTTGTGTGCGTTTAGATAAGTTATTAGCAAATATGGGGTATGGAAGTCGAAAAGAGGTAAAAGAGTTATGTAAAAAGAAAAAGGTCACCCTTAATGGAACCTATGTAAAAGATGCTAGTCAACACATAGACCCTATTACTGATCATATTCAAGTAAATGGGGGGACTGTATCGTATAAGCCATATGTATACATTATGCTGAACAAACCTAAAGGGGTTATATCTGCAACGGAAGATATACAAGATAAAACGGTAGTTGACCTTCTTCAGTTGGATATTCAACAGTATAACCCGTTTCCAGTAGGACGCCTTGATAAAGATACGGAGGGGTTATTACTTCTAACAAATGATGGTGAGTTAGCTCATGTGTTAACATCTCCGAAAAAGAAAATTGAGAAAACCTATTTTGCTAAAATCGAAGGGTTCGTAACAGAAGAGGACATAACAAAATTTGCTTCAGGAGTCGTCTTAGATGATGGATATGAGACTAAACCTGGGAAGTTGGTTGTGAAAAAAGAAGGAGAAATTTCAGAAGTGGAATTAACCATTACAGAGGGTAAATTTCATCAAGTAAAACGAATGTTTAAATCAGTCGGTAAGAAAGTTGTTTACTTAAAACGTATTCGTATGGGAATGCTGGAACTGGATAATAGTTTGCGATTAGGAGACTATCGAGAATTAACCAACAACGAAGTGAATGCTTTAAGGCAAAAAAATAACTGACTTATTGCCAGTTATAAGGATAAGATGTTGGCTTGGCTTGTATTGTATTCATTAGGGGATAAGTTTTATCATCTTATCAGGAACCACAAAGGCTTAATAAATTGTTTTAAGATATTTTAACCTTACGATCTGTAATTTCCCATTTACCTCGGTTAGGACTCTTAACAAGATTATGGTGTGTTAACACTTTTAAGTCTCGTTGAATGGTGCGGTCTGTTGTCTCAAATTCTTCGGCAATTTCGGAAGTTGAGATTGGCCCATTTTCTCGGATAAAAAGGTAAACAGCCTTCACTCTAGTAAGCATACGGGATGTTGTTTGATTCAAAAAACCACTCCTTAATGAATTCATTAACCTTGTGGTGCTTGCTTGTGAATCTATGTAGTAATTAATTTTATTGTACACCTAATCTGAATATGATAAAAGTATAAATTTTTAAATTTGTAGTTGGATAGTTGGATCAATGTACTAATCAGTTTAATGGAGGGATAAAAGTGTCAGAGACTCCTCATTATTTTATAGCGATACCATTACCAGAACCTATGAAAAAAGAATTGCATGCAATACAGGATCAACTTAAAAATAGGTTTCCATATAAGTTATGGACACATCAGAATGATTTACACATTACAATGAAATTCCTTGGTGCCGTAGAGCAAATGACATTGGACAACTTAGTAAAGGATTTACAAGAACTTGAAAACATAAGTCATTTTCAGGTAAATATTGAGGAATTAGGAATTTTCGGTGATCCAAAGCAACCTCGGGTACTTTGGACTGGTGTTGAAAAAACAACAGATCTTATTCGATTATATGATCAAGTGGAACGGATTACTGTAAAAAATGGGTTTAAGCCAGAAAAAAGAGAGTATCGACCACATATAACCCTAGCAAAAAAATGGAATGGAAAACAACTTGAGAATAATTTACTTTCCATGATTCCAACAAAAATACCAAATGCACATCGTGTTTTGTCTGTTCATGAAGTGGTTGTTTTTCAGATATTCCCAAAGAATAACCCGAAGTATAAAATAATGGAAGAATTCTCATTACTTGGGGGACAATAAATGGCACAGTTAATAAAAATGGAAGATTATGTTTCACGGTATGAATGGAATATTTATCGATATCCAAGCCAATATATGCGCTTGAAAAAAGACAATTGGAATAGGCTTTTGAATCAATGGGAGAAAGAAAATAATGAACCATTTGTGGCACCAGAAGAAGAGGAGACAATTTTTTCGAAATGGAAAGCTTTTCGTAAACGTTACGAAAAAAATAATAAAGTAGAAGAGGAACAGGTAGATGAAAATAACCTACCAGTAACAGAACAAGAACTAAAGCGGTATTATCTAGATAAGTTGTTTCCTTTTCAGTTAAAGTGGGCCACATCAACTGTGTCTGAAGTGTCTTTTATGAATAAAGCATATGAAAGAGACCCCGTTCTTAAATATTTTTTACAGCGGTTTCCTGATACATTTCTTTTATTATATAAACCAATTTTTTCTATTCATAATGCACCTGTGGATGGTGAAATTATTTTAGTCAGCCCATTAGGAATTGAGGTCATTTATTTAATGGAAGATAACCCGTTTACTACAATTGTTGCAGAAGATGACCGAAAGTGGGGGCTTGTATCCGAAAATAAAAAAAGATCTGTTATTAGTCCAATGATCGCCTTAAAGCGTACGGAAAGTATTATTAAAAGTATTTTGAAAGTAGAACAAGTTACATTTCCAGTTAAAAAAGTGGTTTTGTCTCGTACTAATTATATTTCGTATGGAAGTGAGCCCTATAACACACAAATTATTGGTAAAAAAGAATACAAAAGCTGGTTTAATGAAAAAAGAAAATTAGTTATGCCATTAAAAAATAGACAATTAAAGGTGGCGGAAGCCTTATTGCAATATTGTCAAACAAACGCTGTAAAACGTCCAGAGTGGGAAGAGGATTCCTTAATATTTGTTGAAGAAGAGGACTCGTAAATAATCCTACTTTTTTCAAGGGCTTTTCGCATACGTTTTTGTTTTATATGACCATAATCTATATAATGCGCAGTAAAATAGTGTGGTTGATTTCCGCTCCGGACAGTCGCCTTTCCTCATTCACGAGGATTGAGTGCTTGAATTAGTTCCAGCAGAATACTTCGCTTTCACCAGGGGCATAAGTGCGATATCTGTTCAAACTTTTCGTTTTCACAGTGTCTACTTTACCGCAGGCACGGCCTCAGCCTCCTTAGAAGCAAAGACCGCTTCTTGCGGGGTCTTCGGATACGTGCTATTCCTGCAGGAGTCGACTGTCCTACGCTCCAATCAACTATGTATTAGCTTATGATGATTCTTACAAGAAAATAAAATACGATCTAGCGTAGTGTATTTCCGTAGCGGTATTCATAGATAAAATTATTGCACATAATACATCTTATATGCAGGACGTTTCATACTAGAAAGTCACAATCTTATAGAAAACAGCCTTTTTAATAAGAACATCTTATTACCATTTCTAAAAACTTGAATTACAAACATTTATTAGGTAATCTATTCACATGTCTGTTTTCTTGTTGTGTGGAAATTATAAAAAATTACGCCTATGGATAACTGAATAACAAGTAAATTTTGATAGATTTGAGGAATCAAAAGTGGAATGGATTAAATTAGCGTTTAGTAAAGAGTGGAAAGTAACTCCAGCTGGTGGACTTACTGGAGATGCCTATATTGCCGAAACAACCAATCGTCGTTTATTCGTTAAACGCAATTCTTCACCATTTTTAGCGGTTTTATCTGCAGAAGGAATTGTTCCGAAGTTAGTGTGGACAAGGCGGATGGAAAATGGGGATGTCATTACTGCACAAGAGTATTTAGACGCTAGAGAATTAAAACCAGAAGAAATGCAACATGAACAGGTAGCAACCCTATTATATAAAATTCACCATTCTACTGAATTGCTACACATGCTAATGCGACTAGGAAAAAAACCATTAACAACGGACGAACGGCTTATGTCCATAAAACAAAGGTTGAACAGGAATGAGTTTTACTCTGCCTATCCTGAAGTCGAGGATGCTCTTCATTGCCTAGAGATGTTGTTGCCAGTAACTCGAAATCAGAAACAGGTTGTTTGTCATTGTGATTTAAACCATAACAATTTGTTATTAACGAAACAGGGCCATTTATACTTAATTGACTGGGATAACGCTATGATTGCGGACCCTGTTATGGATTTTGGCTTACTGCTTAAATCGTATATCCCTAGAGATAAGTGGGAGGAATGGTTAAATAATTATGGTGTAACCTATCGTCATGAATTAGTTGAGCGCATGTATTGGTATCTTATTTTGGATGCTTTACAATACTTTAGTTGGCATATGGAACGCCACGAGTATGATAAAGCATGGGAACAACGTCATCAATTAGAAGAATTAACAAACTATGTGAAAGAAACTATTTTAATTTAGTTTGCTCAATGGCATGCATCCATGTTTCTAAATTCGGCTGATTAGTCGTAATATGTTCTTCCATGTTTTGAACAACTTCTCCTTCACGTCCATAATTATAGATCTCTGGTAAGAGTTGCAAAAGTTGTTCATCCGAAATACTGTTATTTGCCATCATAGCCTTTACTAAACGTTTTATTTGCTGATGTTCTGAAACATTTGCACAGCAGTCCTCCGATTGTTCACTTAATATATCATGTAATAGCATTAATTGGTCATCAACATTTAATCCCATTTCCATCACCTCGTTGCATAGTGTACACGTTTTTATCGAATTCTATGCTGTAAAGAAATCGGGTTTTTTAGGAATAAAAATTAGGACATATAAGGGAGGTAGATAATATGCGTCAACGAAATAAACCATGGGCTGATGATTTTCTTAAAGAGAATCCTCACCTAGTCATTCCAAATCCTAGTAAACATAAAGATAACTGGCAAACATTTTTTGGTAATGACCATCCGATTCATATTGAAATTGGAACTGGGAAAGGGCAATTCATTACTGGAATGGCTAAGCAACATCCAGGGATTAATTTTATTGGAATTGAGGTTGTAAAAAGTATTATTGTTACTGCGGCTCAAAAGGTAAAGGAACTTAACCAAGATAATGTGTATTTATTACACGAAAATGCCGATGATTTAGAGTCCATATTTGGAAAGAACGAAGTATCCACCATTTATTTAAACTTTTCTGATCCGTGGCCAAAAAATCGCCATGAAAAAAGAAGATTAACGTACCATACATTTTTACAACAATATAAAGAAATCTTAGCACCAGGTGGGGAGGTTATTCTAAAAACAGATAACAAGCACCTGTTTGAATATTCTCTTGTAAGCTTTTCTAAATTCGGCATGGAACTAGAAGAAGTGATATTAGATTTACATGCTTATCATGATCCACAAAACGTGATGACTGAATATGAAGAAAAATTTTCAGCAAAAGGACAAACTATTTATCGCTGTCGTGCGAGGTGTAAAGGAGAATCCAACTAAACTGGGTTCTTTATTATTTTAATTGACAGCGTTTGCATATGGTGGGGTCTTTGTTTAAACTTGAACTTAGAAAGGGAGGGCTTTTAATGGAGAAACTTCAAATTGGTCGTGCATCTTTTACATGGCTAAAAGGAGGCGTTAATTTTTTAGATGGAGGAGCTATGTTTGGGGTTGTACCAAAGGCATTATGGTCTAAAAAATATCCCCATAACGAGAAGAATCAAATTGAATTACGTACAGACCCAATATTACTTCAAATAGACGGAAAAAATTTCTTAATTGATTCTGGAATGGGGAATGGAAAGTTAACGGAGAAACAGATTCGTAATTTTGGTGTATTAGAACAATCCTCTATAGATGCATCATTAGCTGAATTGGGATTAACGGTTAAGGATATTGATGCAGTTCTGATGACACATTTACACTTTGATCATGCATGTGGATTAACGAAAAAAGAAAATGACTCCTATACCTCTGTTTTTCCAAATGCAACAATTTATACATGTTCTGTGGAATGGAACGAAATGAGAAATCCGAATATTCGATCTGTCAATACCTATTGGAAAGAAAATTGGGAACCTATTCAAGACCAAGTACAAACATTTGATAACGAATTAGAAATTGTAAAAGGGTTAAGAATGATCCATACAGGTGGTCATAGTGACGGGCATAGTATCCTTGTATTTGAAGATGGGGATGATTGTTTTATACATATGGCTGATCTTATGCCAACACATGCACATCAAAATAAATTATGGGCTTTAGCATATGATGATTATCCAGTCACTAGTGTACATGAAAAAGAAAAATGGATGGATTTTGGATATAAAAAGCACGCGTGGTATACCTTCTATCACGATGCCTATTACCGCGCCATTCAATTTAATGAAAATGGTGAAAAAGTAAGTGAAGTCAAGCGGAAACGATATGAATACAAGACATCATGATGAGGACACATTTTCAGCATAGTTTCGTACAAACGGATAGGTGATTTAATAAGGGGAAAATAAGATATTATGTTAAAGTATACACAGGTGAGCTTATTCTTTTGACACATCGCATAAGTTTGTAAGGGATTTTCATTACAAGAGGAGGGCTATTCTATGAAAAACAGTAGAAAAATTTTAGCAATATTTACTTTAGTATTAGTAATTTTAATAGCAGCTTGTGAAAGCCCATCTGATGAATCCAGTGATGTGTCGGACAACCAGTCGCAAAATAACAATTCATCTCAATACACAAATTCCGATTCTTCTAATGTAGATTCAACAGAAAGTGCCTCAAACGCCGACAACAATAAAGCAGAAACCATCGATATAGACAATAATAACCCAAATAAAACAGAGGATACATCAAACAATGTACCTGCAAAAGAAGAAGGCCCATCTATTAATAATACTGATGCGAGTCTAAAGGAAGAGTATCTCAAAAAGTTTAATGATACTAAAAAAGAAACGGAAGAATTGGAAGCAGTAGATTTATCAACATATGCTTTGAAAAAAGTAGAAAACGATAGATGGGATACTTGGGATGAATTGTTAAATGAAATTTATGGAGTTTTAAAGGAGCAACTGCCACCAGAAGAGATGGACCAATTAAGAGAAGAACAACGGAATTGGATAAAATATAGAGATGATCGTGCATTGGAAGCATCGCTAAAATATAAAGGTGGTACCCAGGAACACTTAGAATATGTGACTGTGCTAGCAAATCTTACAGAAGAAAGATGCTATGAATTAGTTGTGGATTATATGAGTTAATTCCTCAATACTACAGATAGCTATCAAGCAGATATTTAAGATAATTAGTAAAATTACGAATGACTCTATATACATAGACTCGTGTGTGTTAGTTAAAGAACACTAAATAATAAAGACATTGCTATAAATGCTGTCATATCAATAAAAATGGAGTGCTAAAATCAATGCGATTTTGCACTCCAAAACTATTGCTAATTTATGATTTAGGCAGTTTGTACAGCACCGATTACAGCACCTGTATCAACATCTACATGGAATTCATATTGTTTATTTTCTCCATCTGCTTCTCTAGTAATACCACCGCGATAAACGGTGTATAGGAGTCCATCCTTTTCCATTTCTTCTGGTTTCATGTAAATCCAGGATCCACTAATTGATCCTTGTTTTTTAAACATCTCTTTTGCGTTTTCTAATGCCTTTTCAGGTGTGATTTTTTGATATTGATCGATCTGTTGTTTGGCTAGATATCCTACAGCAACACCTAATCCAGCAACAAGTAATGCTCTTCTCATTCCCATCTTTTTTCACCTCTACTCTTTATTATCCCAACTTCCAATATACATTAGTATACCTTAAATGGTCTGAAAATAAAAACGAAACACGATGAACAAATCACACTTAACTAGTGGAAAAGAAATAAACATTTCCGTTATACTAAAGTTGGTACATAGAAATCGGATGGAGGTATGGGAATGAATCAAGAAACCATGGAACTATTTAAAAATCTTACGGAATTGCAAGGTGCACCTGGAAATGAACATCTTGTTCGGAACTTTATGAAAGATCAACTTTCTAATTATGCAGATGACGTGATTCAAGATAACTTAGGTGGCGTATTTGGTATAAAAAAAGGGACTGGTCCTAAAGTAATGGTTGCTGGACATATGGATGAAGTTGGCTTTATGGTCACACAAATTACAAAAAATGGCATGATTCGCTTTCAGACATTAGGTGGATGGTGGAATCAAGTGATGCTCGCACAACGTGTTCAAGTAATGACAGATAATGGACCAGTAATTGGTGTGATCGGCTCCATTCCACCACATAATTTAACAGCAGAGCAACGTAAGAAACCGATGGAAATAAAAAATATGTTAATTGATATTGGTGCTGATGATAAAGAAGATGCAGAAAGAATTGGAATTAAACCAGGTCAACAGGTAGTACCAGTTTGCCCATTTACCCCAATGGCGAATGACAAAAAGATTCTTGCAAAAGCATGGGATAATCGATATGGTTGTGGGTTATCAATTGAATTATTAAAAGAACTTCAAAACGAAACATTGCCAAACGAACTCTATTCTGGTGCAACCGTTCAAGAGGAAGTAGGTTTAAGAGGTGCACAAGTGGCAGCAAATATGATTAAGCCAGATATCTTTTTTGCATTAGACGCATCCCCTGCTAATGATATGTCTGGAGAAGATAAAGAGTTTGGTCAACTAGGGAAAGGTGCACTATTACGTATATTTGATAGAACAATGATTACCCACCGTGGAATGCGTGAATTTGTGTTAGATACTGCAGAGTCCAATGATATACCATATCAATACTTCTTATCACAAGGTGGTACAGATGCAGGTCGTGTCCATACTTCTGGTAAAGGTGTTCCATCTGCAGTGGTTGGAATATGTTCTCGCTACATTCATACAGCTGCATCCATTGTTCACGTTGACGATTATCAAGCAGCTAAAGATTTGTTAGTTAAACTTGTCAAATCAACAGATCAATCAACCGTAGACACCATTCGTCAACGTTAATTTAGAAAAGACAAGAGGTATGAATATGAAAATAGCAGTAGGTTCTAAAAATCCAACAAAAATTCAGGCAGTAAAAGCGGTTTTTATACAGGAAGATGTATTTGATCGTGATGCACCTTCCAATGTGAGTGCACAACCTTTCTCAGATGAGGAAACAAGAGAAGGAGCTATCCAGCGAGCAATGTATTGTGCAAAGCAACAAGAAAGTGATATCGGAATTGGGTTAGAAGGCGGAATTATGTATGTGGAGGACCAATTATATTTATGTAATTGGGGTGCACTTGTTACAAAAGATCAGTCTATCTATACTGCGAGTGGAGCACGTATTGCCTTACCAAAAGAGATAGATGATCAATTGCAAAATGGATTTGAACTTGGGGATATCATGGACGAATATGCACACAAAAAAGAAGTAAGAAACAAAGAAGGTGCAGTTGGGATATTCACCAACGGAATTGTAACAAGACAAGAAATGTTTACTCATGTTGTTCAATTACTCCGTGGACAAATGGAGATGGATGAACTAGAGTAGTTTTCTAAATAAAAGGCTTCTTTCGCATACGTTGTTGTTTTCTACGTCGTATAATGTATATTATGCGCAATAAAGTTGTACATTGATTTTCACTACGGACAGTCGCTTTCCGCAGGCACGGCCTCAGCCTCCTCGGAAGAAGACCACTTCCTCCGGGGTCTTCGGACACGTGCTTTTCCTGCAGGAGTCGACTGTCCTACGCTCCAATCAAGCCTTGTACTAGTAGTGCATTGATAAGAAGTGAAATAGTGCATAACTAGCGAAGGAAATATACGCAGACTCCTGCAGTTCGTCGGCTAACGTCGGTCACGTCCTGTGACCAACGCCGACACTAGAACGTCCTGTTCGTCGAAGAGGCATAGGTGAGATCCCTAAAGACGAGTAGCACGAGGAGGCTCAACACCCGCCTGCGGTAAAGAAGACACTGTGAAAACGAATAGTTTGAACAGATGTCGCGCTTGTGCCCGTGGTGAAAGTGAGTGTTTTCCACAGTGAAAATTTAGCACTCACTTTATAAAGAATTAAGGTAGCCATGCTAAACATTTATTGCGCATAATGCATCTTATATGCATGACGTTCCATACTAGAAAGTAACAATCTTTTAGAAAATAGCCAAATAATAAAATGAGAAATATACGGCCACAAACGTGAAAAAAGACGCTTGGAAACTAATCCAAGCGTCTTTTCACCTATGTGCCAAGCTGTATCTACACTATGCCGTTTATTCGAAAATATAGGCTAATACATCTAATGCTTGATCAACAGTTTCAACGGTAACATTCGCTTTATTGGATAATTCTTTCAAAGGATGGATGAGTTCTTTTGGTCTAACAATAATTGTTGGTTTATTCATGGTAATCGCAGCACTTGCATCCATAGCCGTGTTCCATTGTTTATATTTTTCACCAAATAGCGCAATGACTACATCTGATTTTTCCATTAATACTTGTGTACGTAAGTTATTAATACTGGAAGCTGCATCATCCTTATAGAGATTATCTGGCTGTTTTCCTAAGATGTCTTCTCCAACATTGTCGGAGCGTTCATGATTGGTTTGAGGTGCCACGAATGTTAATGGTAGGTCTTTCTCAACCGCTTTTTGTTTTACCTGCTCGCGCCAGTCATCATGAATCTGACCAGCTAAATACACTGTTAATTCCATTATTATCCCTCCAGTTCCAATTGTTATTACTATCGTAAACAATTTCCAGTATAAAGCAAAGTACTTGATATGTCTCATTATTATCTATATTCTTGTCGTAGTATGCTAGAATAAGGACAAAAGTGCTATTTACAAGGAGCGGACTAACGTGCGACTTCCATCAATTTTCTGGATTTTAGGGTTATGTATTTTTATTATAGTTCTAACAGCTATCAATTTAAAACCAGAGGAAGACATATTAAATGAAGCCAAAGATATCGCGGAACAAACGTTTAGTGAACCTTCCAATATTGAAACGAATCATAAGATAGATGCTTTTTCTTTTTATTTACCAAGCTATTTGAAAGTGGTAGAAGAAGATGAGCACAATGTTATTTTACAAAATGAAGAACAAACTTATATTGTTTTTTTTAATCGCTTAGAGTCACCACTTAGTGAAGTAAATTATCAAGCAGCTAAAACAGAGGAATCCGTAGTATATCATTCATTTGAGGATGATTCCAAATTTGGATATATACGAATTCTCCCTAATAGTAACGATTATGAATTACAAATAGGAGTAGGTGGAGTGAAAATCACCACTTATACAACTAAAGAAAATATCCGTAGAGAAGTTAAAGAGTTAATGAAAATGGCAAGGTCTATTGTGGAGACTAGCGAAAATGATTTTGATGCTGATACGGATTAAGTTCAGTTCGATAAGGGGCCATATTTACCTTAGCATGTGATAGTGGTATTAGAATGGACGCAATAAAAGTTAGCTAAAAGGACGGGTTGAAGCCACGCTAACGTTATGTCGCAATCTATCTAAGCTGCGACGTTAAGAAAAAAACAAATTATGCCTAAAAAAAAGATCTATATAAATGGAGGATGATGTAGATGAGAACGTTAGAAGTGAGAGACCAGTTTGATACAATTATTAACGAAGAAAATGTGTTAGCTATCTTTTCTGCTGATTGGTGCCCGGATTGTCGTGTTATTGAGCCAATTTTACCTGAGTTAGATAATGCCTATACAGATTTCACATTTCTATTAATTGATCGTGATCAATTTATCGATATATGTCAGGACTATGATGTATTTGGTATTCCTAGTTTCATCGCCTTTAAGAATGGAAAAGAAGTAGGACGTTTTGTTATTAAAGACCGGAAAACGAAGGAAGAAATAGAGGAATTTATGGAAGGGTTACCGAGATAGTCAGGAGGTAATAATATGAAAATGACAAGTTTAAAAATGAAAAAGATACTGGAGGAACGATTAAAAAATCCTGATTTTCGAACATCTTACAACCGTGATCAAGATACATTTCGGATTGAGTGGAAAGATTCGAAAAAAGGAATAACAATCACACTACCAAATGTGGTCGCAAAATATAATGAACGTGGAGAAAAAGCAATTGAAGAATTAGAAGAGCATGTCAATGAAGCATTGCGTATTATGAATGAAGATCATTATTTAGAGGGAATGGAGAAACATATTTTTCCAGTCATACGTGCAACCTCATTTGCAACCGAAACAAAAGCTGGTACACCCCTTGTATATAAAGAACATACAGCAGAGACTAGAGTGTATTATGCTCTAGATCTCGGTAAATCTTACCGGTTAATTGATACGTCCATGTTAGAAAAAGAAGGATGGTCCAAAGAACGAATAGATGAGATGGCATTATTTAATGTGCGTTCTTTAACATATGATTTTAAAAAAGATACTGTAGCAGAAAATGACTTTTATTTTGTGGCAAAACAAGATGGTTATGATGCAAGTCGAATTTTAAATGAGGCATTTTTAGAAGAAATGAAAGCAAATAGTAAGGGGGAAATGGCTGTTGCTGTACCTCACCAAGATGTATTAATTATAGCTGACATTCAAAATAAAACTGGATATGACATATTAGCACAAATGACTATGAAATTTTTTGCAGAAGGACGAATTCCTATTACTTCGCTTCCATTTATTTATGAAGATAAGGAACTAGAACCAGTCTTTATTATGGCAAAAAATAAACCAGAAAATAAGAATAGAGGATGATGCATAATGGATATGTTTTATAACCCAAAAGGTATTGGAGATGTTTTAATCATTCCATTAGAGGATGGGGATCGTTATGAAGTGAACCACGAAAAATATGGGGATGTTACGAAAATTACAGACAAGGAAGGTAAAGTATTAGGCTATAACATTTTTAATGCTTCAAGTCATGTAAAGATAAACGAAACTGGCAAAGTGGAGATGAAAGAAAATCATCTTGCGGAGTTAAAATCCTTATTTCAAGCAAACAATCTACAGGATTCACTTGATTTTGATTTGAGTCCAAAATTTGTGGTAGGGTATGTAGAAGACAAACAGCAACATGAAAATGCCGATAAATTAAGTATTTGTCAAGTTGATGTAGGAGATGAAAAATTACAAATCGTTTGTGGTGCTCCAAACGTTGATAAAGGTCAAAAGGTCGTCGTAGCCAGAGTAGGTGCAACCATGCCTAGTGGACTCAGAATTAAACCAACAGAATTAAGAGGGATAAAGTCCAATGGGATGATTTGCTCACAAAAAGAGCTAGGTTTACCAAATGCACCGAAAGAAAAAGGGATATACGTATTACCTGATGAATATCAAACGGGTAGTGCTTTTCCACTATAACATTTCATATGAACAACAACCTAATAACCTTTGTCACTGACAAGGGTTATTTTTTTGAGCCGTGTATGGTTATGTCGAAGAAGAAGCGCTTATTCGCTTACGTTTTTTATAGGTAAACCTACGATGTTAATAAACAAACAAATGATACGTAAAGTGTTCTTTTGTTTTTTGGGATACAAAATCTACTAAAAACTGATAAAATAGAATGATAAACTTATTTAAAATGGTAGAAGTGAGTGAAGATAATGCTATCTAAATGGATGCAAAGGATAAAATCATTGTTTGAGACAGAACACGATGATCATGAAATAGACAAAAAGAGCATTCCGACGAATCGAACAATACAATCAAGAGTGAAGTACCAATATCCACAGAAAGGAAATAACACACTTCCACATACTCCTCCGAAACTAGATCGAGTGAAAGAAATAACCGATAGGCAACAAAATAATAATGATAGATTACATAATGTAGACCGTAAAGAGCATTATCCTGTTCAAATTGGGTTAACTCGACAATTAGAAAACCAAAACACTGGACAGCCTGAGGCGAAAGCAAAGCCATTTCGCCCAACTGAGGTTCCCTCACCTATTTATGGGTATCAAAAACAATGTGTGAAGGAAGAACTTGATCATACCCCAGCTTTTGTCAGACAGCGGAGAAAATCTGCTAATGACTTAGAAACAACAAAGGAAGCAGTAGACGAAGAAAGAGAATCAATTAATGAAAAAGCTAATATTCGAAACGAAAATGATGATCGTCATGGAGATCATCAAAAGGAATTAAGTCATGTTGCAGATACAATAAAAGAGACAACTGAACCATATAATGGTGCTCACGATCAACGAAGAGAAAAAAGAAAAACACCAACGAAGAAGAAAGATGAGCATAATAAGTCTCTCCCATTCAATGTGATGATGTCAGCTAATGATAAGTATATGTTACATAAAAAGCAGCCACATCCATCCAATATACAATCATCAAAACAAGTGGAAAAGGGAGAAACAGCATTAAGAGTACCTTATCATTTGTTAGATGATCCAATTGATCAAAATACAACAGATGAAGGCTGGTTGAAGGAACAACGGCAATTGTTAGAAAAGACATTAAGGTATTTTAAGGTACAGGCAAAGGTAGTTCATACTACCCAAGGACCAACCGTAACTAGATTTGAAGTACAACCAGAAATGGGGGTAAAGGTAAGCAAAATCAAAAATTTAAGTGATGATTTAAAATTAAATATGGCAGCCAAAGATATCCGTATCGAAGCACCAATTCCTGGAAAACATACTATCGGCATTGAGGTCCCTAATCCAAAAGCGCAGATGGTTGGATTGCAGGAGATATTTGCTGAGGATATGTTCCGAATAAACTCATCCCCATTAACAGTAGGCCTGGGAATGGATATTGAAGGAACTCCTGCCATAAGTAATATTCAAAAGATGCCACATGGATTGATTGCAGGGGCCACTGGGTCAGGGAAAAGTGTTTGTATTAATACCATACTTGTTAGTCTTATTTATAAAGCTAATTATGATGAGGTAAAGTTATTGTTAATTGACCCTAAAATGGTAGAATTAGCACCTTATAATGGTATTCCTCATCTTTTATCACCAGTAATTACGGATGTGAAAGCTGCAACAATGGCGTTGAAATGGGCAGTACAGGAGATGGAGGAACGGTATGATAAATTAGCGCATGAAGGGGTCCGAGATATTGAACGTTATAATCAAAAAATGGAAAAAGAAAATCGCACGGATGAACACATGCCATTTATTGTGATAGTAATAGATGAATTAGCGGATTTAATGATGATATCTCCCCAAGATGTAGAAGATGCCATAAGTCGAATTGCCCAAAAAGCACGTGCTTGCGGGATCCACCTATTATTAGCAACACAACGTCCATCTGTGGATGTTATAACTGGTTTAATTAAAGCAAATATTCCAACAAGAATAGCCTTTAGTGTATCTTCTCAAGTTGATTCACGAACTATTATTGATACAAATGGTGCTGAAAAATTACTTGGAAAAGGGGATATGCTATTAATGGAAAATGGAACAAGTCGTACTGTGAGACTACAGGGAGCGTTTGTTTCAGATGAAGAGATTGAGCGAGTAACCAGTTATGCACGTTCTATTAAAGAACCGGACTATGCATTTGAAGAGGATCATTTACTTGCACAACTTTCGTTTGATGAAGAAGAGGACGAGTTGTTGCAGGAAGCGATTCTATTTGTGACAGAACAGAATCGAGCAAGTACATCATTATTACAGCGTCATTTTAAGATTGGCTACAATCGAGCTGCAAGATTAATGGATGCAATGGAGGAACGTGGGATTATTGCAGGCCAAAATGGAAGTAAACCAAGAGAAGTATTAATATCTACAGCACAAGTAGAAGAAATGGATGTTTAAAGCAAAGGCTCTTTTTTGTATTCTTTTTTGGTTATTTATGTCGCATAATCTATATTGTGTGCAGTAGTTAGAAAGATGTTTAGATCGTTTATCCGTTCTGGAAATATACTTCACTTTCCGCGGGGGAGTGGTGAGCCTCCTCGGACTGCGTCCTGTGGGGTCTCACCGATCTCCTACTTCCCGCAGGAGTCTTCGTATATTTCCTCCACTGATATGATCAACATTTCCTATTATATATTGTGTTAATACGATAGTTGATTGAAGCGTAGGACAGTCGACTGCGGAAAAAACATGCAGCTAGCTCTGAACAGGAAGCGGTTTTTGCTTCCGATGTCTAACTTCGACGGACAGGACGTCCTAGTGCCGATGGAGCCACAGGACGTGGCGTTCTCATCGGCCAGCGCCTACACCCTCGATGTCTTAAGTCAATCCTCTTCGTGGCAAAGACCACACCACACAGAGGCTCGGCTTAAGCTTAGCTGATAAGAAATAAATATCTTACTGCATAAGTGCAACTAATCGGATGTGACCAAGGCACTTCCGCTTTTCTTTGAAGAAGCTAAAAGTGTTGTCCGCGGTAAAGTAGACACTGTGAAAGCGACTGTCTGGAGTATAAATCAACAGCACTTTTTTATTGCGTATAATACATCTTATATGCAGGACGTTTCATACCTAAAAGCAACAAACTTTTAGAAAACAGCCAAAAGAATCCAGCATGATATACTTGTGAAGTGTAATGGGATTTATTATGATAGAAGAAAGACTTCTTGTAGAAGCGGATATTATAGGTTAAGGAGAACATTCTAATGAAGGAAATTGAGCAAAAGCTAAAAGGTAAAATTAATCGTTTAACAAATAAGACATTTAAATTTGATGAACGTATAAAAGAAGGTTGGTTCTCAGCTGTTTATTTCCTTAAAACAAAAGAAATGGTTGAGAAAAAGCTTCCCAATAATTATGTTACGATGCAATTTTTTCAAAAGAAAAAAGAAGCGGTACTTTGTGGAACAGATGAAGCCATCGCTCTAGTACATACATTTGCCGATCAACCAGAAACGTTGGAAATTCAATCGTTAAAAGATGGAGATCGAATCAGTCCGTATGAATCTGTTTTAACGATTTCGGGTGCGTATCAACAATTTGGCTTCCTAGAAGGAATAATTGACGGCATTTTAGCTAGAAGAACATCAGTTGCAACAAATGTATATAATGTGGTAAAGGCAGCAAGATCATCTGGTAAGCAGAAGCCAATCATCTTTATGGGTGATCGTGATGATCATTTTACACAACAAGCGGGAGATGGTTATGCAGCATTTATTGGTGGGTCTACTGCTCAAGCAACCCATGCCATGAATGAATGGTGGGGGAAAGAAGGAATGGGTACAATGCCCCATGCGATGATTCAAATGTTTCGTGGAGATGTGGTTGCTGCTTCAAAAGTATATCATGAAATGTATCCAGAAGATGATTTAATGGCATTAGTAGACTATAATAATGATGTTATTACAGATTCGCTTAAAGTCGCACGGACATTTGGGGATAAACTAAAGGCAGTACGACTTGATACATCCAGAACATTAGTGGATAAGTACTTTTTGCGCAATCATCATCTAATGGGTACATTTGATCCACGTGGTGTAAATCCACAACTAGTATTTGCATTACGAAAAGCACTCGATGATGAGGGGTTCTCGCATGTGAAAATAGTTGTTAGTGGAGGATTTACAGAAGAACGTATTAATTACTTTGAACAATTAGGTGTACCAGTTGATATGTATGGAGTAGGGGGAAGCTTATTAAAAATTAAGATCGGGTTTACTGGAGATAATGTGTTATTAAATGGCACACCTGAAGCAAAAGAAGGAAGAAAATACCGGCCAAATCCTCGTTTAGAACAAGTACCATATATTCCACAAGACTAACCCCGATGCACAACTAGGCCTAAAAATGGCAATAGGAATGTGAAACTTACTATTCCACTATGCAGGAAGGTTTGCTATAATTAACAGATGTATATTAGATGGAAATTAAAATATCCTTTTGACAGATAAATTTGGAGGTTCTTTTTTATGACAACTTACCATTTTATTGGTATAAAAGGAACTGGAATGAGTGCTCTTGCACACATTCTCGCTGACTCAGGTGAAAGCGTGCAGGGTTCTGATGTGGAAAAACGTTTTTTTACGCAAGCATCATTGGAACAAAAAAACATTCCAATTCTTCCTTTTTCAGAAAGTAACATCAAAGAAGGCTATACCATTATAGCTGGGAATGCATTCTCAGAAGACCATATTGAAATAAAAGAAGCAAAAAAACGAGGATTAACATTTTATTGGTACCATGAGTTTTTAGGAGAATGGCTGAAAAATTATACCAGTATTGCGGTAACTGGTGCTCATGGAAAAACATCTACAACTGGCCTTTTGGCACATGTCTTAGATCAAGCGTATCCGATTTCCTATCTCATTGGAGATGGAACTGGTAAAGGGCATGTTGATAGTATGTACTTTGCATTTGAGGCTTGTGAATATAGAAGACATTTCTTAGCGTATGAACCTGATTATGCAATTATGACAAATATTGATTTTGATCACCCTGATTATTTCACAAGTATAGATGATGTGTTTGACGCATTTCAATCAATGGCTGACCGAGTAAAAAAAGGGATTATTGCTTGTGGTGATGATGAACAACTCCAACGAATTAAAACAAAAGTTCCTATTATGTATTATGGATTTGAGGATACGAATGATTTTCAAGCAAAAAATATAAACGAAACAACAGATGGTACAACGTTTGATGTGTTTGTTCGAAATACGTTTTATGAAACGATATCAATCCCTATGTATGGTGATCATAATATCCTAAATGCATTAGCCGTTATTGCAATTTGTCATTATGAGGGAATACAGGCTGAAGATATAAAAAAAATAAACAGCTTTAAAGGTGTGAAGCGTCGTTTTACAGAAAAAACGTTGGGTAATCAAGTATTAATAGATGATTACGCACACCACCCAATTGAAATTTCAGCAACGATTGATGCAACTCGAAAAAAATATCCAACAAAACCGATTGTCGCGATTTTCCAACCACATACCTATACACGAACAAAAACATTTTTACAGGAGTTCGCAGATAGTTTAGCATTAGCAGATCATGTTTATTTATGTGATATTTTTGGCTCTGCTAGAGAGGATAGTGGGAAGCTGACGATTCATCATTTGCAACAACTAATTTCTGATAGCTCTATTTTAGATGTGGATTATACCGATGTGCTTCAACAACATGAAGATAGTGTGTTATTGTTTATGGGAGCAGGAGACATTCAAAAGTTCCAACATGCCTATGAAAAAAGTCAAATACCAAAAACCAATTAGTTAAAAAAGAGTCTGAGTTAAATCAGACTCTTTTTTAATTATACAAAATCTAGTGTTATGAGTCATAAAGAGTGCTTCTAGCTTACATTCCTTTTAAAGGAAAAAATTCCTCTTTTTTACTCGAAATTGTCGAATTTTAAGTGAGAAAGCGTTATAGTAGAGATAAACCAATTATATATATGTTTTAGGATGATGGGTATACGGGAAAAATGGTAATACTTGATACATAGAATTATTCATCATCTCGTAAGAATAACAATTAAGAGTATAAGGAGTTGGACAAGCTATGGAAATCTTATTGTATATTGCTGCGATTATTGTTGCAGTTGCATTTGCTGTACTTGTAGTCTATTTAGCCAAGACATTAAAAGCAGCTCAGCGAACTATGAATAATGTAGCAAACACCATGGAAAGCATGGAAAAACAAATGGAAGGCATTACAACTGAGACAACATCATTATTAACCAAAACAAATAAATTAGCTGATGATGTCAATCAAAAATCGGAAAAACTGAACAGTTTATTTGATAGTGTTCAAGGAGTAGGTACTACGGTAAGCGATTTTAACCAAACCCTACAGCAGCTAACAAACCGAATTGATAAAACAGCTGCCAAAAATCAAGACAAGACATCACAAGCTGTAAAATGGGGAGTAGCAATGATGGATTTATGGAGAAAGAGAAAAAAATAAATAAATAATAAAGGAGGAGAAACCATGGAAGAAGAAAAAGAAGTTCAATCAAAAGATTTTATCATTGGAGCGCTTATTGGGGGGCTAGTAGGTGCACTTGTTGCTTTATTATGTGCACCAAAGTCTGGTAAAGACTTGCGAGGAGACCTTAATCAAGGAGCTTCACAAGTAAAAGAACGTGCAGAGGATTGGAAAGGTATTGCCTATGACAAAAGTTCAGAATGGAAGGAACGAGCCGTAGATTCCACAACACAACTTTCTCGTAATATTTCACAAAAGACAACGGAATTAACACAAACAGTTCAGAACAAACTCCGTAACAATAAACAACAAGATACAACGGAATTAGTAGAAGAAGTAAAATAATATTAAAGATACTACTGATAAAAAGGCTACTGATTCGACAATCAGTAGCCTTGCTTATTTAATAGCCAATTGGTCACCATTCCGTATTGACGCATAAAATGTCGTTGGTTCGTCATTGCAATATAGTTGAAAATTTCCTTTAATAGCTGTTAGATCAACCTCGATAAAACGAAAGACATCCTGGAAAATAAACGATTGTTCGTTTTGTTCTTTTATTGTAATTCGATCGTATGGATGTAAAATAGCATCTTCCGTTATAGTTTGATTATCTTTTAAGATGGTTAATGCCTGCTTTGTTATGGTAACTGGCTTGCCATTAAAGGTAACTGTGATAGAATGGTTAAATGACTTTTGTAAAGAAGATAATATATCTTTCACGGTCGTTTCCTTGGGTGGCATGCATGTTATCTGATCATTTGGTTTTAAAGGCTGATAGGTAGAAGCTTCTTCATTATTTACATAAATAGTGGTTTCTTCCTCTTTCAATACTACTTCCCTATTATTTACATAAATAGGAAAGGTTGTTTGGTGATCTGTTAGGCTAACATGGATTGATTTTAAAAAGTCAGCAACTGTTTTTGGTTGTATCCATTCAACTACGTCTTTATCTTGGATAATGTAGTCCTTCCTTTTTTGTTCGCCATTTACATTAATGGTTGTTCCAATTGAATAAGGTTTTCCGTTATAATAAATCATAAATGTCGGTGTTTCCCCGATTAATTGGGTTAGGGTTAAAGATGGAGCTACTCCATCTTTTCCAACTATAACCTTGATATCATCCTTATCTTGAATAATTTGGTCTACTTCTGCTAATTCGTCATTGACTGCTATCGATGGTGCACCACCAAATGTACCTGGTAAGGTTATTTCTTTTCCATTTACTGTAATCATAATAGCGGGTCCTGGCTTACCATATGCTTTTCTAATATCAATACCAGCTTGTATTAGACAATCACCAATTGTAAGCTGTTTCATTTCAAACATTTTAATCTTCTTTTCATTGACAGTGACATTAATATAATGTACGGGATTTTGCTTTGCGGCTATTGCAATACCAACAGGAGTGACTGCATCCGGGCTAGTTGGTAATACTTCTGTTTTTGTTAGGTTTTGAATCGCACTAATATCCCGAACAGCAACACGGTTAGATGGTAGCTGTAATTGAGCAGCTAAATGAGAAGTGATTTCTGGTGTTAAACTTCCTCCGCCAATTACCATCACTGCTTTTGGAGAACGGGTATTTAGAACTATTATTTCCCGAGCAATACTACTAGCTAATTTGTGGATTGCATCTTTACTATCATCAACTAATGTATCGTATGTAATAGTAGATTCAAAGCCTAATATATCTTGAACTGTATCTTCTCCATTAAGAACGATATTACGTTTCATCTTTTCAGCCATCGGAAAGTCTAACAAGTATTGGTCACTAATTGCTTCGGTTATTTCGTCTCCTGCAATTGGAACCATTCCATATGCTACGACTGTCCCTTTGTCAGTAATAGCTATATCACTTGTTCCTGCGCCAATATCAACTAAGGCAACATTTAAGCGTCTCATCGATTCTGGAATTAATACATGAATGGCTGCAATTGGCTCTAATGTCAATGCTTCCATCTCTAAACCTGCACGATTTACTGCTGCTAGGAGTGATTCAACAACAATTTTAGGTAAAAAGGTTGCAATGATCTCAACAGAAGCCGTTTTACCACTTTGGTCGATTAATGAACCGATTTGTTCATCATCAAGTCGATAATGCATAACAGAATAACCGACACAATAATAATGGGTGTGATCATGATTTTCTGTTTCAGCTGCAAGCATATGTTGTGCTTCTTGAACGGCACTTAATTCTAAATGCCTTATACTTTCCCCATCTGTGATAACCTGTTCTTCCAATTCAATACTAGCTGTTGCTTGAATGGTTTTCAAAGCACGTCCAGCTGCTGCAATACTTACTTTTGATAAGGTACCATGTGTTTCTTCCAGTTGATGCTTCACTTCTTTAATCACATTTGCTACTTCAATAACATGATGAATTTGGCCATCACGCATCGACCGTTCTCTATGTTCTTTTATTACATAATCAACCACCATGTATTGATTTTCTTGTTCTTTTAGTATAATTCCCGTAACCGAACGTGTTCCAATATCAAGTGCAAAAATCCGTTCTTCCATACTTAATCCTCTCCTGAAACTGTAAAATAAGGAAATTTTATCTTTACGTAACATATTTTGTCTATAATATATACAGTAGATTCTTCTTGTTCTATTATATACGTTTTTGTAACAAAGAAAAATGCTATAATTGTCGTTCGTTGGAAAAACGTGTATTATTATGGTTGATAGCAGTATATTCAGGGGGCAATTAAATTGAGCGAACATGAACTAAATGGTCTACGCAGTCAACTTGATGAAGTTAATTCAGAACTACTTAAATTAATTAATCATCGTGCAGAGCTTGTACAACAGATTGGACAGGTAAAAGATAAACAAAGTATGAATTTATTTGATCCAGTACGCGAACGAGCGATGCTTGATGAATTAACGAAATACAATACAGGTCCATTTGAAAACTCAACGATTGAACATATTTTTAAGGAAATTTTTAAAGCGAGCTTGGAGCTACAAGCGGATGATCATCGTAAAGCTTTATTGGTATCTCGCAAAATGAAACAAGAGGATACAGTTATTGAGATAAAAGGAGAAAAAATAGGAAATGGAAAGACACAGTTTATTATGGGACCTTGTGCAGTGGAGAGTTATGAACAGGTAGCGGAAGTTGCAGAAGCTGTTAAAGGGAAAGGATTAACCCTCTTTCGTGGTGGAGCTTTTAAGCCAAGAACATCTCCTTATGACTTTCAAGGTTTAGGTATAGAAGGGTTACAAATCTTAAAACAAGTAGCGGATGAATATAATCTAGCAGTGGTAAGTGAAATTGTAAATCCTGCACATCTAGAGGAAGCGAGTAACTATATAGATGTGATTCAAATAGGAGCACGTAATATGCAGAATTTTGAATTATTAAAAGCTGCAGGAGATATAGACAAGCCTGTATTATTAAAACGTGGATTGTCTGCTACAATAGCTGAATTTATTAATGCAGCCGAATATATCATTTCCCGTGGCAATGGAAATATTATTTTATGTGAACGTGGTATTCGGACCTATGAAACTGCCACAAGAAACACATTGGATATATCCGCAGTACCGATCCTAAAGCAAGAAACACATTTACCTGTAATGGTGGATGTAACACATTCAACAGGGCGGAGGGATTTGCTTCTACCAACAGCAAAAGCAGCACTAGCAATTGGCGCGGATGGAATTATGGCAGAAGTTCATCCTGATCCTGCTGTTGCATTATCTGATTCGGCACAGCAGATGGATATCCCGATGTTCGATGACTTTATGAATGAACTCCAATCGATGCTCAAGAAAAGAAAATAATTCAATTCAAAGGCTGATCACATCATAGGTTCAGCCTTTGTGTGATTTAGGTGGAAACTTTATATTTTGAAGAAAAGGATACTCTTTTTATAACATGGAAAAGGTAGCAGTTTTCTTTGTAATTTTATTGAAGGTGGAGTATGATAAATGGAAAAGGACGCGCGTAATTTAATAGGAGGATGAGTGAATTGACTGTAACAATATATGATGTAGCAAGAGAAGCGAATGTATCCATGGCAACTGTTTCTCGTGTTGTAAATGGGAACCCTAATGTAAAACCAGCAACTCGTAAGAAAGTTTTGGCAACGATCGAGCGGTTAGGATATCGGCCAAATGCAGTTGCAAGAGGCTTAGCTAGTAAAAAGACGACTACTGTCGGTGCAATCATCCCAGATATATCTAGTATCTTTTTTGCTGAATTAGCAAGAGGAATTGAGGATATTGCAACTATGTATAAATATAATATTATCTTAAGTAACTCCGACCAAAATAAGGACAAGGAACTTCAATTGATTAATTCAATGTTAGAAAAGCAAGTAGATGGTATCTTATTTATGGGTGGAAATATCACACAAGAACATGTTCAACAATTTACAAGCGCATCTGTACCTGTGGTATTAGCAGCTACATATGATGGAACTGGTACTATTCCATCTGTAAATATCGACTACGAAGCCGCAGCATATGAAGCGACAATGTTCTTTATTGAAAAAGGTAATAAACATCCAGCTTTCGTTAAAGGGGTGGATGATACGTTCATCAATCATCTGAAATATGAAGGATACTTAAGAGCCTTACGTGAATCTAATATAGAAGTGAATGAATCCTACATCATCAATGGTGATTATTCCTACTATTCGGGTATAGAGGCAGCGGAAGAGTTAATGGCATTGGAGAATAAGCCAACAGCCGTCTTTGTCGCTTCTGACGAGATGGCTTTAGGTGTTATTCATGGAGCACAGGATATGGATTATCATGTACCTGATGATGTTGAAGTATTTGGTTTTGATAATACAAGACTCGCAACAATGGTTCGTCCAACGTTATCAACCATTATTCAACCAATGTATGATATTGGAGCCGTGGCAATGCGCTTATTGACTAAATATATGAATAAAGAAGAAGTGACGGAAAAGAAAGTGGTTCTTCCGCATCGAATTTTAGAAAGAAACTCAACAAAATAGAAAAAATGCCGATATTAAATAGGAGAAGGTCGTTGATTAACCATTAGGGAGCGAGACTATGAGAAAAAGGGACATACTAACTCCACTAGGGATTACATTAGGGTTTATTATGATTATGTTGGCTATTCTCTCCAAAGGCGGTGAGGAAGGTGTATCGTCCTTTCTTGACATAGCATCGATCTTTGTTGTAATAGGAGGACTAACTGCATCATTACTGATTACCTTTAAATGGGAACAAATAAAATTAACGAATAAGGTATTAAAAGAAACGTTTCGTAAAAACAATCACAGTCTCCTTGATTTAATACGGCTGTTTATTCGTTTATCTGAGCGGGCTAGAAGAGAAGGGCTCTTAGCACTTGAGAATGAAATGGATGAAGTAGAGGATCCCTTTATCAAAAAAGGGATTATGTTAGCTGTTGATGGGATCGAGCCTGATGTGATTAATGATATTATGAATGCTGAAATTACGGCCATGGAAGAACGGCATTATAAAGGTAGGTTGATTATTGAGAAGGCTGGGGAATATGCACCAGCATGGGGAATGATTGGGACCTTAGTAGGATTAGTATTAATGCTTAATAGTTTACAAGATCCAGAAACGCTAGGTCCTAATATGGCTGTTGCTCTCTTAACTACATTATATGGGACTGTATTGGCTAATCTGGTTTTTATCCCAATGTCTAGTAAACTAGAAAGTAAAACAGAAGAAGAGGTATTTATAAAACAAGTGATCATAGAAGGTATCATCGGGGTACAATCTGGACAAAATCCTCGTATTTTAGAGGAAAAACTAAGTGCTTTTTTATCTGAAGATGATCAAGAAATCGAAGCTAATCAAGCTTCTGATGAAGCAGCTGTTGCAGGAGAGGATGGCAATGAAACGTAGACAAATAAAAAAGGTTAAGAAAACAGGTGCACCGAAATGGATGGTTACATACTCAGATATGGTCACATTGATCCTTGTCTTTTTTGTTTTGTTGTTTTCCATGTCACAAATTGATATTGTTAAATTTGAAGCTATTTCTGAATCGTTTCAGAATAGAATGATCTTTGAATTCAACTCTTCTGCGATCCCACTAGAATATACAAATAATGGCGCTCATACAGAAAGTGAGAGAAATACTGGTGAGATGAAAACACCAATAGAGGATGCTAGAGGTTCTATATCTGATAATGGAGAAGATGCATTATCGAGTTTAATAGAAGACATTGAACGTTTTTTAGATAAAAACGATCTAAATGATGTTGTATCGGCTAATCGAACGGAACGAGGGGTTGTTCTAGTTTTACAAGAAAGCATTTTGTTTGAAACAGGAGAAGCAGAAATCCTTGATTCAGGAATGCCTTTTTTAAATCGCATAAGTGATTTGTTATCAGAAATCCCAAATGATGTAAAAGTGGAAGGGCATACAGATAGTCGGTCCATCTCGAATTATCGATATCCATCTAATTGGGAATTATCTGGAGCACGTGCAAGTAGTGTTATCCGTTATTTAATTGATACAAATGACTTTGATTCTTCACGATTTACATCAGTTGGTTATGGGGATACAAGGCCTGCTGTTCCAAACAATTCACCAGAAAATTGGCAAAAAAACAGGCGGGTAGAGATTGTTATTTTAGATAGTAATTCCACTGAAGAGTAGGGATACATACTAAAACATTTAGAAAAAGCGCTTATGATCAATACAATAATGGTAGGTCTTAATTTGAGGCTTTTTTTGTATTCTTTGTTGTTCTTTTCTGTGGCAACATCTATATAATGCGCAGTAACATTTAGCTAATATTACCGCTACGGAAAAACATTTCGCTTTCGCTTTCACCATGGGCTTAAGTGTGACGTGGTGAAAGCGACTGTCCGGAGCGGAAATTAACGGAGCATTTATTGTGTATAATACATCAACTATTCATTAAGATTTATACTTGAAAAAGCAACAATCTTTTAGAAAACAGCTTAATTCGATGAAAGCACACGTTATTAAAGTAAAATAACGTGTGCTTTCTGTAGTTGGGGTCTAGCATTTTAAAGTACCCTTTTATTTTTCGTATATTTTAAAGCGCTTTCCAATACTTTTTCATTTTTTTCCGTAATTTCTGCTTTTCTTGGAATAGTTGGGAACTTAGACTTATCATCATGCCAAGTAGTAGGTAGCGAAACAGTAGCTTCCTCATTCCATTTTTGTTGCCACGTTATTGGAATTTCGCCTTCTAATTTATTCCCAGTTTTCATGATACTCCATATTTGTGCCCATGCACGTGGAACGACACGCCAAATATCATATCCACCACCACCTAAGGCAATCCATTTTCCGTTACAATAGGTATGTGCTAATTGATGCGCAATAGAAGGGATTTTTTCATATATTTGCATGGATGCGCAAAGGTGTGTGAGTGGGTCTAAGCTGTGGGCATCTGCTCCATTTTGCGTTACAATCACATCAGGCTGAAAAAAGGATGTTATCTCTTCGAAAGCTGATTTATAGAGTTGTATAAATGATTCATCTTCTGTAAAAGCATCAATTGGTAGATTAAATGTATAGCCATGCCCTTCCTTTATGCCACGTTCATTGACATTTCCAGTTCCAGGGAATAAATAACGTCCAGTCTCATGAATGGAAAACGTACATACGTTAGGATCATCATAAAAAGCCCATTGAACTCCATCCCCATGGTGTGCATCTGTGTCGACATAAAGGACACGTAAATTATATTTTTGTCGAATATAGTTAATGGCTATGGCACCATCATTATAAATACAAAAACCTGAAGCTTTCCGTTTGAAGCCATGATGAAGTCCACCACCTAAATTTAATGCATGATCATAGTTTGATTCTAAAACGGCATCAACAGCTTCTAGTGTTGCACCTACTAGATAACTTGATGCTTCATGCATTCCTGAAAAAATAGGCGTATCTTCTGTTCCAATACCATATTCCATCGCTTCCTTGTCACTTAAAAGGCCTTTACTTGCTTTTTTGACCGCTTCAATATATGGGACATCATGAAAAAGTGCTAGTTCTTCTTCAGTAGCCATTCTTGGTTTAATCATATCTGTTTGATCCAATATGTCGGAAGCTTCTAATAAATCTTTTGTTAAAAGGACACGTTTTTGATTAAATGGATGATCCGAGTGAAAATGATAATTTAATAATGAATTTGAATAAACAAAAGCACTTTTACATGTCATGATTCTTGCCCCATTACATTTTTGGGCCATATTAATTCATAGCCTTCTTCTTTCAAATCCTGAACGATTGGGAGTGGATTCATGGTTTGAACACGAAAGACTAGTATTTTATAGTTCGGATCATCTTTATAAGGGTATACGAGTAATGATGTGATATTGGTTTTCCGTTTTCCAAATACAGCAGTTACTTCTGGTAATATGCCTGGTACATCCGGAACTTTAACTTCAATATGCGAACTTTGGACATGTGTTCCAGTTAAATGAATTAGCGTATATAGCATGTCTTTTTCGGTAACAATGCCAACTAGCTTATTTTGACTAACAACGGGCAAACAGGCAAATTCTTCATCGTAAAATATCCGCGCAATATCCTCAACAAAATCTAGTGGATGTATAGTTACTACGGGTTGGGACATGATTGTCTTTATTTCTGCATCCAGTTCCTGTATATCTTCCACATCATCATGTCTCGATAAGATGGATGGACTTGCATCTCGAACATCTCGGTCTGATACGATACCAATTACTTCTTTTTCTGAGCTAACAATTGGTATGTGTCGAATCCGATGCTTATGTAAAAGCTGTAATGCTTCTCGTATGGAAGAAGTAGCTGGTAATGTAACAACGCTTTTTTTCATAATTTCTTCAACTAGCATTTAAAAGCCCTCCCTCATGTTACGATATTGAAGACGTTGTAAGAATCGTAATTTATCAAATTTTTCGATGGATGATTTTGGCACATGTTTTCCGATACGGACCATTAAACAATTAGCAGGATGAGATATGATTTCTGGATCATCAGTTGGTGCAGGTGTTAGACCACCTACGGCCATCATCTTTTCCATTACTTTGCGATATTCCCAGATATTTAGGTTTGTCCCATCTAAATCCCAGTGCCAATAATATTCGGTGGATATAATGATATAGTTTTCCATAAATTCATCTAATAGTGCCACAAGTAATAGGTTTGAAGCTACTTTAGAACCTCTATATTGCGGTATTACTTCAATGGCACCTAGTTCAATTAAATCTTCCATATTAAATTCAGACCATCTTTCCAGTGGATCAGGATGCAAGAAGGTAACATATCCAATAATCGTGTCTTTTGTACGCGCGATTATAATTCGACCTTCAGGAAAATCTGCTATGCTTTTTATTGCTTCAAATTGTTTGGGAGCTGGTCGAAAAGCAGTTAATTCCTCATGGAAGTAGTAATCTTCTAATTTATTGGAAGGAACTGGGCCTTCAATCGTAATTGGGCCATAGGATGTGTCATGTGTTAATGCATGATATGTTTTGACATGTTTCATTAATTATTTCACCACCTATTCCAACGAATTATTTTCATTATACAGGATAAAGACATACTTTTTTAGTTGTATCCTGAAAAGTTCGAATAGATTTCATAATATATAAAAAAGGAAGTTCCGTTACTGGTTATTGTTTACTTAATTCATTAATATTCCTACTTTTTTAGTAGAGTAAAGGTGCATTTGCCTTATTCCAAGGAAAGTACCTCTTTAGTTCAAGAGGTTAAATCTTTTTTGGCAGATAGGAAAGTAGAAACTCTCCTCCTGAGATAGGAAAGGCCACGTCCAGCTTCGAGCGATTAACGTCCTAGTGCCAATAGACATAAGGACGCACGATTTTTCTTCGGCCAGCACCTACCCCCCTCGAGGTCATAAGACAATCCACATTACGTGCAAAAAGCGCCACGTCGAGGCTTGGCTTATGCTTGGCAGATAAGAAAAACCTTCTTACTGCATAAGTGCAACTAAGGCTTGTCACCACTTGGCGACAAGCCAAGTTTTCTAATCGGGGGTAATCAAGGCGCTTCTAGCTTTTGTTCCACGTTAGGAAAGTTTTAGCTAAGAAGTAGACTCGACGTTGCTAAAATTTTAATGTCCCAAGTATAAGAAAAACTAACACATTCGCTAAAGGACGAGCGAATGCGAGTTTTTCTAAACAATCATAACCACCTGAAAAAATATTATTTCCTTTTTATAATCGCAGGTCCAATAAAGATACAAATAAAGAATACTGCCAAAAGATAATAAATCAGATATCTGACTTCAATGGTTTTTTGGTCTAAAATAAAATCGCATACAACTAAATATATTAGCAAAGAAGTGTAAGTGGGGGATAACTGCCAGTAAAGTCCTAATTCGTTCAACTAACATTCAGTAGGGGATGAAGGCCGACTAAAAACGCCACGTCAATCGCCAACGTCGGCACTAGCACGTCCTGTGCGTCGCAAAACCCCTACTGAATGAGTTTCACTTTATAAATTTTAACATAGAAACACGCTTATCCTGCATAAATGACTAATTTACTATTCGTTTAAAAGCTATATTAAAACTAGATGATTTTCCATACAAAAGGGAGGTTATTTAAAACCTCCCAAAGCTTTGTGATTTATATTGTTATTTCTATTGCTTTTTTGATTTTTCTCTGCAATAACGGAACTACTTAGAGGTAGTCCCCCTTTTTAATTAATTATCATTATTTTTTTGCTCAGATTCTTCATTTTTATCTGATTTATCATTTTCATTCTCAGGGTTTTCATTTTCTTCTTCTTCTTTGTCTTCACTTTGGCTATTTCCATCATTGCTTTGATTACCATTATTACCATTGCCATTATTATTGTTTTCGTTATTATTATTATTTTTATTACCATTGTTATTCCTACGGTCATCTTCATCATCATTATTATTGTCATTATCTGATGATAATTCTCCGACAACTACTGCATTGGACGGGGAAGATTCTAACCCAAAATAATCGACGGCCTTCACATGATAAATCGCATTTCGATTTGGTACAGAATAGGATGTACCTGTTGTATTTCCAATCAATTCAAAATCGCCATCACGTTGATCTGCACGGAAAATTCGATATCCTACGACATCATTACTACTTGATTGGCCCCATGATAATGTACTATTTGAATGTCTGACAGATGATGGCTCAGCTGGGCCATCCCCATCATCTTCAAGGGTTGCGCCAAGTTCTTCACTTGGAACACTTATATTTTCCCAAGCTTCTCGGTTTGTACGTGGGAACAACACGGAAATATCATTATATTTATCGTAACCCATTCGTTCGAGAAATTCAGGGTTAAATGTCAAGCCATCTCCATCTGTAAATTCTGCTGGTGTGTTAGGACCAGCAACAACCGCTTTACCATCAACCAATACATATGTCCCACGGATTAAACTATCATCTTCTTTTGTTGGTACAAATTTTTCATTAAAGAGATCTGTAGCAACTAGACCAGCTTCCTGACATAAATCGGATGGAAGCATCCCTGATATCTGGCAATAGCTTCTTTCTACAATACCACTTGGTCGTTCAAAGTTTTCTTGTGGTGCGAAAAGATCAGGATTTATATCTGTTGCTGCATTAATGAGTTCAGCCCAAAGTTTAATATTACGTTGACTGTAGCTTAAGGAACAATTAGAACAACGAATTGATTTTTCTAGGTCATAACCAATCCAAGTCCCAAAGGTAACATTTGGATTGGTAGCAACAAACCAGGCATCCTTATAATCTTGAGATGTTCCTGTTTTACCAGCCCAATCAACACCTGTATGTGCTAATTGAGAATTCAAATAAGTTCCTGTACCCCTTCTGATGACATCCCGCATTAAATCTAATGTCAGATATGCTGTCTGCGGACTAAATACATCAACAGGATCACTTTCATGCTCGTAAACGGTTTCTCCTTCGTTTGTTGTAATTTTTTCAATCATGTATGCATCTACGAATTGTCCACCATTAGAAAACGATGCAAAGGCATTTGTATTTTCTTCAACTGTAACCCCATGTTTCGTACCACCAATAGATAGGGATGGATTGGCATATTCATTTTCCTCTAAAGACGTAATTCCCATTTTTTCTAAATATTGTTCAACTGGGTTATCATTCATAATTTCTAAATAGACTTTACCAGCTGGTATATTATAAGAATTAGCAAGGGCTGTGCGAGCCGAAACAATCCCGTAGTTACCACCCCCATAGTTACTGAGATCCCAAGATCCACCAGGGTAATGAATGACTTCCTTTACATCAGCAATTGGTGTACCTGGTTGAACAACACCTGCTTCCATTCCTGGTCCATAACTTAGTAATGGTTTCATCGTACTTCCATTTGAACGGGTTGCCTGTGTTGCATAGTTTATCTCACTGTCTTCATAATCCCTTCCTCCGACAAAACTGATTATTCTTCCAGTACTGTTTTCAATCAGCATGCCGCCAGTTCGTATTGGGAGTGTTGTTTCCTCCATTTCACCTGTCTCTGGATTTTCAACGTCGCCAGTCCAATCTGGTCCAAAATACTCATATTCCTTTACAATTTCCTGAAACGTATCATATATTTCTTTATCAATTGTAGTATGGACATTATAACCGTTTCTACGTATATCCCGTTCTGCTAGAATTTCGTATTCCTCTTTAAGAACCTCATCTTCTTCAAGGTCCTCTCGAGTATAGCCATCTTCTTCGGCAAGCATATCTGCAATTATATTAATTGCTCGTTTTTCTGCTTCATGCATTACATATGGATATTCCTCAACAGGGGAGGTAGATTCTTCGGTGAAATCAGCTACAATATCATAGTTTATTGCTTCTTCATACTCTTCTTGGTTAATATATCCTGCTTCTAACATACGATTTAACACTGTTTTCATCCGATTAATACCTGGTTGTAACCCTTCTTCATCCTTTAATCCGCCCCCATTTGCAAATGGTGTATAGCGGGAAGGACTTTGTGGTAGTCCAGCCAAATATGCTGCCTGTGCTAAATTGACATTCTTTGCATCAATTCCAAAAATACCTTGTGCTGCTGTTTGAATCCCAGCGATATTTTGACCAGATGCTTCTCTACCATATGGAACAATGTTCAAATAGGCTTCTAGAATTTGATCCTTTTCGAAAAATCGTTCTAATCTCATAGCTAGTAAGATTTCCTTTGCTTTCCGTTCAAAGGATACTTCATTCGTTAATATTTGATTTTTAATAAGTTGTTGCGTTAATGTACTACCACCGGATTTCATTTCTGCGTTGGTAGCCTCTTGCACAACAGCACGAACAATTGCTTTTGGGACTATTCCATTATGTTCTTCAAAATATTCATCTTCTGTAGCAATAACTGCATCGATCAGTGTATCTGAAATATTATCTAGTGTGGTTTCTTCTCTATGCAAATCTGACCGAACATCCCCAAAATAGTTATTATCAGCAAAGTATAATTTCGATGTTTCTTCATAATTATAAATATCTTTCTCCATACTTTCATAGGAACGTATTGGTTCCTCTTTTACAAGAGAAGCAAAATACCCCATCCCAATTCCACCAGCAAAGAATACACCAATAAAACCGATGACAAGAAAGAAAAGAATGACATTCCAAAGGACATCATATGTAATTCGACTGTAGCGTTGTATTTTACCCGTTTGCCACAGGTCTTTTCCTTTCTCCTTGTATTTATGAAATAATTCTTTATAATCCACTATATAATACCTCCTAAAAATCCAACCTTATTATAGCATAAGAAGGGGATTGGGAGTATAGGAAGTATACATTTTATTGCGTTATTTATAAAACTATGATATGTATATAAAATGAGATAAATTGAATAGTACAGTGGATTGTGGAGTTGGATTGAATATATTTCAGTAGTTAAGTTTTTGAAAGCGCAATTGCCTATAATGAGGATGGTAACAATATGTTTATCTTATCCTTTATATATTAGGATGAGTTTTTTTATTTATCGCCTTAACTGACAGGAAGCCCCCCACTTCAAGACTTCGCGTTTCAAGGAAGTGTAAGTGGGGGATAACTGCCAGTAAAATGAGATACGTTCAACTAACATTTAGTGGGGATGAAAGAAAACCCCCACTGAATGAGTTTGTCTTTATAAACTGTAATGGAGTGTGACATTAATGGATATTTTACAAGACTTACAAAATAGAGGATTGGTCCAACAAACAACAGATGACGATGGATTACGGAAGCATCTATCAACTAATCAAGTAACCTTGTACTGTGGCTTTGATCCTACAGCGGATAGCTTGCATATTGGTCATTTATTACCAATTATTATGCTCAAACGATTCCAGAAAGCTGGTCATAAACCAATTGCCTTAATTGGTGGCGGTACAGGTATGATTGGTGATCCAAGTGGTCGGTCAAGCGAACGTTCATTAAATGAAGCAGAAGTTGTTAAGGAGTACAGTAATAAGATAAAGGACCAGTTAGCTAAATTACTAAATTTTGATTCAGGTGACAATGCAGCGGTTGCAAGAAATAATCATGACTGGTTAGGACGCATGACAGTCATTGATTTCTTACGCGATGCAGGTAAGCACTTTGGTATTAATTATATGTTAGCAAAAGAATCCGTATCTGCACGTATTGAACAGGGGATTTCTTTTACTGAATTTAGTTATATGATTTTACAATCTCTTGATTTTCTTAAGTTATATGAACAAGAAAATTGTACCATGCAGATTGGCGGTAGTGACCAGTGGGGTAATATTACTGCAGGGATGGAACTGATTCGTCGGTCACGAGAAGATGCTGAAGAAGAAATTAATGTATTTGGTTTAACAGTCCCATTAATTACAAAAGCGGATGGAACAAAATTCGGTAAAACAGCAGGGGGAGCTGTTTGGTTAGACCCTGAGAAAACATCTCCATATGAGTTTTATCAATTTTGGGTAAATACGGATGATAGAGATGTGATGAAGTTTTTACGTTACTTTACATTTTTATCTGCTGATGAATTAGAAGAGCTCCAACAAGAAGTGGATACACAACCAGAAAAACGTGTTGCACAAATACGTTTAGCAGAGGAAATGACAAGACTTGTTCATAGTGAGGAAGCATTGCAGCAAGCACAAAAAATTACGGAATCCTTATTTAGCGGGGATTTAAAACAGTTATCTATTAGTGATATTAAACAAGGTTTCAAAGATGTACCAACATATGTAACACCAAAAGAGGAGTTTGGATTGATCGATTTATTGGTTAGTGCATCTATCTCACCTTCTAAAAGACAGGCGAGAGAAGATATAAAGAATGGAGCAATTTATATTAATGGTGAAAGACAGCAAGATCTACACTATGTTGTCGATAAATCAGATCGAATTGAAGATGAGTTTACAATTATCCGACGTGGAAAGAAAAAATATTTCTTAGTCCGTTTTCAGTAAAAGGTGAGCATTTGCTCACCTTTTTTCTTACGGCTATTTTTAAATTGTGGCTTTTTTCAGTATGAATTTCAATGAATAGTTGATAGATTATGCGTCTTAAAATTGCGCCATTGATTTCCGTTTTGGACAGTCGCCTTTCACCACAGGCATAAGTGCGACATCTGTTCAAACTTTACGTTTTCTCAGTGTCTTCTTTACCTCGGACAACGCTTCAACGAGCCTAAGAGTCCCCGCAGTGTGGGCTACACCAGGAGGCTCGTGGGAGTCCGCGGAAAGCGTAGTATATTTCTAGAACGGGTAATCGCTCCACCTGTCATCGCAATTTATGACGCATTATATAGATACTGCGACGTAAGAAAACAACAAAGTATGTGAAAAGACCTTTCTTTCTGCTTCTCTTTGTAAAAATAACGTAAAATTATGTAAAAAATGTGTAATTATGCGAAATTTATTGAAAATAACAGAAAACTATCTTAAGATTTTAATGATAAGTAATGCCTTGTTTTGGAAACGAAAGTCGGAGGGATAGTAGATGGATTTACTCACAAGAGCTAGAAAAATTAATGCAATGCTTCAAAATACAAATGGCAACTCGGTAGATTTTAAACAAATAGCAGAAACATTAAGAGAAGTGATCAATGCAAATATTTTTATCGTGAGCAAAAGTGGTGAATTAATTGGTTATGCGATTATCGAGCAAATAGACAATGATCGAGTGAAACGAATGTTGCAAGAACGACATTTTCCTGAAAGTTACACTGAAGGTCTGTTAAAAATATACGAAACAACCGCAAACTTGGATATTGAACATGAGCTGACAGCATTTCCGGTAGAAAACAAAGAACTATTCCAAAATCGGTTAACAACGATTGTCCCTATAATTGGTGGCGGGGATAGGCTTGGTACCTTGGTTATTGCCCATTTAGAAAAGTCATTTTTAAGTGATGATTTGATTCTTGCTGAATATGGAGCAACTGTAGTCGGAATGGAGATGCTGCGAGAAATATCAGAAGAAAAAGAACGAGATATTCGTAATCATACAATTGTGCAAATGGCAATTAACTCTCTTTCATTTAGTGAACTAGAAGCAATCGAATATATTTTTGAAGAATTAGGTGGGAAAGAAGGTTTACTTGTTGCTTCAAAAGTAGCAGATCGTGCTGGAATTACCCGATCCGTTATTGTTAATGCATTACGAAAACTTGAAAGTGCAGGTGTCATTGATTCTCGTTCATTAGGAATGAAAGGAACCTATATAAAGGTATTAAATGACCGATTCCTTGATGAGTTAAACAAGCTTAAGCACCATAGTATTTAGTTTATAAGTAAGTTTACATTCATAATAGTAGAAGGCACTACAATTTGACATAACAGTATAACTGATTCTGTTCTATCAAGGAATATGTATGCACACGTTATTTAAAATAGCGTGTGTATTTTTTTCATCACAAATTACTAGACCTACGATAATTGAATATAAAAATAGCTATGTAGATTTTCTGCCTTTTTAACTTCCACATGTTTTATACGGTTAAAATAGGGTTTTACCCTATAGCAATAGTTGTTAAATTTTGTAATAATTTGTAATATAATAAAATCATTTATAAAGGTAGGATAATATGGTTAATAAAGGTTTTCGACAAAGTTCTTCTAAAAGAAAAAAGGAAATTTTAGCTAAAGCATTTCATAGGATGTCACATGCAATGAGTGTTACTAATGAAAACAATCAAATAATCTATGTTAATCCAGCTTTTACAAAGCTAACAGGATATACAGAAGAGGAAATATTTGGTAGGAACCCCAATATTCTTAGTTCTGGTCACCATGACAGAAACTTCTATAAAAAAATGTGGCATAGTATTCGTCATCACAACATGTGGAGGGGCGAAATTTGGAATAAACGAAAAAATGGTGAATTATTTTTAGAAGAGATAACGATCTATGTATTAAGAGATGAACAAGGTAAAATCACAAACCATATTTCGATATTTACTGATATTACGGATAAGAAAAAATTAGAGGAACAAATAAAATTCCAAGCATTGCACGATGATCTAACCCTGTTACCTAATCGAAATTATTTTTATCAGGAGTTAGATCGAGTCATGAATGAAACAAGTAACCCTGAACAGAAATTCGCCATTATTTTTCTGGATTTGGATCGGTTTAAAGAAGTTAATGATACATTGGGTCACAGTATTGGGGATGACATATTAAAAGAATCTGCCGAACGGTTAAAGGCAGCTATTCGTAATAAGGCATTTATCACTCGTTATGGTGGAGATGAATTTATTATTCTTCTTAAGGGTATGAAGCAAAAATCAGAATGTATTGCTCTAATTAACGAAATGATGAGTCAATTTGAACAGTCTTTTTGTGTAAATAATTATGAGTTGTATATTACTCCTAGTATTGGTGTTAGTATTTTTCCAGATGATGGTAAAGATAAAGAAACCTTAGTTAAACATGCGGATTCTGCAATGTATGAAGCAAAACAAAATGGGAAAAACACGTATGTATTTTATCAAAAACATATCGATCAAGAATCATTTGAAAAACTAATGTTGGCTAGTGATTTGCGTAGTGCCATAAAAAATGAGGAATTTATATTATACTACCAACCCCAGCTTTGTCTAGAAACAAAAGAAATAATAGGGTTTGAAGTATTGATTAGATGGAATCATCCAGTTAAAGGAATGGTTTCACCAGGTACTTTTATACCATTAGCTGAAGAGACAGGTATGATTACTCAAATTGATCAATGGGTGCTACGAAATGCATGTTTACAATGTAAAAAATGGCAAGATCAAGGGTATAACCCCGTTAAGATTGCAGTTAATTTATCGATGCTTCAGTTTCAGCAGAAATTTTTGATTGAAACAGTACAAGATGCGCTAACTAGTGCTGGTTTGGATCCATATTATTTAGAATTAGAAGTGACAGAAAGCGTGATCATGGAGAATACAGAGCGCACGTTATTCAATATCAAAAAGTTAAATTCTATTGGTGTTAAAGTTTCTTTAGATGATTTTGGAAAACACTACTCTTCTTTGAGTTATCTAAAAAAATTATCCCTTGATCGATTGAAGATTGACCGCTCTTTCATACGGGATATGCTTACTGATCATGATGACCAAATAATTGTAAAAGCAATTATAAACTTAGCACATAACTTAAATTTAACTGTAGTAGCTGAAGGGGTTGAGCAAAAAGAACAACTCCTATTTTTGGAATCACATAATTGTAATGAGATTCAAGGATTTTACTTGAGTAAACCACTTCCTGCTCAAAAAGCAAATAACTATATATTAGAAGTTTAATTTAAATGTTATTACCTTATTTATAGGGAAACCCCTTATAGACTAAACCCCATAGAAAGATGGGATATATAGTGTTATTGGAAGAAAGTTACATCATATTGTGAAGTAAATAAAGGAAACAGAAGCAAATGCACAAGACTTGCAATTTTAAATAATATTCAAGATAATTCATTTCAAGTACAAACCATGTTTGAAAGTATTACATCGATTAGGGAAGAAACATCTGCTTCATTCGAGGAGGTTTCTTCATCTGCTTAACAACAGACAGCAACAGTAGATGAAATAAGTAAACGCAATTGAAAGTTCAGCCAAAATGGTAGAAGAACTGGAAACAGATATAAAACGATTTACTATTCATGGTTAAGAGCTTTGGGAAACAGGTTTGGGATAAGACTACATAATTGAATTTCAGTTGCTATAAAAAAATAGCTTAATAATAATGTATAGGTAAGTGCTGGGGGGATTCTTATAATGGACAAGTGTTCTAATGCATTACTAATTGATACTTATAAAAAAGCAATAGAGGTAGGGTTAGGGAAAGTATTTGTTCAACTTATAGTGGAAGAAATGAATAAACGAAGTTTCAAAGACGAAGAATTGTCATGGATTGATGAAATTAATAAAAAGGTTGTCTGACACTAAGACAGCCAACCTACTAAATTATGATTCTAGTAGCAGTTCATAATAATTGGCAGTTCCATTTGGACTGTCTTTTCTTGTTACAGGTAGTTGACTTAGGAAAAATGTTCAAAGGGATGTGAATGTATGTCAATAAAAACGAGCGACAAGACCGAGCATATAAGGATGTCCTTAATGGTACTTATTTCTCAATGCTGCATTGTTAGCTGTGAAGAATAATTGGGTTAGTATATAAAGAATAATAAAATAAATATTTTATGTGAACTTTGTATACAGTTTCGAAGTTTAAAGGCTATTCTATGGTATGATATACGAGAATAATATGAGTACTATGGGGGTTGAAAAAAGATGAATAAAAAGTTTATATTGATTGTAGGAATCATTATTGTTGCAGCTGTAACAATATTTGTAATAAACGACAATGATAATACGCCTGTTCAAAATCAAGAAGAAGCACAAAATATTAAAGAGTTAGTAAAAGATTATTCCTTAGGTGAAAGACAAGCTGAGAGTGCTTCAATCACGTCTGAGGAATTGATCGTAACAGAAAGTGATGACACAGAAGAAGCCTATCCATTACCAGAAGATGAATTTTTTGTATCTATTGCACCATTTGTGAATGAAACACATCCATGTGAGATCCATAGCCTAACTGGTTGTCAAGGTGAAATGGCAGAAGAGGAATTCGATGTGTATATTGAAGATGAAGAAGGCAATATTGTAGTTGATGACAAATTGCAATCTGAAGCAAACGGGTTTATTGATCTGTGGTTACCTCGTGACAAAACATATAATGTTACAATTTCAAATGACGGAAAAATAGCAGAATCCCAAATTTCTACATTTGAAGGAGACAATACTTGTGTTACAACAATTCAGTTAACAGATGAAATTGTCTAAGTGAAACTTTTATACTTACTAAATATGTATTCTACGGCCTATGAAATCTTGTTTCATGGGCATTTTTATTTGCTTTGGAGAGATCTGGAGATGGTGCATTCGCACGGGATTCATTGTCAATGAACAATCGAGTCTCAAATTCAGCCAAAAGTGAATCGAGACCACTTATCATTTCATAATTCACCTTTCACAAGCAACTATCCGAAGCAAAAATATTAGTGCCGTTGTTAGGAAATCACAAATTATGTAAAGAACTTACTAAATATAGTAGATCAAAGTGTCGTAAAATAAAAAATAAACCCTCAAATTCCTTATATGTAAAGGTTTTGAGGATTTATTAATATGAACATTATCCAAAGCAAACTTATTAACGAGAGTAGAACTCAACGATAAGTGCTTCGTTAATTTCTGCTGGAAGCTCAGAACGTTCAGGATAACGTGTATAACTACCTTCCATTTTATCTTCATCAAATGTTAGATATTCAGGCACAAAGTTATTCACTTCAATTGCCTCTTTAATAATATCTAGGTTTTGAGATTTTTCACGTAAACCAATTGTTTGACCAGGTTTTACGCGGAAAGATGGGATATCTACACGTTTGCCATCTACAGTAATGTGACCATGGTTTACAAGCTGGCGTGCTTGTCTGCGAGTACGTGCTAAACCAAGGCGGTAAACGATGTTATCAAGGCGAGATTCAAGTAGAGTCATGAAGTTTTCACCATGAACCCCTTTCATGTTACCCGCTTGATCAAATAGATTACGGAATTGACGTTCATTCAATCCGTACATGAAGCGTAGTTTTTGTTTTTCCTGAAGCTGTAGACCATATTCAGACATTTTTTTACGTTGATTAGGTCCATGCTGACCAGGAGCGTAAGGACGTTTATCAAGTTCCTTACCAGTTCCAGTTAGTGAAATGCCAAGTCGGCGTGACTTTTTCCAGACAGATCCTGTATATCGAGCCATTAGACATTTCCTCCTTCTTATTTTATTTGCATAAAATAAATGAGCGTGTTCCTTTCCGTTGTCCATTTTGTTTTCATGTACCATCGCTCCAGCAGCAGAGAGTTACACGATACACCTCTTTATATGTTAGAGGAACAAAATGAGTACAATCGGCGGTCCACATAGGCCGCTTTTATTTTACACAAGGAATAGTATATAAGTTATAGAGATAGAAGTCAACCAATCCATTTAATTTAATTTTACTTTTACATCCTTTAAGCTAATATTTAGGAATAAATAATACTTTCGTGCAACTTTTTTATGTTTTATATAGGAAAATGTCACTAGTTCCTATATAATAGTTATAGATACACTTTTTATTAATGTCTAGCAAGGAAATATCCATTTAATAGGTGATAAAATGATAGATCGAAGTCAATTACAGGATACATTAAGAGGCTTTTATTTTGATTTAATTGCGAATATGCAGCAAAAAACATATGCTGATCTGTTACAAGAGATAACTAATCAATTAAATCAATATTTAGAGACTTCCCTTGTGACCATTTATGCATATGATAACGTAACTAAAAAGTACATGATACTAATAAATCCAAACCAAGATGAAAGGTTTCGGCCACATGTAACATTGCATCTTGGGAATGATATTGTTCATTATAACAACGAGTCGAATCCTATTATAAAAGATTCGGGACAGGATTTGAATACGTATATCATACCAATTGATATATTATCATCTGGTTTTATTGCGATTACATATGATAATAGAAATCCTTTCCTAACGAAAGAGATCGTGGAAATGATTGAAGTAGAAACAACAAAATTAGTACAAATTATCACTACTTATAAGAAAAAGGATGAGAAGGAAGAGCAAAATCAGTCCCTATTAAAACTTGCAATGCATTTTTATAAAAAACATGATAAAAAAGATATTTTACATGAGACCATTCATGTTTTAAATAATCGCTATCCAACCTATTCTCATTATCTTTTATTATCACAAGATTATGAGGCGGATCATACATTGCCTATTAAAAAAATAGAATACAGTGATGATGCTACGAAAAGAGCTGGATCACAAGCATTTATTACAGGTGAGTTACAATGTGAAGATAGACTAATGGAAAATAGGACATATTTATATGTGCCACTAATAGGTAGCCAAGGTATTTATGGTATTCTACAAATGATAACACCCCAAATAACAATTTTTTCAGAAGAAGAACTAGGATATATTAATACATTTTCGGCTATTGTCGGACACGCTATTGAAATGGCTTCCTTGTACCAGCATTCGATTAGACTTGTGGATGATCTTAAATTAATTAACGATGCAACACATAAATTGAACTCAAATTTACAGTTGTCCGAAATTACATCGATTGTTAAAAATCAAATTATGAATACGTGTAAAGCAAGTGAAGTAGGGTTTATTTATTACAATGAATCCTCAGGTCAACCATTTGATATTTTATCTGGTAGTACTTCGTTTTTTCTAACAAACGATGGAAAAGATTTCGTTGGATATATGCTCACGAAAGTTAATGAATCAGGAGAAGCCTTATTTAGTGGAAACTTAACAAATACTCCGAAGCCTGTCCCATATCGTTCGATCATGGCAATCCCAATGATCCAAACAGGTGCTATTCACGGTATGGTAGTGATTATGCATGAGATGGAATACTTCTTTTCTTTTGAAAACTTTAAGCTCATGCAATCGTTGGTTCACCATTCTACTTTGGCATTGTCAAATACGATTTTAAAAGAACAATTACAGCAAGCAGTTATTACAGATTATTTAACAAAACTTTATTCCAGAAATTACTTAGACGAGAAGATTAGTAAAGACATTAAAACAGGTGAGTTAGGTACATTAGTACTAATTGATATTGATGACTTTAAAAAAATAAATGACGTACATGGTCACCATGTTGGGGATGAAGTAATTGTCCAAGTCGCACAAATCATAAAGCTATATTTAGGAAATAAGGATATACCCGCTCGTTGGGGTGGAGAGGAATTAGCAATTTATTTGCCTAATGCACCCCTTGAAAAGGGTGTTCAATTAGCGAATAAAATAAGGAAAAAGGCTGTTAACTTCACAAATCCGAAAATCACCTTATCTAGTGGTGTCTCTACATGGCACTCAAGTAAAAGAGAGTCTGTGACAGATTTGTTTATTCGTGCTGATCAGGCCTTATATGAAGCCAAAAAGCAAGGGAAGAATTGTGTTGTTCGTGAAAATAGGATACGTTATACGTCTTAACATAAAGAAAGGTATTGTGATAGTCACAATACCTTTTCTATTATTATCACGTGTTAACTGGTGGGCTTACTAAGAATGGCACGTCAATCGAAACGCCAGCACTAGCACGTCCTGTGCGTCGCCCCCACCGAATGAGTTAGGCTTTATTTTCAATGTAGGATATCAAAATAGCTGCAAATTTTTCTAAATAATCTTGATCAATTTCATCAAATCGATCTGTAATAGGGCTATCGATATCAAGCACTCCATATATTTCATTGTTTATAATAAGCGGTATGACAATTTCAGAGTTGCTTGCACTGTCACAGGCAATATGGCCTGGAAATTGATGCACATCCTTAATTCGTTGTGTACGCTGTTCTTTTATTGCTGTACCACATACCCCTTTTCCGTAAGGGATTCGTATACATGCGGGTAATCCTTGAAATGGTCCTAGTACTAATTCATTATCTTTCCATATATAAAAGCCTACCCAGTTAACTTGGCCAAGAAATTGGTTCAAAAGTGCAGATGCATTAGCCAAGAGTGCAGTGTTGTCTGTTTCTCCTTCACTTAGTGCCTCTAATTGCTTTAATAATAACTTATAATCATCGGTTTTTTTTCCAGAATAGTTTTCGACTTGAAACATTTTATATATTCCCCCTATGGTGTTTGTTTTTCGACAAAAGCTAAAATATTTGTCGAGAAAAAAATGCAGGATTCAATGAAATTTTGTCGTAAAATAAATAATAAGGAGTTGAATGCTATGAACCCAACCCCATCTAAACAAAAGGTCCTTGATGCAGCTTCTGTATTATTTTTTCAAAAAGGCTTTCATGGTACTTCCGTTCGTGATATTTCAGAAAAGGCCTCTGTTAATGTTTCGTTAATCAGCTACTACTTTAAAAACAAGCAGGGTTTGCTTGAATATGCTGTTACACAATATTATGAGGCATATTTAGAAGCTATTGAGAATGTCTTAAAGGAAACGGAAGCGATGTCTGCTTTAACTAAATTTAAAAAGCTAATTTCAACAATTATACAGTACAAACAGTCCAATCATCAATTCTCTTGTTTTATTCATCGAGAGCTTTCGCTTGACTCTATTTTTGTACGTGAGGTAACTGTTACCTATTTAGCAAAGGAAAACCATTATATAAGTAATACCTTTTTTGCAGTATTACCTGAAAAAATAAGTGAGACAGAACGGCAGTTTCTTTTTATGCAATTAAAAGGTATGTTAATAACACCGTATGTATTACAAAATGAATGGAAAAATCAAGCAATGGATTCTTATTCCCATCAACAATTTGCACAAAAATACGATAACATCATCAACAAATGGATCGATTTTATTATTTCCTCTTATTAAACCTGTAAATCAATCATCAGATGGGTACTGTTGATGCCTCCATTTTCTTTTTCTCTCATCTTAACACAAAAAATATGTCAAATTAGCAATTAATTTGCATTTTTTTATCCAAAAATGCTTGAGACATGGTATCATTAATGTAAATATTAAAATGAGCAGGATTTTTAAAAAATGATCGGAATTACATCCTCTTTCGATAGGAATATACTGGGAGGCTTTACATATGGAATACATTATTGGCGGTATATTAGTCATTATTACATTAATTATAGTTGGTTTAATTTTACGTAAACGCGTATATGACACAGTTGATCGATTAGAAGGCTGGAAAATGGATATAATGAACCGAGATATTGCGTCCCAAATTGCCCGAATTAAAAATTTGAATTTAGCTGGAGAAACCCAAGAGAAATTTGAATCATGGAAAGAAAGCTGGGAGTATATCATTACAAAAGAACTTCCTGATATAGAAGAATACTTATTCGATGCAGAAGAAGCAGCAGATCGTTATCGCTTTTCAAGTGCAAAAAAGACTTTACGGAAAACAGAACAGATATTGGAACGAATTGAAAAAGATATTGAAGAAATGCTTAAACAATTGGATGAGTTACTTGAATCAGAGGAATCAAGTCGAAAAGAAGTAGAGGAAATTCAGCCTATTTTAAAGGAACTTCGTAAGCAAATTGTTCAAAATCGCTATCAATACGGAAAAGCAGACGTCCGATTTGAAGTAGAAATAGAGGAACTAGAAGAACAACTAGCACAATACCGCTTATTAGTTCAAGAAGGGAATTATATAGAGGCCCATGATTTAGTGGAAAAAGTAAAAACGGACCTAGAAGTCCTGGAAGAACAGATAGCTGACTTCCCTGCTATTTATAAATCATGTAAACAGGAGTTACCAGCTCAATTAGATGATATTTTTGCTGGGATTAAAGAAATGAAAGCAGACGGTTACCGTGTTGAACATTTAGGTTTTGAAAAAGAGATTCAAGGCTACCAAAGACGATTATTAGATTGTGTTCAAAGCTTACATAATGGAGATTTATCGGAGGCAAAAGGAGTTATAACGGAAATTGAGGATAGAATGAAGGAAATGTACCAATTATTAGAAAAAGAAGCTATTGCCAAAAATTATATGGAAAAACAAATTCCTAGTTATCGTCATTTACTCCAAGAATTAGATCAAGATTTCAGTGAAACGAAAACAGAAGTGGAAACATTGCAGCGCTCTTATTACTTTGAAGATCGGGATATGGAACAGTATTTAACATTAGAAAAAACAATTTCTCAATTAAGTCAGCAACTAAATGAAATGGCTTCTGAGATGGAAGATGATAAAACGCCACATTCTGATTTACGTGAGAAAATAGAAAAGGGCTTTGAACAAGTGAAAGAATTACAAGATAAACACGAAGCATTTAAAGAAACGATACGAAGCCTGCGAAAAGATGAATTAGAAGCTAGAGAAACATTAACGAAAATGAAAGACCAAATTCAACGCGTTCATCGTCAATTAAACAAAAGTAACATTCCTGGTGTTCCAAATTTTATATGGGATTTAATGGATACAGCGATTGAAACAAACAATAAAGTCCTGCAATCATTAGAAAAACACCCATTAGACATTACGGCAGTACAACACGCATTAGAAGAAGCAAATAAAGCTGTGGAACATGTGACAAAACAATCAGAGACCATGTTGGAACAAGCCTTCTTAACAGAGCAGGTGATACAATATGCGAACCGCTATCGTAGTCAATACCCATTACTAGCAGCAAAGCTAGAGGAATCGGAACAATTATTTCGTGATTATGAATATGAATTAGCATTAGAAAAGGCTGCAAAGGCAATCGAAGAAATTGAACCTGGTGCATTAAAACGTGTAGAGGAACATCAAGCTGTTGTCAATTAAAGGGTGAAGGATGGACTAAAGAGAGGCTGTCTCTGGAAAAGGAAGTAACGGTAAAATCCTATTTCTTGAGTCAGCCTCCATTCTTTTTTAAACTGATTAGTATTAAACGATGTTTTTTTCTACTTTGTAGTTTTTGTAGTTTTATTAATGTTGAGGTGTGTATACGATGCGTCTTTAAAAAGTGTAGTTGATTTCCGCTACGGACAGTCGCTTTCACCAGGTGCATAAGGTTGAACAGATGTCGCACTTGTGCCCGTGGTGAAAGCGAAGTGTTCTGCTTGAACGGTAAGTTAAGATGCATTATCTATCAACTATTCATGAAGGTTCATGCTAATATCTTTAAAACAGCCTAATCGATAATTGACCTTTGTAAGGAGTTTTTACCATGATTTATTTAGATAATAGTGCAACAACCAAACCATATCCGTCCGTTTTAAAAAGCTTTCAAGAAGTTTCAGAGCGGTTTTTTTCAAATCCCTCCAGTATACACCAATTTGGAGGAGAAGCAGAGAAACTACTGTTAAAAGCAAGAGAACAAGCTGCTCAGCTATTAAATGTATTAAAAGAGGAAATTGTCTTTACGTCTGGAGGAACTGAAGGCAATAATATGGCAATTAAAGGAATTGCACTTCAACACCAGTCGAGAGGAAAACATATCATCACAACACAAATTGAACATCCATCCATTATCGAAGCTTGTGAATCACTAGAAACGTTAGGATTTGATGTAACCTATTTACCCGTTGATGAGAATGGTGTTGTGTCTGTAACAGACGTCGAACAGGCAATTCGGCCGGATACAATTTTAATAAGTATTATGCATGTTAATAATGAATTAGGTTCAATACAGCCAATTAAAGCCATTGCTGATATTGCTAAAAGGTATCCAAAACTATTTTTTCATGTAGATAATGTACAAGGAGTCGGGAAAGTACATTTAGATTTGCAGCATGAAGGAATTAATTTGTGTAGTATATCTGCACATAAAATTCATGGATTAAAAGGAACAGGAATTTTATATGTTCAAAAAGGAACAACACTATTTTCTTTGTTACACGGTGGCGGTCAAGAAAACTCGATTCGTTCGGGAACTGAAAATTTAGCTGGTATTGTGTCAATGGTTAAAGCACTTCGTTTAGTGAAAGAAAAGGAATTAATGATCGATGAAATGTACCAATTACAACAATATTTAAGAAGTCAATTGGAAGAAATGGCTAAGGTTGTAGTAAATACACCTAGAGAAGCTGCACCACATATTATGAACTTTTCTGTACCTGGATTAAAACCAGAAGTAATCATTCATATGCTAGGAAAACATGAAATTTACATTTCTACACGTTCAGCATGTTCTTCAAAAAATTTGGATGAAAGTCATGTATTAGCAGCCTGTGGACATGATAAAAAACGAACAACAGCTGCATTACGTGTTAGTTTTGGATATGAGACAACAAAAGAAGAGCTTGATACATTTGTCCAAGTTTTAAAAAATGCAATAATGGAATTAAAAGAAGTAATGGAGTAGATAAAAATGCAATATGATCATATTTTAATACGCTATGGAGAAATAGCATTAAAGGGAAAAAACAGAAAACAATTTATTACAAAGCTACAAGAAAATATCCGACATAAATTAAAGGCCTTTCCAAATGTAAAGGTGAAGCGGACACAAGGAAGAATGTTTGTCCTGTTAAATGGTCATGATCCCGATGAGGTAATGGATAAGTGCCAACAAGTATTTGGTATTCAAAGCCTTAGTTTAGCAATTAAGATGGAAAATGAGGAAGAGGCGATCAAAGAGGCAGCGTTGTTCGCTTTAATAAATGCAGATGATGTAAAAACGTTTAAAATTACAGTGAAGCGGATTGATAAAGACTTCCCAATTCGTTCACAAGATATGAATAAAGTACTTGGTGGACATTTATTATCGAATACAGAAGGATATACCGTTGATGTGCATCATCCAGATGTAGAAATTAAAGTAGAAATTCGAACTGAGGCAACGTATATTACTTCTAGTGTTCGTCCAGGGTTAGGCGGTCTTCCTGTGGGGACAGCAGGTAAATCCTTACTATTATTATCAGGTGGGATTGATAGCCCTGTTGCTGGATATTTGGCGATGAAACGAGGTGTGGAAATTGAAGCAATACATTTCCATTCCCCACCATTTACGAGTGAACGTGCGAAACAAAAGGTTTTAGATTTAGCAGAGCAATTAACACAATACGGGAAGAAAGTTCGTGTTCATGTTGTCCCGTTTACAAAGTTACAACAAGAAATTTTTAGAGAAATGCCAGAAGCATATGCCATGACTATTATGAGGCGAATGATGTTTCGTATTAGTGAAGCAGTATGTAAACAAGAATCCATTTTGTCCATGACAACAGGTGAAAGTTTAGGTCAAGTTGCTAGTCAGACAATGGAGAGTATGAATACGATTAATGAAGTGACAAATTACCCTATCATCCGGCCATTAGTTGCGATGGATAAAGACGATATCATCAAAATTTCGCATCAAATTAATACGTACAACATATCGATTAGACCATATGAGGATTGCTGTACTGTATTTGTACCGAAATCTCCTAAAACACGACCAAGACGAGAAAAAGTGAATCAGTTTGAGGGACAACATGATTTTTCTTCTTCATTAGAAGAGGCAATTAACGGTATAGAAGTAATTGAATTAACAGATGATGCAGCAACTACTACTGAATTTGATGATCTTTTATAAAAAATGATCTTCCCTCATTTCCAGCATGATAGGCTTGACGGGATTTAACAACAAATTCCAATAAAAAAAAGTGAATGATTCTTCCCTATGCTACACATCATAGTTAGTACCAAGGGAGGTGAGACATCATGGCAAACAACAACTCCAACAATTCAAATCAGTTGGTAGTGCCTGGAGCTCAACAAGCATTAGACCAAATGAAGACTGAGATTGCTCAAGAGTTTGGTGTTCAACTTGGTGCAGATTCAACTTCTCGTTCCAACGGTTCTGTTGGTGGAGAAATCACTAAACGTCTTGTTCAGGTAGCTGAGCAACAATTTGGCGGACAACAACAATAACAATAAAATAAGATAATGGCTTCGAGCTACTCCATTTTTTGGAGTAGCTCGTTTTAGATTTAGGTCTTTTCATATATGGAATTATTCTATATAATGGAAGTAATTTTATGAGCTAATGTACGGATGGAGGAAAGAATTATGGGGGAATTATGGTACGGTGGTAAGATTTACACCATGGGAGAAGAGGGAGAACGAGCAGAAGCAGTTTTTACAGAGGGTAATACGATTATGGCAGTAGGAACATATGAAGGGCTGTATAGCGATTTTTCTGAAAAGATTGATCAAGTCCATGATTTACAAGGGAAAACAATGTTACCTGGTTTTGTTGATGCTCATTTACATATCATGGGTCATGGGGAGAAGTTATTACGATTAGATCTGTCACAAATGACCTCTCGCGAAGAAATAAAAGATGCTTTAAAAGATCGTTCCGCAAATTTAGCAAAAGGTGAATGGCTATTTGGAGAAGGCTGGAATGAAAATCAGTGGGTAGATAAAGAACCTTCCATTATTCATAAAAAAGAGTTAGATGAAATAGCACCAAACAACCCTATTGTCTTAACACGGATTTGTCGACACGCTTTAATCGCTAATTCATTGGCAATTGAATTAGCTGGTATTGATAATGATACACCTAATCCTCAAGGTGGGGTAATTGTTCGAGATGATCATGGGGAATCGACAGGCTATTTTCTGGATACGGCTCAATCCTACATTCAACAGGCAATGCCAGCTGTATCACAAGACCAACAAAAAAAGGTGATTGAAAAAGCGATTAAAGATCTTTTAGCCAAAGGACTGGTAGGTGGACATACAGAGGATTTAAATCGGTATGGGACGTTTAGAGAAACGTATCACGCTTATTTAGATGCTATAGATGGTATTACGAAGAAGTTTAAAGCACATTTACTTGTTCAACATAATGTATTAGATGACATGCTAGAAGAAGGTTTAGGCTATGGAGAGGGTTCAGACTATGTTGAACTTGGTGCAGTGAAGATTTTTGCAGATGGTGCATTAGGTGGCCGGACTGCCTGGTTAACAGAAGAATATTCTGATGATAAAGGAAATAGGGGTGTGGCCATTCATCAAACGGATAATCTAATCGAAATTGTAAAGCATGCTAGAGCTCATGATTTACCTGTTGCACTTCATGTAATAGGGGATCGTGCTGTTTTGGAAGTTGCGGAAGTTCTTGAACAATATCCATTAAAAAATGGTTTACGAGATCGGATCATACATGGGCAAATTCTAAATAAAGAAGCCTTAGAACGGTTAAAGAAACTAAATGTAGTGATTGATATTCAACCAACATTTGTATCATCTGATTTCCCTTGGGTTATTGAACGTGTAGGTGAACATCGAATGAAGTATGCCTATGCTTGGAAAACCATGCTAGACAATGGATTACATTGTGCTGGAGGTTCAGATGCCCCGATTGAAGAAGTTAACCCTTTGCTTGGGATACAGGCAGCTGTTTTACGAAGATCCTCCATTGATGGGATTACTTATTTGGAGAAAGAGAAGCTATCGACATATGAGGCTGTTAGTTTATATACAAAAGGGAGTGCATATGCCATCAATCAAGAAGCAAAGCGTGGCATGTTAAAAACTGGCTATACAGCAGACTTTACCATTTTAGATCAAGATATTTTTCAAGTTGATCCAGAACACATCCATGAAATCGGCGTAGAAATGACGATTGTAGATGGAACTGTTGCTTATGATAAAAACTCCTGTCGTATCTAATGACAGGAGTTTTTATCATAAGGCTGTTTTCTAAAAGATTGTTGCTATCAGGTATGAAACGTCACGTCATGCATAGATTATACGTCATAGAAAACAACAAAGTATGCGAAAAGAGCCTAACATAATTATTATTTTTACTATAGAAATGTCCGTTTTACTCGATCCCAATATGAATTATGTTTGAGTTTAACTGTCTTAACTTCTTTGTTACTCAAGGAAACAGCAATTTGTTTAATGTTACGGATTGAATAGGCTTCGTTATCCAGACCTACAACTGGATAGTCATTCCCATCTTGGATAACATCTAATGTTAATTTGCGGTCTTTATTTAAAATAAAGGAAGACCCTAATGTGCGGTAGCGATTGTTATTTAATGATGCAAGCTCACTAACTTGGAAGCAAGGAATTTTTGGATCTACCACAGCACCTAAGGTTGATTTGTTATAGCCTGTACTTCCTGTTGGGGTAGCTACGATTAGGCCATCCCCACGGAATGTTTCAAAATGCATATCGTCAATATAGACATCAATTGCTATTGTTTTAATAATAGTAGATCTTATACTTACTTCATTTAAGCAATGAAATGTCCTTTCCCCATTAATTTCGACATCAATTACAGGGAAGCGTCGCACTTCTTTTTCGGCATGTTCGATGATGTGTAATAAATCATTAAAGTCATCCATATTAAAATCACAATATAAGCCAGCTTCATCAGAATAGGTGAGGCCAGTATATAAACAATCTTGCCTGAATCCTGTGTTCCGTACCGCTTGAAGGAAGGTCCCATCTCCGCCAACACTTACAATGATATTGGCGTTTTTATCATCCTCCACGATATGAAAATCATTCTCCCTTGCTACTTTCATTAATGGTTCTAGTTTCTCTTTTACTTCTGGATCGTTTGGATAATAAAAGTAAATATTTCGCCGTTCTGTCATATATATCAGTGCCTCCACATCGAAGTATTATAAAAATATTTTATCACCTATTGATTCTATCTTCCATGTTTAGGAAAAGTATGTTTAAAAAGGCCATTTTTGCAAAAACTAGGAACATAGTTAAAATAATGAAGGAGCATTTCGTATGGTATGGATACTTATTGGTGTTGTGTTAGTCATCCTTATTCTTATTATCATTTTATTATTTTCGACCTTAACCATATCCATACATAGTATCTATGATAAGGAAAGAAGTTGGTTATCTCTAAGAGTATTGCTTTATAAGATACCTATATTGCAAACGAACATTGATTTTAAAGAACAACAAGATATTGGATTATTAGAGGAAATAGAGGAAAAATCTTTCTTAGAGAAGTTACGCTTTATATACCACCAATTACAATATATGGCAAAGTTGTATGTTGAAACAAAAGATATTTTATTTCAATATTTAGTGGCTAATACGTTTGTTCACCAGCTTGAATGGGAGACACATATCGGCACTGGTGATGCTGCTTCTACAGGGATCACAACAGGAGGAATTTGGACAATAAAAGGCTTAATTCTGGGAGTAGTTATTGAAAAAAGCAATTTGCTTAATAAGCCAACTATCTCGGTTGTACCATATTTTCAACAAGAATACTTTCATTCTCGAATGAAATGCATGGTTTCGATTCGATTAGGAAAAGCTATTCGTGCGCTCTATAAAATGATACGCAGTATTCCAGCTAAAGAAAAGTTAGCAATGTAAAAGGAGGATAATGATGGAAGAACATCCGATACAAGGGTTAATGACAACGGCGATGGAAAACCTAAAAGAAATGATTGATGTGAATACAATTATAGGGGATCCAGTCGAATCACCAGATGGAAGTGTCATCATTCCCGTTTCTAAGCTCGGATTTGGCTTTGCAGCAGGTGGTAGTGAGTTTAGTGCAAGTAACTCAAGTGATGAAACATTACCATTCGGTGGAGGAAGCGGTGGTGGTGTATCGGTTACACCAATCGCGTTTTTAATTGTGAGTGAACAAGGTGTTAAGATGGTACACTTAAATGAGAATACACATATTTATGAAAAAATGCTGGAAGTTGCTCCAAAAGCAGTAGAAAAGATACAGGAAATATTAAAGGATACAAATTTTGATAAAGAGGGTAAAGAAGGAAAGGGTAGGAAATGGAAAGGAAAAGAAGAGAAGACCAATTATGATATATAATACCTATCATTGGACATATGATATGTTATTCTTCATAATGTTTTCTATAAGATTAACAAATATTTCTAGGAGGAATGAATTCATATGGCCAATGTTACATTCAATCAAGATCCAGTCACATTAGTTGGAAGTGAAGTGAAGGTAGGGGATAAGGCACCAAATTTCTCTGTCTTATCAAATGATCTTCAAGAAGTGACGCTTGATGATTATAAAGGCAAAGTAAAATTGATAAGTGTCGTTCCCTCCGTTGATACAGGTGTATGTTCTAAACAAACACAACGATTTAATGATGAAGCAGAACAAATTGATGTCCAAGTGATAACCATTAGTATGGACTTACCTTTCGCGCAAAAGCGTTGGCGTGAAGTGAATGGAGTAAAGAACTTGGAGTTATTATCCGATCATCGTGATGCTGATTTTGGTGAAAAGTATGGTGTACTTATTAAAGAAATGCGACTACTATCAAGATCCATATTCGTTGTAGATTCAAATGATGAAGTAACCTATGTTGAATATGTTTCGGAAAACACTAATCACCCTGATTATGACAAGGCATTAGAAGCAGCAAAAGCAGCTAAATAAGACATATCTATCTCTCCCGTTTATAAATGGGGGAGATTTTACTGTTTTTACAAATAACGGTGAAGTGGAGCGCTTTACATACTATGCTTGAGCGGCTAAGTTGTGAACTTAAGTGCTTTGCATGCTGAGCTTGAGCCAATAAATTGTGAACTTAAGCGCTTCAATTGTGAACTTAAGCCGAACACCATATCCGTAGGCTTTCGTGCGATTTTGTTGTCATTAGCAGTGTAGTTAATCGCAAACCGCACCGATTGGTGGCATAACTTTGTACAGCATTCATCAATTTTTGGTACAATTAGAAACGCGCAAATGGATGGAATGGAGGGGAATAATGGAGCAATCAAATGTGGAATCCTTGTTTACTTGGGTTGATGAGACAACGGACATGCTTCAGCAACACGTGAATGAGCCGTATTTAGATCGTTTAGCTATTACGCTGGAATGCTTATTTCATGGTGAGCCTACTGAAGACATGGACGATATTATGCGACATAAATTACAAACAAGAATAAAGGAAGCAAACTTAAGTCAGTATCAAACGGAAGAGGTTAGGAAGGCAATTCAACTAGCAATTCTAAAAGGTATGAAAGGAACAACACAGCAACAACATTTAATGACACCAGAAACAGTTGCATTGTTAGTTGGCTATCTTGCAGGGAAAGTAACAGAAAAAAAAGAAACCATTAGTATATTTGACCCGGTAAGTGGGACTGCTAATTTATTAACAGCTGTCTTAAATCAACTAAAACAACCTGTAGAGGCATATGCAAGTGATGTTGATCCAACATTAATTCAGTTATCGGTTCTAAATGCTAATTTACAGAAAAAGGAAATTGAATTTTTCCACCAAGACAGTTTACGTCCTTTTTTATTAGATCCAGTTGATTTAATTGTAGCTGATCTGCCAATTGGTTATTATCCAGATGATATAAGAGCAGCTGAATTTAAGCTTAAGGCAGATGAAGGGCACTCGTACTCACATCATCTGTTAATCGAACAAAGCCTACGTTACACGAAAGACGGGGGTTACTTAATATTTGTCATTCCTGATTTTCTTTTTGATAGTGATCAGTCTGATAAGCTTTATGCATACTTAGAGGAAACAGCTCATATCGTAGGTGTTTTACATTTACCGGAGAGCGCATTTAAATCAGACAAGCATCGAAAGAGCATTTTAGTATTACAAAAGCAAGGAAACGGAACGAAAGCACCAAAACAGCCATTGCTTGTTGAAATGCCATCCTTTAAAAATACAAAAGCAATGGAAGATATTTTAGGACAAATGAATACTTGGTTTTCGACGTATAATAATACCGATTTACCTTAAGGGAGATGACATCATGACAAATTTAAACAACATTCTAGCAATTAACGCTGGTAGCTCATCCTTGAAGTTCCAATTAATACGTATGCCGGAAGAACGTGTTTTAGCAAAAGGGTTAGTTGAGCGAATTGGGATTGCTGACTCTGTTTTTACAATGGAAGTGGCTAATAACAAAGACAAAATGGTGACAGATATTCCTGACCATGAACAAGCTGTCAAACATTTGTTAGATAAGCTAACCAATTCTGGCGTTATTGAATCACTTGAGGATATTGATGCAATTGGACACCGGGTTGTACATGGTGGGGAACGATTCAGTGATTCCGTTAAGATTACGGATGAAGTGATTCAAAGTATTGAAGCAGTATCTGAATTGGCACCATTGCACAACCCAGCAAACCTTACAGGAATTCGGGCATTTCAAGACATCTTACCAAATGTACCAATGGTTGCAGTATTTGATACAGCTTTTCATCAAACAATGCCAGAAAAATCCTATTTATACAGTCTCCCATATGAGTATTACAAGGAATATGGTATTCGTAAGTATGGGTTTCATGGAACATCCCATAAATATGTATCCCAACGCGCTTCTGAAATGTTAAATGTTCCTTTAGAGCAATTACGATTGATTTCCTGTCACCTAGGTAATGGTGCTAGTATTACGGCAATTGAAGGCGGAAGGTCCATTGATACGTCAATGGGATTCACACCACTTGCTGGTGTAACAATGGGAACACGTTCAGGAAATCTTGATCCTGCGCTTATTCCTTATATCATGGAAAAAACAGGGCAAACGGCTGAAGAAGTGATTAACGTGCTAAATAAGAAAAGTGGTATGCTTGCATTATCAGGCTTTTCTAGTGATTTACGGGATATTGAGGAAAAGTCACAAGAAGATGAACGTGCAGAACTTGCTTTAGACGTATTTGCAGGACGAATTCACAAATATTTAGGTTCTTATGCTGCAAGAATGTCAGGAGTAGACGCAATTATCTTCACTGCAGGTGTAGGAGAGAACAGTGATACGATACGAGAGAAAGTATTAACTGGCTTAGAATTTATGGGGGTATATTGGGATCCGAAACGGAATCATGTTCGTGGCAAGGAAGCCTTTATTAATTATCCACATTCTCCAGTTAAGGTTATTGTGATTCCGACAAATGAAGAGGTAATGATTGCAAGGGATACGGTACGATTGGCACAATAAACTTAGATGCAAAAGGTTTTGCTACACAATAGCAAGACCTTTTTTACACGTTAGGAAAGTATAAAATTTTAGCCAAGGAGTGGACTCGGCGTAGCTGAAATTTTTACGTCCCAAGTATAAGAAAAACTAACACCTTCGCTAAAAGACGAGCGAATGCGAGTTTTTCTAAAAAGGAAGAAGAATAAAAAGTTGGTGTCATTACTGCTTTGGATAGGAAAGGCCACGTCCAGCTTCGAGCGATTGACGTCCTAGTGCCGATAGACATAAGGACGCACGAGTTTACATCGGCCAGGCCTATCCCCTCGAGGTCATAAGTCAATCCACATTTACGCGGAAAAGTGCCACGACGAGGCTTGGCTTATACTTGGCAGTTAAAAAAACTTTCTTACTGCATAAGTGCAACTAAGGCTTTCGCCACTTGGCGACAAGCCAAGTTTTCTAATCGGGGGTGATCAAGGCGCTTCTAGCTTTTGTTCCACGTTAGAGTATGAATTTTAGCTAAGAAGTAGACTCGACGTTGCTAAAAATTTTAGTGCACAAAGTATAAAAAGGTTTTTACTAATATGGTAGCCCCCGTGTGAAACCGAAAGTGAAAATATTTCAAAAGGAGGAAGAATTTATGGCAGTTCACGAACATAAAAAAAATAAATGTTCACTACGCTGTCTCGTATTGACAATTAGTGATACGCGAACAGATGAAACAGATAAAAGTGGAAATTTAATGGTAGAACAATTAACAAAAGAAGGACATGAAATTGTACAGAAAGAAATTATAAAAGATGAGGGGATAATTATTCATGATCGGATAGAGGCTGGTTGTATAAAGGATGAAATTGACGTTATCTTAACCAATGGTGGAACTGGAATCGCACGAAGGGATGTAACCATTGAAACAATAAAGCCAATGCTTGAAAAAGAAATCGTAGGATTTGGAGAGCTTTTTCGAATGTTAAGTTACCAAGAGGATATTGGTTCTGCAGCTATTCTATCACGAGCCATTGCTGGTGTGCGAAATAATACAGCAATTTTTGCTACACCTGGATCATCAGGTGCTGTGAAGTTGGCATTAGCTAAGTTAATTTTACCAGAACTATCACACGTAGTGAATGAAATCAACAAGGATCTTACATAATACTTATTAGTAAAAGAAATGACTGATAAGAGTGCTAGTGTTTTTTTGTGTGAAGAGAAGAAGGATGAAACCTCGTACGGGGAGTGTTTTGTCGTAGGAAGCTTGTCATTGCCAAATGGGAATTAAAAAAGATAACACAGCAGCTGTCTCTGTGCCCGAATCAGCAAGAGAGGAAGTGAAAAGGTAACAGAGTACGGCTGTAGGGCTGCTTTCTAGATGATTGTTGCTTCTTTAAGTATTAATTTAAATGAATAGTTGATGTATTATGCGTCGTACAAAAACAACAAATTTTATACTCCCCTAACGGAAAAAAGGAACACCTTGGTAAGTGAGGTGTTCCTAAAGCTCGTTTACCGTACAACTAATACATCGCAACTTGCATAGCGTGTAATACTTTCTGATACACTACCTATTAGAAACCGTTCAACTGCATTCATTCCAGTAGCACCACAAATAATTAAATCAGCATCATAATCTTCTGCTATTTCTTTGGCGATTTTAACTTTCGGAGAACCATATTCAATTACTCGAATAAGATCTGTAATCCCCACTTCTTTCGCATTTTCAACATAGCTATTCACTAATTCCTGTGCATATTCTTCAGCTCGTTCAGCTAGCGTACGATCGTATGCTTCAGCAGTAGCAAATGTTCGGGAATCGACCACATGTGCCAAAATTAGCTTAGAATGATTTCGTTTTGCAATTTCTAATGATTTCTTAAACGCTTTCTCAGAAGCCTCAGATCCATCCACTGCAACAACTATATTCTTATACTCAAATGCCATGGTTCCTCTCCCCTTTCCTATCTACTTTCATTATAAACCCTTTTTTTTCTTGTGATAAGGTAAAGTTAGAAAGTTGGTAAATAATTATAGGACTTTGTTACATCTATGTGAACATACTAAGGGTGTGGAGGTGATTGGATTGGATAAACGTAAAAATCGTCCATTATCAGAATTACGAGAAGATGAAAAAGGCCTTGTTACAGTCCAAAACCAATTAATTCAAAGTTATCAAAGTGGTGTTATCGAGGATAAATTACACAATAACCGAGGAACACACACTTATAATATACAGAAGTAAAGAATATATTTTTTACATCCACTTCAAATTTGGAGTGGATGTCTTTTTATTCAGGAAAAAGGTCCTAACAAACATAGATGAAAGGTCATAGGTCTTCTTAGGCATAACAAGTCAATATGATAAGCAATTGGAATGATTTTACAGAAATCTTCACATATTAGTACTCAAATGATTTATAATAATATTCGAATAATATAGAAAAGGATGTGAATTACAAGTGTTACAAACTTCGAGGCGGAAACTTTCTTTTATTTTTCTTATTGCCATGTTGCTAATACTGCCAGTTGCTGATCAAGGAAAAAATGTATTTGTTTCAGCAACCGATGACTCTTCAGAAACACAGTTTGAGGACGGATCACTTGAAGAAAAAATGTCAAACATCCTGGATAACCCCAATCTCGATGGAGCCATTACTGGGGTAAACATTTCAGATGCTGATAGTGGTGAAGTACTTTATTCACATGAGGGAGATACACGCTTACATCCAGCATCCAATCAAAAACTTATAACTGCAGCAGCAGCATTGGAGAAGCTCGGTACTGATTATCAATTTTCCACGGAAGTATTTACAGATGGAAAGGTTAAAGGTCCTGTATTGCATGGTGACTTATTTCTTAAGGGAAAAGGAGACCCAACATTACTGAAAGAAGATTTTGATCAATTTGCCGCTGATTTAAAGAATCAGGGAATAAAGAAAATTAAAGGAGATTTGGTGGGAGATGATACTTGGTATGATGATGAGCGTCTATCCCTTGATTTAAATTGGTCGGACGAGCCTTATTATACAGGAGCGCAAGTTTCAGCATTAACACTTTCTCCAAATGAGGACTATGATGCTGGTACTGTTATAGTTGAAGTAACACCTTCAGAGGATGGCGATCAGGCTGATGTTAAGCTTACACCAGAAACCGACTATATTAATATTGTCAATCATACAGAAATGGCACCTGCTGGTGAAGCTAAAAGCATATCCATTCAGCGGAAACATGGAACCAATGATATTGTGGTTGAAGGTGTAATGCCTGAAGATGGAACAATGTCAAGGTCCTGGGCATCTGTGTGGGAGCCAACTGGTTATGCAGTAGATGTCTTTAGAAAATCATTGGAAGAACAAGGGATTAAATTCATTGGAAATTCTAATATACGATTTGAAGCTACCCCAGATCATGCAAACATGCTTACTTCCAAAGATTCCATGACACTAGAAGAATTACTGATCCCTTTTATGAAACTGAGCAATAATGGTCATGGCGAAACCTTGGTAAAAGAAATGGGTAAAGTTGTACAAGATGAAGGAAGCTGGGATGCTGGACTTGATGTTGTAAGAGATGTTTTATCCGAGTTGACTATCAATAATGACACCATTTTACTTCGTGACGGATCTGGCATGTCCCACAAAAATTACATTCCAGCAAATGACTTAGCACAATTGCTGTATAACATACAGGATAAAGATTGGTTCCCCGCCTTCAAAGAATCTTTGCCAGTAGCAGGGGTAAGTGAGCGTTTTGTTGGTGGTACATTGCGTTCACGGATGACATCAGAACCTGTACAGGGGAATGTCACGGCAAAGACTGGTTCACTCACCAGTGTATCGGCATTGTCTGGCTATGTAACAGCACTTGATGGGAAAGAGCTGATCTTTTCGGTTATGATTAATAACTATTTAGGTTCCAGCTCAACTATAAAAGCAATTGAAGATGAAATCGCCACAATGCTTGCAGAAAATGAATTTAATGAATAACTTCCTATAAAGGTTTATGCTGTTCTTTCTCTAGCCGTGAGAAAGAGCAGTTTTTTTGCACGTTAGGAAAGTAGACCTGTGGAAAACAGGAAAAATTACGTTAATCTCTGGTGATAACCTATAGATGCAACCTCAGCTTTTGCTCTTTACAGTAATTGTAATGCGGGTTAATTCATTCTACTACATTTATTGTGATATAATTCTAATCGATATATAGTAGGAAACAAGATAGGAAGTGAGGAGTAAAAACATGGGACACGCACTCATTACAGCAGGAACATCAGGATTAGGATTAAAAGTAACAGAAGGATTCTTAAAATCAGGACACCATGTGACAGCAGCCTATCACCAGAATTATGAAAAAGCAATGAATGTGAAAGCATCATTTCAGGATTATCAAGATAGATTACATATTGTTCAAGCAGATGTTACCTCTAAAACTGATTTGGAAAGCCTAGTCGATTCGGCTGTGAATCATTTTGGTGGGGTTGATTACTTAATAAATAATGCAGGTCCATTTATTTTTGAGCGGAAAAAGTTACTTGATTATGAGGATGATGAATGGGATGAAATGATTAGTGGCAATTTAAGTTCTGTCTTTTATTTAATTAAAAAAACAATCCCATACATGCGCAAGCAACAATTTGGACGAATTATTAATTACGGATATCAAGGAGCAAACAGTGCTTCTGGTTGGATGTATCGCTCGGCATTTGCTGCAGCTAAAAGTGGCCTTGTATCACTCACCAAGACAATTGCTTATGAGGAGGCTGAACATCAAATTACATCCAATATGGTTTGTCCAGGCAATATTACGGGAACAATGAAAGAAGCTAGTATTCAAAAAAGCCGAAAACAATATGATGACAAAACACCAATTGGTCGTTCAGGTACTGGTGAAGACATAGCCAGAATGATTTTATATTTATGTGAAAAGGATTCCGATATGATAACAGGGTCTGTTTTTGAAATTACAGGCGGCCTTGATGTGATCAATCGTTATCGGTAAAAAAGCTTCATTTTGAAGGTAATAGAAATGTGCCTTCTTTCCTTTTTTAACAAAAGGCTGTTTTCTAACAGATTGTTACTGCATAGTTGATGTATTATGTGCAGTAAATGTACCGTTAATTTCCGCTCCGGACAGTCGCTTTCACCATGTCGCACTTATGCTCCTGTGAAAGCGGAGTGTATTTCCGTAGCGGTTTTCATAGACAAACTACGACGCATAATATATATGTTGCGACGTTAAAAAGTAACAAAGAATACAAAAAGAGCCTAACAAAATGAAAGTGCTTACAAAATTTGTTAAGCTAATATAAATAAAATGAAATCAAGGAGGATGGTTAGCGTGAAAATAGGGGTGCCAAAGGAGATTAAAAATAATGAAAATCGAGTTGCAATGACGCCTGCTGGGGTTTTAACGTTACGAAATGCGGGGCATAAAGTATTTGTTGAAACTGGAGCAGGGATAGGGTCGACATTTACAGATGAACAATATGAAGAAGCAGGCGCTACGATTGTTTCAAGTGCCAAAGAAGCATGGCAGCAAGAAATGGTTATGAAAGTAAAGGAGCCACTACCAGAGGAATATGATTATTTTTATGAGGGACTTATTTTATTTACGTACCTTCATTTAGCACCAGAACCAGAATTGACTAAGGCTTTAATTGACAATAAGGTTGTTGGAATTGCCTATGAGACGGTTCAATTACCGAATAACTCGTTACCATTATTAACACCAATGAGTGAAGTAGCAGGAAGGATGGCGGCACAAATCGGTGCACAATTTTTAGAAAAAACAAAAGGTGGTAAAGGTATCCTATTATCTGGAATACCAGGTGTGAAGCGAGGAAAAGTTACTGTCATTGGGGGTGGTGTAGTTGGTACCAATGCAGCCAAAATCGCAGTTGGTCTTGGTGCAAATGTAAGCATCATTGATTTGAATCCAGATCGACTACGCCAGCTTGATGATCTGTTTGGGGAATCAGTTAGTACGGTAATGTCCAATCCAATGAATATTCAACAAGAAATCGCTGACTCAGACTTGGTAATTGGTGCAGTTCTAATACCAGGAGCGAAAGCACCTAAGTTAGTTACAGAAGAAATGGTGAAAACCATGCCTGAAGGATCCGTTATTGTGGATGTTGCGATAGACCAAGGAGGCATATTTGAAACAACTGATAAGATCACAACCCATGATGATCCAACATACACAAAACATGGTGTGTTACACTACGCTGTTGCTAATATGCCTGGTGCTGTTCCACGGACTTCAACAATAGGCTTAACCAATGTTACAGTTCCATATGCTGTACAACTAGCAAATAAAGGATATAAACAGGCATGTTTAGATAGTGAGCCCTTACGGAAAGGAATCAATACGTTAAATGGGTATGTTACTTTCCAAGCAGTAGCAGAGGCGCATAATGTAGCGTATAAAGACGCTGCGACATTATTACAATCTTAAAAACAAGAGCACAACAGTTGTGCTCTTGTTTCCTTTAATCGATAATTTGTAACTCTTTTGGATATTTTGTTAGTGCTTCTGGTCCGTTTTCACCGATGTAGACCATATCTTCTATCCGGACACCACCTTTATTTGGTACATAAATACCTGGTTCAATCGTAAAACACATTCCTTTTTGTAGTGGCAGTTTATTATTGCTGTGCATAGAAGGATATTCGTGTGTCTCAATTCCGATTCCGTGACCAATTCGGTGTGTGAAGTATTTTCCATAGCCAGCGGCTTCAATGTGCTCTCTAGCAGCTAAATCAATTTGACCAACAGATGTGCCGATTTGTGATGCTTGGAATGCTTTTTCTTCGGCTTCTTTCACGGTATTGTAAATCGTTTTTTGTTCATCTGTGATCGATTTAAAAGCAACAGTACGTGTAATGTCTGAACAATAGCCTTCATAAATGACGCCAAGATCGAACAGAACCATATCACCACTTGTTATTTCTTTCATCCCAGGTGTTCCGTGTGGAGAGGAAGCTTTGGCACCAGATAGTGTCATCGTAGTAAAAGACATTTGTTGAATCCCTTGCTTTTTCAATTCATATTCAATCGTTGCAATGATATCTAATTCTCTCACACCTTCACGGACAGCTTGAACGCCTGTCTTAATACCAAAATCAGCAAGTGCTGCAGCTTCTTTTAATAATTGATATTCTTTTTCACTTTTAATCACACGCATATTAGAAATTATTTCCTGTGCATCGATTAATTCTGTGTTTGGCAAAATTTCCTTTATGGCATGTAGTCGTTCGATTGTGACATGGTCATGCTCGAGTCCCATGCTTTGAGGTAGCTTTTCAGCTGACTGTAGATATGTAAGGAGCATTTGCCAAGGATTCTCATGATCGTGATAGCCAATCAATTTATGTGACCAACCTGCTGCTTTTGCGTCTTCTACCTCCATAGCAGGTACCACAAGTACGGGATCGAGATTCTCGCTTACATAAACTGCAATCACCCGTTCATGTGGATCAGTATAATAATTGCTTAGATAATAGACATTCGCTTTTGATGTGATGAGTATACTGTCAAGATTTTGCTTTTTTACTTCCGATAATAGAGTATCAATCCGATTTGTCATAAAAACACCTCATCTAATCGTTTAGTTATAGATAGTATAACAGAAATTAGTAACTTGTCTGATGATTTCAACAGAAAAAACATGAAACTTTTTTCGATTGTATTCCGTATTACTAATATAAAGAAACCAAAAGGAGGAGTACCATGTTTAAAATGTTTAGACGTGTCCGTACAATTGTTGGTTCAGAGTTAAATGCAATGTTAGATAAGGCAGAGGATCCTGTGAAAATGTTAAATCAATTTTTACGGGATATGGAAGAGGATATACAGGAAGCAGAAGGTGCAATAGCGAAACAAGTTGCTAATGAGAAAATGTTAAAACGTAAATTAGAAGATACGGAGGCAATGGCAGAAAAACGTCAACAGCAGGCTGAAAAAGCAGTTAAAGCAGGAGAAGATGACCTTGCTCGTCGTGCACTAGAAGAAAAGCAAGACTATGAAAAACAAACTTCCATGTTACAAGAGTCATACGATATAGCAAGACGTGACTCAGAGGAATTAAAGAGAAAGCTAGCGGAAATGAAAAAAGAATATGATCAAATGAGGCTGAAACGTGATTCCCTAAAAGTGCGAGCAGAATCTGCTAAAACGAAAACAAAAATGAATCGTACGATGTCTTCTATTGGTAGTGATGAATCAAAAAGAGGCTTTGAACGGATGGAACAAAAAGTTATGGAATATGAAGCAGAAGCAGAAACAACCGAAGACTTAACAACCTCCAATCCTACATTAGATGAAGAGTTAGATTCACTTGAGGAAAGTAAAGTAGATGAAGAATTAGCCGACTTAAAAAAGAAATTAAGCAATGAATAAAGAAAAAACTTATGATTGGAAGGATTTTTGACTATTCTATCGAATGGGTAAAGTAAACTGCCAAAAAGGAGAGATAACATGAAAGTATCCTATCACGGACATTCTGTTGTAAAAATTGTAACAGAAAAACATACCATTTTAATGGATCCATTTATCTCAGGAAATGAAAAATGTGATTTAAATGCAGATACAGTGGATGCTGACGTTATTTTGTTAACACATGGACACAATGATCACGTAGGTGATACGGAAGCGATCGCAAAACGCAACGATGCATTGGTTGTCGCACCAAATGAATTAGCGGGATACCTAGAGTCAAAAGGGTTAAAAACACATCCTATGCATATTGGTGGGGCACATGACTTTGATTTTGGACGTGTGAAGTTTACACAAGCCTTCCATGGTTCCTCGTTTGTCGAAGAAGATGGTTCGATCATTTACACTGGGATGCCAGGTGGAATTTTACTTACAGTGGAAGGAAAGACCATCTATCATGTGGGAGATACTGGATTATTCTCTGACTTAAAATTGATTGGGGAAATGAACTCGATCGATTTAGCCTTTGTTCCAATTGGAGATAATTTCACGATGGGACCAGAGGATGCATTAGTAGCGGCAGATTGGATTAATGCCAAGGTCGTTGTACCAGTTCATTACAACACCTTCCCGGTTATTGAGCAGGATCCTAAAGACTTTGCAAAGAAAGTGAAAACGGGTGAAGGCAAAGTCATGAACATTGGGGATGAACTAGAATTATAAGGGAAACGTGAGCTGTTAATGGCTCACGTTTTTTAACTACAAGAATTAGCATTTTCCTTTATTCTAAGGCTATCCCCTACTGTTGCGTCAAATGTTGCATCCCCTTGTACACATATTTCACCGTTACTCCAGTCATAGCCGACAACCCCAACGAAGTGTGCATCCCCTTTTACAATGATCTTATTTTGATTTTGTAAATCTACACCATCATGAAAATAAGCATCTCCACCTATAGTTAAGGTTGCATTTCCCATTAAGTTGACATAATTTTCAAAAGTAGCATTTTCTCCTATATTTATTTGTGTATTTTCCTGGAATGTCGTGTTACCTAGTGCGAAAAAATGACCGTCAATCAAAATATTACTGTTACTACGGACCATTAAAGAATCATTTATTCTGGCACCACCAAATGCATGAAGACTGGAGTTAGAATCTAATGTTAGTGTATTTACGACATATAAATTATTTACTTCAAATGTACTATCCGATTTTAATGTTGATGGACCTTCTAATCTAGCGTTATTTTTAATGTTTAATTTGGCATTTGATTCTAAATTAAACGTTTCATCACTAAAAAAGTTATGATCCACAGCAAGATTTATATTGTTGTGGATGGATATTTGATTCGGAAACCAAGCATTGCCTTCATTTACTGTAGGATTGTTGCAAGCGTTCCAACTACCGATTTGTCGTTGTTGAAATCTTGTATTCCCATTAAAATGACAAGAATTATTTGTATTACCATTTGTGAAGTTATGTGGATCATCTTTTATAATATCTTCAAAATCCTCTTTGTTATCTAAATCTCCTTCATCTTTCGTTTGAAGATTCCTAACATAGTCCTCTTTATTATTAAATGTTGTTTCTACTGTTAAGCTTTCTCCGGTATTATCAGTAGTTGTTAATCGTATAAATATAGGTTCTTTTTCCTGAATTCCTTCTATACATCCGTTATTAATGTTTCCATTATCTACTTCTAACTCACTAATCGTAATTTCCCTTACTAGATTATTAAAACAAATTCGCGAGTCTCCATTATAATATTTATTACGGATTTCATTTATTAGTAAATTTGTATTCTGACTTAATGTAATTTGCTCATTTGTTTTTGTTTCATTTCCCATTAGCTGAAAAATAAGGGTCGATGATAAAGTGATAAGGACAGCAAAAAGGCTAATTGCTGCGAGTAACTCTACTAATGTAATACCTTTTTCATTATGAATTTGTCGATTTATCACGTTTCTCACATCCAATATAATGGTATAATAAGTAAAAAGTCACATATAAGGGGTGACCTTATTGTATAATAGATTTCGAAAATTAAATAGCCAAGGCTTTACGCTTATTGAAATTATAGCATCTATTGCCATTTTAGGAATGGTTGTTGCTATTTTTTTACCGATTTTTCCCCAAATAATGAATTGGACGAATAATACTGATGATGAATTAACTGCTAGTAACTTACTAACACAGGTTTCAAGTGAAGCTTCTGATGTAGTTGGTAATGTTGATGATTTAGGTGTACAAGCATGCCCAGAAGATAATTCTTTATCATATGACATAGGTGAGACTTTTTCTAAAGCTTATGATGACTATACCGCACAACTGACAGTTATCTGTAAGGAGACAGGTGTCGATTTATTTCGCACTACTATACAAATTTTTTCAGAAGATCAATTAATTAGTCAATCGTATACATATATATCGGGTGATATATGATGAAACCATATACAAACGAAAAAGGGTTTGCACTTGTCCTAACATTGATGATGATCACATTGATGCTGACATTTGTATTAGTACAGTTTACCCAAATCACCAATACAACAAGACAAGTTGCAACAACAGAAGAACAAATTGATGCACGGCTTATGGCTGAAATGGGTGTTGATTATTATCGGGGACTATTTGATACATTTAATCAGGATGAACATTCTATTGAGGAGTTTTTGGACGATTTACCAAGGTCAGTAGAAAAAACAATTGATAGTAGACATCAATTTCAGATTAACTTGGACGAAGGCGAACCCAATTTGGATGATAATACGATTACCTATACAAGTACTGGAATAGCACATGATCGTGAACACGAAATAGAAGATACCATAACGATTAACATAGAGAGTGAGGAATAATATGCCAACACGGAAACGATTAGGTGATTTACTGCAAGAGGCTGGCCTTGTTACAGAAGAACAAATTGAAGAAGCTTTACAAGCAAAAAAAAATGATCAAAAACTTGGGGATGCACTGTTGGAGCATAACTTTATTACAGAACGTCAGTTAATCGAAGTATTAGAGTTTCAACTGGGGATTCCACATGTATCCTTATACCGCTATCCAATTGATGAACAAGTATTAGGATATGTATCGCGGGAAATGGCACAACAGCACTATATTATGCCCTTGAAAATTCAAGATAATTCCTTGTTGGTCGCGATGAAAGATCCAATGGACTATTACGTTATTGATGATTTGGAGTTAGCTACAGGATTAAGCATTTCCCCTGTTATCGCAGCCAAAGACGATATTTTGTATGCGATTAATAAATATTATTTTAAGAATGAAACACAAACACCTGAAGAAGAGATAGATACGGATGATGAAGCACCAGTTATTCGTATGCTGGATCAATTATTAACGACAGGTATTCAATTAAAAGCAAGTGATATCCATATTGATCCACAAGAGGCTGATGTCCATGTTCGGTACCGGATTGATGGTCGATTACAGACTGAGAAAATTGTTCCGAAGCAGATGCAAAATGCACTAGTTGCACGCATTAAAATTTTAGCAAACTTAAATATAACGCAAACCCGTTTACCACAAGATGGTCGGATCAAGACGACTGTAGGTGTTACACCAGTTGATTTACGTATATCTACTTTACCAACTGTATTTGGAGAAAAAGTAGTAATCCGTATTCTCGATCTGAATAATGCACTAATGGATTTGACGGAATTACATTTCTCTGAAGAAAATTATAAGAAATATAAACGACTAATTGGACAACCATCTGGTCTTGTATTATTGACAGGACCTACAGGATCTGGTAAAACATCAACTCTATATGCTTCGATTAACCAATTAAATAGGGAAGATGTAAATATTGTTACCGTAGAGGACCCTGTCGAATACCAATTAGAAGGGATCAATCAGGTTCAGGTCAATACGTCGGTAGGACTTACATTTGCCAGTGGTTTGCGGTCCATTTTAAGACAAGACCCTAACATCATTATGGTAGGGGAAATTCGTGACCAGGAGACGGCCGAAATCGCCATTCGTGCCTCCTTAACAGGACACTTAGTGTTTAGTACCTTGCATACGAATAATGCAATTGAAACAATCCCACGGTTAATGGATATGGGAATTGAGCCATATTTAGTGGTTTCGTCGTTATCAGGTGTAGTAGCACAGCGACTCGTGCGTCAAATCTGTCGCGATTGTAAGACAGAGCGAGAACCTACAGAAATGGAAAAAGATATTTTCGATAAAAATGGGGTAGAAGCAGGCCCTGTTTATTATGGACAAGGTTGTAATGTATGCCACCATACAGGATATCGGGGACGTGTTGCGATACATGAAGTGTTAGTGGTCGATGATACGATAAAAAGTATGCTATTAAATCAGAAATCAATGATTGAAATTCGTGATTATATCCGTTCAGAAGGGATGTCCTTTTTAATACAGGATGGACTAGAGAAAATGAAAAAAGGACTAACAACAATGGAAGAAATTATGCAAGTTTCCATTCAAGTTTAGGGGGAGAACTGATGAAAGAGAAATTAGAAGAATGGCTGACAAAAGCCTATTATGAAAAAGCTTCAGATGTGCATATGACCATTGGGAAGGCACCAATCTTTCGTGTGAATGGTACTTTAATAGAACAAGATGGTCCGAAATTAGAATCAACTGATATGCTCAGTTTTGTTAAAGCGATAACACTAAACGACCAATGGGAGCACCTACAACAACACCGTGAACTAGATTTTTCCTATGGGATTGATGGCCTTTCACGTTTTCGTATGAATGCTTTTTTCCAGCGAGGAGAATTGTCTTTAGCAATACGTTTGGTACCAACGAGGATTCCGTCGATTGAGGAATTACACCTCCCAACGGTTGCAAAAGATATTGTTCACAAGCCACAAGGGTTAGTGCTAGTAACTGGACCAACAGGTAGCGGGAAAAGTACAACCTTAGCTTCTATGCTCCATTACATGAATCAAACCATGAAGAAGCACATTATTACATTAGAGGATCCAATAGAATATATGCATACACATGCAAAATCTGTCATTGATCAACGGGAAGTTGGTTTTGATACGAATAGCTTTGCAGGTGGATTACGAGCTAGCTTGAGACAAGATCCAGATGTTATTTTAGTTGGGGAAATGCGTGATCTCGAAACGATTTCAACTGCTATTACAGCCGCAGAAACTGGCCATTTAGTGTTAGGGACATTACATACATCAGGTTCTGTATCCACCATTGAGCGGATCATTGATGTATTTCCATCTGAACAACAAACCCAAATTCGTATTCAATTATCTTCTATTTTGAATGCTGTCATTTCGCAGCGGTTATTGAAGACAAAAGATGGACTCGATCGCCGCGTTGCAACGGAAGTATTAGTGAATACATCAGCTGTGAAGAACTTGATTCGCAACGAAAAATTACATCAAGTGCAAAATGTCCTTCAAACATCGAAGGAACAAGGAATGCACACATTAGAAATGGACCTAAAACGATTACTGCAAAAAGATGTTATCTCATATGAAACAGCAGCTCCTTTTTTTAGCAACTCCGTAACATGACGAAAATAGAAACGTAGGAGACTACGTTTTTCTGAAAAGAAGGGAGTATGGATGTGAATTTTCAATATACAGGAAAACGAATTTCCGGACAAAAAATAAAAGGAAAAATCGAAGCAGATTCCAAAAAAGAAGCACTAACAGAATTAGAAAAGAATGGTCTAATTATTTTTGGGATCGACGAAACAAAACCGTGGAATAAAGATATTGTTTTGAACAAGAAGGTAAAACACAAGGATTTCATCATATTCTTGAGACAATATGCCACACTAATACATGCAGGTATTTCGATTTCAGATGCAACGAAAACAATGGTAAAGCAAACGGATAACTATGCCTTACGTACAGCACTAATTGATATAGACAAGCAACTTGACCAAGGACAAGCATTATCCAAGGCCGCAGAACGGCATCCGAAAGTTTTTCCGACACTACTAGTCAATATGATCCATGCTGGAGAAGCAAGCGGGAAATTAGATGAAATCTTAAACCAAATGGCTGATTATTATGAGAAGGAATATGAGAATAGACAAAAAGTCATTTCCGCATTAACATACCCGAGCATTGTTGGGGTCATTACGATATTTTTGAGTATGTTTTTACTCGTTTTTATCGTTCCTCAATTCGTGAGTATGTTTAATTCCTTTGGAGAAGATATTCCTGCTTTTACACAGTTTGTCTTAAATTTAAGTAATTTTGTTGGATCTTATTGGTGGGTTCTGTTTGTAGTTGTTGTCTTACTGGCCATTCTCTACAAATATTTTATGCAGTACGAGGCGTTTGCATATCGAATGGATATCATTAGGATGAAATTCCCATTCTTAGGGGTGCTTGTTCATAAAGGTGCTCTAGTACGTATGACACAAACATTAAGTACATTAGTGAATAGTGCTGTACCAATCCTGCAATCCGTTGAGATAACGGAGAGAGTAGTAGGCAATCATGTTATTAGAGATGTTTTAGCACAATCTCGGAAGTCTTTAGAAGTTGGAGAGTCCTTAGCAAAACCAATGAACGATCATTGGGCCTTCACAGCATTAGTCGTGCAAATGATTCAGATTGGTGAAAAGACTGGGACATTAGATCAAATGTTAGCCAAAGCTGCTGACTTTTATGAAGAAGAAGTCAATCAATTATCAGAACGGATTAAAACATTGATTGAACCATTAATGATTATTATCTTAACCGTGATTGTAGGAAGCATTATTGCAGCTGTTATCATCCCAATGTTTTCGTTGTTCGAGACGCTATAAAGTAAGTACAACTAGAATTTCATAAAGGATGGGATATCATGTGGACACGAATGAAAGCCATTATGAAACAACAAAAAGGGTTTACATTAGTTGAATTACTTACAGTGATTGCGATTCTCGGTATTATTGTTGCCATTGCCGTCCCTACAATTGGTAATATTATCGGTGAATCAGAAGAAGATGCACATGAGGCGAATGTGCAGTTGATTGAGAATGCTGCAAAATTAGCAGCAGTATCAGAAGGAGAATCTGATACGAGTTATTCTTTAAATGATTTAGTAGAAAATGGATATTTAGAAAGTATCCCAGAAGATGTGGGTGATTATACCTATGATGGAGAGCATACTGTATCGATCAGTGGATCTGTAGCAGAATATGATGAATATAGTGATTGATATATTTTCCGCTAAAGAACTGTACCAATTGATAATTTAAGGTACAGTTTTTTTATTTTACGTTAGGAAAGTATAAAATTTTAGCTAAGAAGTAGACTCGACGTTGCTAAAATTTTAATGTCCCAAGTATAAGAAAAACGAACACATTCACTAAGGACGGGCGAATGCGAGTTTTTCTTATATACGGTAACAATATTCGGCAAGTTGTAACAAATTTTGGTAGATATTTACCCAATCCTCTATTATAATACTATATATAGGACTTATGTAGGGTGTGATGATAGGCTATCCTTTATGTGGGCACTTTGGTAGCCTGGAGCAAGTAGTGCAACCGACTTAGCTACGTCTTTATAAAATACATTTTATAAGAGGTGGAAACAATGCTACAACAAATCCAGAAGTTAATGAAAAAACAAAAAGGGTTTACATTAGTGGAATTATTAGCTGTTATTGCTATTTTAGGTATTATTGTTGCAATTGCCGTACCAACAATTGGGAATGTGATTGGAGAATCGGAAGACGATGCGAAAATAGCCAATGTAGAACTCATTTTAAATGCTGCAAGACTTGCAGACGCTAGTGGCGAAGATGTTGATGGCTGGAGTGTAGAGGATTTAAGAAACAATGGCTATTTAGAAGAAATTCCAACAATACCTGGAAGCGACGAAGGGATATATGGTGGAAATATATCAAAAGATACAGATGCCGATGGAAATGGTTCTATAACATATACTGTAGGTAATTCAGAAGAAGTTCCAGCTAGTTATATATCTGAGACAGAATCAGTTAATTCTACGGAATGATAAACTATTTATAATAGACGCCCTTGCATCAAAATTGCAGGGCGTTTTATTCAAAACATAAATAAATGAAACCTCTTTCAAATAGGGAGATAAACGATGAACGTTACAATGATAGCAATCTTTTTTCTATTCGGATTAATCTTTGGTTCGTTTTTTAACGTAATTGGTCTACGTGTACCTGAAAATAAGCCATTTGCTAACGACCGATCAGCTTGTCCACATTGTGGTCATACATTAGCATGGTATGAATTAATTCCTGTGTTGTCATACATATTTCAACTAGGAAAATGTAAACATTGTTATACGAAAATATCATTTCTTTATCCAGCAATTGAAGTCTTGACTGGATTTCTTTTTATGTTTAGTTTTATGAAGTTTGGTTTTGACATGGAATTAGTAATCGCTTTATTATTAGTATCCATGCTGGTTATTCTATTAGTAACCGATATCACATACATGCTCATCCCGAATAAAATTTTATTATTTTTCCTCCCACTATTTGTTTTCATGCGAGTCATAGTACCACTTGATCCATGGTGGTCTCCTATAGTAGGTGCTTCTATTGGGTTTGTCATAATTATGGTTGTGATTCTCGTTAGCCGTGGTGGAATGGGTGCAGGGGATATGAAGCTATTTACTGTTTTAGGTGTTGTGTTAGGAACAGAGAATATTTTGCTTGCCTTTTTCCTATCCTGTATGATTGGAGCAGTCATTGGTGTGGTATTACTGGTAGTTGGTGCTATCGACCGTAAGCAACCTGTACCATTTGGACCGTATATAGTAGTTGCAACACTCGTTACATACTTTTACGGGGATCTATTACGCAATTGGTATGTTACGACATTTTTAATCTAAGTAGGTGAAAGAATGTATTTATTTCAAAGTGGAAAAGTAAGTATTGTCATCACGAATCGGGTTTTACGTTATGCCTACCATAAAAATGCATCCAATAAGGGGTTAGTTACCCATGGGGAAGTAGAACTCCCAGAAGGCACGATCCAGGATGGAAAGATTGTGAATAAATCGGTTCTATTAGAAGTCGTGAATAAACTTGTTCAAAAATATAGATGGAAACGAAAAAAACTTTATTTTGCTGTTCCAGATGATACCGTAGTAATTCGGCAATTACAAATACCTGCTTCCTTATCAAAAGAAGAAGCAGTAGCATATGTACATACACAACTAGGAAATAATTTTTATTTACCTTTTGGAAACCCATCTTTAGCCGTGGAATTTCTAGAGATGGAAGGAGAACAGCGTAATATTCTGGTACTTGCCTATCCCAAGGACAAAATAAATGCCTTTGCCGATGTTTTTGATGATGCAGGTTTAAAACCCGTGGTTGCTGATCTTACGTCCCTATCCGTGTACCGGTATTATTATGATTTATATCATCAATCGGATATCAATGATGTGCTGCATGTCCATTGGAATCAGGATGCACTTGTATTAACTGCATTTCAAAATCACAAAGCCATTTTCACCAGATATATGAAATTAGACATGACTGTAGAACTAAATGAAGGATCAGCCGAACAGGTTATTAATGAATATTTGATTGAAATTAATCGAATTATTGATTTTTATCGATTTTCCGTTACTAAAGGAGAATCAACCATTAGCTTGCTGCTCTTAACAGGGGATTTTCCTTATTTACAATCGGCACAACAATCTCTGGAAGAAAGCAATTCGATCAAAATTCACCAATTTCCTGAAGAATTGGCTCCAACAAAGTATATCGACGTGCTTGGACTAGCATTAAAAAAGGAAATATAGAAGAGGGTTCGTTTATGAATATTGAAGTAAATTTTTTGGAAAAAGAGCCAAATAAATATGTTGCTCCGATCATCATTACAGCTGTGTTTGTCCTTTTGCTTGCAGGTGTAGTTGCTTTATTATTTTTCCAGCAATCAAATTACCAGCAACAAATTGATACACAGTCTAATCGATTGTCGCAATTGGAAATGTTAATCCGGGAGCATCAAGCTGAGCACGCCAATGAGCAGCAACTACGTGAAATTCAACAATCCCTCCAGTCGATTGAGGCTGAAATGATTCCGAATGTAGAGCTATATGAGCATGTATTAGGTTTATTGGATTCTGCTAACCAATTAACCGATTTTGACTACAGTGATCCAAGTCAGCTTGTTGTGGAGGCCCAGTTTGATGAAATAAATGATGTCGCTAATTATGTATCTAGTCTCCTTGAAGATCCGTTCATTATTGATACGCAAGTCACCAGTGTTCAACAGTCGGAAAATCATTATCAAGCTGTATTAACGATTTCGATTGATAATGAAATACTCATAGAGGAGTTTAGCGATAATGCGTAAACAATGGGCAAAGAAACATACAATTCTATTAATAGCAGTGATCGGATCTTGTTTCATCATATATGGTATTTCATATTGGAACATTATCAAGCCATTAAATACAGAACTTGATCGTCTTGAGCAAGAGGTGTCCATGTTTGAGACACAATATAATCGACTAACTTCTACAGGTGGAGAAGACACCCTAACAGGTGAGTTAGAGGAAGTAGCAACGTTAGTCCCAATGCAAAAATCACCAGACAATATACTCGTTGTGTTACGTCAATTGGCCGAGAGTTCAGATATTAACCTCACTTATATTGGGGAGTTGGGTAATCAAAATGAAACGGAAGATGACGGGGAACGTGAAAATTTGCAATCACATGATTATACATTAGATGCCAGTGCAGGTGATTTAGCAGCTATCAATACATTTTTAGGCGAGATACAGCAAAGTGAACGCTTTATGATTATTGACACGATGTATATAAGCCAAACAGAGGATGCAGTTGATCTTTCTGTAACATTTCGGGCTTTTTCTGCTTCATAGGGAGTAGTTTAGTGGTGCGTGTTTGTATTGAGAGGGGATATCGACGTAATTTAAGCAATTCAGAGATTGCTTTTTGAATCGAAAGAGGATCTCGATGTAATATTAGCGATTCAGAGATTCTTTTTTTGTATCAAGAGAGAGTCTCCATGAAATTTTTAGTAGGTAAGAGATAGGTTTTTGAATCGAGAAAGGTCCTCAATATAATTTAAACCGTTCAACGACTACTTTTTGCATCGAAAGTGGATCACAACGCAATTTAGCCATTACAAGATTATTTTTTTGAATCGAGAAAAGCACCCAATAAACTTTTACTAAACCACCACATTAAATTAGCTACGAAAGTACTGTCCTTGTCCTGTTTTTACAGCTAAGAGGTTCTTACATAGACGATTCCTTCATAGATTAACTATGAAGGAGGAGATAAAGATGCGTCATTATGCTATTTTACGCTTATTATTAGCATGTTTTTTTCTATATGTTGCCTGGCCAGTAATTCCAGAAGCAACTTCACAAATTGGGATGCTTTTTTGGGGAGGATGGTTAGCATTTTTCCTATTAGTTGTTGGAGCTAATTTAGCAACCTTGTTACAAATGACCTCCCCACCTGTAATGGAACAGGAACAACAAAGGCAGCGTCAAACCTTAAATCATTGAGCCCGCGAAAAATCAACTGTATAATAAAGACAAACTTCATTCAGTGGGAGATTCTTTCGTCTTCCACTGAATGATAGTTGAACTTATCAGGACTTTACTGGCCAGTTTATCCCCCACTTACACTTCTTTGAGTACCGAAGGCTTGGAGTGGGGGTTTTACTGCCAGTTATGACGTGATAAAGACACTAGTACAGTTGAAAGTCGGTGAATGAATATGGCAACAAAGCACGAGCAGCTATTACAGTATATAATGTCACTGGATATCGGTCATAAAATATCAGTAAGACAAATCGCGAAAGCATTAAATGTCAGTGAAGGTACGGCATATAGAGCTATAAAAGAAGCAGAAAATCAAGGCTTAGTTAGTACAATCGAGCGTGTAGGAACGATACGGATTGAACGGAAAAAGAAGGAAAACTTTGAGCGGTTAACATTTGCCGAAGTCATTAATATTGTAGATGGACAAGTTTTAGGAGGACGTGAAGGATTACACAAAACGTTAAATAAATTTGTAATTGGTGCGATGCAATTAGATGCGATGATGCGTTATACACAGGCTGATTCACTATTAATTGTTGGGAATCGTGTAAAAGCACATGAATTAGCACTAAATGAAGGTGCAGCTGTATTAATAACAGGTGGATTTGATACAGATGATCATATCAAACGGTTAGCAGATGAGAAGAAACTGCCGATCATGTCGACTAGCTATGATACATTCACTGTCGCAGCAATGATTAACCGCGCTATTTATGATCAACTCATCAAAAAGGAAATTGTGTTTGTTGGGGATATTTATACACCTTATGATCAAGCCTATTATTTATATGGAAAAGATAAAATAGAGCGTTGGTATAAGCTTAATGAACAAACAACACATACACGTTACCCAATTGTTGATGAAAAAAAACGTGTAGTGGGAATGGTAACATCGAAAGATATTCTTGGAAAAGATCGTGATTTACTGATTGAAAAAGTAATGACGAAAAATCCAATATCTGTTCAAGAAAAAACGTCACTAGCTTATGTTGCACATATGATGGTCTGGGAAGGCATTGAAGTGGTACCAGTAGTGAATGATAGCTATCAACTAAAGGGTGTTGTATCTAGACAAGATGTTTTAAAAGCATTACAACAAATTCAACGGCAGCCACAAATGGGAGAGACAATTGATGATATTGTTTCAAGTAGTATCGAAGTTTCAGAGGATGACCCAACCATTTTCCAAACTAAAGTCAGTCCTCAGATGACCAACCAATTAGGGACACTTTCAAATGGTGTGTTTACAGCACTAATGACAGAAGCAAGCAGTCGTCTATTAGGGCATGTTAAAAAGGGTGACTTAGTAGTTGAAAGTTTAACTGTTTATTTTATTAAGCCAGTTCCCATTGATAGTGAATTAATCATAAAACCGAAGCTATTAGAGGTAGGTCGAATGTATGCGAAAATTGATGTTGAAGTATATAGTGAGCGAAAGCTAGTTGGAAAAGGGTTGTTAATGGCACAGCTAATGGACCGGTAATACTGATTCTCTTTAAGCAATCTTTTAGCAAAAAATAAACTTTCTAATATAGGCTATCTCTAAAAGGTTGTTGCTTTTTCAAGTAATGCATAGTTGATGTATTATGCGCAATTTTAAGACGCATTATATATAAGATACGACGTTAAAAACAACAAAGAATGCGAAAAGAGCCTAAATATTAGATAAACTCGCATTTGCTCGTCCTTTAGCAAATGTGTTAGTTTTTTCTTATACTTGGGACATTAAAATTTTAGCAATGTCGAGTCCACTTCTTAGCTAAAATTTTATACTTTCCTAATGTATAAAAAAGCTGATTATCTGGTAATCAGCTTTCCTGTGGATTGAGTCGTTTCCATTCGTTCCGATAATGTTTTGTCTCCTTGAAACCTAAGCTTAATTGCATAGCTCCTAATATCAAAAGGATAATACCGATGAAAAGAGAAATTTGGGTTTGATACAAAATGTATTGATTAATAGCAAAAAAGAAGACAAAACTACCTAAACATATACGAGACTTTGCATTAAAATATGCTTGTGTTAACCCATCTTTTGTTTTTAAAATAGCAACTTTATAGTATATATACAATACAAGTGAAATTGCTATAATAATAGGAAATATAACCATGTGATCTACTCCTGTAAGTAAGTGATTTGTTACTCTTCTATTGTAGCTTGTTTTCCTGTATTACGCTAGAAAAATGTAAAGGAATTGTTCACACACACTTTAATTGTAAAAGGGGTATCTAAAATGACGACAGAAAAAATCATCCAAGCTATTCAAGACTATGATAGGATTATTATTCATCGCCATGTACGACCAGATCCAGATGCATTAGGATCACAGGCAGGTTTAGGTCAAATTATTAAAGAAACCTATCCAGAAAAGCAAGTATATCTCGTTGGGGAAGAAGATCCATCCTTACAGTTTTTAGCAAAAATGGATGACATTCCTGATACTTATTATGAAGATGCGCTTGTAATTGTTTGTGATACAGCTAACCAAGAGCGCATTAGTGATGGGCGATACACGTTAGGAAAGCAATTAATTAAAATTGACCATCATCCGAATGTGGATACATATGGAGATAGTATGTTAGTCGACACATCTGCAAGCTCTACGAGTGAGATCATTTATGAATTATACTTACATGCTAAGGAAGCTGGATTTCAAATGAACGATGAAGCTGCTCGGGCTTTGTATGCAGGAATTATCGGTGATACTGGACGTTTTCTATTTCCAAGTACATCTAGAAAAACATTTGAATATGCAGCTGATTTAGTGACATATAATTTTGATCGTCCAACATTACATAACGAAATTTATAGTGTAAAGGCAAATATTGCACGGTTACGCGGATATATTTTACAAAACTTTGAACTGTCCTCCTCTGGGATGTGCTCTATCCATTTAACAAAGGAAACATTAGAAAAATTTGGGGTAGACCCGATTGATTCAGGTCAACTAGTTGGGGTATTAGGTGATATTGAAGGAATTACGGCATGGGTGTTTTTCATTGAGGAAAAGGATATAATTCGAGTACGTTTACGTTCCAAGGGTCCAGTTATCAATGAAATTGCAGCTCATTACAATGGGGGAGGTCATCCATTAGCGGCTGGAGCATCTGTTAACACATGGGAGGAAGCGAAACAGGTTGTAAGGGATTTAGATAAAGTTTGTAACGGATATGTAAAGAAATAAATACAAAAATATGCTGGTTTCACATATAATATGTGAAATCAGCACTTCCTATTAATTAACTACTTTTCTTCTCTTCAATTGGTGTAATCCAACACCCATTGTCAGAGTAATCAAAGAGGACATGTAAATTTTCATCTTTATCTATACTACGTTTAATGAGGCGAATTAATTCGTTAGATTCAGCGTATGCAGTGCGTCCTTTTTTAAGCTGGTTGATTTTTTCATCACGAATGCGTCTGCGGTTCATATATAGCATGTAAAACCACTCCTTTCATTTAATTGATGAAAAGTTTTAAATATCTTATGTTCTATCTTTATTGTATAGGAAAAAGGGGATAATTACCATACGAACGAGCAAAGTTTCATAAAATGTTCATCAATTAGAAACCCTTGTTTCAACGGATAGTTTAATTGTTTCATCAATAATTAATTGCTTCACCTCAAAATAATAGGTGAAATCATCAACTGTAAATCCTTTGTCTTCAATGCTTGCAATTAGTAGTTCAGAGCTTTCAGATATTGCTTGAATTTTTAATCCCATAATTGGGTCTAATTCTTGTTTTACTAACTCTTTCAATTGATGCACAATTAATCGATCTAAATCTAAGTCATCTTCATTTGTAATTGTAATTTCGATGGCATTTACGACAATCTCCTTTTCGGATTCCTCATCATGTTCTTCATTATCTTCTAATAAGGCTTCATTTTGTTGTTTTAAATCAGATATCTCTGATTGTAAATTAAGATTTTCTTCTAATAATTCGTCATACATCGTTCCATGGAAATAAATAAACAGACAGTAGGCAATCACTCCACCCATTATGATCCCAGCTAAAAACCGTTGCCATGTGGGTAGTCTGTGGTATGGTGGGATATGCATTAGGTAACTTCCTCCTGTATAAACCAACCTAATAATATTAGTCCGGCTTTGACGCCGCCCATCGCTGATAATATTAGTAATACTTGTTTAAATACTTCGATTGGCTGCCCATCTCCAAAAATCCCTTTATCAATATTTTCAATAGCATCAAATGTGCCACCAATTGCTGCTACAACTGCCCATATACGTAGCCCTTTTGCAATGCGATTAATGGCTGTCATTGGTGCATCCCCTGTTAAGAAGGATCCAATACTCCCAATTAAGGAACCTCCAACAATGACACCAAATGCAATAAAAAAACAATGTATGAATGAAACAATAAAACGTTCTTCCATGTAGGTCGCTCCTCTTCGGGCATTCTCCCTTCTATTCTATGAAGAGGTAGGACAAGATATGTTAGACTATGATTTTGACAAACTACTTAAGATTCATTGCGATATACATCGGTTATATGAATGATTTATAATAAATACCAAGACGAATAAAGGTGTGATTACATGTCGTTTACCCATTTGCAAGTTAGAAGTGGTTACAGCTTAATGAATAGTACGATCACGATAGATAAATTAGTGAAACAAGTGAAAGCACAAAAAATGTCTGCAGTAGCTCTAACCGATGAAAATGTATTATATGGAGCGATTTCCTTTTATCAATCATGTCTAAAGCATGGAATCAAACCAATTATCGGAATGACCATCCAAGTGGTCGAAGGGGAAGAACTTCAATCTTGCATCTTGCTAGCGAAAAATAACAATGGGTACCAACACTTAATGAAATTAAGCACGTTAATCCAAGAGCAAGTAACTCCTTATATGGAGAAAGAAAACCTTGCACCTCATATAGAAGATGTTATTGGAATATTACCAGCAATGGACAAACCATTACATACATTGCTCCGTCACAACCCCTATGAGGAAGTAGCAGCATACCTTCAATCATGGCAGAACATGTTTGACAAAGATGATTTGTATCTAGGTATACAAGATCATGGTTTAGATGAAGAACGAAAATTACATCCATCTATTAAAGCATTTCATGAAAGCTACAGAGTGCCAGTTGTTGCGATTAATGATGTTCGCTATTTACAAGCCAATGATGATCTTGCATATGATTGTTTACAAGCTATGAAAAAAGGGAAAAAATGGATGATAAATCAGGCAAATCAGTACTTAAAGCAACGTCACCTACGATCGGAAAGTGAAATGGAAGCCCTATTTTCCACATTTTGGCCTAACGTATTAGACGAAACAAACGCTATTTCTCAAAAATGTCAAGTAACCTTTGATTTTGATAAGCGCATGCTACCAGCATACCCAGTACCGAATGAAATGGATGCACATACGTATTTAGAGCAATTATGCTGGGATAATGTAAAACAAAAATACAATACTATTACAGAATCGATAAAAGAGAGATTAACCTACGAACTACATACTATTCAATCGATGCAATTTAGTGATTACTTCCTCATTGTTTGGGATTTTATATCATATGCTAGAAATCAGCAGATTATGGTTGGACCTGGCAGGGGGTCAGCTGCAGGGTCGTTGGTCGCTTATGTATTAGGGATAACAGATGTAGATCCGATTAAGTATGAATTATTATTTGAACGATTTTTAAATCCTGAACGTGTCACCATGCCTGATATTGATATAGACTTTTCGGATCATCGTCGGGATGAAGTTATTAAATATGTTCGTGATAAATATGGTTCAGACCATGTCGCACAAATCATTACATTTGGGACGTTTGCAGCTCGGTCTTTATTACGTGAATTAATTAAGACAATGGGAATTAGTCAGGAGGATGCTAATTATTTATTAAATAAAATACCAGTACAGGCTAATCAATCGATTGTAGATTATGTGAAACAATCAGATGATTTACAAACCTATATCAAAAAATCCAATTCATTAAAGGCGCTTTTTTCTGTAGCTGTTAAATTAGAAGGATTACCGAGACATGTATCCACACATGCTGCTGGTATCGTCATTAGTGAGTCAGAACTCGTTAATCATGTTCCATTAATCGCTGGAACGAATGACCTTTATGTAACCCAATTTCCAATGAATGACCTTGAAGCGATTGGTTTACTGAAGATGGACTTTTTAGGACTTCGGAATTTAACCTTAATCGAACGGATCATATCGACCATTTCCTATGTATCCCATGAAAAAGTTAACATGACAGCAATTCCAGAAAATGACCAACAGACTTATCAGCTATTGCAAAATGGGGAGACAAATGGGATATTTCAGCTTGAGTCTAAAGGGATGAAACAAGTTTTAAAACGGTTAAAGCCATCATCGTTTGAAGATATAGTAGCGGTAAATGCTTTATATCGCCCAGGTCCAATGGAATATATTCCAGTATATATCGACCGAAAGCATAAACGACAACCAATAACTTATCCACATCCAGATTTAGAAACAATATTAGAAAAAACCTATGGTGTCCTGATTTACCAAGAGCAAATCATGCAAATTGCTCATCAAATTGCAGGTTTCTCCTTAGGACAGGCAGATATATTACGACGTGCCGTTAGTAAAAAACAACAAGATGTCATGGCCAAACAAAAGTACTTGTTTATACAAGGCTGCCTAGACAATGGATATTCGCAACAAATTTCAGAACAAATTTTTTCCTGGATTGTCAAGTTTTCTAATTATGGGTTCAATCGGAGTCATGCAGTTGCCTATAGTAAGATTGCCTATCAGCTTGCTTTTTTAAAAGCACATTATCCGCTCAGTTTCTATGCTGAATTGTTAAGTTCTGTGATGAACCAACAAGATAAAGTGCAACAATATATTCAAGAAATAAAGGAACGAGGAATCACATTAAGACCACCATCCATCAACAAAAGTTATGGTAAATATAGTGTTGACAAACAGGCTATCCGTATGGGTCTATTAGCAATAAAAGGGATTGGCAATCAAGTGATGAAGGAAATTATTCAAGTTCGAAAGTCTGGTCCATTTAAAAGTATATTTGATTTTTGTCTACGAATCGATCCAAAGGTTTTAAATCGGCAAACGCTAGAATTGCTTATCATGGCTGGAGCCTTTGATGAAACATATTCTAATCGTGCTAGTTTGTTGGCCTCGATTGATCAAGCAATAGAACGAGCAGATTTGTTTCGTGACTTACAAGATCAGCCTAGTTTCTTTGATAATATGATGGAACAAGATGATTATGTTGAAATAGAGGATTTTAGTACATTAAAAAAACTAGCAGATGAAAAGGAACTCTTGGGTGTTTATGTTTCAAGTCATCCATTAGCAAGCTATCGTTCCCAACTACGAGCAAATGGGTATGTGACATTGAAACAAGCGGTCCAATTAGTGGACAAAAAAGGGGTTAAGAGTGCAGCAATTGTCCAATCGATCAAAAAAATAAGAACAAAACGTGGCGATTCCATGGCATTTTTAACGATTAGTGATGAAATGACAGAGATGGAAGCAGTTGTGTTCCCTGATCTTTACCGGGATGTGAGTGGATGGTTAACAGAAGAAATGATGATTGTCTTTGAGGGAAGATTGGAATACCGAAAGAATAAGATCCAATGTCTACTTTCATTCATTGAAGGATTTACGGATATATCATTTAAGAACAAACAAAATAAACGGTTATTTGTAAAGGTAACTAACCAAGATAGTGATGAAGCAATAAAATGGTTATATTCATTAGCAAATGCTTATCCAGGGGATGTACCTATTATTATTTATCATCCGCTTAATAAGCAAACGTATCAATTGTCAGCAGACTATTTTATCAATCCTTCTTATAAGGCGTTACAACGTATGTATGCCTATTTTGGAAAAGAAAATGTTGTATTAGATTAGAAAACTTGGCTTTTTCCCAAGCCTTTATGCAAAAGCCTTAGTTGCACTTATGCAGGGGGAAAGTTTTCCTATCTGCAAATAAGCAATAATTTTGAGTCAACACTTTACACACTATTCCCTTCTGTTATAATGTAATAGCAAAGTGGTCTGACCACCGATATGGATAAAGGTTTAATTTCTACTGGCTAAAGGAGCGTAATAGAAAGTGGCAAATTTAAGAGATGAAGCACTACAAATGCATAAAGTACACAAAGGAAAATTAACAACAGAATCAAAAGTATCAGTCCGTAATGCGCACGATTTAAGTTTAGCCTATTCTCCTGGTGTAGCAGAACCATGTAAGGAAATTTTTGACCGAAAAGAAACGGTTTATGACTATACGATGAAAGGAAATATGGTTGCCGTTGTTAGTGATGGCTCTGCCGTTTTAGGATTAGGTAATATAGGTCCAGAAGCTGCATTACCAGTTATGGAAGGAAAATCTGTGTTATTTAAAAGTTTTGCTGGTGTAGATTCATTTCCCATTTGTTTAGATACTCATCAAGTGGATGAAATTGTTCAAACTGTTAAGTTAATGGAACCAACATTTGGTGGTGTTAATTTGGAAGATATTGCAGCTCCGAATTGCTTTATTATTGAAGAACGTTTAAAAAAGGAAATCAATATTCCGATTTTTCATGATGACCAACATGGTACAGCGATTGTTACCGTTGCAGGTCTAATCAACGCACTAAAGCTAGTAGGAAAATCGTTCTCGGATATAAAGGTTGTTGCAAATGGAGCAGGTGCTGCAGGAATCGCAATTATTAAATTACTATACCATTTCGGTGTTCGTGACATGATTATGTGTGATTCAAAAGGTGCTATCTTTGAGGGTAGAACCTACGGCATGAATGAAGTGAAAGAACAAGTTGCACAAATGACTAATAAGGATAAGCAGGAAGGAACCATGGAGGAAGTCTTAGAAGGTGCTGATGTATTTATTGGAGTCTCTGTTGGTGGTCTTCTTACTAAGGATATGGTACAAAAAATGAACAAGGATGCCATTATTTTTGCAATGGCAAATCCAGACCCAGAAATCATGCCAGATGAGGCAAAACAAGCAGGAGCAAGTGTGATCGGTACTGGTAGATCTGATTTTCCAAATCAAGTTAATAATGTTCTTGCATTTCCAGGTATTTTTCGTGGTGCACTAGATGTTCGCGCTACAAGGATCAATGAAAAAATGAAGGTTGCAGCTGCAGAAGCAATAGCCTCGCTTATTAAAGAAGATGAATTGAATGAGGACTATGTTATCCCGGGACCATTTGATTCACGTGTAGCTCCCATTGTGGCATCTAGTGTAGCCAAAGCAGCCATGGAATCTGGTGTAGCAAGAATTCAAATAGACCCAGATCAAATCGCAGAAAAGACACGACAACTTACCCAAATTGAGTCTGACTAATGTGGAGATGGGAGTGAAACATGGCTGTGTCCATGTCACCAAAACAAAAAGTATATCAAGGTATTTTACAAGAGATTCGGGAATTAATTGATCGACATAACTTGAAGCCAGGAGATAAAATACCTTCAGAGCGAGAATTATCTGGAAAGCTACAGGCAGGTCGATCATCTATTCGGGAAGCATTACGTGCAATGGAATTATTAGGCTTAATTGAAACAAGGCATGGAGAAGGAACATTTTTAAGTAATTACCAACCATACCAAACAGTTGAAATATTAGCTTCGTTTATTTTACAAGAAAATAGTACAAAAAGGGATTTAGTATTGGCCAAACAAATTATTGAAAAAGAAATTACAAAACTAGCCTATCAACAATTAACACCAACCAATTTTAAGGAATTGCAATCCATTTTAGAAGAAAATAAGCATAACCCAAAAGAAAGGCATGTTGCATACTTCCGCTACATACTAAATCATACGGATAATTTATTACTAGCAAAAATATGGTATTTGATGGAGGATTTCTCTAGTACGGTAAACAATCTATATTATGATGATTACTTTTATCAAGCATTGCAGACTTTACTTTATGAGAACAGGTATGGACAAATTGAACGTTTATTTATGAATACATCATATAAGGAAACGGAATGATTCATTTTTTTAAATCTAGTAATTTAACTTACTGTTGCGACAGATTACGACACCTTTTTCTACTAAAAAATAATAGTCTAAAGAAGAACAAGCGGTTTGCTTAAACAATTTTTAGGTAATCACTCATTTAGTTATAAGAACAGTTATGTCCAGCTCAAGTGATTGACGTGACGTTCTTAGTCTATAAGGGTGCTTCTAGCTTTTGTTTAGTGTTTGTTGAAGGCTCTTTTCTAAAAGATCTTGCCTTTTCAAGTATAAATCTTAATGATAGTTGATGGGAAAGGTGCAGTAGTATAGAAGCTTTAAAAGAGCCTTGCAGAAAAAAGGAGGAATTACCTTGTTAAAGGATTTTTTTGCCAAAAAGAGAAAATATGCATCCATTCCGAATGAACAAGCCAAACAAGATGTTCCAGAAGGATTAATGCAAAAATGTAAAGCGTGTTATAAAATCTATTATCGTAAGGAAATGATGAAGAATAATAATGTCTGCCCAAATTGTGGTCATCATCATCCATTAACAGCATGGGAACGAATTGACAGTTTGTTTGATGAAGATACATTTCAAGAATGGGATCGTCAGTTAACAACCAATAACCCTCTAGATTTTCCAGGCTATGAAGAAAAAATAGCAAAGGACCGAGAAAAAACAGGCTTAAATGAAGGGGTTGTGACTGGAAAAGGATATATCAATGGACAAGCAACCGCGCTTAGTGTAATGGATGCAAGTTTTCGCATGGGAAGTATGGGTTCTGTTATTGGCGAGAAAATTGCTAGAGCAATTGAACGTGCTAAAGATGAAGAGTTACCATTTATCATTTTTACTGCTTCTGGTGGTGCTAGAATGCAAGAAGGCGTCTTAAGTTTGATGCAAATGACAAAAACGTCAGTGGCGATTCAACGTTTTAGTGATTCTGGAGGATTAATGATCTCCATCATGACCCATCCTACTACTGGCGGGGTATCTGCTAGTTTTGCATCATTGGGTGATTATAATTTTGCAGAGCCAAAAGCGTTAATCGGTTTTGCAGGACGGCGTATTATCGAACAAACCATACGCGAAAAATTACCTGAAGATTTTCAGACAGCAGAATTTTTATTAAAACACGGACAACTTGATAAAGTTGTACATCGACATGATATGAAACAATTACTTTCATCCATATTAGAGTTACACCAGAAGGATGGTGAGGTGTCATGAAACAAGTACTTGAATTCGAGAAGCCAGTTGTAGACCTTCGAGAGAAGATTGCAGAGTTAAAAAAGTTTACAAACGATAGTGATATCGATTTAACAGAGGAGATTGCAACCTTAGAAAAACGATTACAAGTTCTAGAAGATGATATCTATGGCAATTTAAAGCCTTGGGATCGTGTTCAAATGGCTCGACATCAAGAACGTCCAACGACATTAGAATATATTGAGCAATTATTCACTAACTTTATAGAATTTCATGGTGATCGAGTATACGGAGACGATGAAGCGATTGTTTCAGGTATTGCTTTTTATAAGGAACAACCCGTAACCGTTATTGGCCACCAACGCGGGAAGGATACAAAGGAGAATATTCGTCGAAACTTTGGGATGCCTCACCCTGAAGGGTATCGTAAAGCACTACGCCATATGAAACAAGCTGAAAAATTTAATCGACCTATAATCTGTTTTATTGATACGAAAGGAGCCTATCCAGGAAAAGCTGCGGAAGAACGTGGACAAAGTGAAGCGATTGCACGGAATTTGATGGAAATGGCTGGCCTTAAGGTTCCGATTATTTGTATTGTCATTGGTGAAGGTGGAAGTGGCGGTGCTCTAGCTCTTGGGGTTGGAGACCACATCCACATGCTAGAAAATAGTACGTACTCTGTTATATCTCCAGAAGGAGCGGCAGCACTGCTATGGAAAGATTCTGCCCTTGCCCAAAAAGCAGCTGAAACAATGAAAATTACGTCATATGACTTATATGAATTAGGTGTTATTGATTCCATTATTCCTGAACCAAAAGGTGGTGCCCATCGAGATGTTGAACAGCAGGCTAAGAATATCGAAAAAACATTAGATGACTCCATTAAGGAATTAACTCATGATTCAAAAGATGTATTACTTGAAAAGCGATGGGAAAAATATAAGAAAATTGGGGATTATAAAGAGTTATAATATAGAAAAGTATGGGGTTGAGGTAATTCAACCTCATACTTATTTTATTTAACGTGGATAAAACGTAATGGGTTGTAGATAATGAAAACTGATATAAAGCTTAACTCATTCGGTACTAGTGCTGGCGTTGCGATTGACCGTACGTTTTTAGTCAGCCTGCCAGTTAAGACGTGATAAATAGTCATGCTATAGTATTACGTCATAGCAATTTTCTGTCAAATGTTATTAATTGATATTTTTGTTTTGACCAATTATCTTTATATTTACACACACAACTAAACATGTTTTACTTGAGGTGATAAGATGAAGAAAATAGCTGTTTTAACAAGTGGTGGCGATGCTCCAGGAATGAATGCAGCAATTCGTGCAGTCGTTAGAAAAGCGATTTATCATGATATGGAAATTTACGGTATCAAAAATGGCTATCAAGGCTTAATTGATGGAAATATCGAGAAATTGGAGATCGGATCTGTTGGTGACATTATTCAGCGAGGTGGCACAATCCTTCATTCAGCTAGGTGTGAGGAATTTAAAACAGATGCTGGACAAGAAAAAGGAATTAAACAACTAAAAAACCACGGAGTTGAAGGACTCATTGTCATTGGTGGAGATGGGAGCTTTCGAGGTGCACAAAAGTTGACGGAAAAAGGCTACCCTTGTATAGGAGTTCCTGGCACCATTGATAACGACATCCCTGGAACTGATTTTACGATCGGCTTTGATACAGCTTTAAATACGATCATCAATGCAATTGATAAAATCCGTGATACAGCTACTTCACATGAACGTACCTTTATTATTGAGGTAATGGGGCGAGATGCAGGTGACCTTGCTCTATATGCAGGTCTTGCTGATGGTGCAGAAAGTATATTGATCCCTGAGCAGAAAGACGATTTTCAAGATGTTTTGAACCGGTTGAAGCGTGGTCATGATCGTGGAAAAAAACATAGTATTATTATTTTAGCTGAAGGAGTAGGTAGTGCCGTTACATATGGAGAAAAAATCCGTGAAGCCATGAATATTGAACCACGAGTCACTGTATTAGGACATATTCAGCGAGGAGGATCTCCAAGTGCAACAGACCGTGTGTTGGCTAGTCGCTTAGGTGCAAAAGCGGTGGATCTTTTGTTAGAAGGGCAAGCAGATCGAATGGTAGGAATCCAGCAGAATCAATTAGTAGATCACGACATCGGGGATATTTTAAATAAAAAACATATTATTAATTTAGATATGTATAAACTTTCCAAAGAATTATCGATCTAGTTAAAGGAGGATGAAAAAGTGCGTAATACTAAAGTCGTATGTACGATTGGACCTGCTTCCGAATCAGTAGAAATACTGGAAAGATTAATAAATGCAGGTATGAATGTGGCAAGACTAAATTTTTCTCATGGGGATTTTGCGGAACATGAGAATCGGATAAAGAATATAAGAAAGGCTGCCGCAAACACAGGAAACACCATTGCGATCTTATTAGATACGAAGGGTCCCGAGATTCGTACCCATAACTTTCGAAATGGAGAAGCAGAAATTATACAGGGTAATCATGTTGCGATATCAATGGATGAAGTAGAGGGTACTGCTGAACGTTTTTCGATTACGTATGGTGGATTGATTCATGATGTTCATGAAGGCTCGAAGATTTTATTAGACGACGGATTAATAGAGTTAGAAGTGATTGATGTTGATAAAGCAAATAATGAAATAACAACCAAGGCACTTAATTCTGGTATTATTAAAAATAAAAAAGGGGTTAATGTCCCTAACGTAAAAGTAAACCTACCAGGAATAACGGATAAAGATGCAGCAGATATAAAGTTTGGAATTGAACAAGACATCGATTTTATTGCTGCTTCGTTTGTGCGTCGCCCTTCTGATGTGTTCGAGATAAGAGAATTATTGGAAAAAAACAATGCAACACATATTCAAATTATCCCGAAAATCGAAAATCAAGAAGGCGTTGACAATATTGATGATATCCTTGAAGTAAGTGATGGTTTAATGGTTGCTCGAGGGGATTTAGGAGTAGAAATTCCTGCTGAGGATGTTCCATTAGTACAGAAATTATTAATTCAAAAATGTAATACGGCTGGAAAACCAGTCATAACAGCGACGCAAATGCTTGACTCTATGCAGCGTAATCCACGCCCAACCCGAGCAGAAGCATCAGATGTAGCGAATGCTATTTTTGATGGAACAGATGCTGTTATGTTGTCAGGTGAAACAGCAGCAGGGAATTACCCAGTAGAATCAGTGCAAACGATGAGTAATATTGCTGTGAAAGCAGAAACTGGTCTAGATCATCAAACGATTCTAAATAATCGTGCCAAAATGGTAGATATTTCGATTACGGATGCTATTAGTCAATCTGTTACACGAACAGCAATAGACTTAGCAGTTGATGCAATATTAACGCCAACAGAAAGTGGGCATACGGCCCGAATGATTTCCAAGTATCGTCCAAAAGTAAATATTGTAGCTGTCACTTTTTCAGAAGTAGTAAATCGTCAGTTATCACTCGTTTGGGGTGTTCATGCTATAATGGGAGAAAAGGCAAATTCTACAGATGAAATGATGGATATCGCAATTGATCAAGGTTTAAATGCTAATGTTCTAAAACGAGGTAGTAGAGTTATTATAACAGCTGGTGTACCAGTAGGTGAAAGTGGTACAACTAATTTGATGAAAATTCATGTTATTGGAGATGTAGCTGCAAAAGGACAAGGTATTGGGCGCCGTAGTGCATTTGGAAAGGCGGTTATTGCAAAAAATGCAGAACAAGCAAAAGAAAAAGTCCGTGAAAATGATATCCTGATCACCTATGGAACAGACCGTGAAATGATGCCTGCTATTGAAAGGGCAGGAGGAATAGTTACAGAAGAAGGTGGCCTAACATCCCATGCAGCAGTTGTTGGATTAAGTTTGGGGATTCCTGTTATCGTTGGTGTCAAAAAGGTAATGGATGTAATTGAAGATGGAGAAGATATCACGATTGATGGTGCTAAAGGGGATATTTATAAAGGACATGCAAGTGTACTTTAACGATTAATCGAGGGAAAAAGCGTGTCAGAAAACAATGCCTGTTTTTCTGACACGCTTTTGTATCATGGATAAAGTTTTTAATAAAGCGATTTTCATATTATTTGTTGTTTTTTAACGTCGCTTATTCTATATTATGTGCAATAAATGGTGCCATTGATTTCCGCATCGGACAGTCACTTTTTCTTATTCAATGAGGAAGCTATGCTAACATTTACGAGGCATAATCTATCAACTTTGTATTAAGACTTACACTTGAAAAAACAACAATCTTTTAGAAAACAACCTTTAATAGAAGGAAAGGAGCATGGCTAATGAGGTTTTTATTACTTGCATTATTGGTTATACCTGCATTAGAAATAGGGGTCTTTATTTGGGCTGGTGGCATCATTGGTCCTTGGTGGGTTGTTGGACTTATTCTATTAACTGGTGTTGTTGGTGTCACATTTGCAAAACAGCAAGGTGTTCACACATGGAATCGAGCAATGGAATCATTAAACTATGGTCAAATCCCACGAGAGGAAATTATAGATGGAATCTGTATTTTTGTTGGCGGAGTCTTTTTGTTTACACCTGGTTTTTTAACAGATATTGTTGGATTTATCCTTGTATTACCAGTTACGAGAAACCCCTTTAAGAAATGGCTAAAGAAATTTTTCGAAAATAGGATTAAAAATGGTACGATAATCTATCGGAAATGGTAGCTATCCTTTAATAAATTGCCATAGCGTATTTAGGATACCTGTTTGATAAACAGCACTAATCATGACAAGTAAAATAGGGGTTAGAATGAGACCACCAATCCCCCATAATTGATAACCCACAAATAACCCGATAAGTGCAATTAATGGGTTCAGACCAATGTGGTTTGAAACAACTTTTGGCTCCAGTATTTGTCGTTGGATGACAACAAACATATATAAAATGGTTATTCCAATAGATAGGGAATGATTTGCCGTTATAAATAAGTAAATAATCCATGGAATAAAAATAATTCCAGTTCCGATAAAAGGTAAGATATCTGCAATACCTGCTAACAGTGCAATCGTAATAGCATGATCAACTTGCAAAATAAGTAGACCAATAATGATTGTAATGGTTGAGAGTGTTACTAGGAATAGTTGTGCCTTCATATAGCCAATAAGCGATTGCTTTAACTTTGTAAAAATAGGGTGAATTTCCTTGAAAAAAACCTCTGGTATAAAGCGACTTATCATATGTTTAATATTTTCCCAGTCATTTGTCATGAAAAAAGTAGCTAAAAGTATAAAGATGATAACAGCAAATGAATTGGGTACAATAGATATCATACTAGGTAAACCCATGAGTAGATTTTGAAGGAACTCTCCCCCCATTGCTGCACTCTGTGACAAAAGTTCTTGTAGGTTTTCTTGTATCGTTAGTTGCTGGGAAGGACTCAATGTGTGAAATATAGAGATAATATTGTGATATACTGGTAATATAACAGTTTGAATAAGATGCTCAATTGAATTTGTAAAGGTATGGATATGCTTTGGGATCATTTCTGCTAAATAAGTTGTCCCTTGTATAAGTTCCATTATAATAAATGCAAAGAAACTGAAGGAAGTAACCCCAACAACACCCATGACACTAATAGTAGCAATGGATCGTGGTAGCTTTAGCTTTGACTCAAGTAAATGTACACTGGGGTTTATCATAATGGTAAAGAGGCATGCTATTAGAAATGGATATATATAGTTAAATGTATATTGAATGGTATAATAAAATAAAATGATGGTTATGACGATTAGTGATAATCGTGCTAGGATCATAAGCGAACGTTTTGGCAACGGGATTCACCTCATTTTCATAAAATAAGAGCTTGTACGATGTTTTCATATAATACTATGTGGCAAGATACATCTATATGAAAGATTACGTAAACAAGCATATATTAGAATGAAACAGCTAATTTGATTGCTAAAGTATAATAATTATGCAAAAATATCAGTATAATAAGTAATTTTCGTTTCACATTACAAGGTTTTTACTTTATAATAGCCTTGGGGATGGCAATGTAGATTTTTAGAAAATTGTCAAATGTAGTCCATATTTGGAGACTCCTATAAGAATAAATAAATTATGAAAAGGAGAGGATTGTTGATGACAGCAACAAAGGGTCTTGAAGGTATTATCGCAACGCAATCATCAGTTAGTTCCATTATTGATGATCAACTTACATATGTTGGTTATAAGATTGATGATTTAGCAGAAAATGCAAGCTTTGAAGAAGTTGTTTACTTATTATGGAATCAAAAGCTTCCAAATCAATCTGAGCTGGATTCATTTAAAGAAGCCTTGGCTAAGAATATGGAGGTTCCAGAAGCGGTTATCGATCATTTGAAGTCTTATGATTTGAAAACGGTTCATCCTATGGCTGCACTGCGTTCGGCGGTATCAATCTTAGGTTTGTATGATGAAGAAGCAGATGTTATGGAAGAAGATGCTAATCGACAAAAAGCGATTCGTCTACAGGCGAAAATTTCTACGATTGTAACGTCTTTTGCACGTATCCGCCAAGGTCAAGATCCTGTGAAACCGAAAAAAGATTTAGGATTTGCAGCTAACTTTTTATATATGTTAAATGGGAAAGAAGCGGAACCTGTTGAAATTGAAGCAATGAATAAAGCATTGGTTTTACATGCAGATCATGAGCTAAATGCTTCTACATTTACTGCACGTGTATGTGTGGCAACTTTATCCGATATTTATTCAGGGGTAACAGCAGCGATTGGGGCATTAAAAGGACCACTACATGGCGGCGCGAATGAACGAGTAATGAAAATGCTTACGGAGATTGGCGAAGAAGAGAATGCAATCCCATATATCAAAGAAAAAATCGCTAATAAAGAAAAAATTATGGGAATGGGGCACCGTGTATACAAAAATGGAGATCCTCGTGCTAAGCACTTAAGACGTATGTCAGAGCAATTAACAAAACTAACAGGCCAACCCAAATGGTATAACATGTCTGTTGAAATTGAAGAATTTATTAAGAAAGAAAAGGGACTACCTGCTAATGTAGATTTCTATTCCGCATCGGTATACCATAGTTTAGGAATCGACCATGATTTATTCACACCAATTTTTGCAGTTAGTCGTGTATCTGGATGGTTAGCTCATATCTTAGAACAATATGCTAACAATCGCTTAATTCGTCCTCGAGCAGAATATGTTGGCCCAACTACCCAAGAATATGTAGCAATTGAAAATCGTTAAATGTGTAGCCGGTGATACCGGCTACAGTCATGTTTAATGTCGTTTGAAGTGATTTATGGTAAAATAACCGTGAACGATCAAGAATTAGGAGGTAATATATATGACACAGGGTGAAAAAATTATCGTAGAAAATGGAAAAATGAATGTACCAGATCAACCAATTGTTCCTTTTATCGAAGGGGATGGAACAGGACCAGATATTTGGGCAGCTGCACGTAGAGTAATAGAAGCTGCAGTAGAAAAGGCATATAACGGAACGAAGCAAATAGAGTGGTTAGAAGTATATGCTGGTCAAAAAGCGTTTGATAAAACTGGCGAATGGCTGCCAAATGAAACACTTGAGAAAATTGATGAATATAAAATTGCTATTAAAGGACCTTTGACTACACCGATTGGTGGAGGTATCCGTTCTTTAAATGTTGCACTTCGTCAAGAATTAGATCTATTTACATGCCTACGTCCAGTTCGTTATTTCACTGGTGTACCATCACCTGTTAAACGACCAGAAGATGTAGATATGGTTATTTTCCGTGAAAACACAGAAGATATTTATGCAGGTATTGAATGGCAAAATGGATCAGATGAAGTGAAAAAAGTAATTTCGTTCTTACAAGATGAAATGGGTGTTAATAATATTCGCTTCCCAGAAACATCAGGAATTGGTGTGAAGCCAGTTTCAGAAGAAGGTACTAAACGCATTGTACGTTCTAGTATTGAATATGCCTTAAATGAAGGGCGTAAAAGTGTTACATTAGTACATAAAGGAAACATCATGAAGTTTACAGAAGGTGCGTTTAAAAATTGGGGATATGAAGTTGCTGAACAAGAGTTTGGTGATAAAGTATTCACTTGGGCAGAATATGATCGCATAGTTGAAAAAGAAGGAAAAGATGCAGCAAATAAAGCACAGGATGAAGCATTAGCTGCAGGGAAGATTCTTGTAAAAGATTCCATTGCAGATATTTTCCTACAACAAATTTTAACACGTCCAAAAGAATTTGATGTTGTTGCAACGATGAACCTTAATGGTGATTACATTTCAGATGCATTAGCAGCTCAAGTAGGTGGAATTGGTATTGCGCCTGGTGCAAATATTAATTTCCAAACAGGACATGCGATCTTTGAAGCAACACATGGTACTGCACCAAAATATGCTGGTATGGATAAAGTAAATCCATCTTCTGTTATTCTTTCTGCTGTATTGATGCTTGAGCATTTAGGATGGAGAGAGGCAGCTGATTTAATTACGAAGTCTATGGATAAAACAATCGCTTCTAAAGTAGTAACATATGATTTTGCTCGACTAATGGATGGTGCTACAGAAGTGAAAACATCAGAATTCGGTGATGAGTTAATTAAAAATATGGATTAAGGTCGTTGGTACTGGGTAGTTTACTTCTAAAGACATGAGACATGAGGAGGATCCACATGGCCATTAAACGGAACAAAATATCTGTAATTGGTTCTGGCTTTACAGGAGCAACTACTGCACTAATGATTGCACAAAAAGAACTAGGTGATGTAGTTTTAGTGGATATTCCAGATATGGAAGATCCAACAAAAGGGAAAGCATTAGATATGCTGGAGGCAAGCCCAGTGCAAGGTTTTGATGCTAATATTGTTGGTACCGCTAACTATGAAGAAACTAGAGACTCAGATCTCGTGATCATAACTGCAGGTATTGCACGTAAACCAGGAATGAGTCGAGATGATTTAGTAAATACCAATGCTAAAATTATGAAATCAGTAACAAAAGAAGTTGTGAAAAATTCACCTGAAACAACAATTGTTGTATTAACAAACCCAGTAGATGCAATGACGTATACAGTGTATAAAGAATCTGGCTTCCCAAAAGAACGGGTACTGGGTCAATCTGGGGTACTTGATACAGCGCGGTTCCGTGCATTTGTCGCACAGGAGTTAAATCTTTCGGTTAAAGATATTACTGGATTTGTTCTTGGTGGACATGGGGATGATATGGTACCGCTAATTCGGTATTCTTATGCTGGTGGCATACCCTTAGAAAAACTAATCTCCAAAGATCGTTTAGACGAAATCGTAGCTCGCACTCGTAGAGGTGGTGGAGAGATTGTTAATCTTTTAGGTAATGGTAGTGCCTATTACGCACCGGCTGCCTCTATAACGGTTATGGCTGAAGCAATACTTAAAGACCAACGTCGTGTTCTTCCTGCTATTGCTTACCTAAAAGGAGAATATGGATATAACGATATATATCTCGGTGTACCAACTATTCTTGGTGGTAATGGTATTGAAGAAATTATTGAACTAGATCTAACAGATGATGAAAAAGCTGCATTAGATAAGTCAGCGAATTCGGTTAAGAATGTATTGAACATTTTAGATTAAAAGAGACTTCCTTCTATAAAGAGACTTCTTCTCTATTTAGAATGGAGTCTCTTTTCGTATCGTATGTTGTAATATATCTATACTGCAACGTAACAGATGCACCTGATTCCGCTTCGGTCAGTCTCTTTTTAGTGGATGGACGTTTTTAGATTCCACGATAGAAAATTGCTGAAGCACCTTGGTCACCCCTGATTAGAAAACTTGGTTTGTCGCCAAGTGACGAAAGCCTTAGTTGCACTTATGCAGAAAGAAAGTTTTTCTTATCTGTCAAGCTTAAGTCGAGCCTCGACGTGGCTCTTTTTGCTCAGAATGAAGATTGACTTAAGACCACACGAAGGGGTACAATCACTTCAAAAATGGGATGAAGGTTCTCGATAGCAATGCCAGTGAAGGAAATAAACGAAGACTCCCACTTTGTCGGCTAAGAACCCCCCACGATCTCGCAAAAGAAGAACACTTCTGTTTCGTATGATATTTCGCCGTCGTAGCTTTCCTTGCCCTGTTCGTCAATGAGTCTGAGAGACCAGCGGGCGTGGGGATGAGAAGAAGGCTTGTGGGGAGTCTGCAGCAAAGAAGACCTGCGAAAACGAACAACGAGAGTTTAAACAGGCTTCGTACTTGTTCTTAAGGTGGCGAAAGCAGAATTTATTTCAGGAGCGGTATTTTTCCATCGCAGACAGTATATATCAACTATTCATTAAGGTTCATACTCGAAAGAAAAGATCATTTAAAACAGTCTTTATAAAAACCAAAATTTTCCAGGTCATATTATGTTGACTTTTAATACCTATGATTGTAATATATAACTTGTCGCTCAAAATGAGCCATAAAGTAACATGAAGAACCTATTGACAATATCATTAATGAATGATATAATTTATTTCTTGTCGCTAACAAAGGCGGCGTAATAAAATAAACTATTGACTATAATGTTGGTAAATGGTATATTAATTTAGTCGCTCTAAAAAAGGTGACACAAGATCACAAAAAACATATTGACTAGATTTAGTTGATATGATATAATTAATAAGTTGTCGCTAAGGCAGCGCTTTAAATTTTGCTCCTTGAAAACTGAACAAAACAACCAGTATGTCAAGTACGAATGAAAGCTAAGAATTTCGTAA
>NZ_WIXL01000011.1 GCF_010993955.1 Oceanobacillus halotolerans | reverse complement strand
TCACTATATTTTGCCACAAAAAACACCCCCGAAAGTTAGATTTATTACTCTAACTTTCGGGGGTCGGTACCTTTCTTAATAGAAGTCATACGCTTTTTTTGATAGGAGATAGAGTTTTAAAAATATTAGTATCTATTGACTTTGAAGAAAAAGTTAATTAAGGTTAAGTTAATTGAATAGGGAAAAATGGGTTGATTTAAAACATAAGCTTTTAAATCATTAAAAGGGAAGTCCGGTGCAAACCCGGCGCGGTCCCGCCACTGTAAATGGGAGTTTTCTATTAAAATACCACTGTCACCAGATGGGAAGGTAATAGAAAATGATGATCATGAGCCAGGAGACCTGCCTATTTTTTACGCCATTCAACCTACGCGGATAGGGAGGTGTGCTAGCGCATGATTTTTGTTAGGTTTACCTATACATAATGTCGCATAAGCATTGTATAACGCATACATCTCTTCAAACGGGGATGTATTTTTTTATGGTTTTTTTGCAAAAAATGTAAAAACTTGGAGGAATTTATCTATGAGTAAAACGTATTTTCAACGTATAGCGATTGTTTTTTCTGTTCTATTAATCATTAGTAATCTAGCATATATACAACCGCAAGTAGTAGATGCTGAAACAGTAGAAGATGCAGTTACTATTAGTGCATTAGATGAAAATGGGGAGGATGTACTTCCTTTAACAGCGATTGGGATTGAAGAGGGAGATACTGCTTTTGACGTGTTGGTAGAAGCAGGAGAGATACATGATTTAGAAGTACACTATGATGAATATGATTTTGGAAAGATGTTAACGGGGATAGGAGATGTTGTAAGTTCAGATCCCTTTTATTGGTCATTTAATGTTTACGGGATAGGTCCAGATGTTGGAGCTTCCTCCTATGAAGTATCAAATGGTGAACATTTATTTTTCACGCTAACAGAGAATTTTACTCCATCTGTTGATGTTACAGTATCAGCACATAATAAAGATGGTAACGCTGTTATTCCCGAAACAACAGTTACTTTAATGGAAGGCGCTACTGCTTATGATGCGTTATTTCAAGCAGCTAAGGAAAACAACGTAACGATAGATGCATCAATCGACAACCAGTACTTTACGTTTATCAATAATATTGCTGGAACAGAACTTGGAGAAGGCGACTATTGGAATATTGCGGTAGACGATCAAACATTAAGTGTTGGTATTGTGGCTCATCAGGTTCAGCCAGATGAACATGTACAGTTAACGGTTCAAACGTTTGATACTGGTGGAGAGGATTCAACTGGTGAAGGTGATATAGAAGAACCGAATGACCCTGAATCATCCACAGTAAGCTATGAAACAATTCAAAAAAGTATAAATGACATCATCACTTATACGAATGCAAATAATATCGATTTGACATACGGCAATGAATGGTGGGTATGGGGATTAGCAAATACAAATCAAGTGCTTCCCGAAACTTATGTAGCAAGTGTTAAGGATGAAGTGAAAGAAATAGATGGAGAATTTCGTAGCATTTTCGATTTAGAGAAAGTAATTATTGGGTTATCTGCTGCGGGGATCGATGCCACATCTGTTGAAGGCTATAATCTAGTAGAAAAACTAATAAACCATAAAAATTTTGAAAATCCATCTATCAATATGGCAATCTATGGCCTATTAGCACTTGATAGTGGTCAATATAAGGTTCCTACAGAAGATAAAAATCTACTAATTGATTTTATTCTTGATAATGAACAGGATGATGGCGGCTGGGCCCTTTTTGGTGATCGTCCTACTGCAGATATTACAGGGATGGTATTAACAGCATTAGCACCTTATCAAGATCGTCAAGATGTTAAACAAGCTATTGACCGAGCAGTAAATTATTTATCTACTGAGCAGGATGATACAAGTGGTTACTATGAAGAATTTAATGGTGGGGATACAAGTGAATCTGTCTCCCAAGTTATAACAGGTTTGACTTCAGTCGGAATAGATCCAACCAGTGATGCATTTACAAAGGATGGCGGAAATTTAGTCGAACATTTGTTGAAGTTCAAACAGGATGATGGTGGATTTAGTCATATTATAGATGACGAACAATCAATGGGAATGTCAACACAACAGGCATTGTTAGCGTTAATTGCCTACCAAAAACAACTAAATGATGGTGGGTTAGTTTATCAATTTCCGATAGCATCTGATGAGGATAACAGTGACACACCAGAAAATCCAAATAATCCTGTGGAACCAAGTAATCCGAGTGAGCCAGAAAATCCATCTAAACCAGATGAATCAGGAAACAAGGAAGAAAATGTAGAAAATCAGTCTGAAACAGAGTCTGAAACTGGTGCAAATTCAGGATCTAAAACAAATCAGCAGTCTAAACAAAATAGTAATATAACTAAATCTGAACCAACTATAGACCAAGTTACGGATACGAATAACAACGGAGACAAATTACCAAATACTGCAACAGACATATACAATCTACTGGGATTTGGAATGGTATTACTAGCTGGTGGTGTAATTCTGTTTATTGTTCAACGCCGAAAAAGAACCAACGCATAAATATATTGGGTAATCTATCACTAATAGATTACCCTCTATCCATGAAAGGAGGTTCACTATGTATACTCAGTTGAGAAATTCTCTTGTCATTATGATTGCTATTTTATTCATTATTTTTACGGTAGGATGTGCAAAAGATGACGTTACCCCACAAGCAGAAAAAGTAGATTCTTCATCGAAGCATAGTGAAGTAACAGATATCGACTTAGAAGAAAAAGATATACCAGACCACGAGAAATCCGATAAGAACAACTCAGAGAACGAAGAGAAAAAAGACTTAGAAGTTTCCAATGAAAATGATGAGACATCACAGGATAATAATGTTACCTCCGAATTTAATGATAAACAAACTACTGATTCTGATGAAATAAAAAATAACCAAGCCAATTCTATCGAAAAAAATGAATCTTCAAAGAAAGAGAATGCGAGTAAATCGGGAACTACCGAAAAGTCATCAACAAAAAAGGAACAAACCAATTCATCTAAAGAAAATAAAACAACAGATAACAATGATAAAAAATCGAATGATGAATCAAGTCAACCAAAGAAAACAGTTACCATTTCGATTACAACTCCCGGTGATGTGAAGGGAACGATATTACCTTCAACTCAAGTAGCGATGAAAGATGGCGATACTGTTCTCGATGTAACACAAAAAATAGCTAAAGAAAAAGGGATTCAACTAAGTGTTCGTGGGTCTAATGCAACAGCGTATATGGAAGGTATTGATAATCTCTATGAATTCGATGAAGGTCCTTTAAGCGGTTGGTTAATTCGCGTAGATGGTGTACTTATTGATCGAAGTACAGGAGATTATCCAGTTGAACCAGGTCAATCGATTCAATGGATTTATACAAAAAACTATCTGGAAAATGGGATCAATTAATGGTTAGGGGATTCAGGTCGTTCCACCCATTCGTTTTATTGGTTTATTATGTTTTTGTGATTACAAGCCTCATGCTTTATCAACATCCTTTTTTCCTTTTAACAGCAGTTTTCCTCCTTATTGGTTTTAATTACTTGCTTGATAAAGGGGAGCAATTAAAAAAGTGGGGATGGATGATTGTGATCATGTGTACCTTTATCCTCATTCTCACACCACTATTTAACCGAAGAGGAAATCATATTGAATTTTATTTATTTAATAACCCAATCATGCTGGAGGCAATGATACAAGGAGTTGTGATAGCGTTAACTCTAATCGGTATTATAATGATTTTCGTTACGTTCAACATGGTTATAACTGCGGATAAATTTTTATTTCTTTTTTCAAAGTGGCTTCCCAAATGGGCACTGCTTACCATGTTAGCGATGAGGTTTGTCCCCCTATTAAAAAGAAGATTACAGGATATTGAACAGGTTCAACAATCTAAAGGTATGTCCATTAAACATGGATCTATCAGGCAGCGTGCGAGAAATGGCATGTTACTAATGCAAATACTCTTAACATTCTCATTAGAAGAAGCTATACAAACTGCTGATTCCATGGCAGCTAGAGGCTATGGACTTCAAAAAAGAAGTAAGTACCAAGCCTATGCAATGCAAAAAAGAGACACCTTTGCACTGAGTTTTATAAGTGTTGCAACCGTTATTATCATTTTTGGATGGTGGCTTGGCGATGGTGTACTAATGCTTCTGCCTATACTAGAACCTCTATGGTTGTATGGCAGAGAATGGTTTTATTTTACGATTTGGTTGCTATTAATTGGATTTCCCATTTGGGCAGAAGGAAAGGAAGTAATGAAGTGGAAATTTTATCAGCAAAAGGTGTAAATTTCACCTATGCCGATGCATCAGAAAGTGTACTTAATGAAATAAATTTTACAATATATAAAGGCGATTTTGTTGTATTTTGTGGACCATCTGGTAGTGGGAAATCTACATTATTACGACTAATAAAAAAGGAAATTGCGCCATATGGCGATAAGCAGGGTACATTCTTTTATCAAAAGAAATCGATAGAGGAACATGATCCGTTGTATATTGCAAAGGAAATTGGCATGGTATTTCAAGATCCAGAAAATCAAATTGTGATGGACAATGTCATGGATGAACTATTATTTGGCATGGAAAACGTAGGATTTTCAACAACAGAAATGAGAAAGAAAGTAGCGGAAATGGTCCACTTCTTTGGACTAAACCATCTAGTAAATAAAAAGACAAGTGAATTATCGGGAGGGGAAAAGCAGTTAATTAATTTAGCCTCCATATTATTATTAAACCCAAAGCTCATTTTACTGGATGAACCCACTGCTCAACTTGATCCTATCGCTTCCAAGGAATTCATTCATTTCCTGCAGCGGATAAATGATGAATTTGGCATCACGATTATCATTGTCGAACATCGCTTAGAGGAGTTATTCGCTGTTTCAAACCGCGTCATGATGCTGGATAATGGAAAAATAACAGTGGATACAGAACCAAGGCATGCCGTTGGTAAATTACATCATAACATGCGGAACTTTTTACCAACCACAGCATTAGTCTATTTAGATTTTAATCCTGATATTTGTTTAGATGAGATACCCATTACTGTAAAAGAATCAAGACAATGGTTATTAAATCAGAAGATATCGGGTAAACAACTAGAACCAACAAGACTAGCAAAAGGAAATCCATTAGTAGAGTTAAAGGAAATTGATTACCAGTATACAAAACATACCCCACCAGTATTACAAAACTTATCCTTTACGGTTAATCATGGAGAATGGATGGCAATTGTAGGCGCAAATGGAACAGGGAAATCAACCTTACTAAAAATAATCGGAAATATATTGAAGCCCCAGCATGGTTACATAAAATTAAATGGGAAAAAAGTAAAGCAATTGGATCCTACAATAATCGGGTATTTGCCACAAAATCCAAAAGTCTATTTTTTACAGGATTCTCTAATCAAGGAATATAGACAGATTGTCCAGAAGCAGCCTAAAAAGGAAAAAGATATAGATTATCTGTTAGAAAAGTTTCAAATCCAGCATTTAAAAAATCGACACCCATATGATTTAAGTGGTGGAGAATTACAAAAGGCGGCATTAATAGGGATATTGTTAACTAACCCTTCATTACTACTGATTGATGAGCCGACAAAAGGAATGGATCCAGATTTTAAAGATGAGTTTGGCGAGTTAATTACGGACTTAGTAGAGGAAGGTTTAACGGTTATAATGGTCACACATGATATCGAATTTGCTGCGAAACATACGACAAAATGTAGTATGCTATTTCAAGGTAATATTACGGTGACAGAAAACACAAGGGAATTTTTCTTAGAAAATGCGTATTATACTACTGCTATAAGTCGAATTACACGTGATAGTCATGTTCCTTCTGCTGTGACATTAGAGGAGGCGAAGAAAACATGGCAAAATCAAAGTGGGTCTTAATCTGTATATCTTTCATTATCTTAGTGATTTTAATCGGATTTCCATTATGGAATACACGTCATTATATCTTATTAAGTTTTTTAATTATGATTGCTTCTTTTATGCCTTTTATGATTCGATTCTCCAAGCAAAAGATAACAAGTAGAGAATTAGTTATGTTAGCGATTTTGGGAGCAATTGCTGCAGTAAGCCGTGTTCCTTTCAGTGCTTTACCAAGTGTGCAACCAACTACATTTGTCGTGATCGTGGCAGCTATTGTGTTAGGTCCACAAAGTGGCTTTGTCATCGGAGTACTAGCAGCCATTGTTTCGAATTTATTTTTAGGACAAGGTCCATGGACCCCATGGCAAATGTATGCCTGGGGGATGATAGGACTGATAGCTGGTTCGTTGCGTTATACGTGGATCATGAAAAGCATGTTTGGTAGATGTGTTTATGGTTTGGTAATGGGATTTCTTTTTGGATGGTTCATGAATTTGTGGTTTATTATAGGCGTTATTCAAGAAGTAAACTGGAAGACGATTTTACTATATAATAGTACGAGCTTTTATTTCGATTTAGCACATGCATTATCAAATGTATTTTTTCTATTTCTTTTTAGTAAAGCTTGGATCAAAATATTAAATCGTTTTAAACGGAAGTATGGTTTATTTAACAAAATATAAAGTGTAATGAAAAGATGACTTTCTCTATGAGGAGGGTCATCTTTTAATTGTATAAATATGTGGATTTATAGGAAACTAACCGATAGACATTTTTTCTCATTACAATGTGACGGAAAGGATTTTGGTAATGGAAAGACGTTCCTATAAAAATGCCGTATTCTATGTTTCTGCAACTGTTATTTTACTATTAGTGCTTGTTGGTGCAATTATGCCTGTTCGATTTGGGGAAGTTGCAAACGCATTATTTAATTTTACAACCGTCAATTTTGGTTGGTTTTATTTAATAGCTGTATTCGTGTTTGTGCTCTTTTTAATTGGGCTATCGATTAGTAAATATGGTAAACTACGATTAGGCCCTGCCAAATCACGACCAGAGTATCCTTTCTTTACTTGGATTGGGATGCTTTTTTCGGCAGGATTTGGTGCAGGACTTGTATTTTGGGGTGTGGCTGAACCGATGAGTCACTTTTTTATTACACCATTCCCTGAAGTAGCACCACAATCAGAAGAAGCAGCCCGAGTAGCAATGCAATATTCCTTCTTTCACTGGGGTGTTAGTCAATGGTCAGTCTTTGCGATTGTTGGCTTAATTATTGCCTTTCTCCAATTTAGGCAGGATAAACGTGGTTTGATCTCCACAGCGATTGAACCAGTTGTCGGTTTGAATAAAGTGGTAGGCAATACAATTGATTCTTTAGCGGTTATTGCGACTGTTATGGGGGTTGCCACATCATTAGGTCTTGGAATCTTGCAAATGAATGGTGGATTAAAAAATGTTTTTGATATCCCAAATACTATTTGGATTCAAATGGCTATCGCTGGGATTATGCTTGTGACCTATTTAATTTCCTCAAGTACAGGCTTGAATAAAGGGATTAAATGGCTTAGTAATCTAAATTTAGGCCTTTGTCTTGTCTTACTTTTATTTGTCTTTTTCGCTGGTCCAACCGTTTTTATTTTAAATTCATTCGTATTAGGCCTAGGAGATTATTTAACAAATTTTGTGCAGTATAGTTTGCGTTTAACACCATATCAAGGTGGTACATGGGTACGTGATTGGACCATATTCTATTGGGCATGGGCCATCGCATGGTCTCCTTTTGTTGGTGCTTTTGTTGCACGTGTATCGAGAGGGAGAACCATTCGAGAATTTGTGTTCGGTGTATTGGTTGTTCCACCGGTTATTGCCTGCTTATGGATTGCGGTATTCGGCGGAACTGCCATTTTTAGTGATTTAAATCAGGGCACTGCTATCGCAGAAGCAGTTAATGAGGATGTTGCTGTGGCATTGTTTGAGACATATGGGGATCTTCCGTTATCTACCATATTGTCCTTATTGTCTATCCTATTGATCTATACATTTTTAGTGACATCTGCAGACTCTGCAACCTATATTTTAGGAAGTATGTCATCAAAAGGTAGTTTAAATCCTGCATTGTTTGTTAAAATTCTTTGGGGGATTCTTATTACCGCCATTGCGGTTGTGCTACTATTAGCTGGTGGGTTAGATGCATTACAAACAGCATCCCTCATTTCTGCATTGCCGTTCACGGTTATTTTGTTAATTATCGTTGTTGCCTTCTTACGGATGCTAAAAAAGGAACAAGCTAAAAAGGAACAGAAAAGTTAAATAACAGCCTTAACACACTTCGCTTTCACCACTTCGGCACAAGTGTTCAAACTCACGTTGCTTGTTTTAACAGTGTCTTCTTTGCCGCGGGTAGTTGTTGAGCCTCCTCAAGCTAACCGATCTGCTAGGTCCTATAAGTTGATTTATACAAATGAAAAAACTCCCCACTTACTCTACAAGCTAATTCTCCATTTATTGTAAGTGGGAGTTATTTAATCAAAATAACGATTAACGGTATAGATGGTTAAGCTATTCATGGTTACCATTAATCCGGAATAAAGAATAGTTGTTTCATGGATGATAAACCAACCTAATAAAATAACACTGGCATCAATAATCATCGTAATAATTCCAACATTCACACTTCTTGATGTGGATATCATTAATGCAAGCAGATCTGTTCCGCTGGTGCTTGTCCCTGTTAATAATAGTGTACTAACACCTATCCCAATAAATAGTCCGCCAGATAGGGAACTAATTAAAATAGGAGTTGATGTATTCCATGCTGCGATAGGATGAAATAAATCAATAAAAAAGGATGAAACCAATAAACCATGTAATGCATTGTAAAAATAAGTACGAAAACGAAGAAATGCAATAAAATATAATGGAATACTCAGCAAAATAATCATGAAACCTGGTTTTAGATCGAATGCGTATTTTGAGATTAGACCAAGGCCAATGATTCCACCATCAACAAGGTGATGTGGTACAACAAAATAATTCACACCGATTGCAATAAAGGTACTGCCAAACAGTATTGCAAAAAATCGTTTTATCATGTTAATGTCTCCTGTCTAACTTGTCCCTAATCCCGTTCTTAAAATAAATATGATAAAAGATCAATAAACATGAGGAAAGATTTTAACTTAAGATTTACCCTTTTTTTCATGAGAAAGATATGTAATAATAGTATTAATTATCTAACATTTATTTTGACGAATTCATTCCACTGACAAATAGAGAGGTTGACATATGATGGAATTAGAAAAGATGAAGCAGGCTAAAGATACATTGAACCAAGTCATTTTTGGGAAAGAAGATGTCATTGACTTATTGTTTGTTGCTTTATTGGCTGAAGGTCATATTTTGCTAGAAAGTGTGCCAGGCACAGGAAAAACAAAGCTAGCAAAAAGTTTTGCTCGTGTGATTGATGGAGAATATAGCCGAGTGCAATTTACACCAGATGTTCTTCCAAGTGATGTAACAGGAATTCGCTTTTTCAACCCAAAAACGCAGGAATTCCAAATGCGAGTTGGTCCAGTTGTAACCAATGTTTTTTTAGCAGATGAAATTAACCGAGCTACACCAAAAACACAATCAAGTCTATTAGAAGTCATGGAAGAGTACCAATCCACCATTGATGGAGAAACAGTTAAGTTAAACAGGCCATTTCTCGTCATTGCAACACAAAATCCTGTTGAAAGTAATTATGGTACGTTTCCATTACCAGAGGCACAGCTAGATCGTTTTCTGTTTAAAATTGATCTTGGTTATCCTTCAAAAGAGGAAGAAAAACGAATTTTACATACATATCGCACAAGGGATCCATTAGTAGACCTCAAGGCATCATTGACTTTAGAAGATATACAGTCCATTCAAGAGAATGTAAAGCAAGCTACGTTATCAAACATTGTATCCGATTATTTATTACAGCTTGTCCACCATTCAAGGGAGCATCGTGATGTTGAACTTGGTATTAGTCCAAGGGGTGCTCTTGCATTAATGCGTGCAGCACAAGCCCGTGCATTTATGGAAGAACGAAATTATGTTACCCCAGCAGATATTAAAACACTTATCCCATTTGTGTTTGAGCATCGACTCATATTAACGATGGATGGGGCTATTAAAAAAACACCGCAACAAGTAGTAGAAGAAATTTTAGCTGAAGTTCCTGTGCCAGTTGAAGAAGGGATGCCCTCTTCATGATGTGGCGTAAAGAATTTGGTTATGACTATACAAAAAATATGGACTATCTAGTAACAGCAATTGTCATTCTTGCTTTAATTGGTTTTATCATGCAACGTTCGATTCTTTTTATGGTCATTGGGCTGTTTGTTGCTTATTTACTATTAAATAAACTGTATAATCATACAATTGATAAAAGGCTGGAATTAAAAAACCCCCGCAAATCTATTCGGTTATTTGTAGATGAGAATAGTGTATTACCAGTTACATTAGAAAATCGATCCATTTTTCCAATGATAAATGGTCATTTACAATTTCGAATCGATCAAACGGTGGATGCTTTTGACTATGTCGTTGATCATGATAGGCATCGAAGTCAATTAAGGATCCCATTATCTATTATTGGAAAGCGAAAGACAACTATTGAAATTCCTATTCGTGCAACCAAAAGAGGAGTAGCTAGAATTCGAAACATTGAGTACACATTTCCTCATTTATTTCATTTTGATCATATTACCTTAAAATTTAACCCATTTTTTTATCTAGAGTTTGTCGTATTTCCAAAACCTAAACCAATTCAAGGAATAGAAGCAAGCTTTCAATTAACACCTGGTGCACAAAGAAGCCCATTTTCTCCATTTGAAGACACACAAAGCATGCTTGGCACAAGAGATTATCAATATAGTGATCCATTTCATCGTATCAATTGGAAAGCATCTGTTAAAACACAAGAATTGCAAACAAATGTATATGAAAATGTAGTCGACATGTCTTATGTTTTTCTCGTTAATGTAGGGACAAAAAACAGTTTTTCTTGGAATGAAGTAAGTAGCGACATGGAGGATAACATAGCATATACAGCCTATTTATGTCAGTATTTAACAGATAAAGGGTTTCCGTTTGAAATAGCAATAAACGCCAGAAAACCTGGTAAAGTACCTTATCTCCATTTACCAGAAGGGGAAGGGAAAACACACTATGTCCATGCGCTAGAAATGTTGGCACGTATCCATCAACAACCGATGATGATTCCTTTTCATCAAATGCTTCATCGTATAGGACACCAATTTTTAAAACCAAAAACCGTTGTATTAATTGGAGATATTCCAGAAGAGGCGATATCGACCCTCAAGTCTTGGGAACGGATGCAACATCATATTGTTCATATTGAAAGAATTGGTGATTCTGCTGCCATGAAACGATGGGGAAAGGATGCAATACAGCATGCAACCTAAACAAAGAATAATCCTATATGCTTATCATTATATGAGTGAGGCAATCCTTCTTTTTTTCGTAACATTACCGATTATGTACTTGAATTATAATTGGATACCATATTGGGGCTATATTGGAATCGCCATTCTTACGTGCATTGTGTTTTCGGTTTATACGTATGTAACGCGAAGTTATATGTGGTATATCTTCACTGCACCGCTCATTGGTATCTGTTTTTATTTAGTTGGATTTCCTTTATTTTTAACGGTTTTATTTGCTAGTGTATTAACGTGGCGGTATATGAATATTCGAAACGAAGATGATGTGAAACGAGAAAATATGTATCTTAAATTGACATTATTTCTTTCGATTGGATTAATGCTTTTTATTCCGGATATCGAAATTATCATCTTTGTTTTTATTCAGTTTTTGATTCTCATTTTTGGGTATATTAGTGGACACTTATCTGTCATACAGAAATCAGATCGTACCCAAATGAATTATTCTTTAGGACTTTTTATTGCGGCTATGTTTTTAGTTGGTGCGGTGTCCTTGTTATATACTTTTGATATAGCTCGTTTTGTCTTAACGAAAGTGTGGCAAGGAATAACCTATATATTAGGTATTGTTACTACCTTTATTGCTAACATCCTAGAGTCGATAGTGATTACATTTGAACCAATGGAACAAGATTCTTCACAGTCCATAATCGAACAGGGAGAAAGAATCTTTGAGAGTAGAGAAACAGGAGATACGCCGTTAATAGAAGTTATTATCCCCTATATCATCTGGGGAATTATCCTAGTGATTGCGGCAGTAGTGCTATATCTAATTGCAAGACAATGGAAAAGAAAATTTGCAGTAACACCTGGTCAAGTCCAAGATAATCATGTTAGCTACGAACAGTTGGATCAAGTTAAAAAAGAGAAGGACCATTTTCTGAAACGGATATTTCGAAACTATAAACAACGTCCAACTCATCCTGTCCGCAAAATGGTGTATCAGTTAGAGCATCGTCTTGCAGATAGTCCATTTGCTCGTAAACCATCTGAAACAGTAGAGGAGTGGGTTAAACGGATCGGTATTGATTCGGAACTAGATGTGTATCAAAAGGTGAGGTATGGGGAGCTAGAAGTAAAAGATGAAGAAGTGCGACAGCTACAGGAAGTTATGAGCAAGATTAAGACAACATTAAAGGATTCATAAGTTAATTGGTAATGAGAATTCTAATTAGAAAGTAGTAGGAGGATGAGAATAACACTGGAAATCGAAATAAGGAATGAACTGATGACATAAAAGATGGCACTACGGAATTCCTCGTTAATGAGTAATTGGAGTGTTTCATGACCGAATGTGGAAAAAGTCGTATAGGCACCACAAAAGCCAATCCCAAAAACAAACCAAAGCTCAGAGGGGAGTATGTCGATTCTATAATAATGAAGAAGAAATGCTAACATGATGGATCCACTAACATTTGCAATCCAGGTACCAATTAATCGCTTATTAAATTTGATGGCAATATACCCTCGAAGGATACTGCCAACAAATCCTCCTAGGGCAACATATAAAAAGCTCATTTTCTAAAACCTCTTCCTGTTAGCTAATGTATAACCTAGCAAACTAAAAAGTAAACCAGCAATGACACTGATCAACACATAGGCAATTGCTAAAAGTTCAGATGTGTCCCAAAGTTGTATGGTCTCTACAGAAAAGGTAGAAAATGTTGTAAAGGAGCCAATGACTCCTGTTCCTAACGCCATAAAAAGCTCCGGTGACAGCTTTTGTTTTATAGTTGGATGGTTCAGTAATAGACTAAGAAGAAAACACCCGATTAGGTTAGCAACTATCGTTCCATATGGAAAAATCGCTGCATTGGCAAATAAAAGGGACAGGCTATACCGGCCAATAGCACCAATCATACCACCTATACCTATAAGGATATACGCTTTTTGTGTCATGCGGTTTTACATGCTGGGCATAAGCCATATACTTCAAACTTGTGATCTTCTATTGTGTAATTAGAAAGAGCATTTATTACATCATCCATTGGACATACAGCGATTTCCTTTGTTTTCCCACAATCTTTACAGATGAAATGGTGATGATGGTGTTTCGTACAATTCATCCGAAAATGCTTTTCGCCATTTAGTTCAGTCGCTTCTAAAATGCCTACATCATGATATAGATGTAGGTTTCGGTAGATTGTATCATAGCTAATCCCTTCATAATTATTCTCCATAAAACGGGTAAGATCCTTTGCAGTTCGATATCCATCTGCTTCTTCAAAAAACCAAAGAATATCTTTTCGTTTACCAGTTGCTTTATAGCCTTTTTGTTTTAATAGATCGATTGCTTCATCCCTATTCATTTACGATCCCTCTTTCTTTGTGTTCGAAACGTTATCCGTTTTACACTAATAGAAAGTAATAAAATGATAATGGCTACCATCACAATTGTACCCCCAGGTGGGATACTGAAATAATAACCACTTATTAATCCTATAATAACAGCAATTTCGCCAAATGCAATGGAGAAACCGATCATTTGTTTAAATCCTTTGGCAATTCGCATACTTGCAGCCACAGGCAATGTCATTAATGCAGATACGAGGAGCACACCAACAATGCGAATGGATACTGCGATTACTAAAGCAGTCAAGACAATAAATAGTAAGTGAATCCATTTTGCATGGATCCCTGATACAGTTGCATGTTCTTCATCAAAGGACAAGGAAAATAATTCTTTATAAAACAGGGTAATTACAATCATGATGACGATAGAAATTCCAGTAATCATTAGAAAGTCATTTTTGCTAACGGCCGAAACAGAACCAAATAAATAGTTAAATAAGTCTGTGTTGAACCCATCTGCTAGAGAGATAAAGATAACACTTAAACCTACACCTCCCGATAAAATAATCGGTATAGCTAATTCTTGATAGGCTTGATAGACACGTCGTAGCTTTTCAATAAAAATAGAACCCATAACAGAAAAAGCCATCCCACTATATAAAGGGGAGAGTGTTACCATATATTTCTTTTCTAATAATAAACCAAATGCAATACCAGCTAATGTGACATGTGATAAGGCGTCGGCAATTAAAGATAAACGTCTAACAATAATAAACGTACCTAGTAGTGGTGCAATAATTCCAACTATTATTCCTGTTAAGAATGTATTGCGTAAAAAGTCAAATTGTATGATATCTGCTAACATCGTGTTTCCTCCAACTGTTAATGTTCATGTGTGACGAGATTGACAGGGTGCCCGTAAAATTTAGAAAGTTCTGTTTCACTTAACGAACAATAAGCTTCTGGATCCCCATGAAAATGTAGAGTTTGGTTTAAGCAAACAATATCTGTCGCGTACTCGGTCATTGTTCCTGTATCATGCGTAACAAGTAATAACGTTATATTTTTTTTCGTATTTAAATCATGCAATAACTCATAAAATCGTTGTACATTTTCATAGTCCACCCCGACTGTTGGTTCGTCCAATATTAGTAATTCAGGTTCACTAACGAGTGATCGTGCAATAAAGACTCGTTGTTGTTGTCCACCAGATAAATTACCAATATTTTCATAGGTATATTCTTTCATCCCAACTTGATCGATTGCATGTAGGACTTTTTGTTTATGCCTCTTCGTTGGAAATTTGAAATAGCCAATTTTAGCAGTTAAGCCCATGGAAACAACTTCATAAACAGTTGCAGGGAAGCCTTTGTTAAAGGAGTTAGACTTTTGGGAGACAAAGCCAATTTTGTTCCATGCTTTAAATTTATGGATTGGTTCACCAAACAGAAAAATGTCTCCTTTATCTGGCTTAAGCAGCCCTAAAATTAATTTTATTAGAGTCGTTTTCCCACCGCCGTTTGGTCCAACAAGTCCCATAAATGCACCACGGGGAATCTCAAAATTAATATTCTTTAACACATCTTTATTCTCATAATGAAAACTAACATCTTTCATCGTAATCATAGGTGACAGTCACTCCTTGAAATTTGTCTTTAATTAGTTACTTGGTCAAGGACGGCTAGGTTATCATACATAAGGGATAGATAATCGTTACCTTCTTTTATATCTTCTTCAGTTAGTACAGCTAAGTTATGAATTTGCATTGCCTTTGCATCGATGTGATCTTGGATAATCTCAGAAACACGATTAGAGCTGTTTTGCTCGAAAATAATATAATTTAAATTATATTGTTCAGCTTGTTCAATGATTTTTGTTAGATCCTTTTGGGATGGCTCACTACTAGAAGAAAGTCCGTTGATGGCAATTTGCTTTAAACCATATCGTTTTTCCCAATACCCATAAGCTGCATGAGAAACTAGAATATTTTTATTTTCCTTCGTTTGGAATATTTGTTTATATTCTTCGTCTAACTTCTCTAAATCATCCTGTAATTGAAGATGATTTTCTGTATATGTTGCTTCACCGGCAGGATTGATTTCCATTAATGTCTCTTTTAAAATACTAGCCATTTCCATCATTCGAATCGGATCTAACCAAATATGCGGATCGTGATCACCATGGTTATGTCCATCATGTGCATCATGCTTGTGTTCATTTTCTTCTTTATGTGTGTTGTTTTCTTCCATATGGAAAAGGTCATCAAATTTCCCAAGTTCAATAAATACTAAGTCTTGTTCAGCTAAGGCCTCAGCAGCAGTTTCCGCAAAACCTTCTAGTCCCTCCCCTAAATAGATGAAAGCATCGCCTTTTGCAATATCCGTCATTTCTTTTGATGTAGGTTCATACGTATGCGCGTCGACACCAGGTGGATATACCGATTCGACCTGAACTGTATTACCGCCAATTCGTTCTATTATATATTGGATCGGGTAGACCGACGTGTGAATTATTATCGTATCATTGGCTGATTCTTTATTATCTGATGTACAACCAAACATAGTTAACGAAAGGATAATAACGATTAAAATAGCTTGCATTAATTTCATGATAGCGTTCCTTTCTATTATCAATAAGTAATCTTCATTCATATTATCGTAATGATTACGATTTGTAAATAGAAATGATTACGATCCCTATATGTTGAAATTTGTCCACATTTTTACACCCAAAAGATTGGATTATTCGATATTATAATAGAAGAAAATCACAAGAAGGGGTACAAAAAATGAAAAGATATATTTTCTTATTTAGTCTATTGGTTGTTGCACTTGTAGCCTGTTCGAATGAGCAAGAGAATACAGAACATAATTCTACTGATCATGTCATTGATGAATCATTAGAAGGCCTTTCCTATAATATAGATGGAGAAGCATGGTCCCCAATGATGGTTCAATTCTTTCAAGAAGTAGATAACCCTCGAGTTGAAAACGCTTATGAGCTAGCTATACAGTATGCAGATGTTCTAGACTATATGCCATGTTATTGTGGTTGTTATGAGAGTGATGGTCATGAAAACAATACCCATTGTTTTGTTGATCAATTTGAAGGAAATATCGCAACATTAGATAGTATGGGATTCGGTTGTGGGATATGTATTGAAATCGCTGAGACTGCTGTAGCAAAATATGAAGAAGGAGAATCCTTGATTGATATAAGAAACTTTATTGATGAAATATATAGTGGTAATGATATTGATCCAACACCAACCCCAATGCCTGAAATATAGAAAAATCATTAGATAAAAACTGGCATGGATTGTGCCAGTTTTTTCTCATCACTCCAGCCAGGAAATTATAAGAAATTTTTGGAGCGAAGGACAGTCGACTCCTGTAGGAATAGCACGCGTCCGAAGACCCCGCAAGAAGCGCTTTTTGCTTCTGAGTAAGCTGAGGCCGTGCCTGCGGTAAAGAAGGCACTGTGAAAACGACAAAAGAGAGTTTGAACAGATGTCGCACTTATGCCCGTGGTGAAAGCAGCTGTCCGTAGCGGAAATCAACAGCACTATTTACTTTGCATCATACATCAACTAGAAGATTTATACTTGTAAGAGCAACAAACTTTTAGAAAACAGCCTATGTTTTCAAAGCCAATCAATTATTAAAAATTACAATTAATTAATTTTTTATTATTTTTTATTGCGAAATGTCAGAAATTATTTTATAGTAGAATATAGATAGTAAATATGATGGAATGACTTGGAAAGATAAAATTTTAGTGTGAAAGAGGATATGCTAAAGTTTTGAAACCAAGGTAGGTGTAATGCTTAACAGCGTTAGCACTTGTACTTGGCAATAGCCAAGTTTTCTTTATCACGTAAAATGAATGAGTATTCATTCAAAAAAGGATAGGGGGATAAATATGAAGCAGACTATCAAGCGCGCGGCTGTATTAGGTTCTGGTGTGATGGGGTCTGGTATTGCTGCTCACTTGGCAAACGTTGGTATACCGACATTAATGCTTGACATTGTACCACGGGAGCTAACGAAAGAAGAAGCTAAAAAGGGGTTAACCTTGGATGACCCGGTAGTACGAAACCGCATTGCATCGGAAAGTAAAAAAGCGCTATTAAAACAAAAACCATCGCCAATTACAACAAAGAAAAGCCTTGATTTAATCGAAGTCGGTAATATGGAAGATGATATGGAAAAATTGAAAGATGTGGATTGGATCATTGAGGTTGTTGTAGAAAACCTATCCATTAAGAAGAAAGTATTTGCTAATGTGGATCAATACCGACAACCTGGTACGATTGTTAGTTCAAATACATCTGGGATATCAGTAGAAGAAATGGCTGCAGACTGTTCAGAGGATTTCCGTAAGCATTTTCTTGGTACACACTTTTTTAATCCACCACGCTACTTAAAATTGTTGGAGGTTATTCCTACAAAGGATACAGATCCTGATGTGTTGGCATTTATGAAAACATTTGCTGAAGATGTGTTAGGTAAAGGTGTAGTAGAAGCAAAAGATACACCAAACTTTATTGCAAATCGAATTGGTACGTACGGCTTATTGGTCACCGTGAGAGAAATGTTAAATGGTGGTTATAGTGTAGGGGAGGTAGATTCTGTAACAGGACCAATGATTGGGCGTCCAAAGAGTGCAACTTTCCGTACATTAGATGTAGTTGGATTAGATACATTTATTCATGTTGCCAAAAATGTCTATGATCAAGTAGAAGGAAACGAAAAAGAAATATTTGCTATTCCATCATTCATGGAGAAGATGCAAGAAAACGGTTGGCTTGGTGCTAAAAGTGGCCAAGGATTTTTCTTGAAGAAAAAAGGAAAAGATGGTAGCAGTAGCACGATATATGAGTTGAATCCTGAGACATTTGAATATGAGGACCGTAAAAAGTTAAAAACACCAGCAGTGGAGATGGTCAAACAGGAAAAAGGTTCCCATCGTAAATTGAAAGCGCTTGTATCTGCTAAAGGTGATCGTGCAGGAGATCTTATTTGGTCTATTTTAAAACCGACATTACTTTATTCAGCAGAACTTGTTGGTGAGATTGCTGATGATATTGTCTCCATTGATGATGCGATGAAATGGGGGTTCGGCTGGGAAATAGGTCCATTTGAAACATGGGATGCAATCGGATTAGCAAAAAGTGTAGAACGGATGCAAAAAGAAGGGGAAAGTATTCCAGAATGGATCCAAACGATGATCGATAATGGTTATGAGTCGTTTTACAAATCAGATAAAGGTAATGTTTATTACTATGATCAAGGCGAATATAAACAACAACAATTTAATCCAAAAGAGATTAATATCAAGCGATTAAAAGATGCTAAAGGGGTCATTAAAAAGAATACGGGTGCTAGTTTAATAGACTTAGGAGATGGGGTCGCAGGTTTAGAATTCCACTCACAAAGTAATGCAATTGGACTTGATATTATTCAAATGGTTAACTTTGCAATCGGAGAAGTAGATAAGAATTTTGAAGGACTTGTCATTGGAAACCAAGGGAAAAACTTCTGTGTCGGTGCTAACCTTGGCATGATGCTTATGGAAGCACAGGATGCTAACTTTTTTGAATTAGATATGGTTGTACGCCAATTTCAAAACATGGCAATGAATATTAAATATTCACCAAAACCTGTAGTGACAGCACCATTTAATATGACATTAGGTGGTGGTGCGGAAGTTTCCTTACCAGCAGCTGCCATTCAAGCATCACCTGAAACATACATGGGTCTTGTTGAATTTGGTGTCGGATTAATTCCAGGTGGTGGTGGAACGAAGGAACTTTACTTAAAGGAACTTCGCAATCTGCCTAAAGGAGTAGATATTGATTTAACGAAAATTGCAAATGATGTCTTTGAAAAAGTAGCGATGGCAAAAGTGTCAACATCAGCTGCTGAAGCAAGGGAAAATGGCTTCTTAGATCAAAAAGATAGTATCAGTGCAAATCCAGATCATTTGCTGCATGATGCGAAGCAAAAGGTACTTGCATTACAAAATGCTGGATACCGTACACCAAGAAGAGAGAAAATCCCAGTCGTAGGAGACCCTGGCTATGCTGCTATGGTACTTGGAGCAAAGTCACTACAATTTAGTGGGTATGCATCAGATCATGATGTGAAAATTGCTGAAAAATTAGCCTATGTCTTATCAGGTGGCCGGATTAAAGAAGGAACCTTAATTGATGAACAGGTAATGCTAGATTTAGAACGTGAAGCCTTTTTAAGTTTAATAGGAGAACCAAAAACACAAGAAAGAATGCAACACATGTTACTGAAAGGAAAGCCATTACGGAACTAATTTGAAAGAGGGGGAAGAAATGTGAGAGAAGCAGTTATTGTAGCAGGTGCCAGAACCCCTGTAGGAAAAGCAAAAAAGGGATCATTAGCAAATACAAGGCCTGACGATTTAGCGGCATTAACAATAAAGGAAACGTTAAAACGAGCAGGGAATTATAACGGAAATATTGATGATGTCATTATTGGTTGTGCCATGCCAGAAGCAGAGCAAGGAATGAATATGGCACGTAATATTGCTGGTCTTGCTGGTTTGAATCAAGCTGTTCCAGGTATTACGATTAATCGTTATTGTTCCTCTGGTTTGCAAAGTATTACTTACGGAGCAGAACGAATTATGGTAGGAGCAAGTGATACAATCATCGCAGGTGGAGCAGAGTCAATGAGTCTTGTTGAAATGCCAGGTCATGTAGTAAAGCCTAACCCAAAACTGGTTCAAGATGCACCAGGTTATTATATGGGGATGGGCCATACAGCCGAAGAAGTGGCAAATCGTTTTTCCATTTCACGAGAAGATCAGGATAAATTTGCCGTTCAAAGTCATGAGCGAGCTGCTAAGGCAATTCAAGAAGGTAAATTTAAAGACGAAATTGTACCTGTTGAGGTAACGAATTGGTTTGTTGGAGAGAACAATAAAATTGAAGAGAAAACGATGACATTTGATATGGATGAAGGGGTTCGTCCTGGAACGTCAACAGAAGTGTTAGCAAAATTACGTCCAGCATTTCATGCAAAAGGGACGGTAACTGCAGGAAATGCATCGCAAATGAGTGATGGTGCTGCATCTGTTCTTGTCATGGACCGTGAAAAAGCAGAAGCAGAAGGATTACAACCATTAGTGAAATTTCACTCCTTTGCAGTAGCAGGTGTTGAACCAGAAATTATGGGAGTTGGTCCAGTAGAGGCTGTTCCAAAAGCACTAAAAATTGCTGGCCTAGAACTTTCTGATATCGGGTTATTTGAATTAAATGAAGCATTCGCATCACAATCTCTACGCGTAATCGATGCACTTAATTTAGATCCTGCAATTGTTAATGTTAATGGGGGTGCGATTGCATTAGGACACCCATTAGGATGTACGGGAACAAAGCTAACTTTAAGTCTTGCCTATGAAATGAAACGCCGAAATGTTCAATTTGGTGTCGTTACCATGTGCATTGGTGGTGGTATGGGGGCTGCAGGTGTATTTGAACTCTTGTAATTGATGCATTCATCCTGTGTGATATATGGAAAATTAGTTTCTCAAAGGCTGTTTTCGCAAAGATTGTTGATATCAGGTATGAAACCTCATGCATATAAGATGGATTATACGCTGCAAATGTTTGGCATAGCTTCCTTACATTCTTTATAAGGTGAGTGTTAAACCAACGCTGTGGAAAACACTCGCTTTCCACGGGGAACGCTTCAGCCTCCTCGCGAGCAAAATGCGCTCGCTGTGGGGTCTTCAGACTGTTCCTTTTCCCGTAGGAGTCTCGCATTTTCCACAGCTTCGAATAGTTTTCTAAATTAAAAAGGCACAATATTGACAATGTCTATCATTCGCTTTGATCAACTGTTATATGGTCAATAGTAATGATAAAAATGAGGGCAGCACAACTTAGCAGAGGAAAAACACGAAGACTCCTGCGGGAAGTAGGAGATCGGTGAGACCCCACAGGGCGCTAGCACGAGGAGGCTTACGGGACACCCGCGGTAAAGAAGACACTGTGAAAACATAAGTTTGAACAGATGTCGCACTTATGCCCCTGGTGAAAGCGAAGTATATTTCCGAAACGAATAAATGCTCTAAACATCATTTACTGCGCACAATATACATTATGCGTCGTAGAAAACAACAAAGTGTGCGAAAAGAGCCTTCCCAAAACAAACAAATAGAAAGGATTGGATCATAAATGAGTGAAACGAAAGAAAAGTTGTTTAAAGGTGGGGGATTTTTAGTTGAAGATATAACTGGTGAAGATGTCATTACACCAGAGGATTTTACAGATGAGCATAAAATGATTGCTAAAACGACAGAGGACTTTGTAAATGGGGAAGTAGTACCGAAAATTGATAATCTAGAAAATCATGAATTTGATCATTCTGTTGATTTACTAAAAAAAGCAGGGGAGCTAGGTCTGTTAGGTGCAGATGTTCCAGAAGAGTATGGTGGCCTTGCTTTAGATAAAATAAGTTCTTCTTTAATAACAGAAAAATTCGCGCCAGCCGGAGGATTTTCGATCACACACGGTGCCCATGTTGGTATTGGTTCCTTGCCAATTGTATTTTTTGGAAATGAGGAACAAAAGCAAAAATATTTACCGAAATTGGCTACTGGTGAATTAATTGCTGCGTATGCATTAACAGAACCAGGCTCAGGATCTGATGCATTAGGTGCAAAAACATCAGCAAAATTAAACGACGCAGGTACTCATTATATTTTAAATGGGGAAAAACAATGGATTACGAACTCTGCTTTTGCTGATGTCTTTGTTGTCTATGCTAAAATTAATGGAGAGCATTTCACTGCATTTATTGTGGAACGTGATTTCCCTGGTGTCTCTACAGGACCAGAAGAGAAGAAAATGGGAATTAAAAGTTCCTCCACAAGAACACTTGTTTTAGAAGATGCCGAAATTCCAGTGGAGAATTTACTTGGAGAAAAAGGAAAAGGCCATAAGATTGCATTTAACATTTTGAATGTTGGACGCTATAAGTTAGCAATTGGTGGTGTTGGAGGATCAAAACGAGGACTAGAAGTTGCCACAAAGTATGTGAATGAACGAAAACAATTTGGTACACCTATCTCTAGTTTTAGCTTAACACAAGAGAAATTAGCTACCATGGCAGCTAGCATCTATGCAAATGAAAGTGCGGTTTATCGTACAGTAGGCCTATTTGAACAACGAATGGGTTCCTTAACAGATGAGCAACTAAAGGATGGCCGAGAAATAGCAAAAGCCATCGCAGAATATCAAATTGAGTGCTCCATGAATAAATATACAGCAACAGAATGTCTTGATTATGTGGTAGATGAAGCTGTTCAAATGCATGGTGGATATGGATTTATGCAAGAATATGAAGTGGAGCGTATGTATCGGGATTCCAGAATTAACCGTATATTTGAAGGAACAAATGAAATCAATCGTCTACTTGTGCCAGGTACATTAATGAAAAAAGCAATGAAAGGTGAATTACCACTACTTCAAAAGGCACAAGGTTTGCAGGAAGAATTAATGATGATGATGCCAGAAGAACCAGGTACAGAACCATTAGAACAAGAAAAATATTTACTTAAGAATGCAAAGAAAATAGTTCTCCTTGGTGCAGGTTTGGCAGCACAAAAATATATGCAAAAATTAGAAAACGAGCAGGAAATCTTAGTAAATCTTGCGGATATGGTAGCGGAAGTTTATAACATGGAATCTGCTATCTTACGTACGGAAAAAGCAATCAATCAATCTGGTGAAGTGAAAAATAAACAAAAATTACTTTATACACAAGTATATGTCCAAGAAGCCTTTAACCGTATTGAGGCGGATGCTAAAGAAACTCTCATTGCAGTTGAAGAAGGAGATACATTACGTATGATGCTATCATCCTTACGTAAGCTCACACGTCATACACCAACAAATGTCATTGCGAAAAAACGTGAAATTGCTGAAAGAGTGATTGAGGAAGAAAAATATATTGTCTAACAAAAAGTGCCCTTCTGTATTCTTGCAGAAGGGCTCATTTCTCTTATCAATTTGATCGACTATAAAGTCCAATCTTTGGTATACTAATTGTAATAGGATGATAGGGGGAATGCTAATGGCAGTAACGTTTTATTGGTACCCAAATTGTGGTACATGTAAAAAGGCAAAAAAATGGCTAGATGAACACAACATTGATTATAACAGCATACATATTGTGGAAGAAACACCGTCAAAAGACATACTACATGATCTTATTGAAAAAAGCGGATTACCGGCAAAAAAGTTTTTTAATACGAGTGGGAAGAAATATCGTGAATTAAACGTAAAGGACAAAATCAAGGATGCTTCAGTAGAAGAAATGGTGGAGTTGTTAGCATCAGATGGGATGTTGATTAAACGTCCAATTGTTACGGATGGACATCAAGTAACAGTCGGTTTTAAAGAGGAAACTTTTCAGGAAACATGGTTATCTTAATAGGTTAAAATACTAGAAAACTATACAGTATGTTAGTATAGTAATAATGAAATGAATAACGGAGGGATTTCAATGAGTTTACCGAAAGAACTACTATATTCAGAGGAACATGAGTGGGTGAAAAAAGAAGGAGACAAAGTACGTATTGGTATTACCGATTTTGCCCAAGATGAATTAGGGGATATTGTATTTGTGGAGCTTCCAGAAGTAGGCGATGAAATAGAAGCAGACGAACCGTTTGGAAGTGTTGAGTCTGTAAAAACGGTTTCCGAGCTTTATGCTCCTGTCAGTGGAAAAGTAGTGGAAGTGAATGAGGAATTAGAAGATAGCCCAGAATTTGTGAATGAATCACCATATGAGAAGGCTTGGATGGTTGTAGTAGAGCCTTCTGATGATGCTAACTTAGATGATTTACTAACTGCAGAAAAATATGAAGAATTTATTCAAGAGGACTAATGAATTATGTTGGCTGACTCACAATTGTGTAGTCAGCCTTTATTACTTTTTTCAGTATGAATTTTAATGAATAGTAGAAGAGGCATAGTGAGACCCCTAAAGACGAGTAGCAGTCTTTTTTTGCGAGGAGTGCGGCAGCAATGTATAGCTTTCAACACGACGAGCATGAGGAGGCTCAACAGCCACCCGCGGTAAAGTAGACACTGTGAAAACAAACAAGTTTGAACAGATGTCGCACTTGTGCCCGTGGTGAAAGCGACTGTCCGGAGCGGAAATTATAGCTATAACTCTTTAAGACGTATAATCTGGATGTTGCGGCGTAAAAAAATAATAAATAATGCGAGAAACCATAATTTCTATCGTAATTGGTAGATTAACCAAAAGGTGAGGCCTTCCAAAGGAATTACTTTTTTACTTTGTGCGATGTGCTGATGATGTAGTTTTCCTTGTCATGATGGATGTGAACCTGAACACACCCTGTAGTGTCCAGGGCCCATTAATTGTAGATTCACTTTCATTGTGTTTACTTTTCGTTTTTTTATTTCTTAGGAGTGTTGATTTATGTTTACTGAAGAAATAGATAAAGTTATTATTGTGGAAGGGTTAACCGATAAGAAGCAAATTGAAAAAATCATTACAGACGAGGTCACGATTGTTTGTACAAATGGAACACTCGGGGTAGAACGATTAGATGAGCTATTAAATGACTATCAATTAGATGAGAAAGATGTCTTTATATTAACAGATGAGGATCATTCTGGGACTAAGCTCCGTAAGCAGTTAGCACAGGAGCTCCCACATGCTGAGCATTTATACGTCAGCAGTGAATTTCGTGAGGTAGCAAAAACTCCAGAATATGTGCTTGCTACATTACTTGTCAGTCGGCATATCGCCGTTAACCCTAAATTTCTTCATTAGATTGGGTGATTTTTTTGCAACAAATTACAGATGATATAATAAAGCAAGATCATTATTTATTATATATTTATACCCCTTTCTGTGGGACATGCAGCCTTGCAAAGTCAATGCTCACTAAAATAGAAGTTGTGCACCAGCAATCTATTTTTTATGAGATGAATGCATCATTATATCCTGAATTCATGCAGGAGAATCAAATTGAAAGTGTTCCATGTTTACTCATTAAAGATGGAAATGAGATAAAGGAAAAAGTCTACGCATTTCAATCGATCGGTAATATTTATCAGTATTTGATGAAATATAAACCTAATTTGTTTCAATAACTAATTGACATACACCATAAACGCATGCTATTATTTACTTTATCAATTTAAATTATAATAGTTATCTCTTATCAAGAGCGATGGAGGGACCGGCCCTACGATATCGCGGCAACCTTCAAATGAACGAATTTGAAAGGTGCCAATTCCCGCAAAGCAAGTGCTTTGGAAGATGAGAGAACGAAAAGGCTTTGATGAGTGTATATTTCACGTCTTTCTGTTCTCTTACAGAAAGGCGTTTTTATTTTAGCAGCTAGGAAAGTATAAAAACTTTCCTACTGCATAAGTGCAACTAAAGGTATTCACCATAATGGCTTGGAGAATACCAAGTTTTCTAATAAGGGGGCGAGAACATACATGATTTCCATACAGGCTTTAAAAAAAGTGTTTACTTCATCGGATAACACCATTACAGCTGTTGATGATTTAACCCTAGATATTAACGATGGCGAAATATTTGGCGTAATTGGATATAGTGGAGCTGGTAAAAGTACGTTTGTCCGATTATTAAATCGTTTAGAAGAGCCATCTAGTGGGCGAATTATCATTGATGATGAAGATATAACTGGATTAAATACACAACAACTTCGAATGGCCAGACAAGAAATAGGGATGATATTTCAGCATTTCAATTTATTATGGTCACGGACGGTAAAGGAAAATATTGCTTTTCCACTTGAGATTGCCGGCATTTCAAAGGCCAAGCGTGAGGAAAGAGTCCAAGAATTAATCGATTTAGTGGGGTTGAGTGGACGTGAGAATGCTTATCCATCTCAATTAAGCGGAGGACAAAAGCAACGGGTTGGAATTGCGCGTGCTTTAGCAAACAATCCGAAAGTATTACTTTGTGATGAGGCGACATCAGCATTAGATCCAGAAACGACAAATTCTATATTAGATTTATTGGTTGATATTAATAAAAAGTTAGGCCTCACTATTATCTTGATTACTCATGAGATGCATGTGATTCGTAAAATTTGTAATCGGGTAGCTGTCATGGAAAACGGAAAAATAGTGGAACAAGGAGATGTCTTGGAAGTCTTCTTGCGACCAAAGCAATCTGTTACGAAGAAGTTTGTGGAGCAGGTAATGGGGACAGATGAGGAAGATGAAGGTGTTTCCTATTTAGTAAGTACGTATGAAAAAGGAAAAATTGTTCGATTACATTTTGTTGGGGAAACGACCAATCAAGCATTAATTAGTCAGTTAGCTAAGCAGTTTTCCATTGAGCTTAATATTTTACAAGGTAAAATAACACAGACACAACGTGGACCATATGGGACACTGTTTGTTCAAATAGATGGAGAAAAAAAGGAAATGGAAAAAGCGATTGACTATATTACGAATGAAACCTCGGTAGAAGTGGAGGTGGTTCGAAATGCTGACTAGTTTATTGGAAAGTTTAGATGTTGAAGAGTTACTGACAGCAACCTATGAAACATTTTATATGACCATTATTGCATTAATTGGTACCTTCGTTTTTGGGACACTCTTGGGGTTATTGCTTTATTTAACCGATAAAGGTGGTATATGGCAAAACAAAGTAATTAACTTAATCGTAGCCAGTTTTGTCAATGTATTTCGTGCCATTCCATTTATTATTTTAATATTACTGTTATTTCCATTTACAGACTTTTTGATGGGCACTATTCGTGGACCAAATGGTGCATTACCAGCACTTATTATCGGAGCAGCTCCATTTTATGGAAGATTAGTTGAAATTGCTTTAAAAGAGGTGGATAAAGGAGTGGTTGAGGCTGCACAATCCATGGGTGCCAAGACAAGGACAATTATTTTCAGGGTATTATTACCTGAGTCAATGCCAGCATTAATGTCAGGACTCACGGTAACGGCTATCGCACTAATTGGCTATACCGCAATGGCAGGTGCTATAGGAGCTGGTGGACTGGGAAGTTATGCTTATTATTCAGGGTTTCAGAGGCGTGATTTTGAGCTAGTATTTATCTGTTCTGTAGTAATCGTCATTATTGTATTTTTGTTCCAATTCCTTGGGGATTATATTTCATCTAAATTGGATAAACGATAAGAGCTTTTTAAATTATTTATCACGTATTAACTGGCAGTAAGACCCCCACTTCAAGACTTTGAGAAACAAAGAAGTATAAGTGGGGGATGAAAGAAAACCCCCCACTGAATGAGTTTGCTTTATTATATAAATTATAAAAAGGGAGAGAAATAACATGAAAAAAGGGATTTTATTTATAATAATTCTAATTGTTGTTTTACTAACAGCATGTGGAGACGAAAGTAGTTCAGACGAAAATACGATAAAGGTTGGAGCGTCTAGTGTACCACATGCAGAAATTTTAGAAGAAGCTAAACCATTGTTAGAGGAAGAGGGTATCACACTAGAAATTGAACCATACGAAGATTATGTACTACCTAATGATGACCTAGCTAATGGAGACTTGGATGCAAACTATTTCCAACATATACCATTTTTAAATCAAACTATTGATGATACTGGTTATGACCTTGACTATATTGGTGGTATTCACATTGAGCCAATTGGGGTTTATTCTCAAACCATTGAAAGTGTTGATGCGATTCCAGAGGGTACTGAAGTATTGTTAAGTAACTCTGTACCAGACCATGGACGTATCCTTTCTTTATTTGAAGAAGAAGGACTACTTGTCTTAGATGAAAGTGTGAAAAAGTCGGAAGCAACTATTGATGATATAGTTGAAAATCCCAAAAACTTAACATTTTCACCGGATTACGATCCAGCTATTTTACCGGAGTATTATGAATCAGAAGAAGAAACACTTGTTGTCATTAACACAAACTATGCAATTGGTGCTGGTTTGAATCCAGTAGAAGATGCAATCTTTGTTGAAGGGGAAGAGTCAGAATATGTAAACGTTGTGGCTGTTCAATCTGAAGATAAGAATAACGAAGCATTAAATACACTAGTAGATATTTTACATTCTCAAGAGATCCAAAACTTTATTAAAGAAGAATATGAAGGTGCAGTTGTTCCAGTAGGTGGCGAATAAATTTTTGATTTTAGAGTAATTCATTGTATATACGATTAATTCGCTAAATGTAAAGAAGATTGATTGTTATTCGCGAGACAGTGAGTCATTTAGAAATGTATCAAGAATTATGCTCCTAAATCCGTTTTGTTTTGGTTTCTCCTTGATGATATGATGGTTTATGTAAATAAAACGAAAGGATGATTCACTATTTATAGTGGCTTACGTATGGAGTACACACCTGAGATGGAGAAAGCAATGCAACAATCACATGGCATGGGGTATAAGGAGTATGGAAGAAAGTTAGATAAACGCATGGCAGTGGAAAAACGGAGAAATAAAGATTATGAAAAATGTAAACATCTTGTCGCAGAACTCGATAGTCAGTTACACACATAACATATATAGAAAAAATATACTGGTGCTTTCCAAAATGAAGCACCAGTTTTACTTTTACATAAGAAACTTTCCAAAAAGTACGACGCATTATCTGTATAATGCATCGTAAGGTTGCGAATTGATTTTCGCTCCAGACAGTCGCTTTAACCATGGGCACAGGTGCGACATCTGTTCAAACTTTACGTTTTCACAGTGTCTTCTTTGCCGCGGACAACGCTTTTAGCTTCCTATATAGAAGAGCGGAAGTGTCTTGATCACCCCCGATTAGAAAACTAGGCTTTTCGCCAAGTTTTATGGCGAAAGCCTTAGTTGCACTTATGCAGTAAGAACGTTTTGTTTCTTATCTGCCAAGCTTAAGCCGAGCCTCGGCGTGGCGCTTTGTGCGCGTAATGTGGATTGACTTATGACCTCGAGGGGTAGGCACTGCAACTTGACATCGGAAGTAAAAGACGCTTCCTGCTCAGATCTAGCTGTTGTTTTTTCCGCAGGAGTCGACTGTTCTACGCTCCAATCAAGTTTTAATCAGTAGTATATTGATAAGAAGCAAAATAGCACAAAACTAGCGAAGGAAAAACATGAAGACTCCTGCGGAAAAACGAGCCTAAGAGACCCCGCAGTGTGGGTTTCACGAGGAGGCTCGTGGGGAGTCCGCGGAAAGCGAAATGTTTTTCCGAAGAGGTAATTATAGAGAAAACATTTACGAGGTATAATCTATCTACTGTTCATTAAGATTCATACTGGAAAAAAGGGAACAATCTTATTATAAACAGCTTACTTAAATGAAAAGTGGGGCATAATGCTAGTAGGTAAAATTTTTATACATATTATACATGGTTTAAAAGGTTGATAATAGATTCGAAATGCTTTAAGATTGTAATGAGAATAGATTGAGAATGGATAAAAATCCATTTGAGAAATAAACATTTAATAGTAAACGGAGGTATCGTTATGGCAGGATCAACACTAGAAATCAAAAATCTTCATGTTTCGATTGAAGGTAACGAAATATTAAAGGGTGTAGACCTTACGATAAAAGGTGGAGAGTTCCATGCAATTATGGGACCAAACGGAACAGGTAAATCAACTTTAGCTTCGGCTATAATGGGACATCCAAAATTTGAAATCACAGAGGGTAGTGTTCTACTTGATGGAGAAGACGTTCTTGAAATGGATGTAGATGAACGTGCACGTGCAGGACTTTTCCTAGCGATGCAATACCCAAGTGAGATTAGTGGTGTAACAACATCTGATTTCCTACGTTCTTCTATTAATGCACGTCGTGAAGAAGGCGACGAAATTCCTTTAATGAAGTTTATTAAGGAAATGGATGAAGCATTAGATTATCTAGAAATTGATAAAAATATGGCACAGCGTTATTTGAATGAAGGATTCTCTGGCGGTGAGAAAAAACGTAATGAAATTCTTCAATTAATGCTATTAAAACCTGAAATCGCGATCTTAGATGAAATTGACTCTGGTTTAGATATTGACGCATTAAAAGTTGTATCAAAAGGCATTAATAAACTACGTGATGAAAACTTCGGCTGCTTAATTATTACACACTATCAACGCCTATTAAACTATATTACACCAGATGCTGTACATGTTATGATGCAAGGCCGTGTTGTTAAATCTGGTGGCCCTGAACTAGCACAACGACTAGAAGCAGAAGGGTATGACTGGATTAAAGAAGAACTAGGTATCGAAGACGAAACTGTCGGGCAAGAAGCGTAATCGTTAGGAGGGGTAAAATGACTGTTGAGACAAAGCTTCCATATGACAAAGATTATATAAATCAGTTTTCAGGGGATCATCAAGAGCCCGAATGGATGAAAGAATTACGCCTTCAAGCGCTTGAACAAGTTGACAAACTTGAATTGCCAAAACCAGATAAAACAAAGATCGGGAAATGGAATTTTAGTCGTTTCAAGCATACCGCACAAGGTGAAAAGATTTCGTCCTTAACAGAATTACCACCTGAAATTAATGATTTTCTAGATAAAGATAATTTACCAGAAAACATTATCATTCAGCGTAACCATTCTGTTGCTTATGCTGCAATTAGCCAGGAATTAAAAGATAAAGGAGTAATTTTCACCGATATCTTTACAGCGATTAAAGAGCATAGTGACTTAGTACAGCGTTACTATATGAAAGATGCTGTTTCCATTGACGAGCATCGCTTAACAGCTTTACATGCTGCATTAATGAATGGTGGCGTTTTTGTATACGTTCCGAAAAATGTAGAAATTGAAGATCCATTACAAGTGATTTTCTGGCAAGAGGATCCAGAAGTAGCTTTATTTAACCACGTATTAGTTGTAGCAGATGAAAATAGTTCTGTTACATATGTAGAGAACTATATCTCACACAATAACGAAGAGGAAACTGTAGCAAATGTTGTAACAGAAGTTATTGCACAAAATAATGCAAGAATTTCTTTTGGTGCTGTTGATAACTTTGCTAGTGGTACAACAGCCTATAATAACCGTCGTGGTGTAGCTTATCGTGATGCCACAATTGACTGGGCACTTGGCCAAATGAATGACGGTAATACCGTTTCCGAAAATGTTACACACTTAATTGGAGATAATTCTATATCCAATGCAAAAACAGTGTCTGTTGGACGTGGGAACCAATCGCAAAACTTCACAGCCAACATCGTACACTTTGGAAAAAATTCAGAAGGGTATATCTTACAGCACGGAGTAATGAAAGATAAAGCTACATCCATCTTCAATGGTGTTGGAAAAATTGAGCATGGTGCATCAAAATCTAATGCAGAACAAGAATCACGTGTTCTTATGTTAAGTGAAAAAGCACGTGGCGATGCTAACCCTATTCTTTTAATTGACGAAGATGATGTAACAGCAGGGCACGCAGCTTCTGTTGGTCGTGTAGATCCATTGCAGCTATATTACTTAATGAGTCGTGGAATTACGCAAAAAGAAGCAGAGCGCTTAGTCATTCATGGTTTCCTTGCACCTGTTGTAAATCAATTGCCAATTGAATCTGTTAAAGAACAGTTAACACAAGTAATTGAAAGGAAGGTATACTAATGGATGTGAAAGCCATACGGCAACAGTTTCCGATTCTTCATCAGGAAGTGAACGGACATCCCTTAGTATATTTAGATTCATCGGCAACCTCCCAAAAGCCGTTACCTGTTATTGAGGCACTTGATGCTTATTACCGACAAGATAATTCGAATGTGCATCGTGGTGTTCATACGTTAGGTACACGTGCAACAGATAAATATGAAGGTGCTAGAGAAAAAGTACGTCGCTTTATTAATGCTAACAGTACAGCAGAAATTATCTTTACTCGAGGAACAACAACAGCGATTAATACGGTTGCATACAGTTATGCACGTGCAAACTTAAAAGAAGGCGATGAAATTGTCATTACACCAATGGAGCACCATAGTAATATTATTCCATGGCAACAGGCAGCAAAAGCAACTGGTGCTACCTTAAAATATATTCCGCTCCAAGAGAACGGAACAGTATCGATTACAGATGTAAAAAATACCGTAACCAATCAAACAAAGATTGTTGCGATGACACATGTTTCCAATGTGTTAGGTACCGTTAACCCAATCAAGGAAGTGACCAAAATTGCACATGAGAATGGTGCCGTGATGCTTGTAGACGGAGCACAAGGCGCTCCACATATGAAGATCGATGTTCAAGATCTGGATTGTGACTTTTATTGCTTTTCGGGTCATAAAATGTGTGGACCAACTGGAATTGGTGTTTTATATGGTAAAAAGGAACTACTAGAATCAATGGAACCAGTTGAATTTGGTGGTGAAATGATTGATTTCGTTAACCTCTATGACTCCACCTGGAAAGAACTCCCATGGAAATTTGAAGGTGGGACACCAATTATTGCTGGTGCAATTGGCTTAGGAGCTGCGATTGATTTCCTAACAGATGTTGGATTAGACAATATAACAAAACATGAAGAAAATTTAGCTGATTATGCAATGGCGCAATTACGCACAATAGATGGTATAACGATCTATGGACCAGAAGAACGTGCAGCTCTTGTGACATTTAATTTAAATGATGTACATCCACATGATACGGCTACGGCACTCGATGCGGATGGTATTGCTGTACGTGCTGGTCATCATTGTGCACAGCCATTAATGAAGTGGCTTAATGTTACTGCAACAGCAAGAGCAAGCTTTTATTTATATAACACGGAAGAAGATATTGATCTTCTTGTAGAAGGACTCTTAAAAACGAAGGAGTATTTTGGTGATGTCTTTTAACAACCTTGATACACTATACCGACAAGTCATTATGGATCATTATAAAAACCCACGTAATCGTGGTACTGTTGAAGGCGATGCACTAACGGTTGATATGAATAATCCAACATGTGGTGACCGGATACAGTTGCAAATGCAAGTGGAAGATGGCATTGTAAAAGATGCTAAATTTGAAGGTGAAGGTTGTTCCATTAGTATGTCATCAGCATCAATGATGACCCAGGCTATCAAAGGAAAACAGATAGAGGATGCATTAAAAATGTCAAAAGCTTTTTCACAAATGATGCTTGGGGAAGAGATGGATGTAGACGGATTAGAAATGGGAGACATAGAGGCATTACAAGGGGTCAGCAAGTTCCCAGCTCGAATTAAATGTGCAACCTTAGCATGGAAGGCAATGGAAAAAGGTGTTCATGAGAACTAAAGGAGGGTTTATTTATGGCAAAAAACATGCCTGAAATAGATGAGTATAAATATGGATTTCATGATAAAGATGTTTCCGTATTTCGTTCAGGAAAAGGTTTAACTCGCGAAATTGTAGAAGAAATTTCTCGAATGAAAGAAGAACCACAATGGATGTTAGACTACCGGCTAAAGGCGTTGGAACAATTTTATAAAATGCCAATGCCACAATGGGGTGGAGACCTATCAGAACTTGACTTCGATGAGATTATTTACTATGTAAAACCATCTGAGAGAACGGAAAAAACATGGGATGAAGTACCAGATGAAATCAAACAGACATTTGATAAATTAGGTATACCGGAAGCAGAGCAAAAATATTTAGCTGGTGTATCTGCTCAGTATGAGTCAGAGGTAGTATACCATAGTCTTAAAGAAGACTTGGAAGAAATGGGTATTGTGTTTAAAGATACAGATACTGCATTAAAAGAAAACGAAGATCTCTTTAAAGAGTATTTCGGTAAAGTAATTCCAGCATCAGATAACAAATTTGCTGCCTTAAACTCTGCTGTATGGTCTGGTGGATCATTCATTTATGTACCAAAAGGGGTTCAAACAACCACTCCATTACAAGCCTATTTCCGTATTAACTCGGAAAATATGGGTCAGTTTGAACGTACGTTAATTATTGCAGATGAAGGTTCTTCTGTTCATTATGTAGAAGGTTGTACAGCACCTGTGTATACAACAAATTCGTTACACAGTGCAGTTGTAGAGATTTTTATTCATAAAGATGCATACTGCCGTTATACAACGATCCAAAACTGGGCAAACAATGTGTATAACTTGGTAACAAAACGTGCATCAGCTGATGCGAATGCAACAATGGAATGGATTGATGGTAACATTGGCTCAAAATTAACAATGAAATACCCGTCCGTACTCCTAAAAGGTGAAGGTGCACGTGGCAATACTTTGTCAATTGCCTTAGCAGGAAAAGGACAATTGCAAGATGCAGGTGCTAAAATGTATCACTTAGCACCAAACACTTCCTCAACGATTGTATCTAAATCAATTTCAAAACAAGGTGGTAAAGTATCGTACCGTGGAATGGTTCACTTTGGCCGTAAAGCGGATGGAGCACGTTCTAACATTGAATGTGATACGTTAATTATGGATAATGAATCCACTTCTGATACGATTCCATATAACGAAGTGTACAACAACAACATTTCGTTAGAACACGAAGCAAAAGTTTCTAAAGTTTCAGAGGAACAGTTATTCTACCTTATGAGTAGAGGGCTATCTGAAGAAGAGGCTACGGAAATGATTGTAATGGGCTTTATCGAACCATTTACAAAGGAGCTTCCAATGGAATATGCGGTCGAAATGAATCGTTTAATCAAGTTCGAAATGGAAGGTTCAATCGGTTAATTTCTATTTAATGGTAAGAGAGTCCCCATTTTGTGGGGCTCTTTTTTATGTTATTAAAAGGGTGGTTTCCGCATATTTTCATTGCTGAAGACTTTCAATCCTAATAAAGACTTTCAGTTCGATAGTAGCTGTGAAAACGAACAAGTTTAAACAGATATCGCACTTGTGCTCATGGTGACCGAGTATTTTCACACAGTGTTGCATTAGCGCTCATTTTAAAAAGGATGGAAGTAACTCAAGTTAAAGTTATGTCGCATTATAGGTAAACTTTTCATTACAATTTACATGAAAAAGCAGCAATTTTATAGAAAACAGCCATAAAAAAATTAGTCGTTGTGTTCATTTAATGTTAGGATAGTAGGACATCTAAAAAGAAAAAAAGACTAGACAGATTGAAGGGAATTATTCATTGGTTTATCTCATTTGTGTGTTAATTGGGATTGTAACAGCATTTTTTGGCAGTTTGGTTGGTCTTGGTGGTGGGGTTATACTAGTTCCAACCTTGTTATTCTTACATAAGTCTTACAATACTTTTGAATGGGCGAGTCCACAAGTCATTGTAGGTATTTCTTTAGTAACCATGGTTTTTACTGCATTATCGTCAACCATTTCCTACTTTAGGAAAGGCCGTGTCGATTATCGGATTGGTTTTCTTTTTCTGACAGGTAGTATTCCTGGTGGTGTTTTTGGTTCATGGTTAAATCAATTTATAAACATGGACCTTTTCTCGATCTATTTTGGTTTTGTCATGATTTTTTTAGCGTTATTATTATTTATAAAACGACAACCCCGAAATAATCCTGTTCAAGGAAAAACAATGCGAGTGTTTCATGTTGGTGGACAAACATATCAGTATCATATTTCGATATGGCAAAGTTTTATTATCTCTTTATTTGTAGGGGTACTTTCCGGTTTATTTGGTATTGGTGGCGGTGCAATTATGGTGCCGACTATGATTTTACTTTTTGGTTTTCCAGCTCATATTGCAGCAGCAACGTCCATGTTTATGATCTTTTTTGTCAGTATCATTAATGCTAGTACCCACATTGCATTAGGCCATATTGCTTGGGAATATGCGTTATTTTTTATTCCTGGGGCAATCATTGGTGGGATTTTAGGTGCAAAAGTGAATCAAATGGTAAATGGAGAAGTATTGAAATGGATGTTGCGTCTATTACTCATTTTAGTTGGAATACGATTAATTTTCGAAGGACTATTATAAGGAGTATGAAACCATGCAGGAAAAACTTTACTTTTACTATACAAATGATTTACACAGTCATTTTGAACAATGGCCAAAAGTGGTTCAATATTTAAACCAAGCAAAAGAACAAAGAAAACTAGGAAATGATGATTATTGGATAGTAGACATTGGAGATCATATGGATCGCGTGCATCCAATAGCTGAGGCCTTTAAAGGGAAGTCGAATGTTCAGTTGTTAAATGATGCAGCGTACAACTTGGCTACAATTGGAAATAATGAGGGCATTACCTTAGAGCATTCAGATCTTTTTCATTTATATGATGATGCTCGTTTTCAGGTTATTTGCGCTAACTTACATAGTTTAGATGATGTAAAGCCAGCGTGGCTACAACCTTATACAAAGCTCCACTCCATAAATGGGGTGGATATCGGAATTATTGGATTAACAGCACCTTTTAATGCTTTTTATGAATTGTTGGATTGGCACATAACTGATCCTTATAAAACATTGGAAAGGTATATAAATGAAATAAAAGAATCATCGGATATTATTATATTGCTTTCCCATTTAGGCATTACAGAAGATCAGGAAATTGCAAGAAAGTTTCCAGAAATTGATGTGATTATTGGGGGACATACACATCATTTATTGCGAACTGGTGAGACAGTCGATCAAACATTGATTACCGCTGCAGGAAAGAACTGTGCATTTATAGGGGAAGTAATTTTAACATGGGACCATACAGAAAAAAAACTAGTTGACAAAGAAGCTTATGCAACCGATATTACCCACTTACCAAATGATAAAAAAACAATTCAATCTCTCCAGCATTTAAGAAAAGCTGCAGATGAAAAACTAGGGGATACAGTTGTCCAACTAGAAAAAAAGTTAGAAGTTAATTGGTTTAAAAATACACTAATAATGCAACAGCTTACAAATACGTTAAAAGCCTGGACAGATGCAGATTGTGCGATGTTAAATGCTGGGGTACTATTAGATCATATTTCACCAGGGAATGTAACCTATAAGGACGTTCATCGTATTTGTCCACATCCAATCAATCCGTGTGTTGTGACAGTTAAAGGAGATGAACTTATTGAAGTGGTCCGTGCAAGCTTCACAAGGCAATTTATTGAGCTGCCATTAAAAGGCTTTGGCTTTCGAGGGAAGGTTATCGGAAAAATGATATTCTCTGGATTGGATGTTAAAACACAAAAAAGAGAAGATGGAGAAGAATATGTGGTAAGTGTAATGCAAAATGGTAATCCAATTGACCAAGAAAAAACATATTCATTAGCAACAGCAGATACATTTACATTTGGCAGGTTGCTTCCTGAGGTAGCACGTTCAGATTCAAAACGATTTTTTCTCCCTGAGTTTTTGCGGGATTTACTCGCACATACATTACGGAATTGGAAATAAGTATAACCTTTTTTACGTTGCCTTTTTCTGAAATATTGCTTTAGTAAGTATGCATGATTGCTTAATGAACAGAAGATGGATTATGCGCAGTAACTAGAATATGCACATTGCTTCGCTTCGGAAAAACACTTCGCTTTCCGCGGGGAGTGGTGAGCCTCCTCGGGCTAGCGCCCTGTGGGGTCTCACCGATCTCCTACTTCCTGCAGGAGTCTCCGTGTTTTTCCTACGCTAGCTCGTGGACTAATCATATTTAGATCATCATTGATGCTAATATAATAGTTGATTGGAGCGAAGGACAGTCGACTCCTGCAGGAAAAGCACGTGTCCAGACCGAGCAGGAAGTGGTCTTCTTCCGATGTCTAGCTACAGCGCCTACACCCTCGAGGTCTTAAGTCAATCCTCTTTGTGGCAAAAACCGCCACACGAGGCTTGGCTTAAGCTTGTCGGGTGTGACCAAGGCGCTTACGCTTTTCTATAGAGGAGGCTGAGGCCGTGCCTGCGGTAAAGAAGACACTGTGAAAACGTAAAGTTTGAACAGATGTCGCACTTATGCCCGTGGTGAAAGCGACTGTCCGGAGCGGAAATCAACAGTACTACTTTACTGCGCATTATATAGATTATAAGCAACAATCAGCATGAAATAGTTGTGTCATTATGCCTCCTTTGTGCATAACGTATAGTGTACATCGCAAAGGAGGCGTTTTGAATTTATGATTACAGTAAAACCACTAGATATTGATGGTCATCAATTTACGGCAACTCGAGTGGAGCTTCCAAAAACGAACTTGTTAACCATTTCTAACGATGTCGGTTATATTATGTGTGCAGCATTGGATGTAGATGTTTTAAATGAAAAATTAGCAGATCGTGAAGTGATAGCAGGTCGTGCAATGGGAGTTAAAACGATAGACCAGCTTCTTCATGCGCCATTAAACAAAGTTACCAATGCATCCAAAGAAGCATATGGATGGGAAGAAGGTATGATTGGGAAAGACGCTTTATTAAAGTTAGTTAAGTAAAGAAGTGCCTTCCTATAAGGAGGGCTTTTTCCTTTTCACATAGATGGCAATATTTTCAGTAGTTTGATACTATTTATAAGAGTACATTTGCCAATAAACACTACTTATAAGGAGCGCTTTATGAGACTAGTACATACAAGATCAATTGAACCAGGATCTATATTAGGACAAACTATTTACAATGGAAATGGCCAGGTATTAATTCAAAAAGGTGTTAACCTATCAGAACGAATGCTTAAACGCTTACTAAAGCAAGGGATTACCTATGTATACATAGAGGATAAACATACAGAAGATATACAAATTCATTCCCCTATACCGAATGAATTACGTGTTGAAGCAACAAAGGTATTGAAAGAAACGTTTGATGATTTAAAGAACAATGGTTATATGGAAAGTGCGTTTATACTAAACAAGCAAAATGAAGCATTATCGAATGTCGTGGATCATTTAATGCAAGAATTAAAACACCATGACGAAGCACTATCGTTATTAGCAGATATTTTTGTGACGGATGACTACATTTTCCAGCATTCTTTAAATGTCACTCTTTACACGCTTGCTATTGGAATGAAACTACAATTAACAGACAAAAATTTAACGGAACTTGGAACTGGTGCAATGTTACATGATGTAGGCAAAATTTTTATAGATCAGGAAATCTTACAAAAACCCGATCAATTAACTGATAAGGAATTTGAGATAATGAAAAAGCATACCGAATTTGGATTTGATTTTCTGCGTAAACAAGCTACAGTGTCTGCTGTTGTGGCACATTGTGCATATCAGCACCATGAACGGTTAGATGGATCAGGATACCCAAGAGGACTTGTTGGTGATGAAATACATAGATATGGAAAGATAATTGGCGTAGCAGATGTGTTTGATGCAGTCACCAGTAATCGGATCTATCGTGATGCGATGCTTCCAAATGAAGGATTAGAAATTTTATATGCAGGCGCTGTTGATTTATTTGATAAATCAATGGTTGAAGCATTTAAAAACAGTGTAACGGCTTATCCAAATGGGCTAAGTGTCGATCTAAGTGATGGCCGAAATGGTGTAGTTGCCAAACAAAATAAGTTTATAGGTGATAGACCAGTGATCCGTATCTTAAAGGAAAATGGTGAAATGGTCTCCAATCCTTATGAAGTAGATTTAGCTACTGTGTTAAATATTACAATAACAGCATGTCATGTTAGCTAATTGTCCCACATGTAACGGGCAAGTCGACATAAACCCGGGTGTCCTCGCAAAAGAAAAACAACTTTTGTTTCTTGTGACGTATCGCTTCGTAGCTTTCCTTGTCCTGTCGCATTGTCACCACTATCATTTGTATCGAAAATCCAACTGATTGAAGTTACTCTTTATAGTCTAACCCTCTTAAAACAAGCATAATATTGTTCTAAGGGGGTTTTTATGTTGAGGCATCGTAACCGTTTTAGGAATAAACGAACACCACCTCCAGCTAAATACTTATTATTGGCGACCTTTGTTTTGTTTGTTGCACTTGTTTTTTTTAGTATACGTATCATTGATGAAGGAATTGAACCACCACTAATGGCAATAGCAGAGGAAAAAACTGTTGAATTTGCTACAAGAACCATTAATGCTGCCGTAAAATCGACGGAAAATATGAGTTTTGAAGATTTAATCGATTTGGAAACAGATAGTAATGGACATGTATCAACATTAGGCTGGAATTCTGCTGCTGTCAATCGTGCATTACGAACTGCTACACATCGTGCAGAATATTTTTTATATGGGATGAATAAAGGAGAAACAATTGATACAGATGATCCAGATTTAGATCCAATTGAATATGGAGATAGTGCTGACGAATTAGCAGACCGCGACCCTACTGTCATAGAAATTCCCATTGGTCAAGCAACAAATAACGCGATCTTAGCAAACTTAGGGCCGAAAATCCCTGTTCATTTTGAAATTGTAGGTAGTATTCAATCAGATGTTGTTCATGAAGTAAGTGAATTTGGTGTTAATGCGGCTTTGATGGAAATATATATTCCTGTGGATGTGAGTGTACAAATTGTTATTCCGTTCTCAACATCTACAGCAGAGGTAAGCACAAAGGTATTTATTGATTCACGTGTGATTATGGGTGATGTACCAGAGTTCTTTAGCCATGGTGGTAGTGATGGACCATCTATTGCGGTTCCAAGAGATTCATTTGGTGATGAAGAAGAAGAATAAATATATGGAGCCTATTCTCTCACATCTGTGGGAGAATGGGTTTTCACCATTTGAACTAGGTGGAGATGGAAGTGAATTGGATATCAGAAAATAACATTAATATAGAAAATTTAAATATTACTTTGACATAAGTCGAAAGTATGGTTATAATACAGTCATAAATATCTGAAAAGGTGTAAAAGTTAAAACATTCAATACTTATTATATTGGACGAACTAAAAATACAATGTAATAAGTAAAAGAAAGGGAGGTATACAAAATGGAAACTCGTTCACAATGGGGAACACGTGCAGGATTTATTTTGGCAGCTGTAGGATCTGCAGTAGGTTTAGGGAATATATGGCGATTCCCTGCAGAAGCGTACGCCAATGGTGGTGGTGCATTCTTTATTCCATACTTATTTGCGTTACTCACTGCGGGGATTCCAATCCTAATCCTAGAATTTACGATGGGGCATAAATATCGTGGCTCCGCACCATTAACGTATAAGAAAATTAATAAGGGATCTGAGTTTATTGGTTGGTGGCAGGTATTAGTTGCTTTCGTCATTTCGACATATTATGCCACAATTATTGCCTGGGCAATGTCATACTCCGTCTTTTCGTTTAACCTAAATTGGGGTGCTGACACAGAATCATTCTTTTATGGACATATAAACATTGCAGAGGCAGAAGGGCAAGTAGGTAGCTTTGTTCCTGGAGTACTCATTCCTTTAATTATTGTATGGTTTATTGTATTAGGTGTTTTGTTTAAGGGTGTTAAAAAAGGTATTGAAATTGCGAATCGCATTTTCATTCCTACCTTAGTAGTGGTATTTCTCATTATTGTTATACGTGCTGTGACGTTACCTGGGGCAGCTCAAGGGTTAGAGGCATTCTTTGCACCAGACTTTAGTTCTATTTTATCTGCTGATGTTTGGGTGGCAGCGTATGGTCAGATCTTCTTTAGTTTGTCAATTGCTTTTGCTATTATGGTTACGTATTCTAGTTATTTACCAAAGAAGACAGACATTACGAACAACGCCTTTATCGTAGGTTTTGGTAATTCCAGTTTCGAATTACTAGCAGGTATTGGTGTATTTGGTGTATTAGGGTTTATGGCTGCACAAGCAGATGTTGCTGTTTCAGATGTTGTTACAGGTGGAGTTGGTTTAGCATTTGTGGTGTTCCCGGAAATCATTAATACATTACCAGGGCTCAATGGTTTGTTTGGGTTTTTATTCTTTGCATCACTAGTGCTAGCAGGTTTATCGTCACTAATATCTATTTCGGAAACATACATTTCTGGTTTGGTTGATAAATTTAAGATTTCACGTACAAAAGCTGTTGTTTTTGGTGGCGGCCTAGCAGCTATTATATCCCTGCTTTATGCAACACAGGGTGGATTATATTTCCTAGATGCTGCCGATTACTTTATTAACCAATTTGGTGTTGCGTTACTTGGTTTAATTGAAGTAATTCTAATTGCATGGGTATTCCGTAAGTTGAAAGAATTGAAAACACATGCAGATGATATTTCAGACATTAGGTTAGGTTCTTGGTGGACATTTAGTTTAAGTGTTATAACACCTATCGTACTTGGTTATATGATGTTTGACTTATTTAGACAAAACTTATTACGTCAGTTCGATACTCCTACTGGGAACTATGAAGGTTATGCAGATGCTTTCATTTTATACGGTGGATGGTTTGTTGCATTAGGTGCATTAGTCATTGGTATTGTGATGGCTTTGACAAAATGGAAAGAATCACCTGATTCAACAGAACAATCCGAAACGAAGGAGGTTAAATAATGAGTGGAAGTGCGATATTTGTGATGATTCTTGGTATGGTCATTATTTGGGGAGGTTTAGCAGCTAGTATCACCTATGCTGTAAAAAAAGCAAAACAATAACATTTAAGAAGAGCCATTACCGTCTGGTAGCGGCTCTTCTTTATCTTGCATTAACAATATCGGGACAAGCATGTCTTGTGAGTCGATAAACTCCATTACCATTATCGTTTATCCTTAGCGATCCGCTCCCATTTCTGCAAATATGGGTATGGATCAAAGGAGAATTCTGAGTCACCAGTATCACGATACATACCATAATGGAGATGTGGTGGGAATTTACCAGATGTTCCAGGTGGCCCATATCCTGTAGAACCAACACTTCCTAAAACATCCCCAGGTTTTACAATATCCCCAACTTCAATTCCATCTTCATACCCACTCATATGACCATAATAGTGATAAATATTGTGGATATCACGAATCCCTATTCGCCAACCGCCATAAAGATTCCATCCTTTCAACTCAACGACACCATAGGTAGTTGCTAAAATAGGTGTGCCATAGTCAGCAAAAATATCAGTTCCTTCATGAATTCTTGCACCACCAAAGCCTCGTCTATCTCCCCATGTGTTGTGGTACGTATAATTGTATCCAATTGAAACAGGGAAATCGCGGTCAGTTAATTCAATTTCTTGAAATTCCTTAAATACTTTGGCGGTGTTTTTAATGGTTTGGACAGTAAGATCACGCTTGTAGTAGTTCCACAAAGCAATTCTTATATCAGCTTCGGTAGGTCCATATTCCTTTAACATCATTGCAACCGTATACAGAACATCTTCTGGATCATTTGGGTCAGCATGTTTATCCCCGTTACCATCTTTCCCTTTCCCATTAAACAACGTTATCAATTCATCATTTGTAATATTTGTAACATTACCAGATCCGAACCACAACTCGGAAGGAAGGGTTATGGAAACAATATCATCATCACTTGCATCTTCCTGTGTGTTTCGTTCATATTGATCAATGGCGGCTAAATAGTACCAAGGAATTTGTGTCAGGGCTTCTGTCTTTTTATATAAAGCCATTCGTTCATCATATATATTCTCTTCCTTCTCCTCTTTATTATTTTCTTCTGCGTTGATGGAATGTTGACTATATCCTGTTAGACAAATCAACACTATACTAAGTACAATCATTGTACGTTTCAAGAGCATGATTTCACCTCTTACCTTAAAAAGTACATCTAAGTGATACTATTTATACGGTTTCTCATTTTAAGGAGAATATAATGGTAACATAAGGAAGCGGACTAACATAGATAATCTATGTTAGTCCTTCGTTCTAGCTTTAAACAGGGAGACCTGATACCTAGTCTCTATTCTCTTTACCTTGTGGTGATTCTTTCATTTCATCAATAATGGAATTAATGGTGTTTTCATAGTCATCTGGATCTTCTAATGAAGAATTGTGTAAGCTGTGTATATCCTTCATTAACGTTTCATTGTCAGAAACGTATATTTCAAAATATCTTGGCATCATCGACATCGCTGTTTTTTTAGCAATATCTGCTACATTCTCTGCATCAGCTTCGTCATCCTTACGATACGCAATAAGCACTTCTTCATCTGTTACTAATGTAGCGACTTCATCAAACCCGTCACTACGTAAAACATTACGGGTAATGATGTTAGCCATTGCGTTGCGATCCATCGTGATTTCACGATTTTGCTCTTGATCATTTTCTAATTCTTCTCTTGTATATTGCACATAGCCGATTTTGTCATGTAGCTCTTCATTACTTGTTGTATTCTGATTCGTATAGTCTTGATTGGAGCCAAGATTATCACCAACATCGGCAGGGTCTTCATTTGCATTATTGGTCCCACCACAAGCTGTTAAACTTAGTAAGCTTATGGTCAAAAGTCCATAAATGATCTTTAAAGGCAACGTTCTCCCTCCTTGTTCTTGATTTATTTTTCCCTATTGGTTTTAGTTTGTTGTATAGTAGTGAAATTCATGCAATAAATATCCGTTTCATGGATAGTCTTTTGTATGGTAGACTATAACTAGGCATAAAGGGGTGAGGAGTAGTGGTTGAAATACAAGGGAAAAAGTATGAAATAATTGAAAATAATAGGAACGGCTTTCAAATGGAAACATTGAAAGAACGTTATTCAGATATACTTGCAAAGTATGATTATATTGTAGGTGATTGGGGATATGAGCAGCTACGCTTGAAAGGGTTTTATGATGATAACAACAGTAAGGCCTCGTTTGATACAAAAATAAGCACATTAGAGGATTACTTATATGAATACTGTAATTTTGGTTGTGCCTATTTTGTCTTAAAAAAAGTCGATAAATGATAAAATGATCAGTAGTTACTAAAGAACTACTGATCATCTTCTTGTTGAGGGTGTACATCATCAGGTTCGTCATGAATCACATGTGAACCAGGAACTTGTCGAGGTAAATCTTCATGCAATTCTTTGTATGGAAAGACAAAAGCACTTTGACGTTGTTGCCCTTTTCCCCATGGTGTTGACTTTCCATATACGGGTTCATCTTTATTTATAGAAGAACCAAAAGAACCTTCAGGAAATTCTTCTGGTATTAAATTATTTCTGACATTATTTACATTCGAAAAATCGGAAAACCTTTTTTCATCTTTTCTACTCATGTTATCACCCTTTCTTCGTTTTTAGGTTTAACGAAAAAAGGTGCATCAATCGTGGGAATTTTTAACTATCCCTTTGTGATGTAATGTTTGATCCTAATAAAAATTGAAAAAATGGTTTTATTTTTTGATAATATTAAAGGATGGAGTATAGAAGATTAGCCAAAAAAGCCATTTGTGATTTGATTTCACGAATGGCATTAGTATGTATAGTTATAAAACGCCCTCCAAAAATTTCCTAACTTCGTCCGCCTCCATTTCAGATAACTGAAATGTGTGTGCAATAGATATACCTTCTGATAAATCATTTTTGCCTAATACCGCATATCGTTTGGTAGTTAAATCAATAATTGCCGTTTTGTCAGGATCTTCACTTTCCATAAAGGCAAAATCATACCGTTTGAAGTTACCCATAAAACTAACATAGCGCACCTTTTTCGTTACCGTTTCATCTCTTATAAGTTCGAATTGATTTCTCATATTCCAACTCCTCCAAACTTTTAACATTTCCTTAACTATATCATGTTTTACTCAATTATTCATCTGACATATGATATGATAGTAATAGTAGGCATGGGGGGTATAACATGTATTTTGTGGATCGAAAAAAAATAGAAGAAACGTTAAACTATATGGATTCCTTATTAGAAGAGGTTGAAACGCAATCTTTTGATTCCTATGTGCAAAGGCTAGGATTAGAACGAATGGTACATATGGTAGCAGAATCTACATTAGATGTTGGCAATATGATGATAGATGGATTTATTATGCGTGATCCAGGTAGCTTTGATGATATTATTGATATATTGATTGATGAAAAAGTATTGCCAATAGATGATAAAGAAGCGTACAGAGTACTCATTCAATTACGTCATCAAATTATAAAAAATTATTTAGCAATTGATCATGATACTTTATTATCCAGTTTTCTAAACTATAAACAGAAATTTGATCAATTCAGTAACCATATTAGAACCTACTTAGATAATGAATTAGGCGTAGCAAATGCATTTTCAAAAGAATAATGAAGGTGATGAGTCGTGAAGAAAAGATCCCAAACAAAGCAAAAATTACTGAATATCCTTAAGAAGGATAATGAATTAAAAATAGAAGAAATAATGGCTTATTTTACTATATCGGAAATTGCTGTTCGTAAACACCTTCATGAATTGGAGCAACAAGGATTAATTAATGTTGAAAAAAGAAAACAGCAATTGGGCCGCCCATATCACACTTATTCCTTAACAAAAAAGGGACATGATACGTTTCCAAATCAATATGAAAAATTACCACTGGAATTATTGCGTGATTTAGAAGAATTAGAAGGAAAACAAGCTGTTACAAAGTTATTGTCCAAGCGGATGGAGCGAGAAAGAAAAGACTTAGAACAAAAAATTCATTCGAATGATTTTGAAGAGAAAGTTGCTACCGTTGCCAAAATACAAGATAAAAAAGGGTATATGGTTGAGTTGAAAAAAAACGAAGCAGGCGATTATGAAATGAAACATTATAATTGTCCAATCGCCAATATTGCTTCATGCTATAAACAAATGTGCAGTAATGAGAAATCTATTTTTGAGCAAATCTTTTCAACGAGTGAAGTTATCTCCCACTCTTGTATTACAAATGGAGATCATTGTTGTAAATGGACGATTAAGAAACCAGTAAAAGGGTGAACTTGTTTGTGAAAACATATAAAGGGTATTTGATTGATTTAGACGGGACAATGTATCGTGGAACAGATCGAATTGAGTCAGCAAGTGAATTTGTACAGGCATTACAGGAAAAGGAAATTCCGTATCTATATGTGACCAATAACTCAACGAAAACACAAGAGGATGTCGCAGCAAAACTTAATCGGTTAGACATACCCTCAACATCAGATCAGGTATTAACTTCTAGTATTGCTACAGCTAATTATATTTCCAAACATAAACCAAATGCCACTTGTTATGTTATTGGAGAGGAAGGCCTTGTTTCGGCACTCGAGCAAAAAGATCTTACATTAGATGATAAGAATTGTGATTACGTTGTGATCGGAATGGATCGAAATATCTCTTATGAGAAGTTAGCGAAGGCATGCCTTTTGATACGAAATGGTGCAACATTTCTTTCAACTAATAGTGATGTTGCAATTCCTACTGAAAGGGGCTTATTACCAGGGAATGGTGCTTTAACATCCGTTATTACGGTCAGTACTGGAATAGAACCCATTTTTATTGGAAAGCCGTCATCTATTATTATGGAGGAAGGTTTATATTTACTTGGTCTCGAAAAAGAAGAGGTATTAATGGTTGGAGATAATTATCATACAGATATTTTGGCTGGAATAAAGGCTGGGGTTGATACATTAATGGTCTTTACAGGTGTAACGCCAAAATCGGATTATCCTACACTGGAAACGAAACCAACCTATTATGTCAATCGTTTAGATGAGTGGATTAGTAAGATTTAAATGCAGTCTTCCTTGAAGAAAGGAGGACTGTTTTATGTTTTTGGATGTTTTCTACAGGATTGTTACCTTTCAAGTCCTAATGATAGTTGATATTTAAAGCAAGCGTAGTTGATTTCCGCTTCGGATAAGAAGTTCACCATCGACAGGAATTAATGTGCTATCAATGTTTACATATAAATAACGGAACGAGGATTTCAAACCATGCGGCAAACACGGGATTTGGAGGAAATAACGGAATGACGATTCATCCAAAAGAACTAGGCGGTCCCTCATTCCGCTGTTGATAAGAAAAGCGGTACTTTTGAGGTCGGGATGAACAATAATAAAGATGGAAAAACATGGATTAATCTAGACGAATAATCACAGAAGGATGAAGGGGCAGGATCTTTTTCATCTGCATCTCTTTGTAAAAGACCCCTGTCCCATTTGACATTAAAACCCTAGAAAGTATCATCTTACGTAATACTCTTTGTAAATATAGCTGTTTTCTAACAGAATGTTGCTTTTCAAGTATGAATCTTAATAAAGTGAAACTTCAATCGGTGGGGGTTTCCTTTCCTCCCCCACTGATTGTTAGTTGAACGAATCGGACATTTACGGGCAGTTTGATCCCCCACTTATCTTTCTTGGATCTCCTAAGAAATCTTGAAGTGGGGGTCTTACTGCCCGTTACATGCGGGATAAATAGTTTATATAAATAACGTACGATGAGAAAAGGCCCATATTTTCTAATCATCTAATAGCTTATCGTCTTCAGTTGCGTGTGCCAGTCTACTGGAAGCAGCAGCTGCAATTGCACCTACAATATCATCCAGAAACGTGTGACATTCTCCCGTTGTTTTATCATTAAGGTGTTTTAAAATTCCTGGCTTTTGTTTATCAATGTACCCATAATTCGTAAACCCAATCGAACCATATACATTCACGATGGAAAATGCAACAACTTCATCAATACCGTATAAACTTTCATCAGTTTCTAATGTACGTTGTAACGGCTCATCTAATTTTTTTTGTTCTGCTAACCGATCTAACTGTATACCAGTTAAAATGGCATTCTGAACCTCCCGTTTAGTTAACACACGATCTACATTATGACGACAGTCGTCCATCTTTAAATCCTCATGATATTTTGACTGTAAATAATAGACAAGATCTGCTATATCATCTACCGTTACACCGCGTTCACGTAACCATTGTCTTGCAGTCTTTTCTAATACACTTTGATTTGTTTCCATTTTACGATCACCTCTTTATTAAAATTTACCATTACTAGTTAAAATATGACCTTTACCTACATACACTCTTCTAGTAGGAGGAGATATTTGTGGAACAGTTACTTCATACGTATTATGGTATCCAAAATGGTGAAGAATTGCTAGTTAATCAGAGAAAAGGAATCATAGCAGATAATTCTATTTATTTTATCATGGATGCAAATAATAATGAAATCATCCATATGGAGCAGGCAGTCCTTTCTTCCTATTTGGCTAAGCACCATTATCCCTATGTAGCTGAACCGATACAAAATATACATGGAGATTGGTTTACTACCTATCAAGGCAAAAAGTATATGGTACTTCAAGTCAATCATATGAAAGAGACTTCTCATTTGCCCCATGGAGAAGAGCTAGCTAACTTCCATAACATAGGGGCTACCTATCAATATCAACCACAAACCATTTCAAGTTATGGGCAATGGGAACAGCTTTGGATTAATAAGCTAACGATATTCGAGAATCAAATTGAACAATATACTACAGAACGATCCACATACTATGCTCGCTTATTGATGGATAGTTTACCATATCTTATCGGGATTAGTGAAAATGCTATTCAATATTTACATGAGAGTGAACAAGAACAGCGTTTTCATGAAGTGGACCAGGGAACTATCACATTTCATCGTTATCAATCAAATGTCCTGCAGCAAATTATTTGGCCTGATGACTTAATATATGACCATCCCACAAGAGATTTGGCAGAATTTATAAGAGTGAAGTGGTTAGAGGGAACAGAAAATCCTAATCAAGAAGTAATACAATTTCTAAACGACTATCAAACTGTTCGGCCATTATCGATTTTTAGTTGGCGGTTAATCTATGCACGATTATTATTCCCGATTCATCTATTTGATGTGATCGCAAAGAGTTTTCTTGCACAGTCTACGGAAGATCATTACGCCAAACTCGACTATATGTTAAAGCAACAAACTGTTTATGAAAGCCGTTTACGGGACTTTTTCCATGTAGTAGGTTTAGATACTGAATCCCTATCAATTCCTGTGTTAAACTGGTTATAAACCAAGATAAGGAAGAAGTGAGGTGTTCTTTCATGACCAAACCGATCATCTACATAACAAGGAAAATTCCAGTGGAACTACTAAAACCTTATGAAGACCGTTATGATTTTCGAATGTGGCCCGAATCAGAAACACCTGTGCCGCGTGAAATTTTGAGAAGAGAAGCAAGAGAAGCAGATGGTGTATTATGTATGTTAACAGAAAAAATAGATGAAGCCTTTTTATCGGAGAATGCTCATTTACAGATTATAGCAAATATGGCAGTTGGATATGATAATATCAATGTAGAAGCAGCGAATAGAAAGGGAATATGGGTGACCAATACACCAGATGTGTTAACCGAAACAACTGCTGATTTGACATTCGCGTTATTGATGGCAACAGCAAGGCGTGTTACGGAGGCAAGTGATTATATTAAAGAGGATCGTTGGAAAAATTGGTCACCCTTTTTACTAGCGGGTTCGGATATCCACCATAAAACAATCGGTATAGTAGGAATGGGAAGAATAGGAAAGGCGGTTGCAAAGCGAGCAACAGGATTTAATATGTCCATTTTGTACCATAATCGAACACGAAAACACCAAGCAGAAAAAGAGGTAGGTGTTACGTATGTTCCTTTTGAAACACTATTGGATGAGTCTGATTACGTCATTTCACTTGTTCCGTTAACCAAAGAGACAAAACATTTATTTAATGAAGCGGCGTTCCAGAAGATGAAGGAATCTGCCATATTTATAAATGTCTCTCGTGGTGGGACAATGGATGAAATTGCGTTATATGAAGCATTACAATCTGGAGAAATAAAAGCAGCGGGATTAGACGTTTTTGAAGAAGAACCAATTAGCTCAGATCATCCGCTTTTGAAACTTGATAACACGGTATGCCTACCACACATAGGCTCAAGTAGTATGAAAACACGTAGTCAAATGATAACCTTATGCTTAGACAATATTGATGCCGTTCTACAAGGGCAACAGCCAAAAACACCAGTAAGGATAGAATAATAAAAAAGGCAGACGATCAATACGACTCGTCTGCCTTACATAGCATATATAAATTAAAATACTTGTTCGATTTCTCTTACACCAGGTACTTCAGCCATTAGTGCACGCTCAATCCCAGCTTTTAGTGTGATGGTGGAACTTGGACAGTTTCCACAAGCACCCATAAGACGAAGTAATACAATGCCATCATCATCAACATCAATTAATTCCACATCTCCACCGTCACGTAGTAAATATGGACGTAGTTTGTTTAACACTTCTTGTACTTGCTCTTGCATGAACCATCGTCTCCTTTCCTTAATATCATTATAAAATGAAATACAAAAAAAATCTATATGTGTCTATTGGAAAATTTCTCTTTTATGAAATAGGATTTTTTCTTTATGTTATTTTTTATTGTATCTTTTGTAAAAGGTTTTGTAAAATGAAAGTAATTATACTGGTGGAGGGATCATGAAAATGGAAAAAAATATAAAAATTACCGTTTATGGAGCAGAACAAATTTGTGCAAGTTGTGTAGGTGCACCTGGGTCTAAGGATACGTATGAATGGCTACAAGCAGCTATTGGTAGAAAATATGATGACCCATCTGTGGAATATGAATATATCGATATCGATCACCCACCAAAAGAAGAAAAACATCAAGCGTTTGTCGAACGTATTTTTGAAGAGGATTTGTTCTATCCCATTGTGTTTGTGAATGAAGTAATGGTAGCAGAAGGAATACCAAAATTAAAAACAATATACCAGGAATTGGAGAAACAAGGAGTACAGTAAAGACTTAACGAAATGAGGTATGTATAATGGAAATACCATTTACCAAAATGCATGGACTTGGCAATAATTATATTTATATCGATTTATTTGAATATGATCTGGAAGAAGACATTTTAGCTGATTTAGCAAAAAGTGTTTCAAATGTCAATACTGGAATTGGGTCAGATGGACTGATTCTAATTCACCCAACTGAACAAGCAGATGTTGGAATGCGTATTTTTAACAAAGATGGTTCAGAAGGACAAAGCTGTGGAAATGGCCTGCGTTGTGTTGCAAAATATGCCTATGAGTCTGGAATTGTTCAGGAAGAGTCATTTAACATTGAAACACGTGCTAATATTGTTGAAGCTACTGTAAGGGTGGAAGAAAGTATCGTAACAGAAATTACGATTAATATGGGGGAGCCAATTTTAAGACGATCTCAAATTCCCATGCTTGGGAATGATGATCCTCAAGTTTTACAAGAACCATTTATTGTGAATGAAACACAACTAGAAGTGACTGCATTATCAATGGGTAATCCACATGCGGTCTTTTTTGTAGATCGGATTGAAGAAGCGCCATTATATGAATTTGGCCCCATTATTGAAAAAGATCCGTTATTTCCTAATGGTGTCAATGTGGAATTTATTGAGGTTGTTTCTGAGGATGAAATCAATTTCCGTGTGTGGGAACGTGGCTCAGGTGTAACACAAGCTTGTGGAACTGGTGCATGTGCAGCGGTGGTGGCTGCTGCTTTAAACCAAAAAATACAACGAAATAAAGAAGTACTTGTTCATTTACAGGGTGGCGATTTAAAAATAAAATGGGATGACGATGGGAAAGTATGGATGACTGGAGAAGCAGAAATAATTGCATCAGGTGTTTTTTACTACTCAAATGTTTGAATCCTTGTTGAATAGTTTGTATACTAGAAGATAATGATTTAACTAACCTGTCAGAAAATAAAGGAGGGCATGAGATGGTTATTTCAATCACAGATGATGCATCACGCCAAGTACATGAAATGATGCAGGAAGAATCAGAGGGAGTTCGCTTACGCTTTGGGATACAAGGTGGCGGCTGTAGTGGATTATCTTATAAACTAGGTTTTGACTATGATGTAAATGATGAACTCGATATGGTAGATGAAATAAATGGCGTGCCAGTTGTTATTTTTAAACAGGACATTCCAATCTTGGAAGGAACCACAATTGATTTTAAACAGAATATGATGGGTGGCGGATTTAGTATTGATAATCCAAATGCCATTGTATCTTGTGGATGTGGGTCCTCTTTTAAAGCGAAAGAACGTGAAGGTGCACCTGAAAAATGTTAGTGAGATTTAGCTAGAATGCATGAAGAGGCGTTCTAGCTTTTTCTTGGTAAAAATTACTATAGAATGCTTCGTATGTAATTAGGGTTGGGGATAATGAATTGCTACTATTATAGAGGGGGATAACATGAGTAAAAGTTGTGGACATACAGCCAGTAGTAATGGAAAAGACCTATGTGTACGAAAAGTACCGTTTTTTAATCATTTAAATGAAGATGAAATGCTTAAGATTGTAGCTTTAAGTAGAAGTCTGCATTATGAAAAAGGGGAAATCATTTTCCATGAAGGAGATCCCTTAGAATATTTATACATTGTTCATCAAGGTCGTGTAAAAAATTATCAGTTATTTGATTCTGGGAAGGAACAACTATTGCGAATCCTAGAACCAGGTGAGTTTATGGGTGAGTTAGCCTTGTTTACTGAAAAAACATTGGATAGCTATGCAGAGGCGATGAAAACAACCGAGATATGTGCCATTCATCGGGATGATATGCAACAACTAATGCAGACGTATCCAACTATAGCAGTAAAAATCTTAGAGCAGTTTAGTTCTCGTTTAGAACAAACTGAGCAACTTGTTGGTCAGCTTAGTGCAAAAGATGTGGAAGCAAGGGTTGCTCATTATTTAATTGCAACGGCTGAGGATATGGATTCCTATGATATTACACTACCAATGAGCAAAAAGGATCTTGCATCCTATCTAGGTACCACACAGGAAACGATTAGTAGACGTCTATCCAGTTTTCAAACAAAAGGGTGGATTGAACAAAAAGGTCACCGGCAAATCAAAATAGTAAACATGGAGGCATTAATGGAGGTTGCCTCTGATGCATAGAAAATACTTGTGTTAACTGGTAGGATATTCAAAGGCTGTTTTACAAAAGATTGTTGCTTTTTCTCGTATGGATTTTAATGAGCACTTGCTAGATGATGTGCTATCAATGTTTGTCTATCAACGCAAGATGGATCCAAACCAAATTTTGAGCAAATAACGGAATGACGATTCATCAACAAAAATAGCTTTTTTTAATAAAGTATTCGAAAAAGCCCATTCAAAAAAACAACGCCTGATCCAAGCGTTGTTTTCTGTTTAATACGGTGATCAATGCATGATTAGATTCTTGATGTTTAGCTAAGCCAGCCCTGCATTGACTAAATCTTATTAAAGAGGATGTTCAAAAAGTCCGGTAAAAATGACACATCTAATTTCTTCGTTGGCTTGCATTTTTAGCTCCTTGGAAAAGAATTACACTTTTCCTGCGTGCGATGTAGATTCTAGTGAGCATTCCCTGTGCTCACGTATTAATTGCATACGCTCCGCTGCTCAAGGCTTCGCCGCCTCGAACTTCCGACGTACAGGACGTACTAGTGTCGGCGTTGTAACAGGACGCCTGAGACCTTAGCCGACTCGGTCCTTTTTATCCTCCTTTTTGAACACGCACTTAAAACATACTAGTGGAATGTTTCGGTTGGACACGGGCTTTTGGATCCATGTATTGTTTTGCATTATTAATAGCGGTTGGCCCTTCTCCAAATCCAGTTGCAATTAGGTTAACTTTACCAGGATAGGTACAAATGTCACCTGCAGCATAGATACCAGGAATATTGGTCTCCATTTTAGAATTAACCACAATACTATTCTTCTCGATCTCTAGTCCCCAATCTTTAATTGGCCCAAGGGTAGAAATAAACCCGTAATTACATAGCACTGTATCGACATCGATTTCATACTTTTTATCGCCTTTTACTTCCTCTAGAACTACAGTTTCAATTCGATCTTGGCCTATAATCTCACTAGGCACAAATGGCGTTAATACCTCAACATTTGATTCCATTAGTTGGTTAACACTGTGTTCGTGGGCTCTAAATTTATCGCGACGGTGAACCAAGGTTACTTTTTTAGCAATTGGTTCTAACATCAATGCCCAATCTACTGCAGAATCACCACCACCTAAAAGCATAACGTGTTGATCCTGAAACTGATTCATATCTTTTACGTGGTAATGAAGGTTATTCCCTTCAAATGCTTCACTATTATCTACATTTAAACGTCTTGGTTGAAAAGCCCCATTTCCAGCTGTAATAATGATTGTTTTCGAATAATGAACCTCTTCATTCGACGTTAATTTAAATGTACCATCTTCTAAGCGCTCAACCGTTTCAATCGATTGACCTAAAACGATTGTTGGTTCAAATAAATTAGCCTGTTCTTCTAAATTATCGATTAAGCCTTGAGCTCGTACCTTTGGAAAACCTGCAATATCATAAATATATTTTTCTGGGTAAAGCGCGGTTAGCTGTCCCCCTGTATGTGGTAAACTTTCAATTATTTTAACACTAGCCTGTCGCATACCACCATAAAAGGCAGTAAATAAGCCAGTAGGTCCTGCACCAATAATGGTTACATCATATAATTTATCTGACATGGTTATTACCCCCATAAAAATGAATTCACACACTAAGGATATAGTATCATAAACCGTCATTCTTTGTGTAATTATGAACTTCAACTCATCATGTGGACATTTAAAAAATTAATTATTATAAATATAAAAATTCGGGTTGAAAATAGGTATGGAAACGGTTAATATATAGGCTGGAAATAATATTGCGATTATGTGACAATGTAATGATTTTTTCCCTTTTATCCCGCATGTAACGGGCAGTAAGACCCCCACTTCAAGATTTCTTAGGAGATCCAAGAAAGATAAGTGGGGGATAAACTGCCCGTAAATGTCCGATTCGTTCAACTAACACTCAGTGGGGGAGGAAAGGAACCCCCCACTGAGTGAAGTTTCACTTTATTTTCACTTAGTACGTGAAATATGTCACAAATAACAGGTGAAGAGGTACATATTCTATTAAACTAGTATATTGGAAGTGATGAAAATGAAAAAAAGAGAAATCGTCATTTTGGGAGCAGGTTACGGTGGAATGATGACAGCTACGAAATTACAGAAGTCACTCGGTGTAAATAAATCCTCCATTACGCTCGTTAATAAACATACTTATCATTATCAAACAACATGGTTACATGAGAACGCAGCAGGTACTTTACATCACGATCAAACGAGGATTTCTATTAAAGATGTTTTAGATTTAAATAAAATAAATTTTGTTAAGGATACTGTTGTTTCCATCAAACCTGATGAGAAAAAAGTTAAGTTAGAAAACGGTGAAATAACGTATGATATTTTAGTCATTGGATTAGGATTTGAGGCTGCTACATTTGGAATACCAGGCCTAGAGGAACATGCATTTACAATTAATAGCATAAATAGTGCTCGTTTAATAAGAGAGCATATTGAGTATAATTTTGCAAAATATCATAATGAAAAAGTGAAAAATCAGGCACGTCTAAACATAGTAGTTGGTGGTGGAGGTTTTACCGGTGTTGAGTTTATCGGTGAATTAGCAAATCGAATTCCAGAGTTATGTGAAGAATATGATATTAATAAGTCAAAAGTTCGAATTATAAATATTGAAGGGTCTGAAACGATATTAGCAGGGTTTGACCCAGATCTGGTCGAGTATGCAATGAATTCCTTAGAGTCAAGAGGCGTTGAATTTATAAATGGAGCAATGTTGAAGGAATGTAAATCTAATGCTGTCGTATATGAAAAAGATGGAAAACAATATGAAATTCCTACGTTTACAACTGTTTGGGCGGCGGGCGTTCGTGCCAATTCCATTGTTGAAAATTCTGGCTTTGAAACCAATCGTGGAAAAGTAGAAGTTCGAAAAGATATGCGTGCCCCTGATTACGATAATGTGTTTGTGATTGGGGATTGTGCGTTAATTATGAATCCTGAGAGTGGTCGTCCATACCCACCAACTGCTCAAATTGCAATACAACAGTCAGAAGTGGTTGCACATAATGTTAAAGCACTAGCACAGAACAGTGATGACTTAGAAGAATTTGAACCGAACATAATGGGAACTGTTGCATCCTTGGGACACAATGATGCGATCGGTGTTGTTGGGAATTCTAAGTTATTTGGATTTAAAGCAACTATAATGAAAAAAATAATTGATAATCGCTATTTGGTTAAGTTAGGTGGAATCGGATTATTAATGAAGAAGGGTAAGTTTAATATTTTCTATTAATAACAGTACTTGCTTTTGAAAGGAGCCTTTATTAATGTCATAAGCAAAGGTAATATAAGTGCCTTTGCTTTTTCTATACGATATAATAATGGTTGGGTAAGATTTGGACTTGCGATGAAAAGGAGTGTTTTCCATGATCCAAGCATTTGTTGCTGTATTATTATATTTTGTTATCTTTTTTGGCTTAGCATTTATTTTAAACATGCTATTAAGACGTACATGGTTAATGGCAGGTTTCTATATTGTCATAATGGTCATTATTGTAGATAATATTAGTACGATGGAGTATATAACCAGTCCAGGCGATGCGTTTCCAACTGCATTTGAGCGAATCATAAACCTTTCTGTATTTGATTACGTTGCCATTGGTTCTGGCTTTCTAGGAACAATTGTATCTGGTATTGTTATTAAAATGCTGCGAAAAAGTGGCTATCAGATGTTTTAAAGCAAGTTTTACAAAATTATTTGTATAAAAAATTGCTAGATTGGAAATGATGACATCCAGAGAGGTGTTATCAGTGAATATTAAAAAATATTTAAGAAGAATTGGAATGACTTTGTTATTTTGTGGAGCATTCTATACAACAATGAATTCCATTTCGAATCTTACCATTGGGGATGTACAAGCATGGGTAGTAGAGGATGATGTACAATACACATCATCACATCAATACCCACATTCTGTCAGTCATAGACAGCTAGCTATAGAAGAAAAAGGTTTAAATACATTAAAACAAAAAGAACGATATATTTCCAGTGAGCAATTAGAAGGACCTAAAACATTAGAAGAAGCTGTTAATGTAGAACAGCATCCTAGTGCAACAGTTGTTGCAACCGGTTATACCGCTGGTGTTGAATCAACTGGAAAGACACCAGACCACCCACATTATGGAATCACCTTTTCTGGAGTAAAAGTAAAACGAGACTTATACTCCACTATTGCAGCTGATTTAAGCATATATCCAATCGGAACTATTATGTATATACCAGATTATGGATATGGTATAGTTGCTGATAAAGGTGGCGCAATTAAAGGAAACAAAATAGACTTATATTACCCAACGGTTGAAGATGTGTATTCCAAATGGGGAAAAAAGGAAGTTGAGGTATATATCGTTGAATGGGGTGACGGTAGTTTAACAGAAGAAGAGCTTGTGCAGCTTAATGAAACCGAATCATTACAAGTGTTTCGGGAACAAATTTTAAAAGAATAGTGGAATAATAAAAAGGAAGATGAACCTTCTAGCAAGGATTCATCTTCCTTTTTTTGCACGTTAGGAAAGTATAAAATTTTAACCAAGAAGTAGACTCGACGTTGCAAAATTTTAATATCCCAAGTATAAGAAAGACTAACACCTTCACTAAAAGACGAGCGAATGCGAGTTTTTCTAAGCAGATAGAAAAGCATAAGCATAAGTGCAACTAGGGTTATCGCCGAAAAGGCTTGGCGATACCAAGTTTTCTAATTTTCTAAAATAAAGGATATAATAGGAAAGCGATGATCACTCCAGTAACCCCACCAAAAAATACCTCAATTGGCTGATGACCTAATAATTCCTTCAGTTCCTCTTTCTTTTCATATTCTGCTTTATGATTCCATTGTTTTGCTTCTTCTAAAAAGTATTGAAAATCTTTTGCTAACTGGTTCAAAACAACGGCTTGTTCGCCTGCTTGTCTTCTTACACCTGATGCATCAAACATGATAATAATGCTGAATATACATGAAATAGCAAACAAGGTTGATGTAACGCCTTCTATAATCCCTACACTTGTTGAAAGTGCTGCGACTGCAGCTGAATGGCTACTGGGCATTCCACCAGTGCTGAATGCTAGTCCTAGATCAAATTCACGTGTAACGATGTAGCGTAGAGGAATTTTAACGACTTGTGCAAAGATTATCGCTACTAAAGCAGCCCAAAGTGGGTAGTTTGAAAATAGTTCCATTCGTGCGATTACATCCTTTCATGCAAGTGTTTGTTAGCTGAAAAACTAGTCTCATTTTAGCATAGTATGTAAAAAACATATACAACAAAAAAACAGGATGTATCGTACAACCTGCTTTAAGATGATTAAGGGGTATTTGTTAGTAACCAACGTTTAGGTATTCGTTTTGTAATGCTGACCATAAAGAAAGCAGCAATTCCAGCTAATGCTGCATCTTTTATTAGAAAAGGAATCATTCCTGACCATGCAAGCATATAGGATATATCTAGTCCTAGCCACGTATTCATTGAAATATACATATAGGTAACTCCAAAAATATAATTAATCACTAATCCGGTTAATGCTGCAAAGGAATATATCGCAATTGATGCTTTTTGCCAATACTGTGTAATTGCTCCGACCACGAACGCTGTCAATACAAATGAAAGGATAAAGCCACCTGTTGGATTAATAAGTGCCATTGGACCAGCAGCCATTTTTGCAAATACAGGAACCCCAGCTATACCAACTAATATGTATGTTATCATTGCTAGACTACCGAGCTTACGGCCAAGCATAACCCCTGCAATGGTTGCGATAAATGTCTGCAATGAAAGTGGAACAGTAGCTCCTCCAATTGGAATCGCTAACATAGGGAACCAAACAGTGATATTGGCACCAATAGCCATTAGACATACAAATACAGCACAAAATGTCAGTTCAATAGGCCTTAATTTTTTCATAATATATCACTCCTTTCATCCTATCATAGCTACATGGCCAAAAATTGTCAACTTAATATTTTTGTGGTTAACAAACGGTGTGAAGAAAAGCAGTTTTCATGACGAAAACTGCAATTTGTTTTCTCCTTATTTAATCGCTGCATCCAAGGCAACCACCATCATATCATTGAAGGTAGTTTGACGTTCTTCTGCTGTTGTTTCCTCCCCAGTTAAAATATGGTCCGATACGGTTAATACAGAAAGTGCTTGACGATCAAACTTTGCTGCAAGTGTATACAATGCTGTTGTTTCCATTTCAACGGCCAAAACGTTATATTTAGCGAGTAGCTCATTTACTTCTTGGGCATTGTCACGATAGAACGTATCGCTTGTAAATACGTTTCCAACTTTGAGGTTTAGTCCTTTTTCTACCCCAACATCATAGGCATTTTTTAGCAAATCAAAATTAGCTAATGGTGCATAGTCAATACCATTAAATATCATTCGATTTATTTGAGAATCAGTAGTGGATCCTTGTGCTAAGATCACATCACGTACCTTTACATCTTTTTGAAGAGCACCACATGTTCCAACACGAATAAGCTTTTGTACGTCATAGCTTTGAATTAACTCATTGACATAAATGGAAATGGACGGAACACCCATTCCAGTGCCTTGAACGGAGATACGTTCTCCTTTGTAAGTACCTGTGTATCCATACATGCCACGAACTTGGTTATATTGTGTGACATCTTCCAAAAATGTTTCGGCAATAAATTTTGCACGTAACGGATCGCCTGGTAATAAAATTTTATCTGCAATTTCACCTTGTTGTGCTCCAATATGTACACTCATAACAGTTCCTCCTTATTCATAGTGCTTTCTTGTTTAAAATATCATATTGATTTTGTAAAAACAAATGGGGTCAAAAATTATGTCGAATAAAAGGGTTTTTTGTTTCCAAACAAATTGTTATTGGATATAATAATATTCGTTAGCCTTTTACTTTTAGGTGGGATAATTTTATGTTTTATTTAAAAGAGACTGGGAACGATAAGAAATGTACAAGCTTTGTTCGTACATACAATGAAATTATTGCTGAAGGGATGAAGAATTACTATGAAAGAGCAAAAATTTAGGATTACTGCAGATACTGGCGTTCATGCACGGCCAGCTACATTGCTTGTAAATAAAGCAGGTCAATTTGAAAGTGAAGTGGAAATAGAATTCAATGGAAAGTCTGTTAATTTAAAATCCATTATGGGTGTTATGTCACTTGGAATTCCAAAAGATGCAGAAATCACCATTAAGACGGATGGTGGTGATGAAGAGGAAGCTATGAACGGAATATCAGAGGTAATTAAAGAGCATTTGGGCGAGTAGGTAAATATGAAAGCTAGAGGATTTGCCTCTAGCTTTTTACATTAACGTTTTAATAGTAGCCTTTCGTATAAAATTTCTCTTCTAATCCTTCAATGGTTTCTAACGCTTTTTGATTAAACAATGTATCTTCTTTTTTTAGCTTTTCTTTTAATGTATTAACTGCATCTTTAAGGGAATCACTATATGATGGTATTTCACCTGTATACGGTTTAACGGCAGGTTTTTTGACGTTCATTTTTTCATATTGTGCTAACGCTTTCCGCTCATGAAAAAATACACCCTCTACTTCTCCAGGATGATGAATATCGCCTTGCATTGGATGTTTATCGACTGCAAGTACTTTTACTAAGTAGCGATCACCTCGATCTTCTAACACTTCTCCAATGTAAGTACCTGAATTATAATGGGCACGAACTGTTTCTCCTATGTTTACTTCAGCCATAACATAACCTCCTTTTAGTTTATATTTTGCCAGAAATAGGTTTAAATCGCGAATCTAACCTTTTCTCATTTAGAAAAACAATAAAGTTTGGTATAATTTTGTGGAAAAGGAAGTGATCAAGTATGATGGAATTTCTTTATTTCCCTGAAGATAAAACAGAATATATTCCAGATATTCTGATGTTAATTGTTTTTGTTATCGGAGCTGCGGTTGTCATGTATCTTTTTTATAAAAATTCCAAAAAAGAAGCAGCACGTATTGATAAGGAGTACGAGCATAAATTAGATCATACACAACGAGATAAAAAGTCAACATAGAAGAGATTCTTTGCTTGCTTCAGGTATAGAGCATAACTTTCTTACGTCCGGTAGATACTTATACTAAAAGTAACTACAAAGGAGAACCCTTATGCGACGACTGTTTTTTCTTATTGTTTTGATCTTTCTTATGTCATGTCAAAGTAATGGGGAAACTGCAAGAACGATTGATATGTATAATAGTGATGGAGATATGATTGGAACAGCTGCATTAAAAGAAAGTCCAGATGGTGTAGAAGTCAAACTGAAGTTAGAAGGACTAAAGCCAGGATATCATGGTATACATGTTCATGAATTCCCTAAATGTGAAGGACCAGAATTTAAAAGTGCAGGAAATCATTTTAATCCAGATGGAAGTGAACATGGCTTAATGCATCCTGAAGGGTCCCATTTAGGCGATATGCCAAATATAGAGGCAGATGGCGGCGGACTAGTGGATGCTGATTTGACGATACCTGAAGCTACATTATTAGATGGGAAGAACTCGCTTCTTGAAGGTGAAGGAACGTCAATCGTTATTCATGAAAATCAGGATGACGGTGTAAGTCAACCTGGTGGTAATTCTGGTGCTCGAATTGCTTGTGGGGAAATTAAAAGGGATCAAGGAGATTCCACTAACTCTCCTACTGATCCAACACAATCAAATGAAGAACAGCAAGAATAATGAAAGGCTTATTGGGGGGAAGAGCGATTTATCCCGCATGTAACGGGCAGCAAAACCCCCACTTCAAGATTTCTTAGGAGATCCAAGAAAGATAAGTGGGGGATCAAACTGCCCGTAAATGTCCGATTCGTTCAACTAACCATCAGTGGGGGAGGAAAGGAAACCACCACTGATTGAAATTTCACTTTATAAACGCGTAGTGCGGATCCTCGTTCCGTTATTGTTAAGAAAAGGGGTACTTTAGAGGTCTAGATGAATTTAGGTTCCGTTAGTTGCATAAAATCCCTGTAATATGAGGGTAAAAAAGGCGAATAGCGGAACTTAATCCATGCTCCAAACAAGCGATTTGCAGGGAATAGCGGAAAGAGGATTCATCAAATAGCAGATAAGGCCTGAAAAAGTATCTGTCCGCTCAGTTTCTGAAATGTTCATGGCGATGGAAAAACAAAATAAAAATAAACATAGAAAAACTGCACCTCCAATTGTTAGGTTTCAAACAATCGAGGTGCAGTTCAAATTTTTCCAAGCGTTTTTGGCTTGAGTGAGTTTGTTTGTAAAAAAACACTATGAACTACGTGCTCTGCTAGCATAATTAACTAGCTTTTTTTAGTATGGTTGTTTACTGCATTAATAATTCGGTTTACTCCGTCTTCTAGTGTTTTACGTGGACATGCGATATTTATTCGCATGAATTTTTCCCCTTCAGAACCGTAATCCACGCCCGTATTGAGGCCAACTTTTGCTTTTTGAATCATAAATTGTTTTAGCTGCTTACTATCTAATTGCAGGCGACTACAGTCGATCCAAAGTAGGTATGTACCTTCTGAACGAATGACCTTTAATTTTGTTGTGTTTTTCTCAAACATTTCCGTTACATAATTTTTATGGTTGTACAATACTTGTTTTAATTCATCAAGCCATGACTCACCATAGCGATAAGCTGCCTCCATTGCAGTGTTTCCCATTGTATTCAGCATGTGGTGGCCTTGTATACCTAAATGTTTATTGACCGCATCCCGCTTTTGTTTGTCTGCTGTAACAATATAGGATGCCTGTAATCCTGCTAAATTAAATGTTTTAGAAGGCGACATACATGTTACTGTGTTTTTTGCTATTTCTGGTGAGAGAGAAGCAATTGGTATATGGTTTTCACCTGGATAAATGAGGTCTGCATGGATTTCATCTGAAAAAATGATGACATCATATTTTAAACAGAGTCTTGCCATTTCTTCTAGCTCCTCTTTTTTCCATACACGCCCGACTGGATTATGTGGAGAACACAAGATAAATGCTTTTACGCCTTGCTTTAATTTTTCTTCAAAGTCTTTAAAGTCAATTTTATAATAATTATCGTTTAAAACAAGCTTATTTTTAACGATTTTGCGATCATGTTGTTCAATGACATTGTAAAAGGGTGTATACACTGGTGTTTGGATCAAAATACCGTCTCCGGGTTCTGTTAATGCCTGAACTGCCATGTGTAAGCTTGTTATAACCCCTGGACTATAGGAAATCCACTCCTTTTTAATTTCCCATTGGTGCCGTTTTTGTAACCAATTCATAACAGCATCGTTAACATCATCATCAATGGCAGTATACCCATAAATCCCATGTTTTGCTCGCTCCATCAGCGCGCTATTGACTTCTTCTGGTGCTTTGAAATCCATATCTGCTACCCACATTGGTAATACATCATCAGCCTGGAAAATGGTTGGTGCGAGATCCCATTTGACTGAACGTGTATTTTTACGATCGTGTACAGTATCAAAAATACTCATATTTTCGAACCCTCCTTCTAATTAATTATTATATCGAATATATGATTAGAAATGTTGTTATCTGTTTAGTAAAAGGTTAGAAAAACTAACACATTCGCTCGTCCTTAGCGAATGTGTTAGTTTTTCTTATACTTGGGATATTAAAATTTAGCCACGTCGAATCCACTTCTTAGCTAAAATTTTATCCCGTATGTAACGGGCAGTAAGCCCCCCCACTTCAAGATTTCTTAGGAGTTCCAAGAAAGATAAGTGGGGGGATCAAACTGCCCGTAAATGTCCGATTCGTTCAACTAACCATCAGTGGGGGGAGGAAAGGAAACCCCCACTGATTAAAGTTTCACTTTATCTTTCCTAACGTGCAAAAAAAAAGCAAAGCGTAATAACGCCTTGCTTACAGGGGGAATACGAGAAAGTCTTACATTTATAGTTATACCCACTCATCAAAAATATAAACATGTTTTTTTAAAATATATATAACTTTTCAAACGTGTGTAGATAGTTTTTCCTCTCATACGATCATAACGTAGCTCCTACTTATTTCAATCGATTTTCTAATGCTTCTTTTTCTTTTTCAAAACCAGGTTTACCTAGTAGTGCAAACATATTTTTCTTGTACGCTTCGACACCTGGTTGGTCAAACGGATTCACACCTAGTAAGTATCCACTAATAGCACATGCTTTTTCAAAGAAATATACCATATAACCAAATGTATATGCATCTAGTGCTGGCAGTTCGATAACAAGATTCGGAACATCTCCATCAGTATGTGCTAATAATGTTCCTTCATATGCCTTTTGATTAATTTCATGGATTGTTTTGTCCGCTAAGTAATTTAGTCCATCTAAATCTTGATCATCTTTTTTTAATGTCAGTTCTTTTGCGGAGGTTGAAACGTGTAAAACCGTTTCAAATAGGTCACGACGTCCATCTTGGATATATTGTCCCAATGAATGGAGATCTGTTGTGAAATTTGCAGAGGCTGGGAAGATCCCTTTTTGATCTTTTCCTTCACTTTCACCAAATAGTTGTTTCCACCATTCTGATACATATTGTAGATGTGGTTCATAATTGACAAGCATTTCGATTGTTTTTCCTTTGTTGTATAGGATATTGCGTATTGCTGCATATTGATAAGCTGGATTATCGGAAAGATTAGGATTCTCTAAATCGTTTTGTGCTTGTTTTGCACCTTCCATCATATTATCAATTGAAATACCACTTACCGCGATTGGTAATAAACCGACAGCTGTTAGGACAGAAAAACGCCCACCTACATCATCTGGAATAACAAAAGTTTCATAGCCTTCCTTGTCTGCCACCATCTTTAAGGCACCTTCTTCTTTATCTGTTGTGGCATAAATGCGTTTTTTTGCTTCTTCTGTCCCGTATTTATCCTGTAAGAATTGCTTGAATATCCGGAATGCAATAGCTGGCTCAGTGGTTGTCCCACTTTTAGAAATAACATTGATCGTAACATCTTTATTTTCGAGAATATCAAAAAGCTCTTTCATATAAGTGCTGCTTAAGTGATGGCCGACAAATATAATTTGTGGCGTATTACGCTGTTCTTTTGATAACAAGTTTTGAAAGGAATGGGTAAGCATCTCAATGGCGGCGCGAGCACCTAAATATGATCCTCCAATACCAATGACAAGTAGTACATCGGAGTCTTGTTGAATTTTCTTCGCAGCTCCTTTAATACGTTGGAATTCCTCTTTATCATAAGCCTTTGGCAAACCTAACCATCCTAAGAAATTATTACCAGGCCCTGTTTTTTGGTGTAGTTGCTCGTGAGCTGTACGAATGTATGGTTTTAAGTGGTCTAATTCATGGTTTGAAAAAAATGGTGTTGCGTTATCGTATGTAAACGATAAATGTGACATAATGACCCTCCTAGTTAGGAATATAGCATTCTTTCATGTACAAGTTTCACTTTATCGAAAGGACCTATTGAATTCAAGAAAATCTAAGCGTTAAAAAAAGGCCTCTCCTATAATATGATACAAGTTATTCATATTAATCGGAGAAACCTTTTTTTAAATAAACTTATTTAGATGTTTCTTTTGATTGTTCAATCCATTCTTCTAGTTTGTCTTTTAATGTATTAAATCCTGGATTAACATTATCTTCCTGTTTTATGGTTTGACTTTTTTGAGAGGGAACATTTTTCTTTGGTGTTTCTTCAGTTGCACGAATTGATAAAGAAATTTTATTACTATCTTCATCAACATGAAGTACCTTTACATTAACTTGATCCCCAACACGTAAATGTTCGTTAATATCCTTTACGAATCCATGTGTAATTTCTGAAATATGAACCAACCCTTGGCTATCATCATCTAATGCAACAAAGGCACCGTAGGGTTGAATTCCTGTAACTTTTCCTTCTAATATTTGACCAGATTCAAACTTGTCTGACATGCTGAACAACTCCTATATCTTATTCGATTCTTATACACAATAAAACATTTTAGCATAAATTCTGATATCAGGCAAAAGATAATAAAAAAGTAAAGAAAGGAAGAGATACGTGGTACCTTTAGACTCCGTAATTGAAGAAAAGATTTATCCACTCCATGTATTAGAAGATTTACTGAAACCTGAAGGGTTTGTGATTGGTTCAAATTGGGATTATGATGGTGGCCATTTCGATTTAAAAATGGACGACCAAGGGATTTATTACTTTTTACGTATCCCATTTTATGCTGTTGCTGGATCATTAGATTATCCAGGTGTCACCGTTCGTGTGGAAAAACCATTTCTCCTAGCACATCAATATGAAGCAGATACAGATAGAGAAGGAATAAATGGACCAATACAAGGCACATTTAATCAGTTTCAGTCACCAGTTGACAAAGATGCAAATGTGCCAGATCGGTATGTTTATAAAGGAAGAGAAATCCTCGAAAAGGTTGAGCAAATTTTAGTTCCAGGGAGTGAGTGAAATGATAATATCTCCCTTTTGCAGTTTTAGATTTCCCGAGGGATTCATTTTCCACTCATCACCACGTAAAATTCCCAGGATAATTCGCTGTTCTTTTAAAGACTCGGCAGCAATTTCATAAAATGTTTTATCCGCAAGTTTATCTGATACCTTGCTATGATGGAATTGTTGCTTCGTTAGTAAGTGTAATATATCTTCAAATGGCGTTGCCGTTTTGACACGCAGTAATTCATGAAAAAGTAGTGCACTCATAAAATCATTGGAACGAATAATCGTATTGGCACCAGCACGTAATGCATTTTCTACTTGGGATTTGGATAATATTTCTACGATGATCGGAACATCTGGATTATTTCCGCGAATGGCAACGGTTGTTAAAATTGCTAAATTATCAGCTTGTTTTTCCTTTTTGGAGATATCTGCAGTGATCACAACTCGCTTTGCCTTAGAAATATTGGCCTTTTCTAAAACAGCATCTTCTGCTGGATCTCCATGGATGAAATGAACTGGATGATCTTGGTTAGGAAGATGCTGTAATGTCCGATCAATTAAGACGACTTTTACTGTTTCATTTTTTGTCGTCATTTCAATTAGTTGTCGTGTACGGTCATTCCAGCCAATAAAAACAAGATGATTCATCCCTCTAAATGCAATCTTCCCTTTTGCTAAATTTCGCTCACGTTCTACTGTAACAGCAGAAAGGGTGGATATATAATAGGCAAGCAATGCGCCTCCTGTAAGAAATAGCAAAACAGCAACAATTTTGCCCCTTACTGTAAGTGGAACATAATCCCCATAACCAACAGTAGCACCTGTTACAAATGCCCACCAAATTCCATCAAAGATTGTGGGGAACTGTGCTGGTTCAACAAAGTGAATTGCACTCCCAAATAAAAACATGAGGATAAACACGGTCATTAGTAATCTAATTACTTTAGGAATTCGATAATAAACGGTTTTTACTAACTCAAAATTTATATTCATATTCTCACCTTGTCATTATTATTCGTATTTACATAGTATGGACAAGGATGGGAACAGGTTATACGCGAGAAAGTTTGGTTACGGGGTTAATAAGGTGCTACATAAAGGAAATGGAGCTGATTCAATTTTGGGGGGGTTCCTCTTTCCGTTATTTGTATCAAAATGTGCTTTTTAAGCTTGTTTGATGGTCCTCGTTCCGTTATTAACTCTTTTTAGCTCTAAAATCCACCGATTTGGGCTACTTAACGGAACGAGGAATCCATTTCAGCTAATAAAAACAGTTTTTTAGCATTTAGCGGAATGAGGATTCATGCAATAGGTAATTCAATTCTCAATTGCGTTACGTAATGTTTGCCTAATACTTTCATACACTTCATCCCAAAAATCTGTATTGTCACGGAATGATTTAGTCATAAAGAACAATAACTCTTTCATTTTTTCATCATAATCAGGTGCATCTTTAGCAGGCAAGTTGCTGCGTGACTCATCGACAAATTGCTGGATTTTCGGTGCACGAGGTCCCCATTTCGCCACCTCATTCCCATCTTGGTCTATAAAAATGAAAATTGGAATTGAACGGGATTTTCCATTTGTTAAGTATTGATCCATCAATTCAAGGTTCTCGTCCCGTAACAAGATGCGAGTGTCAATACCTCCTTTAGCTGCAATATGCAAAAGAATTGGCATATTCAGCATTGCATCGCCACACCAGTCTTCTGTCAGGATAATAACGCGCAAGTTTTTCTCTTTTACTTGTTGGAAAAATGCATCATCAGCTGGTGGGGTGAAATGATCATAAATGTGTAGCAGATTCTCTTTGTGTTTTTCCATCGATTCTATGTAGTCATCGACTGACATGCCTTTAACATACCATTGATTCAAATCCATTACCATCACACCTTTCTATACTTTCGAAAAACCGTTGTTTTCTAACGTCATCAGTAGGTACCACCGACAAATACTGGGATTGAACAACAACAAACTTTTAGAAAATAACGTTTATTTAAGTGTATAGTAGAGAGGGGGAATCGTAAACAAATGTGATTTATCGGTGTTTTTGCTATGATGAAAGGAAAAGGAGGAAGAAAAATGAAAGAGGTAAATCGTGAATTTTTATTAGAATTATTACATACGCCGTCCCCATCTAGTCAGGAAATGGAAATTCAAAAGAAGTGGATGAAGTACGTAAAAGACTTTGCCGATGAAATTAAGACAGATCATGCAGGGAATGTTATTGGGGTTCTTAATCCTGATGCTCCATTTAAAGTTCTGCTGGCAGGTCATAGTGACGAGATTGCACTTGTGATTAATCGCGTTGATGCAGATGGATTTTTACACTTTGATAAAATGGGTGGAATAAATCCAAAAGCAGCTGTTGGGATGAAGGTAAACGTTCTTGGACTTCATGGAAATGTTAAAGGTGTTATTGGTGTAAATGCACAGCATCATGGTGGATTAAAAGATGATTTTGATTTGCAGGATTTGTTTATTGATTGTGGCTATCAATCAAAAGAGGAAGCAGAAAAGTACGTACAAATTGGGGACTTGGCAGTTTATGATACGGAGCCTGAGGTATTAATGGATCGTTATTTAGCTGGAAGAGGATTAGATAATCGGACAGGTTCATTTATTGTCGCTGAAGTATTGAGACGCTTATCTGAAAAGGGGTGTGAAGTAGGTGTTTATGCAGCAAGTACGGTGAATGAAGAGACCAATATGGGTGGTGCCTATTTTGCTGCTGCTGGGATTGAACCAGATATGGCGATCGCCTGTGACGTGACCTTTGCAACCGATTATCCTGGCGTCAATCGAAATAAACATGGAGATGTGAAGTTAGAAAAAGGACCAGTATTAGCAAAAGGGGCTCCGATTAACCGCAATATTAATAAATGGCTGGAGCGTACGGCAAGGAAATTAGGGATGGATGTACAATATGAATTAACGCCAAGAATGACTGGAACGGATGCCGATAAGATGCGTTTAACAGGGCGTGGTGTTCCCGTGTCACTTGTTTCCTTACCATTACGTTATATGCATTCACCAGTCGAAACAGTTAGTTTAAAAGATATTGATGAAGAGATTGAGCTGTTAGTAACGATGATATCGGATTTGACAGGGGAAGAAAGTTTAAATCCATTGGATGATTAACCAATAAGCTCTAACTTGTTATAACAATAAAGGTGTACAGGAAGCTCATCACGTGTTAACTGGCAGGCTGGCTAAAAACAATTTTGCTTCGTCCGATGTGTCGCTTTCGTAGCTTTTCTTGTCAATCGCAACGCCAGTACTAGCACATCCTGTGTGACGAAAACCCACACCGAATGAGTTAAGCTTTATTTTTTTTAAGCAAACCCCTTTTCAAACTAAATAATGATATGTATAATGTAATGTAACAATATTATATCGATTCCATCTTCGGGGCAGGGTGCAATTCCCGACCGACGGTAAGGAGGATTCCCTCTAAGTCCGTGACCCGTATCGCAAATTTGCTTTACGGCTGACCTGGTGCAAGTCCAGGACCGACAGTTAAAGTCTGGATGGGAGAAGATGCAGAGCTGAAAAATTGGTGTATTATACTGTACGCCTATTATTTCCTGTGGATATGTATACCCTAAAGCCCCGATTAGGCTTTAGGGTTTTTGATGTTTTATACGTGTTACAGGAATAGGCTTATCCTTCATCACGAGATGTGAATCGATAAAAAGATGAAGGAGGAGATCGATGATGCAACAATCCAATGTGCAATCATCCAAATTATTAAAACTTATCATTCTAGCATTACTAGGAACCGTATCACTTATTTTATTTTTCGTGAACTTTCCATTACCACTACTACCATCTTACTTAAAAATTGATTTTAGTGATGTACCAGCAATTATGGCTTCGTTAATTTTCTCACCACTTGCAGGTGTGATTGTAGTAGGAATAAAAAATATTCTTTATCTAGCAATTGGTGGAGGAGAAATTGTAGGTGTAACGGCTAACTTCTTGGCAGGGGTTATGTTTGTTGTCCCAGTTGGCGTGTTATACCATAAGTTCAAAAATGTAAAAAGTATTATTTCTGGTCTTATCACTGGAACAGTTATTATGGCACTTGGTATGGGAGTCTTAAATTACTTTGTGATTTTGCCAGCTTATGCTTTACTAATGGATTGGGGCGAAATGGGTCACCAAGCGAAATGGTGGTCTGTTATAGCAGGGATTATTCCATTTAACGTTATAAAGGGAATAATTATTGGCCTGTTATTTGTTCCATTATTTGTTAAAATGCGGAGATGGATTGAACAACAACAAGCAAAATTTGTATAGTAAACGAAACAAACACACAAACACACAAACACACGTTATTGTCTAATTGCAAAAACGTGTGTTTTTATTTGTATTAGTCGGAGGCTGTTTTTTCAAAAGATCGCTGCTTTTCAAGTATATATCTTATTGAATAGTTGATATATTATGCGCAGTAACTGATAGTTATAATTTATAATTACCGCTTTAGATTTTCCGCGGACTCCCCACGAGCCTCCTCGTGAAACCCACACTGCGGGGTCTCTTAGGCTCGTTTTTCCGCAGGAGTCTTCGTATTTTTCTTCCGCTGATTTTGTATATTATCATTCCTATTATTGCCTAATATGATAGTTGATTGGAGCGTGGGATAGTCGACTCCTGAAGGAACAGCACGTGTCTGAGGACCCCACAGGAAAGTGATTTTCTTCCGAGGAGGCTGAGGCCGTGTCCATGGTAAAGTAGATACTGTGAATGAAAACGAATAGTTTGAATAGATGTTGCACTTAAGCCAATGGTGAAAGCGAAGTATTCTGCCGGAACGATTTAAGTATATTATCCCTCATTGCCTAATATCAAAAGCGGAAAACAATGCGCAATTTTTCGACGTATCATATAGATGTTGCGACCTTAGAAAGCAACAGAGAGTGTAAAACAGCCTGGTCGTGTCATTGTGATCTTAATCCCCTTATCTCGTCCTAGTAGCCGTTAAGATTTCTCCTAATAAGCTAATCTCTTCTATTAGTTCCTTTTTATCGCTTTTGTAGGTTATTTCGGTAACAGAGAAGCATGCTCAATTCCTTTTTAAAGGCTTACTCAGTTGAAAAGGGAATAGGAAGGGGGTATCAGTGACTTTTTAACGCGTTTTTTAATTCATTCGGTAACAGACAGGCATGTTCTGTTACCATTTAACGAGTTTTGGTGTCAGTTTGGTAACAGAGAAGTATGATTGATTACCTTTTTATAATATTACTTACAAACCAGGGTATTGATGAATTGTACAATATACCATATCATCAAGTAACGAACACTTACAATTAAAAAAAGGATTAGGGAAAGTGATGATACACTTCCTCTAATCCTTTTTACGCTTTTTTGGAACAACACCAATCGTACATCTAGATGAACAGATTAGGTGATCTTCTTCATCAGTAATGGAAACTTGCCAGACCATGGTCGATTTTCCAATATGAAGAGGAGTGGCTTTTGCAGTAACAATCCCCTCACGTTTACTTTTGATGTGGTTAGCATTGATTTCAATACCAAATACATTTTCTTTTTCTGGATCAACATTCAAATAAGCACCAATACTTGCAGCCGTTTCCGCAAGTGCGACACTAGCACCACCATGTAAAAATTGGGCTGGCTGATGGGTTCGGTGATCGACAGGCATCGTCATGACAACCATGTCTTTTTCTAAGGTGACTGCTTCTATGCCTAGTGCTTCCATTAAGGTATGTTTGAAATCCATTAGTACACCTCCTACTACATCAGCAATGTATCTACAAGTAATGACAACCCAAGCAACAGGCCATACATTGTGTTTGTTTTTCCAGTTGCAACCATTGCAGGCATCATTTCCAGTGGTTTTGTTTTTCCGCGGAATTGTTTAATAACTTGGCGTGCTTTGATGGCACTAACTAGGGTGATAATGGAAATAATTGGTAACATTCCTAAGCCGATAAAAATGAGTGTTAAGGTGTAAGCACTAATAAATAAGATTGCTAAGAAAGTAATGGCATTTTCTCTTCCTAGTAAAATAGCAATGGTTTTACGGCCACTCTCTTTATCTCCATCTAAATCACGGATATTATTGGACAGCATAATCGTTCCAATGAAAATGGCGATCGGGATGGATAGCCAAATAACATCTCCAGTTAGTACGTCCGTTTGGATATAATAGCTAATCCCTATAATAACCGTTCCCATAAAGAATCCTGAAAACAGCTCCCCAAACGGTGTATAGGCAATTGGAAATGGTCCGCCAGTATATAAATAACCAAATAACATACAAATTAAGCCAATCACTGCAATCCACCAACTAGACATTATGCATATATATACCCCTAGCAAAATGGAAATTCCAAAGAAAATTAGTGCTAAGCGTAAAATGGTTTTAGGTGCGACTCCATCTCGGACAATGGTTCCGCCAATTCCAACTGACTCCTCTGTATCTAATCCACGGACAAAGTCGTAATATTCGTTAAACATGTTGGTAGCACTTTGGATAAGCATAGATGCTATTAACATTGCTAAAAATACGAAAAAATGAATAGAACCATCCATATATGCTATCATAGTACCAACGAATACTGGGATAAAGGAAGCCGTTAAGGTATGAGGCCTTAATAAGCGCCACCAAACTTGAAAGCCACTCTTTTCATTTAATGCTTTTTTTATGTTTGAATGATTATCATTCGATTCCATGGAAGTTCTCCTCCTAGAGTTGAATCTATATCATATCAAGTTTAGAGAATTCCCTAAAAGGTGTCAATTCCCTAATTTGTGGATAACATTCTAATCTCGGTTCTCAGTTCTTGAGAATCCATAAAAATGGCATTAAAATAGATTATAGTCTATGATAATCGGTATGTTTGTTACGGAGGTTACATAAATGATAGAGGTACAAGAACAAACGATGGAACATATATTTCAGGATGCTATAAACCAAATAGGTGCACAGGACGATATTCAATTAGTGGCTATAACGAAAAAGATAGATGCAATAGAACCTGTACAATTCTTTGCGAATGCTAAACAACTAGGAAATAATCGAATGTTTTGGACAAGTCCAAAAGACCATTTCACGCTGGCTAGTGTAGGAAATGCTTATGACATTATTGCTGAAGAAGCTGTCTTTGATATGACCGAGGATAAGTGGACGAATCTGTTGCAACATGTGAAGGCTTATAACCCCTACCAAGCACCAGGTACAGGTGTTGTTATAATAGGCGGGATGTCGTTTGACCCAGAGAAGCAATCAACAGATCTGTGGAACCATTTCCATCCAAGTCATTTTACAGTACCGGCTTATTTATTGACGAAGCAGGAAGATACCTATTACTTTACAATTACACGTCACGTGAAAAAGACAGATGATCCAAATCAATTAGCTAAAGAAATAAGAGATGTTGAGTCGAACTTACTTGAAAACACCAGTGAGATAAATGCTGATTTTAGCATAAAAGAGAAGCTAGAAGTAGAACCAGCTAAATGGAAAAAAACAGTGCAACAAGCAACAGAGATGATGAAGCAAAAAAAAGCCGAAAAAATTGTACTTGCTAGAGAGTTACAATTAACGTTAACGAAACAAGCGAACATCGCAGCTGTCTTACAACGATTAATGGCTACACAAGAAACTAGCTATGTATTTGCATTTGAAAAAGAGGATCGTTGTTTTGTAGGAGCCACTCCAGAACGATTAGTGAAGCTGGAGGAGAATCAGTTGTTTTCTGCATGTTTAGCAGGTACAGCTCCTAGAGGGAAAACAAAAGAAGAAGACGAAGCAATAAGTGAACAACTCTGGTATGATTCTAAAAACCGTCAAGAGCATGATTATGTTGTCCAAATGATAAAACAAGCAGTAATGTCTTCATGTGAAGCAATTGAGATTCCAGAAGAACCGATTGTTTACTCACTACGAAACATGCACCATTTGTTCACACCAGTAGCGGCAACACTGAAAGAAGAACATAGTATTTTTCAAGTAATGAAAAAGCTACACCCAACACCCGCATTAGGTGGGGCTCCAAGAAATGTAGCATTGGATTTTATTAGAGAGCAGGAGTTACTTGATAGAGGTTGGTATGGTGCACCAATTGGATGGTTAGATCATAACGAAAATGGCGAATTTGCAGTAGCAATTCGGTCTAGTTTGATACAAGGTGATCATGCATCCTTATTTGCAGGGTGTGGTATTGTAGCAGACTCAGATCCAGAGACAGAATATGAAGAAACTAATATTAAGTTTTCACCAATGTTAGCTGTATTAGGAGAATAATGATGAATTATACCGAAAATTTAACCTATTATGTAACGAGTTTCATAAGTGAACTATATCAAAATGGGGTGACGGATATTGTCATTTCCCCTGGTTCCCGATCAACTCCATTAGCATTAACCGCCACAGAGCATCCAGAGCTGAAAGAGTGGGTTGTGATTGATGAACGCTCTGCAGCTTTTTTTGCTTTAGGAATGGCGAAACAATCCAAACGGCCTGTTACGTTGATATGTAGCTCAGGAACGGCAACTGCTAATTACTTTCCAGCCATTATAGAAGCACGTTATAGTAGGGTGCCACTTATTATATTAACAGCAGACAGGCCACATGAGTTGCGGGATGTTGGTGCTCCACAAGCAATTGACCAAGTGAAACTATATGGAGAACATGTCAAATGGTTTGAAGAGATGGCTTTACCAGAAGCAAGTCCGTCCATGCTAGCATATGCACGAAGTAAAGCATCACGAGCAGTGTATATGGCACAAGAAGGAAATGCAGGTGCTGTTCATTTGAATTTTCCATTCCGAGAACCGCTGGTACCTGATTTTTCGTTAGAAGGGGTATGGGAAAAGAAGAATACGTCACCTTTTCATGAAACAATTCCTGGGAACAATCGATTACATGAGGAACAATTAAACCTACTCTTGGAAAAATTACAATCCAAAGAAAATGGAATTTTTGTATGTGGACCACAAGTTGATGAGGAATTAGGAGATGCAATCACACAACTAGCTGAAAAGTGGAATGTTCCTATATTAGCTGACCCACTTTCACAAATACGTGCTGGTAATCATGAGAAGGACTTGATTATTGAAGGCTATGATGCCTTTTTGCGTAATCAATCAATCCGTGAACAATTAATACCTGATTTTGTTATTCGATTTGGTGCAATGCCTGTATCCAAAGCATACTTGTTTTATATAAAAGAAAACGAGGAAGTCCCACAGTTTATTGTAGAAGATCATATTGGCTATCGAGAACCAGCTGGAAATCAAACCGAAATTATCGTTGCTAATTCAACACAGTTTTGTCGTGATTTAAGTACTTTTTCCCATACCATTCATGGTAATCAAAAATGGGTAGAACAATGGATAAGCTACAATCAAATTGCAAAAAAACACTTGCTTCAACGGTCGCAGTCAGAGATTACAGAAGGGGAAGCAGTTAGAGGATTGATGGACGTTATTCCAGATAAAAGTAGCCTTTATGTAGGGAACAGTATGGCAATAAGGGATCTCGATACCTTTTTTATGACAACAGATAAAAAATTGACTATATTAGGAAATCGTGGTGCTAATGGAATTGATGGCATGATTTCTAGTGGGGTTGGTGCAGCAGCAGCATCAGATCAAGCTGTTACATTGTTACTAGGAGATCTATCATTCTTCCATGATATGAACGGCTTATTAGCTGCCAAACATTACGGCATAAATATCACGATCGTATTAATTAATAATAATGGTGGTGGAATCTTTTCATTTCTTCCACAAGCAACATCAACCAAACATTTTGAAGCCTTGTTTGGGACACCATTAGATATTGACTTTCAACAGGCTATTAACATGTATGGTGGTGAATATCGTCTGGCAAAAACGGAAGGCCAATTAAAAGAGGAACTCGCAGAAAGCTATCAACACAATGGATTTTCCGTTATTGAAGTCAAAACAGATCGAGAGACGAATAGGAAATGGCATCAAGAAAAATGGCAGGCAATTGAACAAGAAATTTTAACGAAGTGAGGGCGAATGTTTTGTATTTTTCGCTGAATGATGCAAACTATTGGTATGAAGTACATGGCGAAGGGGTTCCAGTTGTTTGTCTACATGGATTTACAGGAACAAGCCAGACTTGGAGTTCATTTCTTACAAGTTGGCAAGCGTCATTTCAAGTCATTACGGTCGATTTACCAGGTCATGGGAAGACAAAGGTAGAACATCCAAGATCAATGGAGGATTGTTGTGAGGACCTGCGCCAGTTACTTGATCATTTGCAATTAGAATCTGTCCATCTGTTAGGGTATTCTATGGGAGGTCGAACAGCTTTGTCGTTTGCCATGCTATATCCGAATCATGTTCGATCATTGATATTAGAGAGTGCCTCCCCCGGTTTATCAACATCTGAGGAACGAATGGCTCGGATCGAACGTGATGATAAATTAGCTTCCAAGATTACGAGAGAGGGAATCATTGCGTTTGTCGATTTTTGGGAAAACATTCCATTGTTTGCTACCCAAAAGCAATTACCAGAAAATATCCAAGCAGCTATACGAATGGAACGCCTAGAACAAGATGAAGCAGGATTGGCACAATCTCTATGCTATATGGGTACAGGAAAACAGCCGTCATGGTGGAATGATTTACAAACTTTTGTAAGACCTGTACTATTATTAGTAGGTGAAATGGATCACAAGTTTATCAAGATCAATGTTGAGATGCAAAAAGTGTTCCCCAATAGTACATTAAAAATGGTAGAGAAAAGTGGCCATGCAATTCATGTGGAACAACCAGCTTTTTTTGATAAACTAGTAACAGAGTTTTTGAAGAACAACCAATAAGATAATACATAAGAGTGACAAAAGGAGGAAATTAAATATGACAGTTCAATGGGAAAATGCTCGAGATTATCAAGAAATTATTTATGAAAAATACAATGGAATTGCAAAAGTAACGATAAATCGACCAGAAAAGCGCAATGCATTTACACCGCTAACAGTGAATGAAATGATTGATGCATTTGCCGATGCTAGAGATGATTCATCAATTGGTGTCATTGTGTTAGCGGGAGCGGGTGACAAAGCATTTTGTTCTGGAGGAGACCAATCTGTACGAGGCCATGGCGGGTATGTTGGAGAAGATCAAGTACCTCGCCTAAATGTATTGGATTTACAACGATTAATCCGTACTATTCCAAAGCCAGTTGTTGCCATGGTTTCGGGATATGCAATTGGTGGTGGACATGTTCTTCATGTTGTTTGTGATTTAACCATTGCTGCAGATAACGCCATCTTTGGCCAAACTGGACCAAAAGTAGGTAGCTTTGATGCTGGGTATGGTGCAGGACTATTAGCACGTATGGTTGGACATAAGCGAGCTCGTGAAATTTGGTATTTATGCCGTCAATACAACGCAGAGGAAGCCTATGAAATGGGACTTGTTAATACGGTTGTCCCACTAGAAAAAATAGAAGAAGAAACCATTCAATGGTGTGAGGAAATGCTGGAAAAATCACCGACAGCACTACGTTTCCTAAAAGCTTCCTTCAATGCAGATACAGATGGATTAGCAGGACTACAGCAAATGGGTGGAGATGCGACACTTCTTTATTACACAACAGATGAAGCAAAAGAAGGAAGAGATGCATTTAAAGAAAAAAGAAAACCTGACTTTAAACAATTTCCACGCTTTCCATAGAAGAACAAAAACCTTTGCTTTTGGCAAAGGTTTTTCCATGGTAGATAGGATATTATAAACTTTCCTACTGCATAAGTGCAGCTAAGGTTTTTGCCATAAAGGCATGGAGAAAAGCCGATTTTTCTAATGTAGGATGATGAAAGGAGAAACATATAGATGGCTGAAACAATCCCACATTGGTTAACCAAACAAGCAGATTTAGCACCAGATAAAACCGCTATTGAACACTGTGATGGGACAACGATAACTTTCTCTGGGTTAAAAGAAATGAGTCAGCAATTTGCAAAAAAGTTAGCTACTATCGGGGTAGGAAAGGGAGCCCATATTGGTATTTTGTCGACTAATCAGGTACAGATGGTTGTTACAATACATGCCTTAAGTTATCTGGGTGCAATAGGTGTTTTATTGAACACACGATTAACGAAAAACGAACTAAATTATCAAATTAATGATGCAAATGTGTTTACACTATTATGTGGAAAAGAATTACTACAGGATGCAAAGCAACTGGATGTAGAGAAGGTCAAAACCTTTCAAGAGATTGAATTGCAACCAGAAACAAATATTACCTTATGTGCAGAATTGGCCTTAGAAGATACATTCACCATTATGTATACATCAGGCACAACTGGTTTTCCAAAAGGGGTTGTCCATACATATGGGAATCATTGGTGGAGTGCGATAGGGTCTGTGTTGAATTTAGGTATTGATGATCAAGATAAATGGCTGGCTACTTTACCGTTATTCCATGTCTCGGGATTATCCATTTTAATGAGAAGTGTTATTTATGGAATGCCTGTTTATTTATTGGAAAAATTTGAAGCAAATTATGTTCATGATGCGATCATGAATCGAGGAGTGACCACTGTTTCGGTTGTCACAGTAATGTGTCAACAATTATTAGAAAAGCTTCCAGAGGGAACATCTTATCCGAAGACGTTTCGCTGTATGTTACTAGGGGGTGGCTCTGCTCCAAAACCATTACTGGAAAAAGCAAAGAAAAAGCAAGTTCCTATATTCCAAACGTATGGCATGACAGAAACAGCATCTCAGATTGTAACCCTTAGTCCGACAGATGCTTTTCAAAAGGTTGGTTCTGCAGGGAAACCGTTAATGCCAGCACAATTAAAAATTTCCGATCCAAATGTGGATGGGATCGGGGAAATAACGGTAAAAGGTCCAATGGTTACGAATGGCTATTTCCGTAATGAACAAGCAACAGAAAAGGCTATACAAAATGGATGGTTGAAAACAGGCGATTTAGGTTATGTTGACAAGGATGGCTTTTTATATGTCGTGGATCGTCGCAAGGATTTGATTATTTCAGGTGGAGAAAATATCTATCCATCTGAAATCGAAAGTGTTCTTACTGGTATGGAGGAAATAAAGGAAGTAGGTGTAACAGGAATAGAGGATAAACAATGGGGGAAAATTCCTGTCGCATTTATTGTTCTACGAAAGTCTATCGACAAAGAAGCTATTTATCAATATGCAGAAGAGCATTTAGCAAAATATAAGATTCCAAAGCAATTGTATTTTGTAGAAGAGCTGCCACGGAATGCTTCTAACAAGTTAGTTAGAGGGAAGCTAATAGACTTGATTAATAAGGATGGATACGAGGTATAAGAAGACTCTTTTTGTATTTGTTGTTCTCTACGTCGCATAAATCTATATTATGCGTCGTAGAGAGTTTTATATACTAGAAAGCAACAATCTTTTAGAAAACAGCCTTTTTGTAAGAAAAGATAAGGTTTTCTTCTTAGTGGCTGAACCAGCAAGAAAATTCAAAAAAGATAACAGTGCATGGTCCTCAGTGCCCAAACTAGGAAGAAAAGCAACAAAAAGAAACAGAGCCGACTCATCAGTGCCAAATTTGCAAATAGTAACAAAAAGATTTCTCAGATAAGCAGGTTTAATTGTAAGCTGAAACGGTTTTCGTTTTAGAATAACTCGCATTCGCTCGTCCTATAGCGAATGTATTCGGTTTTCTAATGCTTTCCTGGTGAAAAAATACCGCCTGATATGGAATCAGGCGGTATTATATTATAAAATGTGATGGTAAGGAGATACCGAGTATGTGAAAAGCGCCTAATTAACAAAAGGCTCATAATTTGTGGAATAGATTGGCTTCAATGAATCGGTGGGTGATATATGTAATTTGGCATGGTTAACTGCAATAGGACCCTCATTAAATCCACCTGCAATCAGGTTTAACTTACCGTCATAGGTAGCAATATCGCCCACTGCGAATATACCTGGTATACTCGTTGCCATTTTATTGTCTACTTGAATGGCACCATTTTGCATTTGCATACCCCAGTCTGCAATAGACCCCAGATCAATTTGGAACCCATGATTCACAATCATAGCATCGATTGGTATTTCTTTTTTCGTATTAGACTCAACATGTTTCGTCATAACGCTGGTTAGTTGATCATCATGACCTTTTAATTCTATAACCTCATATGGATTCAGTACTTGTACTGTAGAATTCATCATCTTCGTTACATTGCTTTCGATCCCTGGAAAAGTAGTTTTTCGATAAACAAGCGTTACCCTATCTGCAATTGGTTCTAGTTCATTTGCCCAATCGACAGCTGAGTTGCCACCTCCTGAGATAAGCACCTTTTTTCCTTTATAACTTGCTAATTTATGAATCGTATAATGTACACTATTATTTTCATATTTTTCAGCATCTGGGAGGGTAAGTTTGATGGATTTTAATGCGCCGAATCCAGTTGCCAAAATAACTGTTTTGGTATGATGTATATCTCCATTTGCACTTTTTAAAAGAAAGGTCCCGTCCTCTAACTTTTCCATTTCTGTGATTTGCTGTTCTAAGATGATAGTAGGATCAAATGTTTTGGCTTGTTTAATTAGATTTTCGGTAAATTTCTCCCCAGATATTTCTGGAATTCCACCGACATCGCGAATAATTTTTTCTGGGTAAAAATAGGGAACTTTCCCACCAAGGAATGGGAGATATTCAATTACTTTTGTTTTCATTTCTCTCATTCCACTGTAAAAAGCTGTGAATAATCCGATAGGACCCCCACCAACAATGGTTGTATCGTATATTTCAAGATTTTGGGTCATTTTAAATCCTCCCTGATGTTATCTCGTTTTCATTAGTAAGTAGACAAAATAGGGTGCACTTAAGATCGCAACAATGATCCCAACTGGAACTTCTGTTGGGGATAGTATATTTTTTCCAATCGTATCTGCGACCATTAAGAGTAATGCACCAATTAAAGCCGAAATAGGAATTAAATATTGATGCAAAGGACCAATTAGTTTTCGCGCAATATGTGGAACAACTAGACCTAAAAAGGCAATTCCTCCACCTGCTGCAACAGACGCTCCAGCTAAGGCAACGGCAATAAGCAGTAATATTCTTCTCTCATGTTCTACCCGAGTACCAAGTCCTGATGCTATATCGTCCCCTAAGTGTAATACATTTAGTGCATTGGCTTTCTGTAGTGCTAACGGAATTAAAATAATCATCCATGGTAATAGTGCAGCAACAAAGGTCCAATTTGCATTCCAAATATCTCCAGATAACCAAACAGTTGCTTGGCGGAAGTCCTGTGGATCCATTTTTAATTGAAAAATCATTAAAAATGCACTAAATCCAGCATTAACACCTATCCCAACTAATATAAGGCGAATCGGGTTGACCCCTTTTTTCCATGCAATTGTGTAAATTAAGATGGCAGCAAAAACTGCTCCAAATAGTGCAAATACAGGCATGATGAAGATGGATAATGTACTAGATGTATCTAAACTATTTTGGAAAAAGAAAATAAATAAAACAACACTCAAACCTGCACCAGTATTAATCCCCAGAATACCAGGATCGGCAAGCTCGTTTTTGGTAATACCTTGTAAAATGGCTCCTGAAACAGCAAGGCCTGCACCGATTAAAATGGCTAGAATGATTCCAGGTAAACGGAAATCAAAAAGTACTAACTCTTGTCGATCTGTACCATTATTCATTAATGTTTTGATGACATCCATTGGCATAATTTGAATGACGCCAGTACTTAAGCTAACAAATAACATGATGAAGATTAGTAAAATAAGTGACACCACTATTGGTATAAATCTCTGTCGTTTAAGTCCTTCTAATCGCCTCATGATTATTTTCCACCTCCACTACCACGAGCTAAGTAAAGAAAGAAAGGAACGCCAATTAGGGAGGTGATTGCGCCTACAGGTGTTTCATATGGTGCATTAACCATACGTGCCATAATATCGGATAAGACTAGTAAAAGAGAACCAAATATGGCAGATGATGGTACAATCCAGCGATAATCTGTCCCCATAATAAAACGTGTAATGTGTGGGACAATAAGACCTACAAACCCAACAGCACCTGCAATGGAGACAGCTGCTCCAGTTAAGATTAATACAGAAAGGATCGCTATTATTTTAATACGCTGATTATTTTGGCCCAGCCCTACTGCGATATCTTCACCTAAGCTAAGGACAGTAATGGACTTAGAAATTCCGATAGCCAAGGCTAGTCCAATTACTCCTGAAGCTATTAAAATTATAACAGAATTCCAATTTGTACCAGAAAGGCCTCCTGCAAGCCAAAAGCCTAACTCTTTTTCTAGTTGGAAGTGTAGCGCGATCATGGATGACATGGAGCTTAGCATGGTACCAATTGCTACCCCACCTAAAGCTAATTTCACAGGGGTTAAACCACCTTTGGAAAAGGTTCCAATCATAAATACAAGGGTTGTGGCTATACCAGCTCCAATAAATCCAGAAGCAACAGATCCAAAGCTAGAAACAGTTGGAAAAAAAGCTAGGGTAATAACAAGTGCAAAAGCAGCACCATCTGTTACCCCCATAATGGAAGGAGATGCTAATGGGTTCCTTGTCATTCCTTGCATAATCGCGCCAGAAACTGCTAAAAATGCACCAACTAAAGCAGCAGCAATTGCACGAGGCAATCGCAGTTCCTGAATGATTTGATGTGCATTAATACTTGGATCAAACGATACAAGTGCTTGCCAAACAGTGGTAATGTCAATATCTACTGCACCTACTGCAATCGAACCAGCTATCGATATAAATAAAAAGCTTAATGCAATCAGATTGATAAGTATTTTTAAAATGGGTGAATGATTAATTTGAGATAACATAGCTTTCTCCTAATTTGTTTGAAAAATAGTCGAAAAAAAATTGACTTTATAATTGAAAATGATTATCATTTACCTAGTTAGCGATATAAATTATAACATATAGGAGGAATACATATGAAGTCATATAAAACATTTTACGGATTAGGACTATTAGTAATCAGTATTTTATTACTTGCACTTACAGCTTGTGGAAGTGATGATGAAACTGAACAGGATGAAACAAATGATACGAAAAATGAATCCGATTCCATCACATTAGATTCTGAAATGGGCGAATTTACGGTACCTAGTGAAATAGATCGTGTCATTGCTCCATATCATGAAGACGCATTACTTGCCCTTGGTGTAACTCCTGTTGCGAAATGGGCAATCGGCGAATCTATACAAGATTACTTAGAAACGGATTTACAAGATATTCCCCCAATTGAATGGAATATGCCTTTAGAACAAGTTTTACAGCATGAACCAGACTTGATTATCTTAGAGCATAACCTTGATAGTTATGAAGGCACATATGATGATTATAACAAAATTGCACCTACCTATGTAATGAAAGAAGAAACAACGACAAGTTGGCGAAACCAACTCGAAGTATTTGGTACTTTGTTAGGTAAGGAGACTGAAGCAGAAGAAGCATTAGCGAACTACGAAGATAAAGTTGCAACCGCTAGTAAGGAGTTGGAAGAAGCACTAAACGGAGAAACCATTGCAGCTATTTGGGCAACTGGAGATGAGTTCTTCTTATTTGAAAAAGACCGTCACAGTATGGACGTGATTTATAATGAACTTGGGGTAAATGTACCATCTTTAGTTGAATCACTAGGAGAGGCTGAGGCACAGTGGAATCCCATTTCGCTTGAAAAGCTATCTGAATTGGATGCAGATCATGTCTTTTTATTAGCTGAAGAAGGCGAACAAGGTGTAGATACGTTAGAAAATAGTTCTGTATGGAAAAATACACCTGCAGCACAAAATGATCAAGTATATATTATGGAGGATCCAAGCAATTGGACAAATAAAGGGGTAATTGCCTCTGAAAAAACAATCGATGCTGTACTAGACGTCATCGGTAATGAATAAGATAAACCATAGGATGTTCACATTTGGAATAAATGAAAACGATTATCATTGACTATTAAGCCATTACCCAATATACTTAAGATAATACATTCAAATTAAACGAACGTTTCATATAGTATTAGTTGCTTATGCAACTGTAGGGGAGAGATTCCAATGCAGACGTTAACAGCAAAAGAATTAACACTTGGCTATGGGGAAGACATTATTATTGATAATTTAAATGTTACCATTCCAAAAGGTGAAATTACGATCCTTATTGGTGGGAATGGTTGTGGTAAGTCCACTTTACTACGTTCCTTGGCACGCTTATTAAAGCCAAAACAAGGTGACGTTGTTTTAGATGGAACCGATATAGCTAAATTATTAACAAAAGATGTTGCTAAAAAGTTATCTATCTTACCTCAAAGTCCTGTAACGCCTGAAGGTTTAACAGTAAAAGAATTGGTCAACCAAGGGAGACATCCACATCGTGGGTTTTTAAAACAATGGTCCAAAGAAGATGAAGATGCTGTTAATAAAGCACTTGGGGCGACAAATATGATGGATTTAAAGGATCGTACGGTTGATTCGTTATCAGGTGGTCAGCGTCAACGTGCTTGGATTGCCATGACATTAGCTCAAGAAACCGATACGATATTATTAGATGAGCCAACAACTTATTTAGATATGACCCATCAAATAGAAGTACTTGACTTGTTATTTGATTTAAATGAAAAAGACGGGCGTACTATTGTAATGGTATTGCATGATTTAAATCTTGCCTGTCGCTATGCACATCATATTATAGCACTGAAAGATAAAAATGTTTATGCACAAGGTAAACCAGAAGAAATTGTAACCTGTAATTTAGTTCACGATGTATTCCAAATGAAATGTGACGTTACGTTTGACCCAATGTTTGGAACACCAATGTGTATTCCCCATGGAAAAGGTCGTTGTATTTTTGCAAACCGGACTCTAAATTAGGAACACTATATGCTAATTAACCATCAATTTTTGTGATTGGTGGTTTTTTCATGTGTTTGTTTTTAACCCCCATACATGCTTTTATGCTTGTTGAGTCAACATAAGGATTAGGAGGTGTGAGTAATGGACAAGAAAAAATTTTATGTTAATGTAGGATCTAGAGAGATTTCGCAAATTCCGTACGATAATAATGATCAATTTGTTATTTATGCTACAGATGATGAAGTTCGTATATTACGTGAGAAAATGGATACGATGTATAATGCAGATATACGTGCGTTTTTTCGGTCACACGTTCCGATAAAACCTTATCACGAAGATGATGCTAATGATGATTATGATGCTGATGAAACGAGAGCATTTCAAATGTTATATGAATTAGGAGACGAGACAACGAAGCAACATATTAAGGAAATGGACATATTACCTGATAAACATTTGTAAAATGCTGTTGTAAAGAATAAGATAGTACTATCTTATTCTTTTTCACATATATTGGTGATTATTATTTTTATTATTGGCAATAATGGGGTTACATTTAAAGAAAGTTTGAGGTTTCGAAGGTATGTATACGTTTAAGGATTATTATAACAATGAAGTAAGACTTTCATTTCGGGATCATCCGTTTTCAGTTCATCCATTGCATGTCTTTGTGATTTGCATGTATAAGAATAGATGGTTATTGACCAAGCATGCTGAACGCGGGTTAGAATTTCCTGGTGGTAAAGTGGAAATCGGTGAAACCGCAGAACAAGCAGCAGTTCGTGAAGTATATGAAGAAACTGGTGGTCATGTAAAAAGTCTACAATATATTGGCCAATATTATGTGAAGGGCAAGGGAGATCAAATTACAAAAAATGTCTATGTAGCTGAAGTGGATGAACTACATCGGCAAGATACCTATTATGAAACGGAAGGTCCTGTTGTCATAGAAACAATCCCACAAAATATAAAAGAAAATAAGGCATACAGTTTTATTATGAAGGATGATGTTTTGACCCACAGTTTAAATTATATCCAAAAAACCGCCCCAAACCACCCCGTTTAAGGCGGTTTTTCGTTTGAATTCAAAACCAATTGATCAGTATACTTAATTAGCCATCCCTCTAATAATTTATGCATGGCATCAACTATTATCAAAAGTTACTTTATATCAGCATACTTTTCGAAAGGTTCTTTTCACATATATTGTTGTTTTCCTACGTCGAAGCAGTGGTTTGTGCACTGACAAGCGGCCTCGATTTGCTTTTGCCTGCATTTCACACTCGATTATGCACTGACAAACCACCTCGATTCACTTTTGACTGCTCTACATATTCATTTCTGTATTGACTACCAAAGAACTCGAGACCAGCAGTGAACGTTCTTTAAGTGCGATTGTACTCCATCTCCAACTAACTGAAGTATATTTCCAAAGCGGGTAAAGACAGTATTTAAGATTCAAACTGTATAAAGCAACAACAGACAAGAAAAAACCGACCTCTAAGTAGAGATCGGTTTTTCATATAAATAAATCCTTTTGGGATGAGGATACGAATATTATCCTTTGTATAAAGGTCCTGCCTGTTTAATATCATTACTTGCTTGATTAAATTGTTTGAAGTTCTCGTGAAATTTCATTGCTAATTCTTTTGCTTCTTGTTCATATGCTGATTTATCTTCCCATGTACTTTTTGGAACTAATACTTCATCAGGTACACCAGGAACATGCAATGGAATGTTTAAACCAAAGATATCGTCTTGTGTTGTTTCGACAGTGTTTAACTCTCCTTCTAGTGCCGCATGAACCATTGCACGAGTATAAGAAAGTTTCATCCGTTTTCCAACACCATATGAACCACCAGTCCAACCAGTGTTAACAAGGAAGACATTGGAATTGTATTGATCGATTTTTTCCCCTAGCATTTTCGCATACTCAGCAGGTGGTAATGGTAAAAATGGGGAGCCAAAACATGCTGAAAATGTTGCTTCTGGCTCTGTAACACCACGCTCTGTTCCTGCTAGTTTACTTGTATATCCGCTTAAGAAATGATACATGGCTTGTTCTTTTGTTAGCTTGCTGATTGGTGGTAGTGTTCCTGAAGCATCAGCAGTTAAGAAAATAATCGTATTTGGATGTCCTGCAACACTCGGTGATACAATGTTATCGATATTTTCTAATGGATATGCTGCACGTGTATTTTCTGTTAAGGAAGTGTCATCATAATCAGGCAAACGTGTAGCATCGTCTACTACGACATTTTCTAAAACAGATCCAAAGCGAATAGCATCATAAATTTGTGGTTCTTTTTCTTTTGATAAATTAATACATTTTGCATAGCAACCACCTTCAACATTGAAAACACCATTCGAGCTCCAACCATGCTCATCATCGCCAATTAATCGACGATATGGATCAGCGGATAATGTCGTTTTACCTGTTCCAGATAGTCCGAAGAATAATGCTACATCCCCTTCTTGGCCTACATTTGCAGAACAATGCATCGATAAAATATCTTGCTTCGGTAGTAGATAGTTCATGACAGAGAAAATAGATTTTTTAATTTCTCCTGCGTATTCGGTTCCGCCAATTAAGACAACACGTTTTTTAAAGGAAATGATAATAAAGGTTTCTGAGTTTGTTCCGTCAACCTCTGGATCTGCTTTAAAAGTTGGTGCAGAGATAACAGAAAATCCAGGTTCGTGTGTTGCAAGTTCTTCACTTGTTGGAGTGATGAATAATTGTCTAGCAAAGAGGTTATGCCATGCATACTCATTAATCACTTGTATCGGTAAGCGATATTTTTCATCAGCACCAGCAAATCCTTTAAATTGGTATAAGTCATCTTTTTTTGTAAGGTAATCAATTACTTTTTCATAAAGGTTATTAAAAGTTCCTTCATCTATAGGTTGATTTACGCTTCCCCAGTTAATATCATCTTCACAAACTTCATCTTTTACGATAAACTTATCTTTAGGAGACCGTCCAGTGTATTTTCCAGTTGTAGCACGAACAGATCCAGTTGCGGTCAATACCCCCTCTTTACGTGCTAAAATTTCCTCCACAAGTTGTGGGACAGATAAATTTTTGTGTACATTTTCATGCTCTGTTAGAGCGTTTAAGGTTGATGGTTCCACCTTGTTCATTATTTATGACCTGCCTTTTTTGATGGATTTTGTCTAGAAAAGAAATTCCCTTTCTAGCCCGTTTCTTTAATCTGATTATTAGTATAACACATTGAAAATAGTAGTCCATACTATTTATAAGATTTATTGTTAAAAATTTGTGACCAAATTTCGCTATAAGTTGACATGCCTTATTTCTTTCGTTAAGCTAATTTTGAGCGGATACTCTCTTATTCAGAGTTGGTGGAGGGACAGACCCAATGAAGCCCAGCAACCTCACGCAAGTGGAAGGTGCTAATCTGGTGCAAGGATATGGTCCTTGAACAATAAGAGCGAAAGGCTATAACTCCTTTCCTCGTCATTGAAGGAAAGGTTTTTTTGGTTTGGGATCAGCATAAGGTATTTATGTTTTCCTTCCTTTAAAAATAACAAATTTAACATATACTGAAAAAATAGAGGTCCGTACCATTCAATTGAGGAGGATTTAGCCAAATGGCTACAAATCAACGTTTATTTACATCTGAGTCTGTCACAGAGGGACATCCAGATAAAATCTGTGATCAAATTTCGGATGCCATATTAGATGAAATTTTGGCAAAAGACCCAAATGCACGTGTTGCTTGTGAAACAACAGTAACGACGGGATTAGTATTAGTTTCAGGAGAAATCACGACAACTACATATGTGGATATCCCTGCCATTGTTCGCAAAACTATTAAAGGTATAGGCTACACAAGAGCGAAATATGGTTTTGATGCAGAGACTTGTGCGGTATTGACAGCAATTGATGAACAATCTCCTGATATAGCTGGTGGAGTGAATACTGCATTAGAAGCACGACAAGGAAAAATGAGTGATGCTGAAATTGATGCAATTGGTGCTGGTGACCAAGGGTTAATGTTCGGGTTTGCTTCTGATGAAACGCCAGAATTAATGCCACTTCCTATTTCCTTGGCACATCATTTAGCAAAGCGCTTAGCGGATGTACGAAAAGAGAAGATTTTGGACTATTTACGTCCAGACGGCAAAACACAAGTAACAGTAGAGTATGATGAACAGGACAATCCTATTCGTGTTGACACCATCGTAATCTCAACCCAACACCACCAAGACATTACCTTGGAACAAATTGAACAGGATATCATGGAGCATGTAATCCAGCATGTTGTACCTAGTGAACTTCTAGATGATACAACAAAGTACTTTATTAACCCAACAGGCCGTTTTGTTATTGGTGGGCCACAAGGTGATGCAGGTTTAACAGGACGTAAAATTATTGTCGATACGTATGGTGGCTATTCTCGTCATGGTGGAGGAGCATTTAGTGGAAAAGATGGGACAAAAGTGGACAGATCTGCTGCTTATGCCGCTCGCTATGTTGCCAAAAATATTGTTGCAGCTGAACTTGCTAAAACATGTGAAGTACAACTAGCCTATGCCATTGGAGTTGCCGAGCCTGTATCCATTGCGATCAATACATTTGGTACAGGAAAAGTAAATGAAGAAGCCCTGGTTAGCGCAGTACGTGCCATATTTGATTTACGACCAGCGGGTATCATTCGGATGCTTGATTTGCAAAAGCCTATCTTTAAGAATACAGCAGCATATGGCCATTTTGGGAGAACAGATATCCAATTCCCTTGGGAAAAAACAGATAAAGTAGACGAGCTAAGAGCCCTGGCAACAACTGATTAATAGGAATAGAAGTAAAACTGGATTTTAAGTCACGATTGAATGGTCGTGACTTTTTCTCGTTTATCACTACGCTTTTAATATGTTATTCCAGTGGCGAAGATGACCTAAATCATAAGTTTTGACGTTGAGCTTTTGCCCCATACATAAGGGAAGGAAAAACTCACAAATTAATAATAGAACGATTGTTTATTTTTATGGTATACTCAGTTAGATATGATATGGAATAGAGAGAGAGGTTAGAGATATGTGTGGATTTATTGGTATGATCCGCAATCAGTCAATGACACCTAATGAGGAAGTAGTTGGACTGTTTCAAGAACAAAATAATATAATTACCCATAGAGGTCCAGATGATGAAGGATATTATCATGATGACTATATTTCGTTTGGTTTTAGAAGATTAAGTATTATTGATATTGAATGTGGACAACAGCCATTATGTTATGACGATGAAAAAATATGGCTTATTTTTAATGGTGAAATTTATAATTATGTAGAATTACGTGAGAACTTATTAAAAGAAGGATACTCCTTTGAAACAGAGTCAGATACAGAAGTGATTGCTGCACTATTTGCAAAGTATAAAGAAAATGCCTTCTCCTATTTAAGAGGAATGTTTTCCATCTTAGTGTGGGATAAAGAAAATGAAACATTATATGGTGCAAGAGATCCTTTTGGTATTAAGCCGTTATTTTATCATGAGACAGAGGCTGGTACTGTATTTGCCTCAGAGAAAAAGAGTATTACCTTAATGATGAAGCAGGAAGAGGTTGATTTGGATGCGCTTCAGCATTATTTAAGCTTTCAGTTTGTTCCAGAACCAATGACAATGACACAAGGGATACAAAAAGTAGAACCTGGTCATTACTTTATGAAGAAGCCGAATGAAGAAATAGAATTCACACGCTATTATCATGCAACATTCCATCCACTTTTAATGGATAAACAGCGCTGGATGAAACGGATCCAAGATGTTATGTATGATTCGGTTAATGTTCATATGCGCAGTGATGTTCCAGTTGGCTCATTTTTATCTGGTGGAATTGATTCCACCATCATTGTCTCAATGGCTAGAGAGTTTAACCCGAATATTAAAACCTTCTCAGTTGGATTTGAACGAGAAGGCTTTTCTGAGATAGACGTCGCAAAAGAGACAGCAGATAAATTAAATGTAGAAAATATTTCTTATATTATTTCTCCAGAAGAGTATATTGAAAAACTGCCAAAAATTATGTGGCATATGGACGATCCATTAGCAGATCCATCCTGTGTCCCATTATACTTTCTAGCACGAGAAGCACGAAAACATGTTACCGTTGTGTTGTCTGGGGAAGGTTCTGATGAATTATTTGGTGGATATAATATATACCGTGAACCAGAATCTTTAAAAATGTTTCAACATGTGCCTTCCACAGCAAACCGTTTGTTGAACAGAGTAGCTGCTGTTTTACCAGAAGGAGTACGAGGAAAAAGTTTTTTAGAACGTGGTACAACACCATTACGTGATCGTTATATCGGGAATGCGAAAATGTTTGAAGATGAGGAGAAACAAAAAATACTAAAACACTATCGTGATGATTTATCCTATCGTGATGTAACAGGTAAGTTGTTTGATCATGTAGCAGATGAGCCACTGGTTAATCAAATGCAATATGTTGATATTCATACATGGATGCGTGGAGATATTTTGTTAAAAGCAGATAAAATGACAATGGCAAATTCATTGGAGCTACGTGTTCCATTTTTAGATAAGGAAGTATTCCGAGTGGCAAGTGAACTCCCAGTTGATTTGAAAATTGCAAATGGAACAACTAAAAGCATTTTACGGGAAGCATCTCGTGGTATTATTCCAGATCATGTACTGGACCGCAAAAAATTAGGATTTCCTGTACCAATTCGACATTGGCTAAAAAATGAGTTGAATAGTTGGGCAAAAAACTTAATTCAAGAAAGCCAAACAAATCACTTACTGCATAAAAACTATATCCTTAGTTTGCTGGATGCACATTGTCAAGGAAAAGGGGATTACAGCCGTAAGATCTGGACCGTATTGATGTTTATGCTTTGGCATCAAATATATGTTGAAAAGAAATATGATGTAAGTGAATTGAAAAAAGCAGATATAGAGATAGCAGCAACTATGCAGCCAATCGGATAAGAACAAAAGCGTAAGCGCCTTGATCACCCCCGATTAGAAAACTTGGCTTGTCGCCAAGTGGCAAAAGCCTTAGTTGCACTTATGCAGTAAGAACGTTTTCTTTCTTACCTGCCAAGCATAAGCCAAGCCTCGACGTGGCGGCTTTTGCGCGTAATGTGGATTGACTTATGACATCGCGGGGGTAGGCGCTGGCCGATGAAAACTCGTGCTTCCTTATGTCTATTGGCACTAGGACGTCAATCGCTCAAAGCTGGACGTGGCTGTTCCTGTACATGAACAAAATAAAGCCAAGTTTTTTATACACTCTTATCTTTTGAAAAAAGGGGAAGCGGGCATTGGTTAAAAAACCGTAATTGCCTGCTTCCCCATTTGGTTCCAAGCAGCTTTAAATGAGTCAATTGGTGCTTTCTCTTCTCTGTTTAACGGATCATTGAAATAGATATAGTTGTCATCATAACCAGTTACAAGTACAGAATGAAGTCTGCGTGTAATGGAAATTTCACCATCTTCGGTTTTCCATGTTGTGAAATCTTCTTTTGGTAATTCTTTATAGGCTGCATTAATGATTACCCAAACAGGCCGATCTTGATTGAGGTGTTGGAGGATCTCTTGAAAGTCGCCTCCTGTAAAATCGTGAACCCTCTCGCCTAAATAAGAAGCAGCTAACTCGGCAATAGGACCGTGATACACCCCAAGGCCAGGGTTGGAAAAGGTATACATATCACCAACAAATCCATTATGTGGATTCCCGAAATAAATTTCTTTATCTGTTTCTCGGTAAGGGGTTGGGTTCTTTTTCACTTGTTTAGCTAATTCCATTTTATCTACATCAAGTCCATGATATTGTAATAGCATCGCTAAACTGGTAACCTCACACCCTCGAGGCAACTCTGGCATTTGTTCTACCTGTGGTGCTTCCAATTTCACTGATTCTTCTATGTGTTTGTCAGAAACATAAGTGGTTGCAGGTTCTACCGTTTGCGCAGCTTCTGACTTATTTATAAAGCTGTCTAGTGCGTTTACGTAGAGTGTACGGTGTTCATAGAGAAAAACACTAAGAAGAACAACAGCCGTTATCGAAAAGGAAATCCCATAAATTATAAACGACTTCTTGATCCATGTTATCTGGATTTTTGGAAGAAACATAAAAAAAGCGATTCCGATGATGGAACTTAATAAAAACAACGTTATTAGCATTTTATACACTCCAAGGATCTCTTTCTTATGATGTTAATATTAATATCGGTATAAATGTGGAGATGTTAAGGACATTTTTCTACCATTTATCCCGCATGTAACGGAAAGTAAGTCCCCCACTTCAAGATTTCTTAGGAGATCCAAAAAAGATAAGTGGGGGATCAAACTGCCCGTAAATGTCCGATTCGTTCAACTAATCATCAGTGGGGGAAGAAAGGAAACCCCCACTGATTGAAGTTTCCCTTTAATACAATTCGGTTTTTTGTTTATAGTATTGTCCTTTTTCCACATATGATTTACGGACACGTTCCATTTCATGATAATCTTCTTCTGTTAAGTCACGAACTACTTTAGCAGGCCGTCCTAGTGCCAATGTATTTGGCGGTATTTTCTTTCCAGGAGGAACTAAACTTCCAGCACCGATAAAAGCATTTTCTCCAACTTCTGCACCATCCAGAATAATCGATCCCATGCCAATTAGTGCATTTTGTCGAATGACTGCTCCATGAACGGTTACTTGATGTCCGATGGTTACGTCATCTTCTATGATAACGGGAGTATCAGGACTTTGGTGAACCATCGATAAATCCTGGATATTAACCCGTTTCCCAATTGTTGTTTGTGCAACATCACCTCTTATTACTGTGTTAAACCATACGCTTGATTGTTCATCAATTGTTACATCACCAATGATGGTAGCATTTTTGGCAACATAAACACTATTATGTATGATTGGTTGATAATTTTTATATGAATGTATCATTCCTATCCTCCTCTGTTTTTTGGTACTATAATAAGTATAACAAATCATGAATAGACTAGGAATGTTTTGAACGGAGGATGAGGGTTGGCTATACGCATACCAAAAACACCTACAACACTAATGGCAACTATTTACCGTAAGATTTTTCCCGCGGTGGATGTGGAATTACAAAAATGGGAAAAACGTGCTGAACAAATTCCGAACGTAGAATTGCGTACACAAGCACTTACAAGTATTCAGTCGAAACGATTCCATTGCCAAGGTGGTGGAGTCTATGCTTTATTAGCAGGATATCAATGGAAAGTGGCAATTCGGTTTATCGTCGCTTACCAAACCATTAGTGATTATTTAGACAATTTATGTGACAGGAGTACATCAATGGATCCTGATGATTTCAGGTTATTACATCAAGCCATGACAGATGCACTATCACCAGATGCATCCATTAAAAACTATTATGCATTTCGGCAGGATCAGATTGATGGGGAATATTTAGCTGACCTTGTTCGAACCTGTCAAAAAACAATTAGGAAGCTTTCAAGTTATCAGGAAATACAACCAATTTTATTAAAACTCCAAGGACTTTATGGAGATTTACAGGTATATAAACATGTGCAGAAAGAAGAACGAATCCCGCGGTTAACGACGTGGTATGAAGGGTATAAAAAGGAAGCTCCTACGTTAACTTGGTATGAATTTTCCGCTGCTACTGGTTCCACACTAGGTATTTTTTGTATTTTGTCCTACGCTTTAGGTGGCAAACTGTCAAGTGAGTTAGTTGCATCTATTTATGAAGGGTATTTCCCATATATGCAAGGGTTACATATTTTATTGGATTATTATATTGATCAGGATGAGGATTTGGAAGAAGGAGATCTAAATTTCTGTCATTACTACGCAAATAAGGGTGACTTAAAGTATCGTTTAGTTTGGTTTATTGAAAAAGCTGATCAGCATGTAAAAGGTCTACCAAACAGACGATTTCACGAGATGATACACCACGGACTCGTTGGGTTATATTTAGCAGATCCAAAAGTAAAACAGCTACATGGTGGGAATGAAATGACTCAATTTTTATTAAAGGTTAGTGGACCAGAGGCTCGTTTCTTTCATTGGAACACGAAGTTATATCATAAAATGAAAAAGGAACGATAATTAGATGGATGTTTGTGTGGTTGTGTGGTGAAAAGGACGTGTTATACAGTTAACAGTTCATAAATGAGGTTAGAAGCTCGCCAAGGAGAAAGAGAGCGAGCTTCTTAGTGACGAAGAAGAAGTAGTAGAAGTGATTGGGAGGTAACAGATCGGCCTTCTCAGTGCTCAAAACAGCAGTAATGATCGCCAAAAGGTAACAGAGCGAGCTATTCAGTAACCATGTAGTTGAGATTATTGCCTTTTTTGAATAGCAATAAGAAATGGCGGATTATTTTGCTGGTTAATAAATTCATATCGCAATACGCTAAACCGTTTTTGGTCTAAGTTCTTTACAAATTCTAAGACTGCATCTTTTTCTTCTTGACCACCTTCATGACCATAGTAGATAACAATGTTAATTAGTCCGTTTATTTTTAGATATTCTAAAAGTGTCTGAATGGCTTTAATGGTTGTATTTCCTTTTGTAATAATAGCCTTGTCACCTTTAGGTAGGTATCCTAAATTGAAAATAGCAGCACCTACTTTTCCTTTTAGGTCATTGGATAAATAATGATCCATATTAGCGTGGCTATCCTGGATTAATGTTGTATTAATCCACTTAGCAACTTGTAATCGTTCGGCAGTATTCGTTAGTGCTTGTTCCTGAATATCAAACGCGAGCACTTTTCCAGTTTCGCCAACTAGATTACTTAAAAATAAAGTGTCATGTCCATTTCCACAAGTAGCATCAATGACAGTATCCCCTTCCTGAACAGCTTCTTGTATTAGGTCATGTGCATTGTGTATGACTTTTTTTAACATCATCGTAACTCCCTTATGGTTCATTATCGCCATTTTAGCACGAACGAGTTATTTACAAAAATGAATTTGTATATCCACCTCCTCTTCTTCTTTCTCTCTTTCTTTCTTATAGTCAACGGATGGGTCAACAGATAGGTCAACAGATAGGTCAACAAATAAGTCAACTGAGTTGACCTATACCCCTTTTCAAAACACCTCTTTCTATCCTATTAATCGAAAAAAATATAGATGAAGTGGCGAGTTTACCTAATTTTTTTAAAAAAACATGCCACTTTTTGCTGACTTTTTACGATTGTAAAGGTGAACAGAGAGTTAACGGTTTACTAATGATTCCTATAATCCCCCAATTCTTATAGATCCTTTTTGGAAGAAGGCCTGTTTAGTTATAGCTAATAGAATTAGGTAAGTACTTGACAAAACGAATACCAATCATTACAATGCGATTATACATATGGTAACGACAATGAGAAGGACTAGTAATAGATTAATCAGGTTTAGAGAGACAGTGGTTGGTGCAAACTGTTCCTGATGATTTATGAACTCCCCTTCAAGTTGCAAGGGTGAACATGAGTAGCTCTTGCCGTAGAACCGCGTTAAGGATACAAGTGAGCGCAATAATTTTGCGTTAATTTGGGTGGTACCACGGGAAATACAAGCTTCTCGTCCCTTTAGTGGGATGAGTAGCTTTTTTTAGTAGGCATGAATTTTCCTTTAGGTTAATGTGTGGGGGATTTTCACCTGTTTTGTTTTACTGGTAATGATATGGGCTAGATGTGCTAGACACTGAGGGGGCCTCAAAGCTTACCTGCCAGTAATTACAACGCACCATTAGAACCGCCATAATAATGATTACATAGAGATTAAAAGGAGGATATAGAAATGAGTTTTAACCATCAAGAAATTGAAAAAAAGTGGCAAACCTATTGGTTAGAGCAGAAGACATTTAAAGCAGATACCTATTCGGAGAAAGAGAAGGTGTATGCATTAGATATGTTTCCATACCCATCTGGAGCTGGTTTACATGTTGGTCATCCTGAGGGGTATACGGCAACTGATATCTTTTCTCGAATGAAGCGGATGCAAGGCTATGAAGTGTTACATCCAATGGGGTGGGATGCATTCGGTTTACCTGCCGAACAATATGCATTAGATACTGGAAATAGTCCGGCTGCATTTACGGAAAAAAATATCGCCACCTTCAAACGTCAAATTCAAGAGCTTGGCTTTTCATATGATTGGGATCGTGAAATTAATACAACAGATCCGAACTACTATAAGTGGACACAATGGATTTTTACAAAGCTTTATGAAAAAGGGCTTGCCTATATTGATGAAGTACCAGTCAACTGGTGTCCTGCACTTGGAACTGTTTTAGCAAATGAAGAAGTTATCGATGGGAAAAGTGAACGTGGTGGCCATCCAGTCATACGAAAGCCAATGAAACAATGGATGTTAAAGATAACAGCATATGCTGACCGATTGTTGGAAGATTTAGAGGAATTAGATTGGCCAGAAAGTATTAAAGATATGCAACGTAATTGGATAGGCCGTTCAGAAGGAGCAGAAATTACGTTTTCCATTGATGGATATGATGAGGAATTTACTGCATTTACAACAAGACCAGATACATTGTACGGTGCAACCTATGCGGTATTAGCTCCAGAACATCCATTAGTTGAAAAAATCGTGACTAGTGAACAAAAAGAAGCTGTTGAAGCTTATTTAGATCAGGTTACGAAAAAATCAGAGCTAGAACGTACTGATTTAGCAAAAGATAAGACAGGTGTATTTACGGGTGCTTATGCAATTAATCCAGCAAACCAAGAGAAAATGCCGATATGGATTGCCGATTATGTTTTAATGACCTATGGAACTGGTGCGATTATGGCTGTACCTGCACATGATGAACGAGATTATGAATTTGCAACAAAATTTGAATTACCAATTTTGGAAGTAGTCAAAGGAGGAGACGTTTCCAAAGAAGCCTTTACTGAAGATGGCGAGCATGTTAACTCTGATTTTCTAAATGGTTTATATAAAGACGAAGCGATTACGAAAATGATTGAATGGCTAGAAGCGGAAGGAAAAGGAACGAAAAAAGTAACGTATCGTTTACGTGACTGGCTATTTTCTAGACAACGTTACTGGGGGGAGCCAATTCCTATTATTCATTGGGAAGATGGTTCAATGACAGCAGTTCCAGAAGAGGAGCTCCCATTGGAATTACCAGAAATGACCGAAATTAAGCCATCAGGTACAGGAGAGTCTCCACTAGCGAATAGTGAATGGGTCAATGTAGTAGATGAAAAAACAGGAATGAAAGGTCGTCGGGAAACGAATACGATGCCACAATGGGCTGGAAGCTGCTGGTATTTCTTACGTTTTGTTGACCCCCATAATCCTGAAAAATTAGCCGATCCAGAGGCATTAAAAGAATGGTTGCCAGTTGATATTTATATTGGTGGAGCTGAGCATGCGGTACTTCATTTGCTTTATGCTCGCTTTTGGCATAAGTTTTTATATGACATAGGTGTTGTACCAACCAAAGAGCCATTCCAGAAGTTATTTAACCAGGGAATGATTTTGGGGGAAGGCAATGAAAAAATGAGTAAATCGAAAGGAAATGTCGTTAACCCAGACGAAATTGTAGCATCACATGGTGCAGATACGTTGCGCCTGTATGAAATGTTTATGGGACCGTTAGATGCTGCAGTAGCATGGTCAACGAATGGTCTGGATGGTGCGCGGCGTTTCCTTGATCGGGTATGGCGATTATTCGTTCAAGAAGATGGAACCTTATCCGATAAAATAGTAGACACAACAGAGGACACTGCCTTGAATAAGGTTTATCATGAAACGGTTAAAAAAGTAACAGAGGACTTTGAGAATCTTCACTTTAATACAGGTATTTCGCAAATGATGGTATTTATTAACGAGGGGTACAAGGCAGAAGTAATACCAAAAGCATATGTGGAAGGCTTTGTGAAGCTACTTTCCCCTGTATCTCCTCATATTGCAGAGGAGCTTTGGGAGAAATTAGGTCATACCAATACGATCAGTTACGATGCATGGCCAACGTATGATGAATCTAAATTAGTGGAAGACGAAGTGGAAGTTGTGATCCAAATTATGGGTAAAGTACGAGCAAAGATGAATGTTTCCAAAGATATAACAAAAGAGGAAATGGAAGAAAAGGCACTTGCTAATGAAAAAATCCAAGAATTAATAGAAGGAAAAACCGTACGAAAAGTAATTGTTGTTCCTGGGAAATTAGTAAATATTGTAGCGAACTAGCCTTACAGGAAAAAATACATCTGAATTCATAGCCCCTATAGAGTGGATCTAAAATGATGGATACACTCTGTAGGGGTTTTTATTAATATATAGAAAAATCAGTTTGACGTTTGGTTGTTGTAAAGTGGATTGCTGTTCATTTCTCTAGTGTTGTTGTAGAAGCACACACAGTAGCAATCGAAATTGATTGGTGACTTCGGATTTTATCGGACAGCTCCCACTAAAATTAATAGACTGGTTACTTTCTATCAAGTGAATTATAGAATTTGATTATAAAGTCATTTTCGATTACACCATTTTCCACCTTATAAACTTTGTGGCTTATCATCACCTCTTTTTCATATGGGACGATAAAATCTGATTTGTCGTTCCCATAAACATAAATGATACTTGCTTTGGTGGGCATGTAGGCAGTTACATCACCTCGTAATCTATCATAGGTCACCTGGTTAAAGTAATGGATGAATGCATTAATTTTCTTTTTGTCAGTCGTACTTTTATAGTTATTTTGATAAGGTATATTTAACGTTAGCTTTGTTATGTTTTTAGGATTAATATCGAATGTATCAGCTAGATTTTTAGTGCCAGTTGGAATTTGCATTGCTAGAGGTGTCAATACAAACAGCACGATAAGGAATATAAACACGACTTTTTTCATATCGCTCACTCTCCTTTAACCTATCCAACTCCATTATGATGAAGTTAATGAAGGTTTTATATGATGCAAATCAATTTTTTAAAAAACATAGAAGTATTCACCCAAAATTGATCTGCTTCAGGAAATAAATAGACCATCATCGAAAATAGATTTATAGGAGATGATAATAATAGATAGAGAAAATGTTACAATATGTTACTCTCATACAGGGGTTGAAAGTATGATTATTAAGGGACTTGGAGGTAAATTTATCACGTGTTAACTGGCAGGATGACGAAGAACGCCACGTCCTCTAGAAAAAAGCTTTTGCTTCGTGCGATGTATCGCTATCGTAGCTTTCTTTCTCAATAGCAACATCAGCACTAGCGGTCCTGTCGAGTCGAACCCCCACCGAATGAGTTAAACTTTATAAATAATGCGTATGAACGGAAGTAACTCTGACGATTAAAAAAATGATTTGAACTCTAATCAAAGGAGACTTGTCAATTTCATTAGTGGGGCTGGAGCTGGAGCACTCTCGCACGTAAAGAACGTTCACTACAAGTTTTGGGATTCATTGCTTGTCAGTACACAAACGAGCATGAAGAGTAACCAGATGTGAATCGAGGCTGCTCGTTAGTATACAATTCACTTCTAACAAGAGACTAAGATTACAAAATGATCCATAAGTGGAAGATGTAGTAATGGATTTAAGTCGCATTATGGAATTGGAGTTAAGAGGTAATAATTAAAATGTACCCTATAGAGGTTTGTCACGTGTTAACTTGGAGGCTGATTAAGAACTCACGTCAATCGCAACGCCAGTACTATCACTCCTGATCGTCGGAACCCCCCGCCGAATGAGTTAAGCTTTGTAATCTCGTATAGGGTATTTTGTTTGGTAAAGATGGTTCCAATAAATAACGAAAGCTTATTCTATATCAGAAGGAACCCATTCCGTTTTTACATTGCGCCATTTATCCTTTTCTAAATACCAAAGTGTTTCTATTGTTCCGAGTTGGTCAGCATGATAAGCTCCGCTAATTTGTTGGTAACTTTTTAGCCCATATCCTTTTTCTTTGTTAATAAATACAGGATCAAAAAACGCAATTGGATCGACCATTAATGTTTTTTGTTCTTGTAATTCGCCTTCTGTATTATAAAGGCCTAAGCGTATATAATCATCTGCACGGTCTTTTAAGTCAACTATAATCGGGTCTTTTCCTGGTGTTATTGTTAAACTTGCTTTAAAATCTTCTTGAAATTTACCGCTAATATAAGCTGGCTTTGGTAATTCGATCACCGATACCTTATCATTGGCTAATGTATGCACATTATAATGATATAATTCGCCAGTTCCACCTGTTGCACTTTGATAAATGATATCATTGATATTATCGTGATTTACATCAATAAACTGAAGAGATGGATCATACCCACCTTCATAGGAAATTTTCCATTCCCGATCATTTGGTGTTGAAATATCCACCCATATCGAATGAAAATATGAGGTTTCCTCTGAAAAAGGAACTCCCATTAATCGAATCTCGTCCTTTTGTCCATCTCCTGTTATATCTTCATAGTAACTTTCAATTAATACCTGATCTTCTGTTTCTTCTACAGCAATACTATTTCCATTATTTAGGATGAGGAAGATTAATGAACATATAATAATACTGAACGTACGTTTCACAATAAATCGCCCCATTGGTTTTAAGATAGGCATATTTTGTGTAAAATAGTGTTATGTTATACGTACAATTTGTTATTATATACATAACTAAGGAACATATACGGAAAGGATGAGTGATTTGGAGCATATTAAAGAGTATACGCCATACGAAGTTGAAAATCTTATCGAAAATAATAATGATGATATCGTCATTATTGATGTCCGGGAAAAAGATGAAGTGGAACAGGGAATGATTGAAAATGCAAAGCATATTCCATTAGAGAAGATCCCTTATAATACTAATTTGGATAAAGAAAAGGAATATATATTTGTGTGTAGATCTGGTAGAAGAAGTATGACTGCGGCTACTTATATGGATGAGCATGGCTTTAAAGTAGCCAACATGACTGGCGGTATGTTGGAATGGAAAGGGGAAGTAATTAGTTAAATACGTATATATCATGGGTATAATATGTCCAAAATATACCAGTGTATACTGTGTTGACTTTTTATACCTATGATTGTATTATACTAATTGTTGCTCAAACGAGCCACAAAATAATTCATAGAAACTCTTTACAATATCATTACCAGATGATATAATTTTATTCCTGTCGCTAAAGGCAGGCGCAATAAAAAAACTATTGACTATGATGTCGGTAGATGGTATACTAACTTAGTCGCTCTGAAAAAGGTGACACAAGATCACAAAAAACATATTGACTTGAATTAGTTGATATGATATAATTAATAAGCTGTCGCTAAAGCAGCACTTTAAATTTTGCTCCTTGAAAACTGAACAAAACAACCAGTATGTCAAGTACGAATGAAAGCTAAGAATTTCGTAGGATTGATTGGTGTCAATCTTACACAAACTTTTTCTATGGAGAGTTTGATCTTGGCTCAGGACGAACGCTGGCGGCGTGCCTAATACATGCAA
>NZ_WIXL01000010.1 GCF_010993955.1 Oceanobacillus halotolerans | reverse complement strand
CTCAAACATCATACAAGAGGGCTATTTTTATATCAAGTCCCTTTTACTTTACAAACAGGAATGCTCCTCGCGAGCAAAGTACGCTCGCTGTGGGGTCTTCAGACTGTTCCTTTTCCCGTAGGAGTCTCGCATTTTCCGCTGCTTGGAATAGTCACTCAACAGAAGTAAGAATAGTAAGAAGATATGATGATAAACATATAATTTTATTGGTATTTAGCTGGCAACAGTTCCGTCAGCGGATTCCCATTAATGATGATATATAACAAAAACACATCACTAGCGAAGGAAATATACGCAGACTCCTGCAGTTCGTCGGCTAACGTCGGTCACGTCCTGTGACCAACGCCGACACTAGAACGTCCTGTTCGTCGAAGAGGCATAGGTAAGACCCCTAAAGACGAGTAGCACGAGGAGGCTCAACAGCCGCCTGCGGTAAAGAAGACACTGTGAAAACGAATAGTTTGAACAGATGTCGCACTTATGCCCCTGGTGAAAGCGAAGTGTATTTCCGTAGCGGTATTCATAGCTAAACTATTGCGTATAATACATCTTATATGCAACCATTTCACTAGAAAACAACAATCGTTTAGAAAACAGCCTAGGAGAAACCATTCAAAAATAAATCAACATATAACTATCGCAATATATTGAAAATGTCGGTATACTTATATTAGTTTAACTAAGGGGGAAGATATCATGCATACTGATTCATTTCAATTAGGAGAGAACACCATTAAACAAATACAACAACAAATGGAAGCTGGCAATCTATCGGCAAAACAATTAACACTTCTATACTTGAAACAAATTGCCAACTATAACCAAGATGGACCACAAATCAATGCCATTGTAGAAGTAAATCCTGATGCCTTACATATTGCAGAAGCCTTAGATGTGGAACGAAAAAAGGATGGTGCTCGTGGGCCACTTCACGGAATACCTGTTATTGTAAAAGATAATATTGACACAGCTGACAAGACACATACAACTGCAGGATCCGTTGCATTACAACATCATTATGCAACAGAAGATGCTTTTATTGTAAAACAATTACGTGATGCTGGTGCCATCATTTTAGGAAAGGCGAATCTAACAGAATGGGCAAACTTTATGACAGAAGGCATGCCAAATGGTTATAGTTCAAGAGGGGGTCAGGTTCTTAATCCATATGGCCCTGGTAAATTTGATGTTGGTGGTTCTAGTGCTGGAACAGGAGCTGGTATTGCAGCCAACTTTGCTGTCGGTGGTATAGGGACAGAAACAAGTGGATCTATTTTAAGTCCTGCTAGTAGTAATTCACTAGTTGGAATTAAACCTACTGTTGGTCTATTAAGTCGCACTGGGATCATTCCCATTTCTAATAGTCAAGATACTGCTGGGCCAATGACGCGAACTGTAGAAGATGCTGCTATCCTGTTAGGTGTACTATCAGGTATCGATGAAAAAGATCCAGCAACTAAAATGAATCCCATCGTCATACAAGACTATACATCATATTTAAATAAAGACGGAGCCAAGAATACACGAATTGGTATTCCACGAAACTATTTAACTAATTTAACCGACGAAGAAACGGCCCTTTTTAATCAAGCAGTGAAAGATTTAGAAGCATTAGGTGCTACGATTGTCGATTCTATTGAATTAAATAATACACCTAAATCAAGTGTAATGTTTCATGAGTTTAAAAATGGAGTGAATGCGTATTTAAAAAATTCACCTGGATCCTCACCTGTACATTCACTATTAGATGTCATTAACTATAATCAAGCACACCCTAAGGAAGCATTACAATTTGACCAAACGTTACTACTAGCATCTGAAAAGAAAAGTGGAACATTAACAGAAGCTGAATACCTTCGTGATCGTATACAAGATTTAGCGCAATCACAGGAAAATGGAATTGATAAAATTATAGATGACCATGAGCTGGATGCATTACTTTTTGCTAATAATCTTGGAGCAGGAATTGCTGCTAAACCAGGCTATCCTTCCATTACCGTACCAGGTGGCTATACGTCAGAAGGAAAACCAATTGGTATCACCTTTACAAGTAAAGCATTTTCCGAAGCTACCTTAATTGAAATGGCATATGCTTATGAAAAGAAAACATTGCACCGCAAAGCACCTACCCTATAATCAAAAATTCGATTAGTGGCCTGTATTGTAGAGAAATTAGTATACTATTTTTCCATTAATAGAGTTATTTTTAATTGAAGTCTTACAAATGAGGATTAAGCAAGGTGTGCATGTGAATTCTCGTTCCGTTAAAGGTAGGAAAACCTATCTAAAAGGGGTGTGGCGAATTCTAGTTCCGCTAATAGCGTAAAATCAATAAAATATAAGGATAGAAACGATCAATAACGGAACGAGGACTACAAATAAAGCTCCAAACGAGGGGTTTACAGGTAACAACGGAATGAGGAACAAGCAATCTAGCAAAGTATATCGAAACGGTTGTTAAAAGATACTAGGAAACCATCTGCAAATTATTATGTTACATGATGGTTTCCTCTATTATTTACCTCAAGAGAGAAATCATTACCCATCATTCCAAATAATCCTACCATATTGAGCCTCATGATCAATATCAACCTCAAAGTTATGCTTACGGTAGAAATACTGCAAACGATCAACATGATCAAAATCTCGTTTTACAATATCTCCTGTAATATATTGAACATTTTCTGATCGTACCATTTCCTTTAAGTGATTCATCAGAATTGATCCATATCCTTGGTTTTCTTCACCTTTAATATCTGCAATGTGTAATCTATTTGTTGATTTATATTCTGCCTGTATTGCTGAATGCCACTTGCCTCGAAATGGTGTCTGGCAATCATGCAACATTAATTGAACAGTTTCCCTATCTTTATTTATATAAATAATAACCCAATTGTTTTGATTAGATTGATCAATACTAACAATTTCTGACTGCTTTGCAATTTGCTTCATATTTTCTTGCATTCGAAACAATTGAATCTCTAACGTATCTAATTCTTCTTTTAGGTCTTTTTTACTTCTTGTGTCTTCTTCTAATGGAAATTCTGTTTGTAGCACATTTAGCCTCCTATTTAACACACACATTTTTGTATTGTACTAGAGCAGATAAATAGAATGCAAGTTTCTGAAAGTTTCCATTTTATAAGTTACAAACCCATTGATCTTTTGATAAATTATGTAAACTTTAGAGAAAAAGTTCATATCTGGGGATACATGCGAATGAGGAAAATTTAAAATTTTGCTGTTTTATAAAAGGTCTTGTTTTTTAAATATAACTCTTAATGCATAGTTGATAGATTATGTGCAGTAAAATAGTGCTGTTGATTTCTGCTCCGGACAGTCGCTTTCACCACGGGCATAAGTGCGACATTAAAAATAATTAGAATATGAAAAGAGCCTAAAATTTAGTATGAAGCAGTTCCGTATGAGTGTAACTTTTTTGGCTGCCAAAAGAAGATAATAAGCTAGTAACGAAAGTGTGATAATGGCTATACTACAAAACTATCAAAGAACCCTAACACCTATATAAGTAATTTTCCCTATCATATATTAGACGAAAGACCTAACTTTCGTTATAATTAGATTTAACAGAATACAGGAAAAATTTACTTTTATTGGGGGTTTATATGAAAAAACAAAAAAAGCAAAAAGGAAAGAAAAAATCTAGAAACAAATTTAATTGGAAAGATTTGCCGATTAGTAGAAAGTATATCACCATCTTCCTTGTAACGGCAGTACTATTTGTTTTAGCTGGAACAATGGTCTATTCACAATTGTATAAGGCAGAAGAAGATATTGATGTCATTGAACAGCGAAGCTTACGTGTGAATGAAATGGCACAACTAGCCTCGATTGTCCAAGCAAAAGATGTAGATATTGCGGATTATATTATTACAACCAATGCATCTTATATTGATAAATTCCAACATAGACAAGATCAGTTCGATGAAACAATGGCAGCACTTGATCCACTCATGGAAACAAAAGATCAGAAGGAAGTCTTCTCACAAATTAAAGAAAATGATGTACAAATCAATGATATGTTCATGAACGAAATCACAACCGCTGTAGAAAACGACCAGATGAATGAAGCCCTTACATTACGTGATGAATCAAGTACATTGCGCTTAAATAATGTAAACTTAATTAACCAATTAACAAATATGGTAAATGAAGAACAAACAGCTTCTGTCCAAAATGCAAAAGACAGTTTAAATAATAGTATTGTTATTCTGGCTATCGCAATTCTTGTTGCAATAGGTATTGGAATATCCTTCATGTTAATTGTTAGTCGTAAAATAGCCACAAACTTAAAAAATGTGGTGACCTTAACAAGAGAAGTTGCTGATGGAAATCTCGATGTTGAATCAGTTGAATATAACGGTAACGACGAAATCGGACAATTAAGTGTAGCAACCAATAAAATGAAAAACAATATTCACTCCATTATACAAAATATTACAAAGGCATCGGAGTTGGTATCTGCTAAAAGTGATGCACTATCAAAGTCTGCCAACAATGTGAAAGAGGGCAATATTCAAGTTGCCTCAACAATGGACGAGCTTTCATCTGGTTCTGAAACACAAGCAAATAGTGCAACGACCCTTTCCGAAAATATGAATGACTTTGTTCAAAGAGTACGCCAATCTGAGCAAAATGGAGAAGAGGTTGCATCTTATTCTAATCAAATACAAACCTTAACAAATGAAGGTACTGCATTAATGGAAAAATCCGTTAATCAGATGGAACGTATCGATATGATTGTGACGGATTCTGTTAAAAAAGTGCAAGGTTTGGAAAAGCAATCAAATGATATTACAAAATTAGTGCTCGTCATTAAAGATATTGCGGATCAAACGAACTTATTAGCATTAAATGCAGCCATCGAGGCAGCTAGAGCAGGTGAACATGGAAAAGGTTTTGCCGTTGTAGCTGAAGAGGTACGAAAATTATCAGAACAAGTAGCTGATTCGATTACAGAAATAACGAACATTGTCACAAGTATTCAAACAGAAACAGATCATGTAGTAGATTCTCTAAATAGTGGATATGAGGAAGTAAAAGAAGGAACAGAGCAAATAAAAACGACAAGAGGAAATTTCGAAACCATTCACAACTCTGTTTCAGATATGACGGAAAATATCTCAGCCATATCCAAAACTTTATCAGATATTGCTCAAAATAGTACTGTCATGAATAATACAATTGAAGAAATTGCTTCTGTGTCAGAAGAATCAGCAACTAGTGTAGAGCAAGTAGCTGCATCTGCTCAACAAACCGCTGGATCAATGGACGATGTATATGATAGTGCAAGTGAGTTGGCAAAACTCGCTGATAAGTTAAATGATGAATTAAAAGTATTTAACGTCTAAAAAATTCATAAAGCTTAACCCATTCGGTGGGGGTTTTTCGACGCACAGGACGTGCTAGTGTCGATGTTGCGATTGACGTGGCGTTCTTAGTCAGCCCTTCATCCCCCACCGAATGTTAGTTGAACTTATCTCACTTTTACTGGCAGTTATCCCCCACTTATACTTCTTTGATTCCCGAAGTCTTGAAGTGGGGGTCTTACTGCCAGTTAACAAGTGATAAAAGCGTTATCATTTTTACTGCTAATTAATTGAGCGAAGTGAAAGCCAAAGGTGCTATTTTCCTATGCATTATTTAACTTCACTAAGTTTTGCAAAAGAATAAAACATCCAGTACTAGCTAACGGGTTTACTTCGTTGAACAAACAATTAATTAGAAAAACTCGCATTCGCTCGTCCTTTAGCGAATGTGTTCGTTTTTCTTATACTTGGGACATTAAATTTTGGCATTTTGGCCACGTCGAGTCTACTTCTTAGCTAAAATTTTATACTTTCCTAACGTGAAATAAAAGGACTTTGAGAAGATTTTCTCTAAGTCCTTTTGAAAAGATAAGGAAGTATAAAAAGTTGGACTCATTACAGCCTTTTATAGGAAAGGCCACGTCAAGCTTCGAGCGATTGACGTGCTAGTACTGGCGTTGCGATTGACGTCCTAGTGCCGATAGAAATAAGGACACCCGAGTTTTCATCGGCCAGCGCCTATCCCCTCGAGGTCATAAATCTATCCAGATTACGCGCAAAAAGCACCACGTCGAGGCTTGGCTTATGCTTGGCAGATAAGAAACTACTTACTGCATAAGTGCAACTAAGGATTTCGCCACTTGGCGACAAAGCCAAGTTTTCTAATCGGGGGTAATCAAGGCGCTTGCGCTTTTATTCTGTTAATTATACTCTGAATCTAATAACGGAAACTATGTGATTTGGTCTGTGTTTTATTATGTTGCACCTCACAAGTAAACCCGTTAAATACTAGCTTGGGTGTTTTATGCTTTCCTTATATCGATAACAGTCTGTCGTGTGATCAAAAACCATCCCAGTGGCCTGCATAAAAGCATAACAAATCGTAGGACCGACAAATTTAAATCCGTGTTTTTTCAAGTCCTTGCTCATTGCCTCTGATTCATTGGTGTAATCTGGTACATCTTCATGCTTCTCCCAGTGGTTTGTAATTTGCTCCCCATTCACAAACTGCCAAATATACGCATCAAAACTTCCATGTGCCTCTTGTATACGTAAAAAGGCTTGAGCATTGGTAACAACAGATTGAATTTTAAGCTTATTACGGATAATCCCTTCATTTTTTCGCAGCATTTCTATTTTGGTATCATCATACTTACTAATAATGGTAGGGTCAAAATCATCAAATGCCTTTCTATAATTTTCTCGACGTTTCAGGATTGTTATCCAACTAAGGCCTGCCTGTGCACCTTCAAGCGATAACATTTCAAATAATTGTCGATCATCATGTGTTTCAACCCCCCACTCCTGGTCATGATAGGCTATATAAACTGGATCATCCGTAACCCAAGCACATCGTTGTTTATTCATCATTTCTTTCCTCAGTTTCTACTTCATTTTCATCATAGGAGATCCAATCACTATAACTACCAGGATAGAGCTTAACATTTTCATAGCCTGCCAGCTTTAATGCCAGTATATTGGCACATGCAGACACACCAGAACCACATGAAACGATAATTTCTTCCTCTCTATCTAGTTGGTTAAAATGTTCCTTGAGCTCTGTTTCTGTTTTCCAACTACCATCAGGTTTTAATACGTCTCTCCAGAAGTAATTTATGGCTCCAGGAATATGACCAGCCTTTTTATAGAGTGGCTCTGTTTTACCAAGATACCGATCTTTTGAACGAGAATCAATTAAGGTAGTGTTATCTCGCTTTTCTTTAACATCCTCGATATGGACAACTTCATCACTGCTTACGTTGGGATGAAACGTTTTTGGAACTAGTTCAGGAATATCTGTTGTAACCGGATTACCTTCCTTCACCCAAGTATCAAATCCACCATCTAACAAATATACATCTTCATGTCCAACATAGTGGAGCAACCACCATAACCGAGCAGCAAACATATCATTGGCTTGATCATAAATAACAACTGTTGTATTGTTATCAATTCCAATGTTACCGATTTTTGCCACAAATGTATCGATATCTGGCAATGGGTGATTCCCACCATGTTTTTGTGCTTTGCCTGATAAATCTTTCTCTAAGTCTAAATAAATAGCACTAGGAATATGGCCGTCAATATAAGCCTTTCTTCCCGCATTTTCATCATTTAATTGAAACCTCGTATCTACTACTACCAAGTTTGCATCAACGTTCTTTTCTATGTGATTTTTTAACCACCCTGGTGAAACAAAATACGAACCCATATACGGTACCTCCTTATCACATTTTTCATAAATGCTTTCTATATTCACTATAATGGTATTTCTTCCGTGTGAAAAGACATAATGTTTTTGCAAATAGAAAAACAAGGACACTTCATGTATAATCAGTATAGAGATTAGATAAATAGACAAGGAGAGGGAATACATGAAACAAGAAATAATCGAGCGTTTTACCAAATACGTAAAGGTTGATACACAATCAGATGGCACTAGTGATACAACACCTTCTACACCTGGTCAATTTGAATTAGCAAACCTTCTAGTTGAAGAACTAAAATCTATTGGGATGAAAGATGTTTCAGTAGATGAACATGCCTATGTAATGGCAACATTACCTGCTAACACAGATAAAGATGTCCCAACCATTGGATTTATGGCACACCTAGATACAGCTACAGATTTTACTGGAAAAAATGTAAATCCTCAGGTTGTGGAAAATTTTGATGGTAATGATCTCACTTTAAATGATAAGTTAAATGTCGTATTACGTGCAAACGATTTTCCAGAGCTTCCAACATACAAAGGACACACATTAATTACTACAGATGGAACAACATTATTGGGTGCTGATAATAAAGCAGGAATTGCTGAAATTATGACAGCTATGGCTTACCTCATTAATCACCCAGAAATAAAGCATGGAACAATACGAGTTGCCTTTACACCAGATGAAGAAATAGGGCGCGGACCACACAAGTTTGATGTTAACCGTTTTAATGCTACATATGCTTATACAGTAGATGGAGGTCCTCTTGGGGAATTACAATATGAAAGCTTCAATGCAGCCGCAGCGCGCATTATTTTCAAAGGAAATAGTGTGCATCCTGGTACAGCAAAGAATAAAATGGTAAACGCTGGGAAAATGGCAGCAGAATTCATTGAAAAGTTACCAAAAAATGAAGCACCGGAAACAACCGAAAACTATGAAGGGTTCTATCATCTCGTTTCAGTGAATGGAAATGTAGAGAAGACAGAGGCATCTTACATCATTCGTGACTTTGACCGAGAAAACTTTGAAAAAAGAAAAGAAACCATTAAACAGTTTGTTAACGAAATGAAAAAAGCTTATGGAGAAGACGCGGTAGAATTGGAAATGGCTGATCAATATTACAATATGCGTGAAAAGATTGAACCTGTCATGGAAATTGTTGATATCGCAAAAGAGGCAATGGAATCTTTACAGATAAACCCAATCATTGAGCCAGTTAGAGGTGGAACAGATGGGTCCCAGCTTTCCTATAAGGGTTTACCAACACCTAATATTTTTACTGGCGGTGAAAATTTCCACGGTAAATTTGAATATATTTCTGTCGATAATATGGAAAAAGCAACAAATGTTATTATTGAAATTTCTCGCTTATTTGAAGCAAAAGCTTAATAAAAGCAAAAAGCAATTAGGTCACCAACTATAGTTATGATCTAGTTGCTTTCTGTTTATATGCCTAAGCCAAAAACAATCAACTATTTTCGCCCATACCGACCACCAAGCAAGCCCAAATGTCATTACAATAAGCCAATCGCATAATAAAGAGAAAATGTACTAGAAGTCCATGCAGCCATTGATGACATTACTTGAGAATTCATCAGAAAAAACTGATAGAAGAGGTGTGGTAATATACACACTGGATACAACAAGCAATGCACACCAAAAAAGCAGCACCCGAATGACAGAATAAGAAGTAGCTTGATTTGTCCATCCACGCTCCATGACATATCCCCTCTTCAGTCTTTTACACATGGGTATGCCTAAAGCAGTACAGATGTGAACGTTACTTTCCTATCCTAGATTCCCGAAGTGTTTATCATACAATTCTTTGGCTTTTTCAATCTCGCCTCTAGACAGCTGATGGCCTAAGCTTTCCCAATGTAATTCCACCTGTGCTCCAGCTTCACGAAGTAATTTCTCTAGCTCTTTACTTTCTTCTGGTGGGCAAATCGGATCATTATCACCCGCACCTATAAACACTGGGGTATTCGTTAAATCTGGTAATTCAATTCCTCTTCTAGGTACCATTGGGTGATGTAAAAATGCCCCTTTTAATGCATTTTCATAATGGAACAATAAACTTCCTGCTATGTTTGCACCATTTGAGTAGCCAATTGCAATGATATTATCCCGGTTAAATCCATACTTCGCTGACGCTTCATCTAAAAATTCATACAATTCCTTTGTACGAAATACTAAATCTTCTTCATCAAATACACCTTCTCGAATACGGCGGAAAAAACGTGGCATTCCATTTTCTGAAACATTTCCCCGTACACTTAAAACAGAAGCTTCTGGTTCTATCATTTCCGCAATTGGTAATAGATCTTGTTCTGTTCCTCCTGTTCCATGAAGTAACAATAATGTTGGCTTATTCGCTTTCCCTTCCTGATATATATGTTTCATTTGATCCCTTCCTTTCATTTTATAAAGCTTAATCCGGTGGGGAGTTCCCTTCATCCCCCACCGAGTGTTAGTTGAACTTATCTCACTTTCACTGGCAGTTATCCCCCACTTATACTTCTTTGTTTCTCGAAGTCTTGAAGTGGGGTCTTACGACGCACAGGACGTGCTAGTGCTGACGGTGCGATTGACGTGGCGTTCTTAGTCAGCCTGCCAGTTAACACGTGGTAGAACATCCAATTTCAGTATATCTCGAATTAAAGACAATTTTACCGAATGAAATAACATAGTTCAACTTATTACTATTTCGTTTCTGATTTCATTTCCCCCTATTGCCCACATTTGTTTTTAATGAGAAAATAAATAATAGATTTCGTCATCTAAAACGTAAAATACGGGGGAAGACAATGATTAACAGACAAGTCAAAATGCTTTTGATAACGGTTGTCATATTATTTGTAATTACGGCGTGTAATACAGAGGAAGATCAAGATACAAACAATGAAAAGCAAGATATACTAGCTTCAGAAGAGGATTCTTCACCTACAAATTCAGCAGAAACTGACGATACGGAGAATGTAGAGGATAATCAAACTGATCAGCTTATTGTGCCTAAAGCAGGTATACAGAAGAAAGACGAAGGAGAAGAAGTTCTTAGCCTCCAACAAGCACTTAATTCTATTGGCTATGACATTGCGGAGGACCGTACATTTGATGCTGAAACAACTTGGGCCATTACCGATTTACAACTACAGCAGGATAGTTTAATGGCAACAGGAGTATTTGATAAAGACACAAAGCAAGTCTTGGAAACACTCATAACCAACAAACATACAGTACAACCTGGAGAGGGACTAGAGAAAAAGACAGAAACGGTAACAACAGACTACGGATCGACCATACTTGCTAATCCCTATGATCAATTAGCACTCATTAACAAACAACATGCATTACCTAGTGACTATATTCCAGAGGATCTCGTTATCCCAGATGTCCGATTTCCATTTCCAGAGGATTATCCTAAAAAGCAAATGCGTGAAGTGGCTGCAAATGCATTAGAAGAACTGTTTAAAGCTGCAGAAGAAGAAGGCTATTACCTTTATGCCCAATCTGGGTATCGTGCATATGATACCCAACAGTCATTGTTTGCCTCATATGTAGAAGACCATGGAGAACAAGAGGCAAATACCTTTAGCGCTCGCCCAGGTGAAAGTGAACATCAATCTGGCCTAACAATGGATATCACAAGTGAAAGTGCTGAGTTTCTATTAAATGAAACATTTGGTAAAACTGAAGAGGGTAAATGGGTAGAAGAGAACGCCGCCGAATATGGATTCATTATCCGGTACCCAAGAGGAAAAGAAGAAGTAACTGAATACCAATATGAGCCTTGGCATATACGCTATGTTGGAAAGAAAGCTGCTGTAGAAATAATGGAAAAAGGCATGACACTTGAGGAATATTTAAAATAAAAGACTCTTTTCTTATACTTTATTGTTTTCTACGACGTATAATGCATAATATGCGCAGTAACTTGAGGTGATGGTTGGAGCATTTACCCGCTCCGGAAATACACTTCGCTTTCACCAGGGGCATAAGTGCGACATCTGTTCAAACTATTCGTTTTCACAGTGTCTTCTTTACCGCGGGTGGCTGTTGAGCCTCCTCAACTCGTCACACGTTTCTAGGGGTCTCACCTAGGCCGTTCCTCCCGCAGGAGTCTACGTGTATTTCCTCCACTGATAGGATCAACACTTCTTATTAAATATTATGTTTTTATGATATTTGATTGGAGCGTAGGACAGTCGACTCCTGCGAAAAAAACAACAGCTGAAGATCCCACAGGAAGCGGTTTTTGCTTCCGAGGAAGCTGAAGCGTTGTCCGCGGAAACGACTGTCCGGAGCGGAAATCAACAGCACTATTTTGTTGCGTATAATATATCTTATATGCAAGATGTTTCATACCTTAAAGCAATAATCTTTTAGACAACAGCCAAATAAAAGAAGGTGTACCCATTCGCAAAGTGGGTACACCTTTTAAAAAGGTTTTAAAATCATTAGTGCAATAACAACGAGAAAAATAATATTTTCAATTCGTTCAAAGAAAAATAACTTTTTTGCTAGTTCATGGTAGCTTTCTGGGATTTCTTCTCCTTGATGGTTAGAAAGAAGCGCTTTAATCGGTCTTGATCTTGGTGAAAGTACGGTTGGGCCAAATGCCAACGCAACCAAGAATAAAGTTAAACTAACGATGTACCACCCTTGTTGAAATAAATACGTGTTAAGAAAGCCCATCCATAAACCAGTAATTAATAATAAGGTGCCACCAACCATGACAAAAATGTGTAACCTATTCCGGATATAATAGGCATGCTTTAATTCTGTCATATTGGTTGCTTTATTGACTACATATATCATTACAAACCCTGGCCCCATACCTAATATTGCAGAGAAAACATGTATGAATACCAATATGTCATAAAATGTCATTGATTGTTCCTCCAATACTCAGCCTCTGGTTATCATTATACGCTCTTTTAAGTATTGAAGGCTGTGATATTTAACACATTACAGGCACTAGCAAAATATTCCTTATTCATATGTTATTTTCATATCACCAAGTTTAATCCAATTCATCTTTCTAAACCATGTAGCAAGGAAATAACTAATTAAAGCAGGACCAACTATATGTAATGAGAGGATAGCCCACAACACACTCCGGGAAAACCCCATTGCTTCAAATGTCATAATTTGTCCTACTAACCCGCTTGTTCCCATTCCTGCTCCTAATGCATTATTTGTCATTTCCAACCAGACTGTACCTAATGGCGCCAATACCATTCCCGCAATGGTAGGTGGAAGGATAATAATTGGCTTTTTAATAACATTGGCAATTTGAAGCATCGATGTGCCAATTCCTAATGCTAAAAATCCTCCAAAACCATTATCACGGTAAGAAGCTGTTGCAAAACCGACCATTTGTGCTGAACATCCAATCGTTGCAGCACCAGCAGCCAATCCATCAATTCCAAGCATAATTGCAATAGCTAAACTAGATATTGGTGCAGTTAACGCCCACCCCATTAGTACTGCAACAATCATTCCCATTAAAAATGGTTGTTGTGCTGTTGACCAGTTGATCAACTCGCCAAACCAGATCATGAATGTGTTGATAGGCTGTCCGATCAAAGAGCCTACCATAAATCCAACAACAATAGTCACAAATGGTGTCACAATAATATCAATCCGTGTTACTTTATAGACTAGCTTACCCAACTCTGTAGCAAACAAAGCGGCAACATAACTTCCTGCAGGCCCACCTAATTCTGCACCATAGGCACCTGCAAATAACACGGAAAATAACACCAAAGGAGGTGCTTTTAGTCCATATGCAATAGCAACACCAATTGCACCTCCCATTATTTTTGTTTCCATTGCAAAGGTTCCCATTTCTACAAAAGCATCCTGTATAGAAATAGGAAGAAATGTCCCCTGTTCCCCTATCGTTTGAATGATTAGTCCAATAATCAAGGAAGAAAATAACCCCAATGCCATATAACTTAATGCTGTCAATACATATTCTCTAACTGATAAAGTAACTCCTTTTTCGTGCAGGAATTCCTTTACGCTCATCGATATCCCTCCTTTTGTTTTTGTGAATTAATTCACAATATTTATAATAACCTTGACCTCTACTTACCGTTTGTTTTATGATTACGCTAATGATTTCACATATCAACTTGTTTAATACCCTTCAGCTAGGAGGTTTTCCTATTGGAAGATCATACATCTAATTCAAGTATAGCAAAAACTATTCGAAATAGAAGATCAATTAAGAAAGGTTACACATCCCAACGTGTAACAGAAGAAACTGTTTTGTCACTTTTAGAGGATGCGATTTGGGCACCCACCCATGGTATGCGACAGCCATGGCGTTTCATTTTTGTTGATAAAGATCAGTTGCCAGACTTTGCAAAACAAGTGGCAGCAACTTATCCAATTGAAAAGCAAGCTAATCGAAATGAATATTTAAATGAGCCCAATGCGATATTAATCGTTGTGATGGACGAACCAGACTCCGAAAAACAATGGGATGAAAACTTTGGAGCAACGGCAAGCCTTATCCAAAACTTTCAATTATTAGCATGGGAGAAAAAGCTCGGAGTTGTTTGGAAAACGAATCCCCATATATATAACCCAGCAGTCAAGAAGATTTTAAAGGTAAGGGAAAATGAAAAAATTGTTGGCTTTTTACATCTTGGCTATTTTCACCAACAGCCAGTTAAAAAAGAACGAATAAGTGCGAGGCAAAAGTTTTCTAGGTTCCAAGCTTAGAGAATCGATAGCAATGGATTTACTTGCGAATTGCAAAGTGACAATTAGTCGAAAAAAGGGATATGAGTGGGCGGGCTTCTCTGTAACCATCTTGCATGAAAATTACATAAAAAGGAACTGAGCACGCTTCTCTGTGACCGACCGATCTGGCTTAAAATATCACAAAGGATAACAGATAATGCCTGCCAGAATCTCATTATAAACAAAGTCAACTCCACACCCTTTTTTGCTATACAAATAAAATACACACGCTATTTTCAATATAAAATAACGTGTGTATTGTTTTGTTTCTATCGTCTCCACCTCTGGATTCGTCACACATCCACTATTCATCCCATACGGCATTTTTTAACGTCGCATCTTTTTGATGACGATCTAATGCAAGCTGAATTAAGTTATCAATTAAATCTGGATAGGAAATACCACTGATCTCCCATAGTTTTGGATACATACTGATACGTGTGAATCCTGGTAATGTATTGACCTCGTTCACATAGATGTCACCCTTATCTGTTAAAAAGAAATCCACTCTTGCTAAGCCTTCACATTCCAATGTTTGAAATACACGAATCGCTTCGTCCTGAATTCTAGCTACTGTCTCATCAGATAACTCAGCGGGAATTTCAAGTTTCGCACCACTTTCATCAATATATTTTGATTCATAAGAGTAAAATTCCGTTTGTGGTAATATTTCACCAGGAACAGATGCTTTCGGGTGTTCATTACCAAGGACAGCACATTCAATCTCCCGTCCAACAATACCTTCTTCAATAATTACTTTATGGTCATATTGAAATGCCATTTCTACTGCTTCGTCAAATTCCTCTTTTGTAGAAACCTTACTAACTCCAACCGATGAACCTTGGTTTGCAGGCTTAATAAATAATGGTACACCGATGTCTTTTTTTATTTCATCAAAATCAATTTGCTGTTGATTTGAACTCGAAAATGCATATCCCGCTGCCACCTTAATACCTGCCGCTTTCAACAACCGTTTTGCAATATCTTTATCCATGCAAACAGCAGAACCTAATACATTTGTCCCGACAAACGGTAAATTTGCAATCCGCATCATACCTTGTAAACTGCCGTCTTCGCCTAAAGTACCGTGAACAATTGGAAACACCACATCAAGCTGTTCCAATACTTTTTGTTGAGATTGATAAATCAGTTGATGACCTGTCTCACCAGGTACTACTGCAACTGTTTCATTGGACTTATTTAATTGAATCAGTTTCGGGTTATCTTCATTTATTAAATAGGAACTTGCATCATTTATATGCCATTTTCCCTCTTTGTCGATCCCAATTAAAACGACGTCATATTTCTGTTTATCAATCGCATCTACAATATTTTTAGCTGACTGTAAAGAAACTTCATGCTCTGCTGACTTTCCGCCAAAAATAATCCCAACCGTTGTTTTCCCCATCATCAGAACTCCTTTATTTTTTTGCTGTTTCTAAAAGATTGTTGCTTTTCTTTTTCAAGTATAAATCTTAATGTATAGTTGATAAATGATCTGTCGTAAATGTTTTCTAATTACCGCTACGGAAATACCGAAGACCCCACAGGAAGTGGTCTTCTTCCGAATGTCTAGCTACGACGGACAGGACGTCCTAGTGCCGATAGACATAAGGACGCACGAGTTTTCATCGGCCAGCGCCTACCCCCTCGAGGTCTTAAGTCAATCCACATTACACGCAAAAAGCGCCACCGCCGAGGCTCGGCTTAAGCTTGGCAGATAAGAAACAAAACGTTCTTACTGCATAAGTGCAACTAAGGCTTTCGCCATAAGAACTTGGCGAAAAGCCTAGTTTTCTAATCGGGGGTGACCAAGGCACTTTTAGCTTTTCTAAAGAGGAGGCTGAGGCAGTGCCTACGGTAAAGAAGACACTGTGAAAACGTAAAGTTTGAACAGATGTCACACTTATGCCCGTGGTTAAAAAGACTGTCCGAAGCGGAAATTAACTAACTATTTTATGTCGTATCATATATAAGATGCGACATTAAAAAACAACAAAGAATTAGAAAAGATCCATTTTTTAAAACAGTCCCTCTTAAAAGATTGTTTGTATATCGAAAACCTTCTATATTTAAAATAGCATAAAAAGGCTTGTTTAAGACAGTCCTATTCCAAAAAATTTGCTACACATACATGCTTTTCCATTCTTTCCTTTACACATGTGTTAGGACGCTTTATCATATAACTATAAAAACTGTATCATTAGAAAACTTGGCATTCGCCATACTCTTAAGGGCGAATGACTGAGTTGCACTAGGGGAGCTTTTTTTGGCTGAGAGGAACAGAACGTTCTGACCCTTATCACCCGAACTAGATAATACTAGCGTGGGGAAGTGTAGTCGTATAGAATTTCATTTACATACAGACTGCACTCCCTAGATGGATGCAGTTTTTTTAGTTTTTAAAAGGAGAGGATCATATGTCAAACCAAGTGTGTAACAACAGCAATTCAGAAATAGCTGGAGCTAGTTTTTCTATTCATCCGATGAGTGACAACTTTATTGAAATTATTCAAGATGCACTCCAAGCAGTTGATACTTCTACTGTTTGGACTAATACAGATGATGTCAGTACCACGGTACGCGGGAAAATGGTACATGTATTTGATGTAACAAAAGCAATCTTTATGCAGGCAGCCAAAACTGGAAAGCATGTCGCATTTCAAGCTACCTATTCATTAGGCTGTCCAGGTAGTAGTACTTCTGAGAATGTCGTTTTAGCAAAAGAGAACGAACCAGTGAATCATGAGTTAGTAAAAGACATACAACAATACGTCGGTGCTAAATTTGCTCTCTACCCACTAGGTGGCGGTGACTATATGGATGTTATTTCCGAGCAGATTGAAGCAATGAAACAATATGTTGATATACAACATACACATTATGCAACACGCTTGGACGGAGAAGCACTAGCTATTTTTGAAGGGCTAGAGAAAGTTTTTCGCGCTACTGTAAAAGGTGGTTCTAGCCATACCGTAATGACGGTTTCGATTTCAGCAAATAGCCCATCACACGGCAAATAAAAGGATGATGATGCTTTAGCTACCTCGCTAAATATGACAAGTTACGGATTATCTTCTCAAATCGGCGGTATTATTATCATTCCACGTAGAAAAAAATGAATATTAATTGAGTGATCGCATTGATGTGTGCTAAATAATGGCACACATCTTTTTTTATGTTTTCTTATTCAAATAGTGTTGCTCCCATTCTTTTGCATAATCGAAAGGTGAAAGGAGAAACTACCAAAAGACAGTAACACACTGTTTATAAAGGAGGCTTTTAGGTGAAGAAATTCTTATATATTTACGCCCTAGTTTTTTCAATAATTTGGATCGGATACGGGCTTTATGCTTTATTGACAAACCAGCCTTCTGCACATATATTGCTTGGGTTTGGTGTTGCCTTCTCTATTGTTATTTTTGCCACATCATGGTTATCTGGATGGCTAATGAACCATTATAAAAACATTGATGCCATGGCCAAAAAAATATTATCAAAAAACTAATAATACAGGAGTGATTGACATGTCAGAACAACCAATTAAATTAATTATTTTATGTAGCTGGGGTGCTACTTCTAGCCAATTAGCAAAAAAAGTACAAGAAGCAGCTGAAAAAAGAGGACTTGAAGTGGAAGCACATGCTGGGGGAACTGGCGAATTTAAACAAAAAGCTGGTGACTATAATGTCGCTTTATTAGAACCACAGGTCCGTCATTTAAAAAAGGAAGTAACAAAAATTGCAGATTCTCACAACATTCCAGTTGAACTGGTAGATCAACGTGCTTTTGCCTTAATGGACGGTGATAAAGTACTTGATCAGGCCATGAACTTATTAAACAAATAGGAGGTAGTTCCATATGATTAACTGGATAGAAGACCACTTAATGGAGCCACTAGGGAAAATTGCGCAAAATAAATATTTGCAAGCAATCCGTGATGCTTTTGTAATCTTTGCATTACCAGTCATTATTACGGGAGCAATTTTCCTAATAATAGCCAACCCACCTACATCTTTAGAATGGGGCATTATTGAAGCATGGGAAAATGCTATTGAACCAATACAAGCACAACTCTTATTTCCATTTAACCTTACGTTTGGGCTCATGGCATTGACTGTTGCCTTTGGTATTGGATATAGTTTAGCAAGTCGTGAGGATATGGATGCTGTGATGGCAGGTATTCTTTCCATGCTGGCATTCTTCATGACAGCATTTCCAGTAGTAGACATTGAACAAGTTGCATTTGGGGAAATCCTCCAGTATCTTGGTGGACAAGGCTTATTCGTGGCAATTATTTTAGGGATTATAACAACCGAGTTAATGCGGTTCCTAATTAATAAAGGGGTTGCATTTGAGATGCCGGCTGGTGTTCCACCTTATGTTTTACGGACCTTCCGTGCATTACTTCCATTTATGCTGATTTTACCATTGGTCTGGATTGTAGCATGGATCGTATATGCAAATACTGGGGTAACGATACCTCAATTGGTATTAGACATATTTAGTCCATTAGTAACAGCATCTAACTCTTATTGGGCAGCATTAGGTATGATCCTCTTAATGCTTATCCTATGGTCTATTGGTATCCATGGTATGAACGTTGTATCTTCAGTGGTTTACCCTTTTTGGATGACACAATTAGCAAACAACGTGGAAGCTGTAAACCAAGGCGCAGAAGCGAATGGTATTGTAACAGAGCCTTTTTACCATATGTTTACCCATATTGGTGGGTCTGGTGCAACAATAGGGTTAGTCGTATTCATGCTTTTCTCTGCGTCAGCACAAATTAAACAAGTTGGTAGAACGTCAATTATTCCATCTCTGTTTAACATTAACGAACCTGTTATTTTCGGGTTACCAATTGTATTAAACCCACTATTAATCATACCGTTTGTGTTAGGACCAGCGATCATTGTAACGATTAATTACATTTTATTTGCTACTGGTATTTTACCTCCAGTAGTGATACAACCACCATTTACCGTTCCAATTTTCTTTGGTGGATTTATCGCAACAGGTGGTTCTGTCCTAGCAGGTCTTGTACAAATCATGAATGCGGTAATTGCTACCATCATTTATTACCCATTCTTTAAACGTTATGAAAAACAGCTTGTAGAACAAGAAAAAGAAGATGGAGATCCAGAACCAGCTAACAGCTAAGAGGAGTGAACAATAACGATGAATTATGAAGAAATCATGACACAACTAATCTTACATGGCGGTAATGCGCGCGGTGCAGCATATGAAGCTTTAGATGAAGCAGAAGAATATAAATTTGATGCAGCTGAAAAACTGTTAGAAGAGGCAAATGATGAATTCCTAAAAGGACATAAGTATCAAACAGAATTAATTCAGAGCCAAGATGACCAAGCAGTGCCAAGCTTCTTCATGATCCATGCACAGGATCATATTATGACAGCCCAAGCTGAAATTCAATTAATCAAACGAATGATTGACCAACTGAGAACGACAGAAAAGCTTGAGAAACGGATTGAAATATTGGAGAAATAAATGGCACACAAAAAGGGGCTATCCAAAAAGGGTTTAGATCATACCCGACTTGGAATAGCCTCTTTTATTTTATATTTATGACTGATATGCATTTATTAAGCAACTTTATTAGATAATACGGGATACCCTAGGTTCTCGATTGTTTCCTGTAATGCCTCTGGTGTAGCAACTTCCGTATCAAAAGTTACTTTCACTTTACTTGAATTAAATAATACCTTTGCTTCTTTAACACCGTCCATTTTATTAAGTTTACCTTCAATTTTTTTAATACATGATGGACAAGTTAATGGTTCTAATTGGAATTTAGCTGTTTTCATGTTTATCTCTCCTTTGTTTTGATCTGTCTTTATTATATAATCCATTCTTGTTTTAAACCTTGACGTAGATCAAATTTCACCTTTTTATCCAAAGAATATTTTCGTTTATAGTGAAACGAACAGTTGAACAGATGTCGCACTTATGCCCCTGGTGAAAGCGTAATGTTTTTCCGAAGCGAAGCAATGTGCATATTCTAGTTATTACATATCAACAATCTTTAAGAAAACAGCCAAAACAAAAAAAGACCAGTGATCAGCTGGTCAAATACACGTACACATGGGTTTTTGGCAGACAAATCTATTACAGGCCTTGTAAAGATTTACTATATTAGTATGTTCTATTTTATATTCTAGTGTTGGCATTTATCGCAGGATAACCGCTCAATCTACCTAATCTATTGGACAATGTACTCATTTTCTCCCCGAGATAGACTATTAAACAACCAACAAATCTATTTCTACATAGCTTATTACTGTAATAACTAAAAAGGTAGAAAGGAGAAATTTAAATGAGTCTTGGACCAACTGATAATTGTGTATGTGATGTGGTGAGAGATATTGTCGCAGCTCAGGATGAAGTAGCAAACAATAATGATAATGGTTGCTGCTCCACAGGCTGTGAGAACTCTATTGAGCAGTTACTTTCACCAGCAGGTATCAATGGAACTACACCAGTAAACGATACAATCCCATTTATTCTTTACTGTAAAGGTGAGTGTGAGCCATTCATCGGAAGTGGGGTTTACCAAGCACAACTAGGAGGATCTCCTAACACGTACTTTGGATGTGTCGAAACACCAATCTTCCGTGCAAAAGAATTTGTCGATGATGAAGAATGCTGCGTAAGACTTGAGCTATTACTTCCTGTAACAGAAGGTGGTTCTACTCCAGGACCAGGTGGGGATGATGTATGTGATTACTTCCCTGGCAATAGTATCCGAGATTTCCAAGCAACAGGAATTTGTATAACAGTGGATCTAAATTGTTTCTGTGGTATCACTTGCCTTGACCCTATTACACCATTACCTGCTTCACAATTCCCAGATAATGATGACTAATGAAGTAAAAAGGACTGCACCATGCAGTCCTTTTTACTCCCTAATTCACTTCAATACCTGTTATAGTTAACTCATATTTCTCATCTGAATCTCGATTTTGGCCTTTTTCGGAAATCTCTCCCTCATAAATGGTTTCCTCTGTTTCTAAATCAATAACAATTAAGTCTGCTGGTTCTTCAACATTGCCTATTCGTGATAGTATATATAAGTTTTTATCATGTACGGTAAGGTGCGCGAGTTCTCTACCACCTTCATTAACCATTGGAAATGATGGAGCTTGGCTACTTTCTACTTGATCTAATTCTACTGTCATTTCGTTCTCAATTTTCTTATCCTTTATATTATAAGAAACTACTTCTAATCCATTTTCGATAGACTTCGTGAAATAAAGATTAGTACCATCGAACAAATTTACACGACCAAACTCTTTAAGCTCTTCCGTCAATGTAATGTCCTCGATCTTTCCTGATTCAAGATTATAGGCAATCAATTCATTGCTAATTTCCTCATGTGAGTAGGTTCCATCATTGTTCCTAATTTCTTCCCGTACCACATTTCGAAAAACAGCATAGTCTTTTGAAGACATAGGATCTGTTTCATTTAGCATGAACATATCTGTAAACTGATTTTGCTCTTGTGCTTGATCTGAAATGATGCTTTCCTCTCGTATAAGTTCATGAGATTGTGCATCGAATTCATAAACATGAATCGCTAAATTCCCTTGCGAGCGAGAATGATTTTGTGTAATAAGCGTAACATTATCATTTACTAACTGCACATCCTGGAGTGCTACATGATTCACTTCAGAACTATGTGGAATATCGTATACAAACGATGTTGTTTCATCCGTTCCTTTGTCTAACATAGAAACCTCAATGCTGGAGGATCGAGCTTCAAGTGCACTTGTATCAATATTGACATTGGCATATACGAGATATTCCTCATCCTCATAGAACGATCCATAAATGGCCTTTCCCCTCATAAAGTTCCGATAATTCTCTTGCAGGTGTTTTCGCTCAGGGGATAAGTACGCTCCATCTAACCGTTCAAAAAAAGAACGCTCATTAGCATAAATAGCTTCATCTTTTGTAATTTGCACAGGTTGAATGTTTTGTCCTGTTCCATAATGGGCATTTATCAATAGGTTTTCTATCACTTCTTCATTCCCACTATTTGTTTCAATTGTAAAGGCTGGATAGGCATCTGCTGCTAGGCTATCATAAATATAAAATGTTCCAATACCTGCCATAATAATGATTGTCAATGTGATTAGTTTCCAATATTTTTTCATCATTTCCCCTCCTTACACACGGATCTTTCGTTTCAATAAATAGTTACTAAACCAAATCGATAATGCGATTACAATGCAACCAACTAATACCTCAAGCAGTACCATTTCACTTATATAAAAATAGCCATCTACAACAAAGTCCTGCACTAATAATGGGGACAGCATAATAAACAGTGCAACAACTCCATAAGCAACTCCCATTAGAATCCCTTTCCACCGAAAACTTCGCTCAAGTAAAATAGCTGTAAATAGCACAAATACAACCATCATACCTGCACCATAGGACAATACAAATTCAATAAAGCTTTGTGGGAATATAAGATGCAACTCTGGAATTGCCCCAATAATTTCGTGTACACCCATATCGACACGAAAATCTTTTGGAACGATCCATTTTAAAATCGTCGTCTCAATTGGTAAGATGATAAGTTGAAAACCTATAAATCCTAGTGTCACTAAAAGAATGGTTGTTCCCTTTGCTAAGAAAACATTTAGTCTTGCTGTAGGTAGCATCAATAGTCGATAAATAAACGTGTTTTTTCCAAACCAATCACGATACCAAATAAGAAAAATATAAAAGGCTACTGCTCCAGCACATAAAGCAATTGGTCCGAGAAACCAGACACTTCTTACAATTGTATCAAAGCTCATCGTTCCGTACTGACTAAGAAATTCAGACGTAGACAATTGTTCTTGATAAATCGCCTCATTTGCATTGGCCACATATTCTCTTGATTTCAAAATGACACCAATGATTTGTGTTATCAATGTAATAGCTAGTAGTACTACATATATTTTCACAAAACGATTGAATTCAAAGTTTACTAACTTAAGATATCGATTCATCCTTGATACACCTCTCTCATCACATCTGTCACTGATTTCCCTTCACTCTCTCGTAGATCTTCTGTATTGAACGCTTTTAATACAGTTCCATTATCAAGTAAGATCGCTTTATCAATTAAATGTTCGATATCATGTATTTCGTGTGTTGTAATAATAACCCCTCTATCTTCAATTAAATGGCTCGTAAACACATCAGCGATTTGCTCCCTGCTAAACATATCAATCCCTGAAAACGGCTCATCCATTAAGACGTAATCCACATCCAATGCCAAACCGAGTAACAAATTTACTTTTGCGGTATTTCCTTTCGACAGACTAGATATCCGTTCAGTTTCCTTCAACTTAAAAAAGCGAAGCATCTCTGTTGCTCGTTCTTGGTTCCAAGATTCATAGAAATCCGCCATAAATTCCATTGCGTCGGCGATCCGCATTTGTGGCAACATCGTAATAGCGTCTGGGATAAAGGTTATTTTTTCATAGCTATCTTTATGAATGGCTTTCCCATCTATTAAAATTTCACCACCATGGATTGGAGTTAGTGCCATTATTGCATTTAAGATCGTTGTTTTTCCTACACCATTTATACCAATTAGACACGTAATCTCACCTTTGTTTGCTGTAAATGAAACACCATCCAGCACCTTTTTACGTCCAAACTTTTTTATCAATTCTTTTACCTCGATCATCTGTACCCCTCCCTACTTCTTTTCTTGCTCATATTTTTCTTTTACCAAATCCAATACTTCCTCAACAGAAACATCAATTGGACGAATGGATGCGATGAAGGAATCTACTGCCTCAACAATAAGTTCTTCTCTTACAGATCCAAGGACTTTTTCATCTTTGGTAATTTTGCTTGGTAAATTTCGTTCCGTATAAATCAATCCTTGTCCCTCCATTTCCTTATATGCACGTTGAGCTGTATTTGGATTTATTTTTAATTGATTTGCTAATTCTCTTCTTGATGGGATTTCTTGTCCTGGTTCAAGCATTCCTTTAGCAATTTGTTCTTTAAAATGCCGCACTACTTGCACATAAACAGGATCCCGCTTGTTAAAATCTACCTTCATAAACACAGCCCCTATACTCTCTGTTGTTTGACTAATGTCTTATTGTATTAATCCATTAATACACTTTAGGCATAAAAATGTATGAACCGATTAATACATCTTATGTGGTGTATTATATAATTAGTACACTTCACCTGTCAACCTGTTTTTTAACCAATAATAAGATATTCTCCTTTCGTACACTTTGTTGTTTTCTTAACGTCACAGTTTCTATATAATGCGTAGTAAAATAGTATGGTTGATTTTCGCTCCGGACAGTCGCTTTCACCACGGGCACAAGTGCGACATCTGTTCAAACTTTACGTTTTCACAGTGTCTTCTTTACCGCAGGCACGGCCTTAGCCTCCTTGGAAGAAGATCACTTCCTACGGGGTCTTCGGACACGTGCTTTTCCTGCAGGAGTCGACTGTCCTACGCTCCAATCAAGCCTTGTATTAGCAGTGCATTGATAAGAAGTAAAATAGTGCATAACTAGCGGAGGAAATACACGAAGACTCCTGCAGGAAAAGAGGCATAGGTGAGACCCCGCAGTGCGTAGCACGAGGAGGCTCAACAGCCGTCTGCGGAAAGCGAAGTGTATTTCCGTAGCGGTATTCATAGCTAAACTATTGCGCATAATCTATCAACTGTTCATTAAGATTCTTACTGAAAAAAACATCAATCTTTTAGAAAAAATGCCATAAGGAAAAACAACATAGTATGCGAAACAGGTATAAAAGTGTGACGACATCCTTGATTCATAGTAAAATATAGTGGTGTACACATAGACCAATACATAATAAAAGGAGAGGGAAAGTTTGAATACATATAGTAAAACCTTACTTCGATTTTCAGCAATTTTTGCATTAATTGGTGCATTCTTAGGATCACACATGGCAGGTGCAGGTGGATACGAATTTCGTACCGTACACGCTCACATACTTGTTGTCGGCTGGTTAACACTATTTGCATGGTCAGTATATTACAAAATATACACACCAACGAATAAACTCCTTGCAGCACTACATGTTTATGCTGCAATCATTGGAGCAATTGGCTTAACAGTCGGAATGTGGCTATACTATCTAAGACCTTTCAACCTTCCTGATTCATTCGTTACGGTTTTCTTTATTGTTGGTGGAACCATTTTACTACTAAGCTTTTTGTTCTTTGTTATTTTAACGTTTATGAAAACAAAAGATGACTGAGATCAACCGAATTTACAAGGATTGACTGAAGACCGAGAAATACAACATAGATAATTCTTTTTGGTATGTTTGTGGATATAATAGCCATAATGTTATAAAATTAAGATAAGTAAATGTGGGGGTGTTATGATTAATGCGTACCGTTAAAATGAATCAAATTGAAAGGAATATAAAAGCTAGACGCCGATCAGTTAATTTGCAAATACGTTCTAAACGCAGTAATATCCCGCGTATTAAAAGAAATAGACCAAGGACAATAGATGAACGGAATGCAATAACGAAAATCACCAAAGCAAGTGTAGAAAGGGCAAAACGTGAAGGAAAAATGAAAATAATCGGAAAGCGAAAGATATATTATGATCCAACTGATTGAATTGAAAAGAGAATTCGACAAGCTTGTACATTTATCGAAACATGAAAGAATGATTGAAATGTGTGCTTTGTTAACAGAGTATTTTCAAAAGGATTGTATTAAACCCATAATAGTTGGCGGATTATCCGTTGAGATATATACAAGAAATAATTATACAACGTACGATATAGATCTAATTACTGACGGATGGGATAAATTTAATGAATTATTAACAATGGAACTCGGCTTTATAAAGGAAGGCCGTAGTTGGTATCATGAGGAACTAGAGGTATCAATTGAAATACCAAGTAACTTTCTTGAAGGAAATCTAGATAAAATTACTAGCATGGAATTAGCAAGTGGCCGACGAGTTTTTGTAATAGGTATAGAAGATATTATTATTCATCGATTAGAATCAGCTATAGTTTCACAACCTAAAAATCCAGAATGGACAGATGACTATGAATGGGCAGAACGAATGTACCAAATTCACAAAAATGATGCTGAAATACTTGATAAAGAATACTTACTAAGCGCCTCTAGGAGGGCACGTGTTGATCATTTAATTAAGAAATGGTTGGAAATGAATAACACCTGACAAATAATATAACATAATGTCAGGTGCTATTATTATGTATGTCTCCTAGTGCTTCAACTTTTTAAAATAATCAATAATTCCTAATGCACTTACTTGCATATCAAGATTAATTAAAATATAGACATCGTGGTCATCGTCCACATATAATGTCCGTAAATGCTCTTTGACATGCTCCAATAGACGTTGGGCGAGTTCATCATACCCCTTTCCTTCCGCGACCACTTGTTCCCCTTCTTCTACAAAAATATCAAGCCATTCAGACACCTTATGTAGAGCTAGTTCCACTTTCTCTGTCATTCCAAAGTGACCATAATAAATGCGATCCAAATTCATATCAAGCATCCGATCAATGGATTCCTGCATTGCCTCGGGATCAAAGTGATTTGGCGAAGTGGATGGCAGAAAAAAATCAACCCCATCACGTACTAATTGTTCATAGCGAACTCCAACAGTATCCCCAGTGAACATGCCATGACTGACAGGATCATAAATACTAAAATGATGCTTTGCATGACCTGGTGTATCTAAAAATTTCAACGTACAGGTATCACTTATTGCTAGCGTATTCCCTTCCCCCTTAATAAGTAGACGATCTTCGGGAACGGGAACAATTGGATCAAATAGTTCAGAAAAGCTATCACCATAAATCGCTCGTGCTCCTCTAGCTAATTTTGTAGGATCTACCAAGTGTCTGGCACCTTTCGGGTGAACGACAACACTCGCGTTCGGGCACTCTTTTAGTAGCAAGCCAGCTCCACCAGCATGATCTAAGTGGATGTGCGTTACGATAATATACTTGACTTGATCCAAGGTATATCCTAATTTCTCAAGTCCTTGTTTAATATATTTCACCGAAGGGCTCGGACCCGTTTCTACAATTGTTAATGCATCCTCTTTTATGACATAGGTACCCGTCCGCTCCGGTACAGTTAAATCGAATCCATCAATTAAATAAATCCGTTTATCTAATTGAATCGGATCTTTGTCCAACATGTTATTACCTCCCCATTAAAAATGAACGTTTCTTCTTTCATCCTAGCACAATCATTACTAACTAGGTCACTCTGTTACTTGGCTTTCCTTTAAAAAGGACATGATCCCCTCGATTAATCCTTCCGCTAATGGCAAGGAAGGATCAGCATAGGTTTGGAGATTTTCCTGTCGATCTGCAGGTGCTTCCTTTAGTACATGATTCATTTGAGGTATCACTAAAAGTTTAGCATCCTCTTTTGCCTCATGTAGCATCTCCGCTTCCGTAACAGGTACTTGGATATCATTTTCCCCATTGACAATTAACGTTGGGATGGTCAATTTCCCGATTTCCATAACTGGGTCGTATTGCATCCAGGACGATGTAAATCCTTGTACAGAAGGACGAAATACACTTTGTAAGGCTGTGCTAACCTGCTCGACCTCATTCCCCTTCTTTAATTGATCCATAATTTCAACACTTTCTTCCAATAAATCCTCAGATAACTGCTCACTTAATTGATCATATAATACTTCGTCAATCGGACGTCCTGCCCCTGCAAGTGAAATAAAGAAATCAACACTCGGTTCCTCTGCGGCAAGCATTCCTACGAGTGATCCTTGACTATGACCAATAATACCAATTTCCGTATAGTCCTCGCTCTCTAACATGTTTACCCAATGCTTTGCATCCTCTACAAATTGCTCGAATTGAAGTTCTTCTTCTTGTATTATTGCAGACTCATTTTTACCAGCACCACGCTTATCATACCGAAGACTAGCAACACCCTGTTCCGATAAACTTTCGGCAAGCATTTTAAGACTGTCATTTCTCCCGTTCACGGCATTTCCATTACGATCGGTTGGACCAGACCCTGGGATAATAATTGCAATTGGATGTGGCCTTTCTGTATCAGGTGTTTCTAATTCACCATAAAGCTCCCCTTCATTTGTTTCAACGGTTAAAAAGGTTCCCTCATCATCAGATTCCTCTTCCTTATAGGATCCTTTCGTAAGCTGAAATGGATAGGATTGTCCATGTTGTTTAAACGTACCTTCTAACGATTTGCCATCCACTGTCCCTTCAAATGAAATAAATTGTCCTTGTACCTCCATTAAAAACAAAACCGTGGAATCTTCCACTTTTATCGACGACAATGGATAACTTTCAACACCTTGAACTGGAATACTGATGTTTCCAGAAAACTCATCTCCTTGTTCAAATTCTACAATAAAAAAAAGTGGTTGTTCCGGAATTTGAATCATACCTGTCCATTGACCAGTTAACTGTTCATTCAGCGACTGATTATCTTGGTTTTGGTTACAACCGAGCACCAAAACGATTATCGTAAACCATACTAACGGCAAAAACTTCTTCATCAGAATCATCTCCAAGTATATTTATATACATTACATAATCCGAATATATCCAACATTTTGGCTTAAAATAATGACGACTATCTTAAAGGAGGATGTAAGTATGCAAGGTCAAAATCAAAACCAAGATTTACAATCATCCACACAAATGCCTGCCCAACAAAGTCTAGGAGGACATGAGCTGTTTGATGCACATGAAGCTTTATCAACACTAACTGGTGGAATGGAACAATATTTATTGTATGAACAACACATTCAAGATCCAGAACTAAAAACAATGCTTCAACAGCACCAAACCTTTTTAAAACAACTGTATAACACAATTGTAGAAACATTAAAAACTGGCCAGAAGCCAACTGTAGAGACCTACACCTATAATATGACACAAAGTAATGATGTCGTCTATGGTATGCAACCATCCCAGCCAAAGTCACCTGCTCAATCTGTTAATGAGATTAATGACCAGTGTGTATCAAGCTACATGATGAGTGCCTTAAAGGCATGTGCATCAACATTTACGATGACCGCATTGGAGGTAACAAACCCAGTATTACGACGCGTGTTTGCTGACAGTGTACCAAACATGGTCGAGATGGCCTATGAAGTATTTTTATATCAGAACAAAAATCAATATTATCAAGTACCACAATTACAACAGCAAGATATGCAAGCTTTGAAAAACAGCTTTGCACCAATTCAGGGCAACATGCCTCATTAAGATTATTTTGAAGAAAAAACTACCTATAACTTCAGGATAGGTAGTTTTTTCTGCTTGTTTACTAATCCAATATTCGGTTTGTTTCATCTACATCCAGAATTTCGGAAGGTCTAACATCGGCACTGTTATACAAACCATCTCCATTACAAATTCGACATTTATATTGCCATCCTTCATCATCAGCTAACATACCAGTTCCTTGACATGCTTTACAAATTTGACCATGTTCCATTCAGAATCCCCCTCCTTTATATAATAAAATTTATACTCGTGTATACTTCTCTAGTATGTGGAAAATAGCATATAATTATAAAGGAGAGATATACATAAAGGAGAGGATAAAATGAATAATCACGAAATCGACTACAAACTGCATGGCGATGATATGCAATTTGTAGAAGTGGAACTTGATCCACAAGAAACGGTTATCGCAGAAGCAGGTAGCCTCATGATGATGGAAGATCAAATACGAATGGAAACCATCTTTGGAGATGGCTCAAAAAATCAAGGCGGATTTATGGAAAAACTGCTTGGTGCAGGAAAACGTGTATTAACTGGAGAAAGTTTATTTATGACTACCTTCACCAATGAAGGAACGGGAAAGAAGCATGTTTCCTTTGCCTCACCTTATCCAGGAAAAATCATTCCAATGGATTTAAGTGAAATAAACGGTAAACTGATTTGTCAAAAAGATGCCTTTCTTGCCGCAGCTAAAGGAGTTGCAGTAGGTGTTGAATTTCAACGTAAAATTGGTACTGGTTTCTTTGGTGGGGAGGGCTTTATCATGCAAAAATTAGAAGGCGATGGTATGGCATTTGTTCATGCTGGTGGAACCATTCACAAAAAAGAATTAGAACCAGGAGAAAAGTTACTAGTTGATACAGGATGTCTTGTTGCCATGACAGGTGATGTTGACTATAACATTGAATTTGTAAGTGGTGTAAAGACGGCACTATTTGGTGGTGAAGGCTTATTCTTCGCGACACTTCGCGGACCAGGAACTGTCTGGGTTCAGTCACTTCCATTTAGCAGATTAGCTAGCAGAGTATTTGCTGCCACTCCAGAAAATGGGGGTGAAAACAAAGGGGAAGGTAGTATCGCGGGTGGCTTATTTGATATATTAGGTGGCGACAGAAAATAACGTTCTTTTTGGTTTAATACATTTATTCCTACACAAACTACTCATGTATGACTCTAAATTAAATGAGGTGAACTATATGGGTAGAGATGAACACAACAAATCCAGAGGACGAAATCGACTAGCACAAACACCAAGAAATCAATTACGTAATAGTGATGGACATGATGTAGAATATGCAGAAGAATTTGCAGATCATGAAGATAAAGAAGCACAACAACGTGCAAATGCTGCAGATAAACGAGCAAAGCACAAGTAATTGACAGTGGAAAAGCGATCCGAATAGGTATCGCTTTTCCTAACATCATTAACTGTGTAAAATAGGTGTATACTTAATACATTAAAGTGAGGCATATTCAATGGGTAAAAAAGATGTTGAAGATTATCTTACAGAAGGGATATACGGAAAAAAAGACCCGAATCAGGCGGAACGAAAAAAATATTTAGGAACATTACGAGAGCGGATTGTCATTGCATTAACAAAGGGACAAGTGATGAGTGATAAAGGACTAAGGGCTTTAGAAGAAACGATGCGTAACAACCGTGATACAGAGCTTATAATTAATGGTAAAGTTGCTCACCGTTTTTTAAAAGAAGAAAAAGCCTTAGCTTCTAAATATGACATCCCTTATACAACCATTACAGATGAGAAAGCCAATACGGATATTGGTGCTGTCTTAACCTATGATCATGCGATTGACAAAGAAAATATTTTCCTTGAAGAAACAACGGATGAAACGGAATCAACAGATGACGACAGTTCCGTATTTGCTAAAATAAAACGATGGTTTACGTAAAAAATTGGTTAAGTAGCGCAAGAGTCGTACGTGACCAATTTTGCACGTCCTTTTAAAAAATTCACTTTTTCTCGGGCAGTGCATTACTGACACAGCTTTCCTTATCCTATACGCGTAAGTAAAACGAAGTCATTTGCCATAAAGGATTAGCGGCAAGCCAAGTTTTCTAATCGAGGGTGACCAAGGCTTCAGCACTTTTCTAGAAGCCCTATTCTTTTTTTGGTACATAGTCTTTTCTTACTGTTTTTAAAAATGATGTGCACATTAATAATATTACAATCGAAAAAGGTAGAGCCGCAATAATGAGAACGTTTTGCAACCCTTGTGTTCCCATAAAGACACGACAATTGCCACAAGAGCTGATTGAGTAAGCCCCCATACAATTTTAGCCGAATTCGCTGGGTTCAATAGTCCAGAAGTGCTTAACATCCCTAGCGTCCCATCCCCATACCTGCACTAAATAACATCACAAACCATGTAGGTAAATTAAATTCAGGCTTATCTGTATCCTTACCGAGCTCAATCTTACCGTAGCGGGAAAATACTAAATATATACAAAAAAACAACATTAACATGGACTATTAATAGGGTTTCCTTTCCTCCCCCACTGATTGTTAGTTGAACGAATCGGACATTTACGGGCAGTTTGATCCCCCACTTATCTTTCTTGGATCTCCTAAGAAATCTTGATGTGGGGGTCTTACTGCCCGTTACATGCGGGATAAATAGTACCATCCAAAATTTACTGAAATAAATTGAGTTATTTTTGCTGTTATGGATTCTAAATTATTTGGAGAAATAATCTTGAGCTTTGGTACCCAGTTTTACGCCTTCAAGAGGAAGGGGCAGATGTCCATTTAGTTGGAAAAGAAGCAAACAAAAAATACATTGGAAAGTATGGCGTTCCCCCTGAATCTGCTTATACATTTACTGATTGCCAAGCAGAGGACTATGACGTGATTCTTGTCCCTGAAGGCAGTAATGCGGACAATTTTGTACTTACCTTTCAAAAAAACATACATTTGCTTTTATTTCTTCAGGGTGATCTTGTCTGTATAGACTTTACACAGCGTGAGCGTTTTTCTATAATAGTAATAATCATCTAAATATTCAGGAGGGAATATAATGAGTCAAATTAAGGAAGGTTCTTTATTATGGCAACCTGATGAAAAGCGGATAGAACAATCTAATCTCTATCATTACATGCAATGGCTCAAACAAGAAAAGCAACTTTTATTTAACGATTATCATTCCCTTTGGAAATGGTCTGTTAACGAGTTAGAAGCCTTTTGGGAGTCGCTATGGGGTTATTTTAATATTCAAGCAAACACCCCCTATAAAACCGTACTAACCAAACATCAGATGCCTGGTGTGAAGTGGTTTCCTGAAGCAACAATCAATTATACAGAACACATCTTTCGGAATCGTGACGAAAATAAGGTTGCCGTAATCCATGCATCCGAATCACGTGAAAAACAAGAAGTAACATGGAAACAGCTTTATCAAGATACAGCTAGTTTCCAACAAACACTCCAGAACCTTGGTGTTGAAAAGGGAGACCGTGTTGTCGCGTATACTGCAAATATTTACGAATCGGTTGTAGCCTTTCTTGCCACAGCTAGCCTAGGAGCAATCTGGTCAAGTGCATCACCAGATTTTGGAACGCAAAGTGTTATTGATCGATTTAAGCAAATTAAGCCAAAAGTAATGATAACAGTCGATGGCTACCATTATGCAGGAAAGACGTTTGACCGATTAAATGTGATTAAACAGATCCAAGCTGAACTCCCATCATTAGAAGCTACTATTGTTGTACCTTTTCTCCATCAAAATCCTTCCGTTCACGGATTAAAGAATGTTACAACATGGAATGATGCCATTACAGCCGAAAGTCAACAAGTTCTTACATATGAACATGTACCATTCAATGATCCACTTTGGGTATTATTTTCCTCAGGAACAACTGGTAAACCGAAGCCAATTGTACATAGTCAAGGCGGAATATTACTTGAACATCTTAAGGCGTTAACCTTCCATGCTGATTTAGGAAGCGAAGATCGTTTCTTTTGGTTTACGACGACTGGATGGATGATGTGGAATTTCCTTGTAAGTGGATTACTCACTGGAAGTACGATTATGTTGTATGATGGGAACCCAGCATACCCAGATAATAAAATGCTATGGAAATTTGCTCAAGATACGAAAATGACCGTTTTTGGCACTAGTGCTAGTTACCTAACAGCAAGTATGAAAGATGAACTAAAGCCTGGTGAGACATTTGATTTAAGTGCATTAAAAAATATTAGTTCTACAGGATCACCTCTCCCACCAGAAGGATTTCAATGGTGTTACGACAATGTAAAAAGCGATTTGTGGATTGCCTCGGTTAGTGGTGGGACAGATGTTTGTACAGCCTTTGTATTAGGGGCACCCATTTTGCCAGTTTATGCAGGGGAATTGCAATGTCGTGGCCTTGGAGCAAAAATAGAATGCTTTAATGACGAAGGAGAAGCCCAAATTGAAGAAGTAGGGGAACTTGTTTTAACAAAACCTTTCCCTTCTATGCCAATTTATTTTTGGAATGACGAAGATGGCTCTCGTTTAAAGAATAGCTATTTTGATGTCTTCCCTGGGATTTGGCGCCATGGAGATTATGTAAAGATAACGGATCATGGATCATGTGTTATTTACGGACGTTCAGATGCAACCATTAATCGTGGTGGTGTACGGATAGGAACAAGTGAAATCTATCGTGCTGTAGACCAAATAAAAGAAATAGCCGATAGCTTAATAGTTGATATCCCATTAGGTAAAGGGGAATCCTTTGTTCCACTATTTGTGTTGATGAAAGAAGGACAAATATTAACACCACAACTGGAAGAGGCCATCAAAAAACAAATTCGCACACAATGTTCGCCACGACACGTCCCAACGGCAATTGTGGAAGTACCAGATATACCAAAAACATTAAATGGGAAAAAACTAGAAGTTCCAGTCAAGAAATTACTAATGGGAAAACCGGTTGAAGAAGTCGTTAATAAAGGGTCCTTAAGTAATGCGAATGCCCTAGATTTCTATGAACAATATGCTAGAGAGACAATTAAACTGAGCACATAACTTGGCAAATGATAGTCGAGCTCGTGTTTCTGAGACCAATTTAGCTTGAAATCATGTTAGAAACTTGGGACGTAAAAATTGTAGCTACACCGAATCCGCTTCTTGTCTAAAATTTTATGCTTTCCTAACGTGAAAAAAAGAACAGAGAGTGCTTGTCTGTTACCAATTTTGTTGGAAATAGTACGAAAAGGCAATTGAGCTTGCTTCTTTGTTACCTTTCTTGCTGGAATTGCACAAATAGGGCATTGAGCACGCTTCTCTGTTACCTTTCTTGCTGGAATTTGTACAAAAAGGGGAATGAGCATCCTTATCAGTGACAATCCAAGCATTAAAACTTGCTAAGTGGTAACTGAGCACAGTATCTATTATCACTTGATATAACGAAAAAATGCACACGTTACATAATTTCATTTATGAAATAACGTGTGCATTTTATTTATAAATCCTTAACGCAAATGATCATTGAATAGAATCTAGTTATTCTTCTATATATACTTCTTTTAATTGCAATAATTGAGTTGGAAGCTGTGATAATCCTTTTACTTCATCACGTACTCCTAATAGATATTCTTGGTGATGAATAAAGATCATTGGAGCTAATTCCGCAATACGTTCCTGTGCTTGACTATAGAATTCTTGGCGTTCTTCCTGATCTGATGTTTGACGTGCATTTGCTAAATAAGAATCAAGATCCTCATCTGCAGTAAACGTACGATTCCCTGCTGAACCTAGATTATCCGAATGGAATAGTGGATACAAACTATTATCTGCATCACCAGTAACATTTGTCCAACCAAATACCATCATCTCATGTTCTCCTTGAGCGGTTTGGTCTAACATAGCACCCCATTCTAATACTTCTATTTCTAATTCGACTCCAATTTCAGCAAGTTGTTCTTGTACATTTGTTGCAGTATCAATTCGTTCTCGGTTATCGTTTGTCCAAATTGTAGCAGTAAAACCATCCTCAAATCCTGCTTCTGCTAACAATTCTTTCGCTTTTTCCACATCGTACTCTAAACCATTTAACTCTTCGTCATAACCAAATACACCAGGGGCTACTGGTCCTTTTGCTGGGATCCCGATTCCGTCGTAAATCCCATTAATAATTTCCTCTTTGTTAATTGCCATGGAAATAGCTTGGCGTACACGTTGATCATTAAACGGCTCTTTATCGCTATTAAATCCAATATATGATAAGGAAGAACTTGATTGTCTTGTTACAGACATACCATCTTCGGCTTCAATTTGCTCTAAATCAGATGGGCTTAATGGATTCGTTATGTGAGAGTCACCAGTTCTTAATTCAGCAATTCGTGTTAAATCCTCTGGAACTACTTTGAATGTAACAGAATCTAGTAATGCATTTTCTCCCCAGTAATCTTCATTTCGAACTAATTTAATAGATTGACCTGATTGCCATTCTTCAAATTTAAATGGCCCTGTTCCTTGTGGGTTTTCATTAATTACACTTCCTGGTTCTTCTCCTTCTTCCATTGCAGCATAATCTGCCTCAATTTGTTCTTTTGAAACAATTAACCCACCTGGATGTGCAAGGTGTGCTGGAAGTGGTGCAAATGGAAATTCTGTTTCAAAGTGAACGGTATAGTCGTCTACTACCTCTACGTTTGTGATCATATCGTACATAAATGCAACTGGAGATGCTAATTCTGGATCTAAAATACGATCTATATTCGCTTTAACAACTTCTGCATTAAATTCGGACCCATCATGAAATGTTACACCTTCACGTAATTTGAATTCCCATGTTTTATCATCAACTTGTTCCCAACTTTCAGCAAGGCCTGGTTGATTTTCCATATTCTCATCTTGTACGACTAACGTTTCAAAAATATTAATCGTTACATCAGCAGATGGTGTATCATTTGAGCTCGGTGGATCAAGTGAAACAGCATCAGACAAATTAGCTATTACTAAATCGCCACCTTTTCCTTCACTTGACCCTTCACTATCATCAGATGAACTTTCATTTTCGTTCGGTTCACTTGCACATGCAACAAGTACCATACTAATTAATACGAGTAAAACAATTGTGAAAAAACCTTTCTTTATTGATTGCATAACTGTCAAATCTCCTTTTTCTAGTTGATATTATTAAAATGCAAAGCTTGTATTTTCATCAATACGTAACACAAATGCTTTCAGTAAATCCCTAGTTGCTAGTAAATCTTGTTTATTCACTACTTCAACTGGTGAGTGAGAATAACGAGAAGGGATTGATAAAACACCTGTTGGTATGCCACTATTTGCTGGCGCAACAGCTGCACCATCTGTTCCAATACCAGGGAAAATTTCCATTTGGTATGTTATACTTTCTTCGTCTGCGATTTTACGTAGCGTATCTTTTATTGTTTTTTGGACAATTAAGCTAAAGTCCATTACCTTAATACCAGTTCCTGCGCCTAGAAGTAAGCTGTGATCTTTCCCTTCTTCAGGTGTATCACTTACAACAGTTGCATCCACTGCAATGGCCACATCTACCTCTTTTAAGCCATTGATTGCTGTTTGTGCACCACGCAAACCTACTTCCTCTTGAACAGCAAAAAGAAAAATAAGTTCACCTGCAAACGATGTATCTTGAACCTCATTTAACACAGACAATAAAACAGCACATCCAGCTCGATCATCCAATGCTTTACCAACAAACACTTCATTGTCTTCTCGTCCTATTTTCTTCGTTTCAGTCGCCCATGTTACAGGTGTGCCAACATCCACCCCTAACGCTAGTGCATCTTCTTTAGAAGTAGCTCCAATATCAATATACAATTGCGTATGAGGACGGACCTTTTTAGGATCATCAAATTTCACAAAGTGTGCTGAAATGGTACCAATCACACCATTGATCTCTCCATTTGATCCAAGTACTTTTACTTCTTGAGCTAACAATGTACGATCATCATTACCGCCAAGCTTTTCAAATCGCAACAAACCATTGTCCTCAATTTTCTTCACAATAAATCCAACTTCATCCATATGTGCGGTTAATAATGTTACTGGACCTGGCTTGTCCCCTTTTTTTCGGGCAATAACATTTCCAACCGCATCTACTTTCACATCATCGACTTTACCTTTTACATAATCTTCTATGAAGTAGGTGACATTATGTTCATACCCACATGGGCCATTCAATTCTGTTAATTGTTTCACTAATGAATCCATTACAACCTCTCCTCTCTACTTACATCCTGATACAACCATCATCAGGAATAAATTTTTAAACATACACTCCTAAATTATACCTTGGGAATAAAAAGGTATCTTTTTAAGGTGTTAAATTATTATATCCGAGACGAATATAGGAATCAACTATTTTTTTGAAAAATATAAGTATTGTTGGTGTTTGTTTAAGTACCTCAAGATTATCCAGTGTTACCTTAGGATCAAACGATCTAGCTCGTTAATATCCCTTCTTTCCAATTCAAAATATGTAAGCTTTACCTGCGTTGACATTTAACCCCCTTCAATACGTTTGGAAAATCTAAAAATAAAAAACCCCTTCTTGAAATTAAGAAGAGGTTTATAAACAAAAGTCATTCGCTCTTCTTATCTTCAAGCATTACGCTTCTGGAATTGGCACAGTACTATTTCAGTCTGTTGCCGAGGCTTCAAAGGGCCAGTCCCTCCACCTCTCTAGATAAGAAAGAAAATCTATTTAATTGAATATCAAAACTATACATCTATTAAATCATAATGTCAAGAAGAAAATAAAAATTTAAAAGAGTAGTAAGGCTTACCTTCTTAGAAAACTTGGCATTCGCCAAGGCATTAATGGTGAATGCCTTAGTTGCACTTATGCAGTGGGAAAGTTTTTATACTTTCCTAGCTGCCAAAAACGAACACACGCTAAAGGACGTGCGAATGCGAGTTTTTCTAACACGTTAGGAAAGCATAAAATTTTAGCTAAGAAGTGGACTCGACGTGGCTAAAATTTTAATGTCCCAAGTATAAGAAAAACTAACCCATTCGCTAAGGACGAGCGAATGCGAGTTTTTCTAATGATGAAACAGGGCATATTTCCAATCCAAGTGTCCTTGTTCCTCCTCTAAGTAATGCTTTATTTTTGTAGTTGTTTTTGAGTAATTGGCATTAACAAGCTCACCCCTACATAAGCGATAAAGGAGAATACAACTGGTAAAACTACTGAATGTAAACCAAGCGGCTGTGGAAAAAATGAATCGGAAAGAATATAGAGTCCAACCCCCACAATCATGGACGCAATTGCACCATTTTTATTCCCTTTTTTCCAATATAGCCCCATAATAATTGGCCAAATAAAGGCTGCTTCTAATCCACCAAACGCAAATAGATTTAACCATATGATAAGATCTGGCGGATTTAACGCTAAGACAAAAACAATAATTCCTAAAACAGCAGTAATGGTAATACTTAATCGTTTCACTCGCTCATAGGATGCTTTTGGTTCAATGTAATTTAAATACACATCTTTTACAATAGTAGAGCTAACTAATAAAAGTAATGAGTCGACCGTAGACATAATTGCCGCCATTGGTGCAGCTAATACTATGCCAGCAAGCCATGCCGGCATCACTTCTAACGCAATAAGGGGCATGACGGTATCCGCTATTTCAATACCAGGTAAAATAGGACGTGCAAACACCCCAATTAAGTGCATATTTAGCATAATAAACCCTACAACGATCGTTCCAATAATCAAGGCACGATGCATGGATCGCGAATTTTTGTAAGACATCGCACGAACAGCTACTTGTGGTAGTGCAATGACTCCGACACCAACCAAAATCCAGAAAGAGGATACGTATGTAGCTGTCAATGTCCCATCAGCACCATATGGGGTTACTAAATTAGGATTCTCCGCGGTAAGGTCACTAATAATATTGGGGATCCCTCCACCAGCAATAATCGTGGCAATTAGTAAAATTAAGGTCCCAATAAACATGACACTACCTTGAATGGCGTCCGTTAAGGCAACTGCACGAAAGCCACCAATTGTCACATAAATAAGCACGGATAAGGCAAAAATAAATAGTGCACTAGTATAATTTAAACCAGTCAACGATTCTATTAATCTAGCACCACCTATCCATTGTGCCGCCATTGCAGAAAATAAAAAGATAATAATGCTAATGGACGAAATTAGTACGACCCACTTAGATTGATAACGTTCTTTTAGAAAGTCCACCATCGTAACCGCTTGATATCGTCGCGTTACAATTGCGAACTTCTTACCTAGAACCATTAACACAAAATAACCTGTTGCCACTTGTGTCATCGATAGTAGTACCCAGCCAAGTCCCTCATTATAAGCAGCTCCAGGTCCACCTATAAAACTACTAGCACTTCCATAAGTTGCGGTCATCGTCATTGCTAAGATAAATCCACCTAAACTTCGACCACCTAAAAAATATTCATTTAAAAATGTTTTAGGTGTTTGAACATATTTCCCTGCCCAAATACCAACACCAAAAATAAGAATTAAAAACAGTATCAACGGAATTAGCGCTTCTATATTCATTGGCTCTCCTCTTCTTCATCAAAAGGTATCTCCACAAAAAACTTTTTCACAACGATAGCTACTAAAATAGACATGATGATAAAACCAAGCACACAGCTATAAAAAAACCATGCTGGTAAACCAAAAACATACGTGTATTCTGATGGGTCTTTTCCACCTAACCCATATGCAAATGCAAACCACCAAATAAAGTTAAATAGGACCAGTCCTACACCGATAAGTGCCTCCCGATTCACAATTTTACGATGATGGTCCTTCATTTCCATTGCATCTTTTCTCATACCGATCCCCCTTTGATCGTATAGCAAATTTTACTACTTTAAATATAGCGTATCAATGTTATTATGTAAATATAGGAAAATTTGCGACTTTGATTCATCATTTGTTAGATGAATTTTTCTACTTGATCGTGCTACAAAATAATATTATAATATAACATGTTTGATGGGGCATTAGCTCAGCTGGGAGAGCGCTTCGCTGGCAGCGAAGAGGTCATCGGTTCGAGCCCGATATGCTCCACTTTTAAAAAACCAATCCATTTGGCCAAGCCAGATGGGTTGGTTTTTTTGATTGGAGTCTATTAAACTAACTAAGCGGATCCTGATTCCGCTATTGTATAAAATTATCCCACTTTTAAGGCGTTATGGAATCCTCGTTCCACTATAGGTAGTAAATCTATTAAATTCTGGTCGATATTTAGCAAATAGCGGAACCTCGATTCATCAATCCCCTTTATATATTACTTTTTCTAGAAATAACGGAATCACGATTCATCTATAAAACTAACATCGTTCCTTATTTCACTAATTTCTAAGCTTATACGACCGTATTCGTTCTTTACCGCTTGCAACAACAAGTATCTGTTGTTCTAACAGTTTACGGAGGATTCTTCGAGCATGTCGGTCACTAATATTCAGATGTTTTGCGAGTTCAAGTGGAGTAATCGGTCGGAGCATACGACGGGAGTAGCGTACAACTTCTGCTTCAAGCCACGTTAAACCTGTGGGTACATCAGTGGAAACAAACTTGCCGATAAAAGAAAGGACAAGTGTTGGCATTGTTTGGGTTCTTCTTTTACAGATAAGTAAGCAATAGGTGAAAAAGTCCAGCCATCTAATGCTAACAGTGAGTGCCGCCAGCATAAGTCTTTAAATCTTCTAACATCAAGATCTCTTGCATGTGGTCCATATCCTTGAATCTCTATTCCTCCTTTAGCACCTTCAGGCATATAAGCAAGATCAAGATAACGGTACCCATTGTTGAAATCTCGTACTTCCCATTCTGGATATAAATGCTCAAAACTTCTGATGGCAGGATACCAGATTAAACGGAGGAATTCAATAGTCCCATACCCTAATCCTTTCATCAATATTTCACGTCGCTATGGTTTTTCTCCTCAGAAATGTTTTGTTGAAGCCAGTTGTTCAATGCTTGTTCAAATGGTTCCATGATTAACACATCCTTATTAAATTTTAATGAATAGCAGCTGGATTTTTATAAAGTGGGGGAAGCACAATAGCAGAGGGGATTTTAATTATTACAATAATAGCTCAAGCGGGGGTGATTAGCAACATAATTCTGTATTCAACTTAATTGTCCTAAACTGTATCATTTCGATGAAGGTATAACGCCTCCTTCTTATCAAAGTGCTCACTGTAAATCATTTGTTTGGTCTCTTTTAATGGAAACCCCAGTTCTTTAAAAACAATATTTGCTGTAATGTCTACAAATTATCCTCAGAGTAACTCCGATAGATCGGTGCATTGATCGTATCTGGTTTTAATAAGCCAATTTGATCATAATAATGCAAGGTCCAGACACTGACACCAGAATTTCCGAAACGACCTTTACTTTCATAAGCCAGCTCCTCTTTTTTCTCAACGTTATATGAGGGTCAACTATATTCCTTAAAATTTCAGGGGATTCCAGTTTATTCCATGCATGATTCCTATCTAATTATAAAGGATAAAAATGTATAACAATAATTATGAATTGGAGGTAGTAAAAATGGAAATGAACCCAGAAGAAATTGATAATTACTTTGATCAATCCATCCTTGATTATAAGGAAGGGAGTAGTCGTTTAGAGGAACGTTTACCGAAAATCACCAAAAGCTATTTCGAGTTTACGGATGCATGTTTTGAAGAGGGAACAATGGGTCAAAAAGAAAAGCAGCTAATGGCACTAGGAATTAGTATTTATGCACAAGATGAATATTGTATTATGTATCATACAAAAGGTGCAGTAGAACATGGTGCAACTGAAGAGGAAATTGCTGAAACCATTGCTGTTAGCTCTGCATTAGGTGGAGGTGCTGCATTTTCCCAAGGAGTTACGTTAGCAATGGAAACGTTTGATCATTATCATGGGACCAAACATTAAGTACATATCTCATGTACCAAAACAGACGGAAACGATCATTTAAGGTATGGTCGTTTCCGTCTTAATCTAATCAACTTCTTTGTATACAACTTCTCGATAAGATTTAAAATCTTCCTTTTTATAAAATGCTCTCGCCACATCATTTCCAATCCAATATTCTAATTCAACCCGTTTTATACCTTGCCTTCTTGCTAAATTATAAATCGCCTTCATTAATCGCCTGCCATACCCTTGATTTTGGTTAGTTGGATTAATACTAATTTGATGCACATATAAGCACTGGTAAGCTTTTCGGAACATATCTTCTGGTTGATTGATTCGTTCAACCCACGCATACCCTTTTGTTTCCCCCTGATCCTCTAGCAATAGAAAATAATGATTTGGAAAAGTGACAACTGTTTTAAAAAAATCCTTCATTGAACCTTCTTCATATTCCTTAAAATAATTCGGGTATAAAGAAACATGTAAATCATGTACATGCTTATTTAATAAAGCAATCTTTTCATAATCCTTCGTTTTTTTTATCTCCATCATGATTCTCCTCTACAACCTAACTACTATCTAGTATAAGTGTAGATACCATAAACTGTTCATTTTAGAAAAACTCGCATTCGCTCGTCCTTTAGCGAACGTGTTCGTTTTTCTTATACTTGGGACATTAAAATTTTAGCAACGTCGAGTCTTCTTCCTAGCCAAAATTTTATACTTTCCTAACGTGTAAAAAGGCTGTTTTATGGGATCTTGTTTTATCCCCGAAAAACAGCCTTTTCTCCTTATCGTTTATTTCTTATCAACTTTGCGCATTAACTCCCGCTGCCAGATTAGTCCTTGCTCTAAGGCCATTTTTCGAGCAATTTTTGGTGCTTGCCATAAAGGTGGCAATAATAACAAGGACACTGGAACAGCTGTAATAACAATCGAGTTTTGTATAGATGAAATACTGTCTTCCCCGATTGACAAGATCATAACAGTCGTTAAACCGAAAATAATCGCCCAGAAAACACGTAACCAGCGTTTTGGCGTGTCATTTCCTGTTAAGGTTGCTGCTACGGTATAAGACATTGTATCAACTGTTGTCGCAACAAAGATAACGGAAACAATCAAGAATCCTAAACCAATCCATAAACCTAGTGGCAACTGATCTGTTATGGCCATAACCGCTGCTGGCATACCACCTTCATTCAATGCATTCGATACGGAACCTGGATTTTCTCTTTCAAAAAACACACCAGATCCACCCACGATAGAGAACCAGAAATTATTGACTAATGGTGCGACAATGGAAACAGCAATAATTAATTCACGAATGGTCCGACCACGGGAGATTCGACTAATAAACACAATTAACATTGGTGCGTAGCCAATAAACCATCCCCAAAAGAAGATTGTCCAAGCACCTAGCCAAGCATGATCTCCACGGAACAAGGTCATTGCCCAAAAGTTTTGGAGATGGGATCCTGTACCCCCAACAAATGCATCAATGATAAAGAAAGTTGGTCCGATAATTAAAATAACTATTGCTAAGAAAATAGTAAAACCAACATTATAGCGACTTAAAGTAAGAATTCCGCGATCAATCCCTGTAGCAGCTGAAATTGCGGCAATCGTGGCTAGACCAAGTACGACGATGATACTTACCGTTAAAGTATTTGGAACATCAAATAGATGATTAAGTCCATAGGATATTTGCAACCCTAAAAACCCTAGTGGTCCCAAGGTACCGGCAACCGTAGCAATTATTGAAAAAACGTCCGCGGATGTACCAATTGCATTTTTATGATAAATTTTCTCCCCAAAGATAGGATATAATAATCCTCTTGGACGTAATGGAAATCCTTTATTATAGTGTACGTACATCATCACAATGGATGCTAATGTTCCTAGAATCGCCCAAGCCAAGAAACCCCAGTGCATAAATGCATGCGCAAATGCACCATACATATCATTAAATTCTCCACCACCTAGTAATGGAGGGGTAGTCATATAGTGGTACATAGGCTCAGAAGCTGCCCAGAAAACACCACCACTCGCTAGTAGTGTAACCAGAATCATGGCTACCCAACGAAAATAGCTATATTTTGGTTTATCTTGCTTACCTAAACGTACTTTTCCGTACTTTGAAATGGCTAATCCAATCCCGACAAAGAAGTTCCCTAGCAATAATACCTGCCAGTATGCTCCAAAAAATTCTGCAGAGTAATCAAATAATGTTGTAATCGCATTACCTACCATGTCACTATTAAAGAATGATAGTAAGATAAATAAAATTAAAAAACCACCACTTATTAAAAATACAGGCCAGTCTAATGGAACCTTTTTTTTTGATTTCACACTTTTCCTCCTATTTTTTGAAACGAAGATCTGACTACATCCAAAGACCCTCGAATTTTCATTGTTAATACTATTTTTATCAAATTTCTCCCTAAAACTAGCACCAACAACTTACTTCAATTTTTTGAATATAATTACATAGTTTTTGATTATAGGGCTTAAATTGTTTATCGTCAACTATTTTTATCCATCCATTTCCTATTTTCATCCCTTCCTCTCTATAGGTTTCACTTTTAATATATATTACATGGCCAAGACTGTATGACCAACAATTTCTATCTATCCCCATTTTTAGATACTAAAAAAGCACGACTAATCATTTCTAATCGTGCTTCATTTTCAATATTTTATTCATTTAATATACTATCTACTGTACTTTCTACTTCCTGTCGTGACATTTTTTCTTTTCCATTTCGCATTGCTTTTAAGGTTTTATGGGCAAGTGCAAGTGGTATTTTACAAAACAGGAGGATATTGCGATTATCAATACTTTTCATATACTCATCCGCTAAACTTAAATTTTTCGTAGCATAAGCAAAAACATCATCTCTTGTCCAACCATCAGGAATAAATTGAACACCACGCTCATCATCTTCATGTTGGTTTCGTAAAATATTTACTGCTTGCAAACCTCGTCCATAACCAATTGCAAGCTCACGATCTGTTTCTGTGCCATCATACCAGTTCCAAATGTCTGAGAGCATAACACCAACTAAACCAGCAACATAATACGTGTAATCATCAAGGTCTTCTTTTGTTTGAATATGCCAATCTTTTTCGACCCAATCCGCCATTCCTTTTGCCATGATACTTGTTGATTCTTTTACCTTATCGACAATTTCAGTTGGACAAACCTTAATCCAATCCCCTAGGCGTAATGTAACTTCAGGTAAATCATCTTGATAAGGTTTGACGAGTCGTTGATAAGCTTCTTCGTCGAAGTTATTAGCCAAAAGGTTGCTAGTTTCTCGTAATAAGTAGGATTTTGTTTCTTTATTTAAAGTTTCATGGTCTTCCATTTCGTCTATTGCACGCATGCATAAATAAGCAGATCCAACCGTATCTTTTAACGTTGGTTTTAACAGTTTGATCGGTATGTAAAACGTCCTACTCGTTAGCTTAAGCATCCGCATTGCGTCTTTTTGCAATTTTGCTGCTTCACTCAATGTAAGATCCTCCTTCATGGAACATGAGGTACCTTTAGTATACCAAATAATGTGGCAAATTTATATGAATTTTGCTTAATCCCAGATCAGACTTTCTGGGATTAAGCTTTTTCTAGAATTATCTGTTATCTTCTTGTAAATAATCCAATACCGACGAAATAAAAACCTTCCCAATATTAAGCATAGAACGTTCATCTACATCGAACTTTGGATGATGACACCAGCAATAACAAGCTTGACCCCTGTTACGCTTCGGCCAGCAATCCTTTCGTCAATGTTCATCGATGTCATGCTCCCATTGATTACTTTTATTGCCCGCACCTCTACCTCAACGATCTGATAAGGTCTCTTAAGAATTTATGCATGAATTACATAGGATGATCAAGTTTAATTTAAGTGTATATTATTGGTAAAAATATGTGACTCTCATAAATTTTTAGCAATAGACAAATACTAACAGAAAACAATAGGAAAGGATTATGGCTAACATATGGAACATATTAAAGCTATCGGAATTAAATTTGTTATTATCGCCTTTACGGTTTATGCAATTTTTGGTGTATTTCATCAAGCTAATTTAATCAATTTACTTTGGATTAGTGTTCTTACCACCATTATTGCTTATGCAATAGGTGATTTACTTATTTTACGAATGTTTGGAAATGTTGTTGCTTCTTTTGCCGACTTCGGCTTAACATTTGTTTCCCTATGGGTATTAGGAAATATGTTTATTTGGGGAAATATACCAATTATTACATTATCCCTTATCTCTGCTTTTTTAATCGCATGTAGTGAGCCATTTGTACATGGTTTTGTCGTCAATAAAATTACAGGAACACGTCATGATAATCGCACCTTAAACCAATTACAAACTGAGTTTGCTGAAGAAACAGACCCTAAATCTGAAATTGACCAGCATCGAAAAGGATAAATCCATCATAGCTGACCTTTAGGAATATTGGTCAGCTTTTTTCTTAGTCCATACCAACTTTTGAACTTCTACGTTCTAATAAAACAACATCCCGCCACACACCATTAAGCTTTCCGATACGCTTTCTTATTCCAACCTCTTCAAACCCAAACTTTTTATGTAAAGTGAGGCTAGCGGTATTTTCGGGGAAAATTCCAGCTTGTAAGGTCCAAAAGCCACTTGCCTCACTTTCCTTAATTAAGATTTCCATCAGCTTACGCCCAATTCCTTTTCCAGCACTATGTTGACTAATATATATACTAACCTCGGCAACCCCTTGATAGGCCCTTTTTGTAGAATATGGACTTAACGCGATCCAGCCAATAACACGGTCATCTTCGCGAACAACAAATCTACATGATGCAATATGTTGTGCATTCCACTCTTCCCAAGTAGGTGCTACGGTATCAAATGTTGCATTCCCTGTCTGGATTCCTTCCTCATAAATAGCTTGGACAGCAGGCCAATCGCTTTTCGTCATTTCATCCATTACGATATATTTTTCCATGTCATCACCTTTTATATCTTTATTAATCCCTTTATTATCATAATCATAGTGACGAATATTTACAAATGGAGCGTATTGCCAAACGAAATAGTAAATCACCATTGTATCCCAACAATGGTGATTTGTTTTTTCTTTTAATCATTTTCCGATGGCTGTTGATGCAATGGTGGAGCAATAAGCCATCCTTTTTCCTTATTTAGCCGAAGAATTTTTGCTCCTAATGTTGCCTTTTTTGTATGAATTTCTCCAAACATCGTTGCGATATCTTCTCGGATAGACTCTCCCATTATCTTACTGCATGCTACTAACCCAGCAGCATTATCTTTTGCTACCATTGCTGCAATTTCTTTGTCTTGAAACCTAGCACCAACTGGAACATCATCTAGTTGTGCTTCTGGCCGTTCGGGTGGGGCTGGTGGAAGTCCTACACCATTTTCTTTTAATAATGCTTCCACTTTTGTAATTGCATCCTGGCAATCATCAATTGCTTCTTTTATGATTTTTTTCAAATCACCATCACCAGTATGATTATAAAGTGTTTGATAGCCAGCCACTAACGATTGAGAACTCATTAAGAATGTCCATGTTCCAAATACCTCACCATAATGCATTGGTTCTTCTTTTGGATTTCCTCCTAATATACCCATTAGCTTTACCTCCATGAATTTAATTTAGGCTCTTTTCGCATACTTTGTTGTTTTCTACGTCGCATAATCTATATAATGCGCAGTAGTTATGATCATCCTCTTTATAGGATGAGTGCTAAACCAACCCTGAGGGAAAACAGCCTTGATTTATAATGTAAACAACATGTTTATCCATATCTTGCTCCTACTTCCTTTTTCTATTCACCATTTACATTTCAAAGTTGACAAATATAGCGACTGCCATTATCCTCACAATCAACTTACTGATATTAAAAGGAGATACATACGATGAAAATATATGTGGATGCAGACGCAAGCCCCGTAAAAGATATCGTTATTTCTGTTGCAAAGAAAGCTCATATCCCTGTTGTGTTAGTGAAAAGCTTTAGTCACTTTTCCCATGATGAACCTAAAGAGGGAGTGGAAACGATTTATGTTGATACCGGTTCTGATGCGGCAGACTATCGTATCATGAAACTCGCGCAAAAGCATGATATTATTATTACACAGGATTATGGTTTGGCTTCCCTTGGATTAGGAAAAGGGTGCATCATTTTACATCATAAAGGGTTCCAGTATACGAATGAAAATATTGACCAATTGCTACAGGCACGCCATCTAAGTGCCAAGGCTAGAAGAAGTGGGCAAAAAACAAAGGGACCAAAACCATTCACTGATGAAGATAAAACAAAATTTGAAACGTTACTGAAACAAACAATCAAATCAATCAGGGAAAGTTGAGGACATAAAATAGCACGAGATCGGAAATTTTCGAAAGAGACACTTTATCAAACAACAAAAAAAAACTCTACTCCAACACGGATATGAGGGATTTACATTTCGTTCCGTTCCAGAACAACTGGACATTGCAAGGGGAACATTATATAAATACTATGGAAATAAAGAAGCTTTAATAACGGAATATATGGTATATGAAATGGAGAAATTCCTATTAACATTACAACAGTTCAAAGCATATGACAGTTTTTTGCGTCAATTGATTTTCTAATACATATTATTTTTCAAGATAATGAGGTTTATAACATACCGAAAATCGCCTTTAAAATTCCTGAAACCAATGAAGCAGTTAAAACTAATTTAGAACAATTGGAACAACTGCATCATGATATGTACCGTTTTTTACAAAGCTTTGTTGACCTCGGAAGAAAAGAGAAGCGATTAGATCCTTCTATCCCAGACACCTTAATCTTAGGTTTTATTTTCCAAACAATTGATATTCCTAACCATTCAGACATTCCTCAACCCGAGTGGTTGTCTTATATCAAACACATCCTACAGAATGGATTATTTGTTAACAAAAGCTAGAAGCGCCATGATCACCCCCGATTAGAAAACTAGGCTTTTCGCCGAGTTCTTATGGCAAAAGCCTTAGTTGCACTTATGCAGTAAGAACGTTTTGTTTCTTATCTGGCAAGCATAAGTCAAGCCTCGTCGTGGCGCTTTTTGCCACAACTTTTGATGGCTTTTCTTTCTGAATCGGTCATTGAGAAACGTGCTCTATGACCTTTTTCTATTTTGCTTTCTGATTCTGGCACTGAGAAGCTTCCTCTGTTACCTTTTTACAACTTTGCATGCCGAATCAGTCACAGAGAGGCGTGATCTGTTACCCTTCTACCACATTATGTGCTAATTCGGTCACTGACAAGCGCGCGCTACTATCTTTTCACGTCTTTCTTTGCTGATTCAGGCATTGACAAGCGTGTTCCCTATACAACATACCCTGCTGATTCGGTCACTAAAGCGTACTTATGACCTTTTCTCAACAATCACGACTTTTAAATAATTCCCCTGAGGAAAAGATGGATGAACTGTGAAATCTTCTGGTAATGAGAATTCCTCTATTACCTTATAAGAACTACCCATTTCCTCAAAGGCCTTCTTAATAAACCCTTTGAATTTTTTCATACCAAACGACGCATTATTGGTTGAAGCAATAATCAGCCCGTTTTTCTCCGTGATCTGAATCGCATCTTTCAGTAAATCCGGATAATCTTTCGCAGTACTAAAGGTACGTTTTTTGGAACGTGCAAAACTCGGCGGGTCTAAAATAACGAGATCATAGGTCAAATTTTTCCGTTTCGCATATTTAAAGTAATCAAAGACATCCATTACAATAATGTCCTGTTGTTCGAAATCGATCCCATTCACACTGAATTGTTCTATTGTTTTTCCTTTACTCCGTTTTGCGAGATCAACGTTAGTTGTTTTCACTGAACCACCTAATGCAGCTGCAACAGAAAAGGCTCCTGTATAAGAAAATGTATTTAATGCATTTTTGTCAATGGCATAACGATCGCGAATCGCTTTCCGCACATCTCGTTGATCAAGAAAAATCCCAACCATGGCACCATCGTTTAGATAAACGGCATACTGCATACCATTTTCCTTCACAATAGTCGGAAATTCACCGCGTTCCCCTTTTACAAAATCATCATCATCAATATAGTGACCTTTTGTATCAAAACGTTTCTTTTCATAAATTGCTTTATAATCTGCTATGTTATCTAGAGCACGGATCACAAATTCCTTAAACGCATATATCCCTGCACTATACCAATTAATCACATAATAACCTGCATAATAATCAATTGTTAAGCCACCTATTCCATCTCCTTCACCATTAAATATGCGGAAGGCGGTTGTTTCCGTATCATTATAAAAGGATTGCCTCTTATTCATTGCCTCTACCATTTTATGTTCAAAGAAAGACTCGTCAATCTTTTGTTTTTTGTCCGTTGTAAGAATCCACCCAATTCCTTTATTCTGCCTTCCATAATACCCCTTTGCTATAAATTTTCCACTATGATCATGGAGATGTATAATACTTCCTTCCCCTTGCAAAACTCCTGCATCCATAATCGTATCTTTATTAATAAGGGGAAATCCTTTTTGATATTGCTGAACAAATTTCTTTTTCGCATGTATATTAACTATATTTGTCATCGTGTCATCCTATCTACATTTTTTACCATTTCTTAAAAGATTCTATTTGTAAGCATAATATAGGGGAGATTGTCCAAGCAAATATGAAAAAAGCTGACCAGTAATCCCCTGACCAGCTCTCTCCTATTTCTTTATCCTTTTACGCGTTGTGCAATATCAACGGTTCGTTTCGCTTGATGTTTAACCGCAGCTTCTACATCTTCAACCATCTTATTATCTTGGTCAACTGATACACTAGTTCCATATGGGTTTCCTCCTGCTCCAAATAATACAGGATCGGTATATCCAGGGGTAGCTATAATGGCACCCCAGTGCATCATAGAAGTATATAGAGCAAGGAGTGTCGCCTCTTGACCACCATGTGGGTTTTGTGCTGATGTCATACCACTTACTACTTTATTTACCGTTTTCCCATTAGCCCATAGTCCACCTTGTGTGTCTAAAAATTGCTTCATTTGTGCTGGTAAATTGCCAAATCTTGTTGGTACACTAAAAATAATAGCATCTGCCCATTCAATATCATCTGAGGTTGCCTCTGGTACATCCTTTGTTGCTTCATAATGGTCTTTCCAAGCAGGATTAGATGCAATTGCCTCTTCAGGTGCAAGTTCTGGAACTTTCACAACCTTTACTTCTGCTCCAGCGTCCTTAGCGCCTGCTTCAGCCCACTGTGCTAACTGATAATTGGTTCCTGTTGAACTATAATAAATAACTGCTAGATTTACTTTTGCCAAATGTATCATCTCCTTTTATGTAAGTATATAAACAGTAATAATTAGGATTTCCAAATACCGGAAATATATTCAAAAAGCAGCTCTATAAATTAAAGATCTTCGGCATAAAGACCTAACTTTTTCAACTGTGTAATCATTGTTTCCTTCTCAGTTGTTGATAATCCCTCAAATATGTTGTGCACCGCTTCCCTATGTTTCGGAAAGATCTCCTCCATTAACTCACGGCCTTTATCTGTTAATACAGCATGTGTTATGCGGCGATCTGTTGGACAAGGTCTACGCTCTAAATACTTTTTCTCTTCTAGTTTGTCAACGACATAGGTAATACTACTACTAGCCAGCAATACTTTATCCCCAATTTTTTGAATCGGTTGATCGCCTTTATGAAATAACAATTCTAGTACACCAAACTCGGTCGTATTTAGTCCGTAGCTTCTAATATCTGCTTCCACTTGTTTTTTTATGGATTGTAATGCACGCGTTAATACAACAAATAACTTTAACGACAAATTTTCTTGTTCCCTCTTTTCAGCCATCTTTATCATTCCTTTAAAAAATCTCGAATTCGAAATAATTATATACTAATTTACATAGAAACGTCAATCATGTAAATGCAAACCACTTCAACCATTTACATGATTGACAAAGATTATATTCTACGCACATTTTCGATAATGAATCGACTCTTTGGAATAGACGGCATCCGTACCATACTGAATTCTAAGTTTTGGTCAGGGACAGAATATGCAAGTTTTTTGGCCATTATATCTAAACTTGTTTTCATGACCTCAATGGTTACCCATTCTCCAGCACAACGATGGCCCATATGATAATCTCCTCCACCTTGTGGAATGAAATCAAATGGACTTCCTTCCCAATTATAGAAGCGTTCAGGGTAGAACCTATCTGGGTTATCCCAGAGTTCTGGATCATGATTGGTTCCATAAATATCTAATAACACCATCGTCCCTTGTTTAAAGGCATGTCCATTCCATGTGAAGTCTTTTTTGACACGTGCACCAAGAAACGGACCAAATGGATAATAGCGGCGAACCTCTTGGACAAACATTTGGCTGTAGGTTCCATCATCCTCTTGTAACTTTTCTTTTGTTTCTGGATAATCATGTAACGCTAATGCACCAAATGTAATATACCGGCCAATCGCTACAATTGGTCGTATAATATTAATTAACTCAACAGCTGCCATATTTGTACTTAACAAATTTCCATTTAAATCACGGTGCCAACTAAATGCATGTAACGGTGTATCTTCTGGTGGCTTTAAATTGCCGTTTCGTACTTGGTCTATCACATTCATAATCCATGCCTCAATTCTTGGTCTTGCTATTCTTCCATGCCAATGTCTAGGACCAACTGCACCAAATGCATCAATCAACGCACCTAAGTCACTTGCTCTTGCTGTTAATTCACTTGCACGTAACGGAACACCAGCCCATTGGCACGCTATACGTGTCATCATTTCTTCAGTCTCCGTAAACAATTCGATACGACCATCCATATTCTCCCATTTATCAATTGCAATATCCCATTGTTGTTCGGTAATCTCTTTTAGCAATTGAATACGTTCTGGTGTCATTAGGGACATAAATAACTTTTTTCGATGCTGATGTGCTTTTCCATCCATCGTTTGAACGGCATTCACTCCAAATAAGGATTTCTGAATCCGTGGAGGTGCGGCCCCTTTTCGTTGAAACCGTTCATTATCGTAAAAAATTTCAGCCGCTTCTTTTCCCTGGATACAAATCGCCTTTTGTCCACCCAAAATATGTGTTTCAAAGATTTTCGTATTATATTTGCGACACCGATTTGGAATATAATGATACCCCTCCATCAATAATTGCAAACTATTATCGGTGCCATGGTCTACTGGAATTTGGTAATTTGATGTCATTTTTACACCTTCTTTTAAAAGTTGTCTATTGTTAGTATCTCGTGCATAACAAAATTTATTTGTAATTTATTGATGGCATAGACATAAAATGCAATCGCGATAATGGATTCACCCGTCATTATTTGTTAACATCACGATAATAGTGAAAACTTTTTATCGGAAAGGATGATAAACGTGAAAATCGTCTCAATCGAGCCTACACCCAGTCCTCATTCCATGAAGATCAATGTAGACGAAAGTTTGCCTGATGGACAAACAGAAAATTATAAACAAGATGATGATTTGGATAGTGCCCCTGATTATATTCTTAGTTTATTTAACATTAATGGTGTAAAAGGGTTATATCGTGTGATTGACTTTATTGCACTAGAGCGAAACCCACGTGTCCCATGGGAGGAAATTCTTCCAGAAGTACGTCAGGTACTAGGGTCTTCTGAAAACCTTACAGAAATTGATAATAACGGTATAGAATCGAATGTAGATGACTCATTTGGCGAAATTAAAGTTTTTATTCAAATGTTTCGGGACATCCCTGTACAAGTAAAATTACAAGAAGGGGATGATGAACAACGATTTGGTCTTCCAGAACGGTTCATGAATGCGACCTTAAAAGCCTCCGAAGCATCGAGTAATATGCTAATGGAACGAAAATGGGTGGAACAAAATCCACGTTACGGAGATATTGATGAAATCGGAAAAGAAGTAGTCGAAGAACTGGAAGCAAGCTATGATGAAAAGAGAATTGATACGCTTGTTCAAATGGCACTCGAAAATGAAAACCAAGAAGACATGAGGCCATCACGAGAACAGGTTACATTAGACATGCTTGACAGTCCGAGTTGGAAAGAGCGCTATGCTGCACTTGACCGAATGGAACCTACTTTAGAAGATCTTCCCATTTTAAATAAAGCATTAGATGATAGTAAAGCATCGATTAGACGCCTTGCAACTGCCTATCTAGGGATGATTGAAGAACCAGAAGTATTGCCTTATTTATATAAAGCATTAAAAGATAAAGCTGTGAATGTTCGGCGCACGGCTGGTGATTGCCTATCAGATCTTGGCTTTAAAGAAGCAATCCCAGAAATGATCCATGCATTACAAGACCCTAATCGACTGGTGCGCTGGCGAGCTGCCATGTTTTTATATGAAGTAGGGGATGATACTGCCATTCCAGCGCTGCAGCAATCAGCAGATGATCCAGAATTTGAAGTTCGCATGCAAGTAAAGATGGCATTAGCGCGAATTGAGGGCGGTGAGGAAGCAAAAGGTTCGATTTGGCATCAAATGACGGAGGCAGCGAAAAAAAGGTAACTTTCTTCTCATCTGACATTCTTGTAAAAAATCCACTAACCACAACTTAATAGGAGGGTCAGCTATGACAAAACAATTACAAATTGGAAATACAGATTTATATGTTAATCCTATTGGACTTGGCGCAAACACCATAGGGGCTCATAATCTATATCCAAATACGAATGATGATGAAGGTAGAGCACTAGTAGAGGCTCACCATCAATACTGGTATCGATTATTTCGACACAGCATTTAGTTATGGTTATGGCCGATCAGAAGAATTAATCGGGGAGACATTAAAAAAGCTTAACAAACGAAACGACGTGGCCATTGCAACTAAGGGTGCGCAAAAATTTGTGAATACAGAAACAGTCATTGATAACTCTCCTGGCTTTTTAAAGCAAACGGTTGAAGATAGTCTGAGACGTCTGCAAACAGATTATATAGATTTGTTTTACATACATGCACCTGAGGAATATACCCCAAAATATGAAGCGGTAGGTGCTTTGAAAGAATTAAAAGATGAAGGGAAAATACGAGCTATCGGTGTATCGAATTTTTCAATAGACCAACTAAAAGAGGCGAATCAAGATGGATATGTTGATGTGTATCAGGGACACTATAATTTAATAAATCGTGATGCGGAGAATGATTATTTCCCATATACAACTGAAAAGAAAATATCCTTTGTGCCATTTTTCCCTTTTGCTTCAGGATTACTGGCTGGCAAGTATACAAAAGGTACGGTATTTAACGATTTTCGTAGCAAGATGCCACATTTACAAGGGGAAGTGTTTAAACAAAACTTACAAAAAGTAGAACAAGTTCGGGAAATCGCTAATGCCAACAACGCGGAAGTGGCACAGATTATATTAGCATGGTATTTAACAAAAGAACCGATTGATACCGTTATACCAGGTGCAAAAAAGGAAGAACAAATACAGCAAAATGTGGCTACATTGAATGTTCAACTGAGTGAAAAAGATAGAAAAGCAATTGATGAAATCTTTTCTTAAGGACCTTTTTGCATACTTTGTTGTTTTCTAAGACGCATAATCCATCTTATATGAAGGACATTTCATACTAGATAGCAACATCTTTTAGAAAAGATACTTTCTTAATGAAAACGAAGGGTGCAGGAATCACAACCTGCACCTTTTGTTTTTACACACTTAATTTTATACAGTTTCCTGATGGGTCTTCTACCAAGTAATATCCATCTTCTTCTTTGTCGGTTGCATCGATTTTCTGTAATTGATTTCGAACATGTTTCCTATACTCTTCGTCAGGAAACTGTAGGGTGAAATAATTTAGCCCAACACTATTTTCAGCTGGCGCTTTAGCACCTTCCCCATTCCAAATGTTTAACCCTAGATGATGATGATAGTGACCAGTTGATGCAAAAAGCGCTCCTGGATAGGTTGTTACAATGTCGAAGCCTAAGCCATCTACGTAAAACTTCTCTGTTATTTGTAAATCAGCAACATGCAAATGAATATGACCCATCACTGTTTCTGAAGGGAGTCCTGTCCATTCTTTATCACTCTCTTTTAACAACCCTTCCCCGTCTAAAGGCTCTGTCGCCATTGCAACCTTGCCATTTTCCCAGTTCCATTCTGAAGAAGGACGATCCCGGTACACTTCAATTCCATTTCCATCTGGATCATTTAAATAAAGTGCCTCACTAACATAATGATCTGATGCACCTAATTGAACACCCTTTTGGATGATATGTTTTAAAAAGGCCGATAAATCACTTCGTGTAGGCAAGAGAATAGCAAAATGGAATAAACCTGTTGTTCGTGGTTCTTTTGGTTGAACATGATCTGGCTGTTCTAATGTTAATAATGGCGTTTTTCCATCTGCAGTTAATACTGCTTTTCGGCTTTCTTGATATAAAGGTTGAAATCCGATTATATCTATATAAAATTCAACCGATTTTTGTATATCTGTCACATTAATACTGACATCCTTTACATAAACTGTCGGTTTTTCAAAAAATTCTTTCTCCATGACACAGTCCTTTCCTTTGCGTTTATTATTTTTTAATAGTAAGTTACTTATTGTAAGTTTAGGAGATTCCATCAAAATTGTCAATAACAGAACAAAAGCTAGAAGCGCCTTGATCACCCCCGATTAGAAAACTAGGCTTTTCGCCAAGTTATTATGGCGAAAGCCTTAGTTGCACTTATGCAGTAAGAACGTTTTATTTCTTATCTGCCAACATAAGCCAAGCCTCGACGTGGCGTTTTTTGCGCGTAATGTGGATTGACTTATGACCTCGAGGGGGTAGGCGCTGGAGCTGGACGTGGCCTTTCCTATATAAGACGTAATGAGGCCAACTTTTTATACTTTCTTACCTTTGAACAAAAAGACCAAGTAAACATTATGCTACTTGGCCTTACATGCTCATTATTTTTCTAGTAATTGTAAATAGAATTTGCCAACTGCATCCTTTTCATACAAGTTCGTAATTGATGTAGAATAAGCAGCTATCGTAGCCGAAAAGGAGATATCTTCTTCCGGTACCTTCACATGAAAATCATTTTCATATAACAAGGTCGTGACATCGTGATAATCATGATGCGTGACAGGAAAGGTCATCGTTAATAGATGCTTTCCCCCCTTTTCTTTTACCTCTACTGTTTCTACTTCCAATTCATAATCATTTAATTGAACTATTTGACGCAATTTGTTCACCTACTTTATCTAAATCTATGACTCCTGTCCCAGAGAAACGTCACCGTTATGATGATCCTGGTCCACATATAATTTTTGACTTGGGATTGCAATGGTAACAGATTCTCTTTCCAATATCTGCAGTATTTTAAGATTAATATCTTCTCTTACTTTTAAATATGCTCCCCAGTCGGTTGTTTTTGTAAAAAAATATAAGAATAGATCGACACCATATTCCTTGTATTGATCGAAATTCACAAAAATGGTCTCTGGATGTACTTCAGGGTGATTTTCTAAAAGAGACTGTATCTCTTGAACGACTACTTCAATCTTAGAAGCTGGTGTATCATAGGCCAATCGCAACGTAAACGTAATTTGCCTTTTTCCCATCTTACTCCAGTTTGTAATGAATGAATCTGCTAATGTTGCATTTGGAACGGTTACCAGGGCATCTGCAAAAGTTCGAATTCTTGTACTGCGAAATGTAATATCCTCGACAACCCCCTCAACATTAGGTGTTGCGATCCAATCCCCAATTGTAAAAGGCTTTTCCGTAATGATCACAATTCCACCAAATAAATTCGCTAATGCATCTTTAGCCGCTAAAGAAAACGCTAGACCTCCTAAACCTATTCCTGCAACAAAGCCTCCAATTTCATAATCAAATTCTTGTAAGATGACGCTTATACTGATTGCCACAATGATGACTTGCAAGGTTCGTGATAAAAAAGGTATTAAAATCTCATCAATATGAATATTCGTTTTCTTATTAATTTCCTTAAAGATAGAAGAGGATACAGAGGAAAGGTTAAAGAATCCCCAACTCACTAAAAATATTATGGCTACACGCCTAAATTGAATAAACACCTCATGCGTATGGCTTAGATGTGGATAATACCGAACGGCAAAATAGATACCAATTATGATAAACAACCATTGTACTGGCTTTTCAAAAGAAACTAATATATTAGTCAAAAATGTATTATTTGCTTTACTGACCAGTTTTTTTAACATAGCAAATATATACTTAGTAAATAGCTTTCGTAAGAGTAAAAACAATAAAATAACCCCAATAGCTATTCCAAGTACAATTAAATGATCATATGAAAGGAACTGTTCCCATGTCATCTACCATCCTCCTCATAAATATTATTTCTAGCATAACACTTTTCGGGAAAATTACCTTCTATTTGGTTTATATTACTTCATAGAACTATCCATACCTTATTATAATAGAATAAAGGATAAACGTTTTTAGGAGGACCTACTATGATTGTTAGAGAAAACGAGGATGTATTTACGCTAATTGAACAGCATCGCCACGGAATGATTGCAGGTCATATCGCTTTCAATTGGAGGGAAGATATTTTTCCAGGAATAGCACATCGAGAATCAGTCCTATACGCGGTTACCAATCATGACTATGGCTGGAAACCAATTGATGAACAACCATTTTGGAATGATAAAAAACAAATGCCATACATGTTTATGGATTTTCCATTGTTACCAAGGCTTGTTTTTTATCGGTATGGAATCGATCAAGTAGCCAGGCACGATGCTTATGCAGGCCTTTTATGCAGCAGGCACTATGTTCAATTCCTTATCAATGATGAGACAAGTGAAGTCCATGAATTTATTCGCTATGAAGAAAGGCGACAAGCTCAATTAAAGAAAAAAGTTCCAAACTTTGATTCAGCCTTGTTTGATGCACACTATGGATTTTTGCAATTGTGCGATAATTTATCCCTTTACATATGTTTAAATGATCCAGGTGTCCCAAAAGATAAGGAACACTCCTTTTTTCGCAATGGAGTTCCCATTCCCCCTGCTCTTGACACCTTGAAACAAACAAAACTGCAACCAGAATGGAAAGACCTTCAAACGATTATAATGGATCAGTTTGTCTTTCAACATCCCATTACAATTCCGATCAAACAAAAGAAAATTCATAAACACAAGATTCAAGAGAAAGGGTTCCTAAACACATACCAGGAAACGCCTACTCAAATAATGAACGTTTCGTTGGTGCCAGCATAAAGTGAAATTTCAATCAGTGGGGTTTCCTTTCCTCCCCCACTGATTGTTAGTTGAACGAATCGGACATTTACGGGCAGTTTGATCCCCCACTTTATCTTTCTTTGATCTCCTAAGAAATCTTGAAGTGGGGGTCTTACTGTCCGTTACATGCGGGATAAATCACTCACTTATCCAAAATGCTATTAAAATAACGCATTCGATATGCATTCATAGCCGTTTCCCCTAATGTATCAAGAAGATTATGGTTCGCATAAGCACCAACTATAGCACCAAAGCCTGGAACTAACTGCAGCATTTTTATCAGATCAATATAATCTCGATAATTTTGTTGGAATTCCCGCCAATCTAATTCTACCAGGTGTTCTTTCTCGTGATCCCAATTTTCGATAATCGAAAATGTTTCTTTCCGTTTTGTATCAGGGGAAAATGCAAGCTGAAAAACATGAAGAATGAATAGTCGTTCCTCATAACGGTTAGTATCACACCCATAAATGGAAGCTACTTCAAATAGAAACTTAATTTTAATGGTTAATAGCATTGGAAAATCAGCAAGACCAAGGAAAATACCTCCCGCCCCTGTACCTGCTCCCTCCACTGTTGCTGTCTTACGGTAAGCTGTTAACTTTTCTTTTGCTAATTCATCTCGATCATAAAGAATTTTTCCCATTGCTTGCTGTTTTTTTGTCGTTAGATTAGAACCAACTAAGGTCATCTTCACCATATTTCGAATAGCTTCCGTAATGATCGTATGTGCTTTGTCTGGAATCATTCCATTTACTTTTGTCTGTGCTTTCTTCGATAATTTTTGAAACATGCTAGCGTCCTTTAACACCTTTTTACGCCATAATTTAAGTTCCTTATACACTTTTTCTTCATATTCATTCATGCTAATCATCCTTTTTCTCAGTTAGCTATTATTCTATCTTAGAACGTCCTTATCAAATGTGTTCATTTATACGGGACATGTCGAAGCCACTTTCCAGCTAACATTTTCCTAATGTTGAAAAAAGGTATCTATAGCATACATACACTACAGATACCTCACATTCAACACTTACCAAATACTTAATTTACTGCATTCTTTACTTCTTCTGGTACGTCAATCGCATCAATGTTATTTATATTCTTGTAGGTTGATTGTACACTTTGTACTAAATCCATCTCTTCTGACCCCATGGACATTGTCATGTCAATATCCATATCAACGGAATTCATTTCATATGTTTCTTCGTCTAATTGTATTTCATAATATAAATCATTAATACTCATATTTTCAAATACATTCGTTCCTAAATCCCCTAGTTCACTCATCATGTCTTGTGACATCATGTCTTCAGCTAAATCCTTAAATTTTTCCCCATCTGCTGCTAATTTTAAGGTAATGTGACCATTTGCCTGCTCAACTGATACATCTTCTATAAACTGTTCCATCATTTTTAACTGTTCAGCAGGATCTTGTTGTTGTTCTTCCATCATGTCAAGTGGCACCATTTCACTGTCCATCTTCATCCATGATCCTGTAAACCCTTCATACATATACATTTCATCATTTAACATATATTGTTCCATTTCAGTTTCTTGCTCTTCTTCACCCATGACCATCTTCAATGTTCCCTTTTGGTGAATTGCTAATGGTTCCAATATCATTTCTGACTCTAGGTTTGTCTCCATTTCCATCATAGTTGACTCACCAGCAGCACCAATCTCTTGTTTCATATCGATCGTTACTTCAGCACTATTCATTGCCTCAGAAGCTTCTAAGGCTTCTGTATAAATTTCTTCTGCATTTAAGCTAGCATCACTCGTTTCATTACATGCCACTAGCATCATCATTGATGTTGTTAATACCAATAACATCCACTTTTTCATACGTATCCCCCTAAATTTAACATAATACCTTAAGTACGTTTCACCATTTTAAATGTTTCATAATATAGAAAAAATAAACCAATAGCTACCATATGTTAATGAATAGTGAAACATGATATACATTATACCTAGTTTATTAGAATTAAACACAATTTTTACTGATAATCAATCAATAGGAAACTTAGTGGCTCTTCTCTTCCGCTAATCATAAAAAAACACTATTTCAAAGGTCAAGTGGAATCCTCGTTTTGCTATCCATCGTTAAATCATGTTATTTTGAGGCAGAAAAGCCCAATTAACGGAATGTGAATTACAAATTATTCACCAAACATGGGTTTTTCGGTAAATAACGGAATGACGATTCATTCGTTAAAGGAAGGCGGATCCTCATTCCGCTATTGACGAGAAAAGTGCTGTTTTTAGAATCAAATGTAATCGTCGTTCCGCTAATCGCATTAAATCATGGAACTATGAGGGGAAAATGGCCAAATAACGGAACGAGGATTACAAATCAGCTCCCAAATGTGGGTTTTTTTTTGCAAATAACGGAATGTCGATTCATGAAGTTAAGTGGTAGGCCTAAAGGATCGTGTATTATACTTCTATATCACGTTTTCGGTAGCCGATAAAGCCTATAAGCATCATGATAAAAGCTAATCCTGTTAATATAATTATTGGTGTTATTTCCATATTATCAATAGGAAGCCCAGGAATATAACCAAACGGGGATATTTTTTCAAGCCATGTTGGCATGTCAAATAATCCTCCAAAATATAGAACCATAAAAGAGTAAAATAGATAAAACCAAACAATACTACTAAAATTTGGTTTTAATCCAATTAAGACTAGCGATACACTAATCATTATGAGAATAGCTGGATAATATACAATGGCCGCAACAAATAATGTACCGAATGTAAATGGATCTTCCATTACTGCTGCACTAGCCACCCATAAGCCTATTCCTGCTAAGGATACCATCACAAACCCGTTAATAACCGCAATGATTAGAAAGCTAGCCATTAATTTTGTGCGTGAAACAGACCTAGCTAAAAAATGCTCGATACGGCCTTTTTTCTCTTCACCATATAATTTATTCATCGCCATTACTGGTGGAATGGTTGCCAAAATTGCCATAACGACCATTAACATTGGAATAAACTGCTCTGTAAAGGAATGACCACCAGAAGCATCTAACATTTGCATCATCATTTCATTTCCTTCAAAAAAGGAGTCTAAATCTCCCAACACGGAGCCATATGAAACACCAATAACAAATAACCCTATCGCCCAAGCAATTATCCCTGTACGCTGTAATCTTAATGCAAGGCCAAGTGGTGTTTGTAAAAAACGTGAGGCATATCTTTTACCTGACTTTGCCGAGAAAAATCCGGCCTCTAAGTCACGAATAGCATTTAAATAGTTTGCAATCGCAAATAGAATTATAGATCCAATTAATAGTAGTACAATCGGAATCCAATTATTTGCCCCATATACCTCTGTCTTTGTTACCCATCCAAGTGGGGAAATCCAACTTAATGCTTCAATACTCACATCTGTTACACCACGAACCAGGTAAGCTATTAATAATACACCAATGGAAAATCCAATTGTTCCACGAGAACTCTCCGATAATTGCGCAAACAGTGCTGTAACACCTGTAAAAAAAATCCCTGTCCCTCCCAGTGCTGCACCATATAGTAGAGAACCCTCAAGGTCCATACTTTCAATATTTAATAAATACAACCCAACCCCAATTAACAACGCCAGAACTAGATTAATACCACTATATACGGAAACAGTTGCTGTTAAATTCGCCAATCGTCCAGCAGGTAAGGAGCGAATAAGCTCAATACGTCCACTTTCCTCATCTCCCCTTGTATGCCGAGTGACGAGTAGAATATTCATCAGTCCTACCACTACTGCTGTTAATAGTAGCATCTGATGACCTGTCATGACACCAATTGTATAATTAGTTAAATCAGCTGGTCCTACCATGGCAACCATAGCAGGATTTTCCATCGTGTTTGCCATTATGTCACGGTCTTCTTGTGAACCATATAACCCAAGAAACGCGATTGGTACAATTAACGTAAAGAACAGAAATCCAAACAGCCAAATCGGAATACGTATCCGATCACGTCTTAGAACAAACTGTGCTAAGCGACCCGTTTGATGGTAGACTGTATCAGCCATTCGCTGCACCACCTTTATCACCAGATTCCTCCCCTTCATAATGACGCATAAAGAGATCTTCTAATGTAGGTGGTGCACTCTCTAACTTTTCTATACCAAAGGAACTGATATGTTTGATAACAGAATCTAATTCCTCTGTATCAACTTGAAACGACACAGCATCCTCTTGTTGTTTAAGTGCATGCACACCTTTTAGGTTATTTAGATCAGAAATAGGGGATCTTGTTGCGACTAGTAAATTTGTCCGTGTTAAGTGTCGAAGTTCAGTTAATGTACCAGTTTCAATTATTTTTCCTTCCCGAATAATTCCTACTCGATCACATAACTTTTCAACCTCTGATAAAATATGACTAGATAACAGGATACTTTTTCCTTCTTTTTTCGCCTCAAATACATACTCTTGGAAGATCTGTTCCATCAATGGATCAAGGCCAGAGGTTGGCTCATCTAAAATATAAAGATCAGCATCTGCAGCAAATGCAGCAACTAATGCTACCTTCTGCCGATTCCCTTTTGAATAGGTACGACACTTCTTTGTTGGATCCAGCTTAAATTTATGAATTAATTCTTCTCGCCTTTTTGTATTGATATCGGCTCCACGAAACTTCAAAAATAAATCGATCACTTCCCCACCTGTTAAATTGGGCCAAAGATTTACATCGCCTGGAACGTAGGCAACTCGCTTATGAATTTCAACCGCATCACCCCATACATCTTTTTCAAATATTGTCGCATCGCCAGCTGTCGCCTTTAAGATTCCCAATAAAACTCGAATCGTTGTTGACTTTCCAGCTCCATTTGGCCCAATAAAGCCATACACCTCTCCCTTATTCACGGTAATATCCACACCATCTAATGCTTTAAACTTCCCAAACATTTTCGTTAAATTTCTCGTTTCCACCACTGCCGACATGACACATCCCCCTTGTAATCATTACTTGTAAAAGCTTTTTTTCAATACATCCAAGTATTCATAGAACTCATCCCAATATGGTTTTAGATCTATTGTCGAAAACACTTTCCCTTGTAAACGTTTTTTCAAATCCTGCTGATAGCCTTCTATTGCCCATTGAATTAGCTGAAATGCTTTTTCTACATCAATACCTTCACGAAACAAAGAGTAATCAATATCTTGATACAATTTTTTATATCCGATCTCTGTTAGTTTATGATATTTTTCTTTTAAATCTTCTGGTAATTGATCGTCAGCTATTAAAAAAAATGTTCCTAAAAACTGAAACACATTGGGGTGTTCTGCAAAAAAGTGCATTTTTATTTTTGATGATTGTTTAAGACGTTCTATAAAGTCTGGTTCATTTTCATTAAACTTCGCAAAATAATCTTTGATCGTAATGTCCATACTGTAGTTAGCAAGGTAATAGTAGAGTTCTCTTTTATTCTTAAAATAATAAAAGAGCATCCCCTTTCCTATTCCTGCATTTTTGACTATTTGATTGGTAGAAGCTCTGTCATATCCATTATCAGCAAACTCCTTTAAGGCTGCATTCAATATCCGCTTTCGTTTCTCATAATCAAGGTTTTCAAACGTTTCCGTAATGGAAACCACCCCCTCTTCAATCAATAGACCAAACCGGTCGATTTCAGTGTAACACCTTAGACCACTATGGTCAATAAGAGGTCTTTAGTTGTTGAAATATCGTTAATTTTTCTTCTACAATAAAGGGGAAATTTATTTTGAAAGGAGATATTAAATGATTCCGATAAATATTTTAGACTACTCCCCCATTGACGAAGGAGCAACATCACGAGAGGCTTTGCTACAAACAACTGAATTAGCAAAACATGCAGAAGCACTTGGCTATAAACGGTTTTGGGTTTCTGAACACCATAACGTATCCTCAGTAGCTGGCAGTACACCTGAAATGCTAATGATGCATTTAGCCACTTCAACCTCCTCTATTCGAATAGGATCTGGTGGTGTTATGCTACCACATTATAGTTCCTATAAAGTTGCAGAAAATTTCCGTATGTTAGAAGCACTTCACCCTAATCGTATTGATCTCGGAATTGGTAGGTCTCCAAGCTTTCGAATGGTAAACCGAGCATTAAATGAAGGAAAAGAAAAACGAGTAGACTATGAACAACAAATTAAGGACATCATGAAATATTTTACAGATAACGTATCATATGAGCACCGTTTTCAAGACCTTCGTGCTACACCCATTATCCCGACGAAACCTGAAGTCTGGTTGTTAGGAAGTAGTAAAGGCAGTGCGAAACTTGCTGCAAGAAATGGAACGGCTTATGCATATGCCCACTTCGCCAAGCCTACTAAAGAAGGAATTGATACAGTGAAGCATTATCAGTCCCAATTCCAAGCCTCTCCCATTAACCATAAACCCATTACGAATATTGCTGTTTTTGCGGTTGTTGGTGAGACAAATGAGGAAGCCGAAGAAATTGCAAAAGCATTAGATTTATGGTTGTTATCGGTTGAATCCAATCAACTAACACCATATTATCCTTCGATTGAAACTGCCATTAATCGCGGTTTTAGTTCCATCGAATTAGAAAAAGTTTTACGTAATCGAAAACGGATGGTAGTTGGGAATCCACAAACCGTAAAAGCACAGATCGAAAACATAGTAGAACGCTATCATACAGATGAAGTCACCATCATCCCAAATGTGTATGGTACAAAGAATCGAATGAAAGGAATTGAACGTTTAGCAAATGCTTTTTCATTATTTTAAAAGTTCATGACATATAAGGAAGGTTATGGTAAAGTGTACAAATAGGTGTTTAAATCAGCTGTTTATATGGAGGGGGGGAATCCAGTTGGGGGTTATGTTTCAAGTCGTCATTCCAATATTCGCCATAATTGTATGCGGATTTTTAGCTGGACGATTTTCTCTATTACCATCTAATGGTACAACAACGTTAAATTTCTTTGTTTACTATTTTGCACTGCCAGCACTTTTATTTTATTCATTATCCACAGCATCCACAGAACAACTAACAAATACCAATTTTATTCTAGCAAACTTACTTATTATTCTATGTTGCTTTATTGTTACAATCCTAATCTTTACGATTGTTTTTAAAAAGAAATTTCCCGATGTCAGTTTATATGGAATGATTACATCTTATGGAAATACTGGATTTTTAGGTATTCCGCTCTTAACTGCAGCATTTGGCCAAGAAGCTGCCATTCCTGCAGCTATTACCACTTTTATCTATGATGTAGTAGTTATCTCGTTTGTCATTATTTCATTCGAAATTTCCAAAGCAACTAAATCAAAACAAACTGATCAACGACAGCTTGTCCCAATGTTAGGGTCAATTGGTAAAGCAATTCTATTAAATCCAATCAATCTATCCTTAATAATAGGTATTACGGTTGTCCTCCTAGAGATCTCAATTCCCCAGTCTGTTTATGTTTTTGCAGAGGTACTTGGACCTGCTGCAGGACCTACTGCACTCTTTTCACTTGGATTGGGATTAGCCAGTGAGCGTTCCGTATGGAAGAATAAAGAGATTGAACTAAAAGAATCAATAACACTAATCGTTTTAAAATTAATTATGTTGCCGATTTTAGCATTCGTTATCATTCACTATATTTTCCCTATTGAAGATGACTTATGGACTACATCACTTGTAATCTTATCGGCTTTACCGACAGGTGCACTTGTTTACGTTTTTGCAGAGAAATACCAAACATTACAAAAGCAGGTTCCATTATTAGTATTAACCACAACGGTTATTTCTATATTTACCATCTCGATTTTTCTTGTATTTCTTTCTAGTTAAAAGGTGTTATTCCATACATAAAAGACCCTATAAAAGGACGCTTCTCCAAAGTTTCCTTTATAGGGTCTTTTTCATGGCTGTTTTCTAAATCATTGTTGCTTTCTAGTATAAAACGTCGTGCAGATAAGATGTATTATGCGCAATAGTTTTAACATGTTTCCTTACATCCTTTATAGGATGAGTGGTCAACCATCGCAGCGGAAAACACTCGCTTTCACCATGGGTACAAGGGCAACATCTGTTCAAACTCCCAACGGTCGTTTTCACAGTGTTTTCTTTCCCTCGGGGAACGCTTCAGCCTCCTCATAGAAAAACGTAAGCGCCTTGGTCACACCCGACAAGCTTAAGCCAAGCCTCAGTGTGGCGGTTTTTGCCACAAAGAGGATTGACTTAAGACCTCGAGGGTGTAGGCGCTGAAGTTAGACATCGCGAGTAAAAAGCGCTCGCTGTGGGGTCTTCAGACTGTTCCTTTTCCCGTAGGAGTCTCGCATTTTCCGCTGCTTGGAATTGTTTTACTAACAAGTAATTAGGTTCTGTAGCTAAATTTTCTATTATTCGCTTGAATCAATTACGCATTGTCAATTGTAATGAAGAAAATTAGAACACCTCAATCTAGCGGAGGAAAAACATGGAGACTCCTGCAGTTCGTCGGCTAACGTCGGTCACGTCCTGTGACCAACGCCGACACTAGAACGTCCTGTTCGTCGAAGAGGCCTAGGTGAGACCCCTAAAGACGAGTAGCACGAGGAGGCTCAACAGCCGCCTGCGGTAAAGTAGACACTGTGAAAACGAATAGTTTGAACAGATGTCACACTTATGCCCCTGGTGAAAGCGTAGTGTTTTTTCCGAAGCGGAGCAATGTGTATATTATAGTTACTGCGCATAATATAGATTATGCGACGTAGAAAACAACAACGTATGCGAAAAGAGCCTTTTGCATAGATGTCTGGTCTTTGGTAAATCAATTTTACCACTAAAGCATTTCATACGTGTTATCAGGTGCTTCTTGAATAAAAAATGTAGGTTGATCAGATGTTAGTAACACTAATTCATGCATGGCACGTGTACAGGCTGTATAAAAAAGGCTGCGATCTGCTTCTTTTGCATAATGTCCATTTGAAGCATCTGGAATGATGACAGTATCAAACTCAATTCCTTTAGCTAAATAAACTGGCAGTACAAGTACACCTTTATGAAAAGCGTATGTTTCTTCATCAATGATGTGGATAGCTATTTTCTCTTTTATTCGATTATAAATCTCTTTACTCTCTTGTAAGGTTTTCGTAATAATAGCAATCGTCTCATTCCCTTTTTCTTGAAGGTTGTGTATACGTTCAAGTAGGGGTTCTATTGTATGATGGTCTGTTTGAATTATTCTTGGCTTATTCCCTTCCCGATTAAACGGAATTATTTCTTCATTCCCTGGTGCAAAATACTTCGTAAAATTTACAATTTGCTTTGTGGAACGGTAACTCTTTGAGAGAGTAATTCGTTCATGATTCTGTTGCAACCTATCTCGATTCAATGGATTTTCCTTTGTCGCATACGTGTAAATTGCTTGATTTACATCCCCTAACAATGTCATTCGCGTATAGGGAAACAAATACCGAATATAAGCAAATTGAAATTCTGAGTAATCTTGTACTTCATCAATAAATAAATGTCTCACAGAGCGGTCTTCATTGTCACCCATTATCCGGTCTTGGAAATACGCAAATGGTGCTGCATCCTCCCACGTTAAAAACCGATCTTTTAAATGCTTGGTAGTGATTTCTGTAATTCCCCCCCAATTTGTTGGTGTTTCTAACGTTGGCTCCCACCTTGTAAACATATCATGATAAGTTGCGACAATATGAACAAATTCAAACCGTTTGATTCGTTTTATTAACCGAGAAACATACTTTTGAACAACCCACTTTCGCAGGATGTCTTCCTCTAAATCCGTATATTCTCCATCTTCAACTGTCTGCGTTTCTTGGTAGGCTTTTGCATAATCCTCTTTATCTAATAGCTCAACTTCTGCCATTACCCAATCTTTATCTTTTTCTTTCTTTTGAAATTGTCGTAGTTTCCGTATGATCCATTTTGCAACCATCTCGAGTTTATTAAATATTGGAATGGATCGATCTAACTGATAAAAGTAATCATGAATTTCTTCTCCTGAGATGAGAACTTGCTTTCGAAAGACAACATTTTTAAAGCGCATCCCATCTTCTTGCAATGTATCAATATATGCATCTACTAACTGTTTGAATGCCAAACTTGATTTATAATTCATGTTTTCCATTCGTATTGGATCCGCTTCTTCATTCGTTAAAACATATTCCAGCTGTTCAAAAGGGGACTCAATGGTTAGACTCGTACCAACTTTTTCTTTTAAATAATCTAGGAACGTATTTTGTCTTACATTTGCTTCTCCTAACTCTGGAAGCACATTCGATATATAACTAGAAAATAACGGATTTGGTGAAAATAATACAACGTTTTCGGGATGTAAGGTATCTCGATAACGATACATTAAGTAAGCTATTCGCTGTAAGGCTGCTGACGTTTTACCACTACCAGCTACACCCTGTACAAATAGTATATGACTACGTTCATTCCGAATGATTTTATTCTGTTCCTGTTGGATAGTTGCCACTATATTTTTCATTGTTGTACTAGCGTTATTTCCAAGTGCCTGTTGAAGCATTTCATCTCCAATCGTAACTCCAGTGTCAAACATCCCCATAATGTTACTTTGACGTATAATAAATTGGCGCTTTAGCGATATCTCACCAGTAATTTTCCCACCAACCGTTTCATACATTGCTTCACCTGGAGGATAATCATAATAAAGACTAGATATCGGTGCACGCCAATCATAAATAAGAAAGTTTTCTTCTTGTTGGTCCATTAACGACGCAATGCCAATATATATCTTCTCTGCGTTTTCTTCGCCATTTTCTCGAAAATCTATCCGGCCAAAATAAGGAGAGTCCTTTAATCGCTTCAATGTTTTTAATTGCTGATCTATTTTTCCGTGAACAGTCTCTTGTTGTATTAATAATTCAGCTTGTTGTTTAATACTAGCCTGTGTTTCAATGACATCATCTGGTTCATCCAGGTTTACCGTGACATCATCCCAGAACGTTTTACGAAGGTCAATAACGCTTTCTTTAAACCCTTTTGACTTTTCAATCAGAGCTTCTGCCTTCTGATCAATTTCTTTCACAACCCTATTGACACGATCTTGTTCAGCAACACGCTCATCATTGCTCATCCAATCATCTCCAATCTTTCCATTGCCCGTTTATTAGTATGTATGAATCGGTTGTATTTATGAAGACTGTTTGTTGCTTATTCCAGTATGAACCCTAATGAATAATTTCTATATTATGCGCAGTAGTTTTATCTAAAAAACCGCTACGGAAATACACTTCGCTTTCCGCGGGCGGCTGTTGAGCCTCCTCGTGCTACGCACTCTGGGATCTCACCTATGCCTCTCTTCCCGCAGGAGTCTCCGTGTATTTCCTCCGCTAGCTCATGTTCAATTTCTTATTAATATCATCATTGATGCTAATACAATAGTTGATTGGAGAGTAGGACAGTCGACTCCTGCAGTAAAAGCACGTGTCCGAAGACCCCACAGGAAGTGGTTTTCTTCCGAAGAGGCTGAGGCCGTGCCTGCGGTAAAGAAGACACTGTGAAAACGTAAAGTTTGAACAGATGTCGCACTTATGCCCGTGGTGAAAGTGACTGTCCGAAGTGGAAATCAACGGCTTTAATTTGCTGCGCATAATCCATCTACTGCGCAATATTGGTCCTTTTTATTTCCTTATCTTATGAAAAGGGGGAAGTTTTCTAATTCCTTCCCCCTTCTATTATTAATTATATGTGGCAACCGTTGTAGTAAGTTGCTGTTGTTTCCATTTTTTCAGTCTGCTATCTAATACGAAGTTTCCAAATGGAATGAATGCTACTAGAAAGCCGCCAATTGTGAAACGAAATGGCCATTTCACGAAAATCGTAGCATATATAATCGCAACACAGTAAATCGTAAAGATTCCACCATGTAGCGCACCTACTACACTTACTACTTCAGGTAAATTCCAAATATATTTTAATGGCATGGCAATAAATAATAACACCACAAGGGATGTACCGTCTAAAATCCCCATAAATCGGAATTGGTTAAATGCATGTTTTAGCATATGCTATTGTATCCTCCTAAAAATAAGTTACGTTATCTATTATATAGTAGGATTGTCCATACTGTACAGAATCTCTAATTATAAGAAAATCTTGGACTATGTATTGTTTGAGCCATTAGAAAAACTCGCATTCGCTCGTCTTTTAGCGAAGGTGTTAGTTTTTCCTATACTTGGGACATTAAAATTTTAGCTACGTCAAGTCCACTTCTTGGCTAAAATTTTATACTTTCCTAACGTGTAAAAAAATCAGCAAGCAAGGTGCTATAACCTACCTTTTGCTTGCTGATCTATTTTAAAGAGTTTGTAATTTAGTTTTCGCCACTAAGTTTAACAAGGATTTTCGCTTGTGATTTATCATTGATTAATGATTCAAAGCCTTTATCAACGATTTCTTCTAATTCAATACGGTCTGTTATAACAGGGGATACATCAAGTTGACCTGTTCCAATTAGTTCCACTGTTGTTTTAAATACATCTGGTTCATAAGCAAGTGAAGAAGCAATACGAACACCACTTGCCGTTAGTTGCATTGGGTTAAATTCTACAGGCTTTTCGAATATGGATACAATGGTCATAACTCCACGCGGACGTGTCACAGAAATTGCTTGATTAAAGGTAGGTGCCACACCTGCTACTTCAAATGTTCGATCTACACCAACTGGATAAATCGAATGCACATATTCTACAGGATTTTTCTCGCCAGAGTTAATCGCATGTGTTGCGCCAACTTCTTTCGCTTTTGCTAATCGTGTTTCAGAAAGGTCAAATGCAAAAATCTCTTTCGCACCCGCAGCTTTTGCTGCAATAATCGTTAATAATCCGATTGGTCCTACACCAAAAACAGCAACTTTTTCTCCAAATTGCAAACCAGATTCTTTAATTGCCTGAACGGAAACCGCTGCAGGTTCTACTAATGCTCCATTCTCCAAAGACATCGCATCTGGAAGTTTTATAGCATGTTTGTCATCTACTACGACAAAATCTGCAAATCCGCCATCACTATTTAACCCAACAAAACCAAATCCATTAAACATATCCACTAATGGATCCTCGTGATTTCCGCTAATGATTAATGGGTTAATCGCTACTTTATCTCCAACTTTGATATCACTAACATCTTGTCCTACTTCTTCCACAACACCAGAAAATTCGTGTCCCATTGTAAGTGGTGCTTGTACACCGGTTAATGGGTCAGGGTTGTCTGCTGGCAATGTAACGGGGCCTGTTGTGTATTCATGTAAGTCACTACCACATATCCCAGCCCAAGCTACTTTTACTTTTACTTGATTACTAGAAACTTTAGGGACTTCTTTAGTCTCTACCCGAATATCTCTTAAGCCGTGCCAAACTGCTGCTCTCATCTAAATCCCCTCCATAATAATAGTGAAACTAGAAAACTAGCTCCACTAATATTATCTTGCTTATTAGGATAAGTATCAACTAATAGAATTCTTAAGGCATCATACAATTTTGGCATATCAAAGCCTATAGTTGATAGATTCTTCTTGTATACACCTTCACAAGAAATACTGGTACTTCAAAAGCATAAAGTAACATGACATCAGCCGTTTCAGAGCCAATGCCATGTGTATTTAGTAATTGTTATCGTATTAATGTAGAGTTATGTTTCTTCACATTGTTTACGTCATAGTTATACTGTTTATACCATGCGAGAAATGCATTGATACGCATTGCCTTCACTTGATAGAAGCTACTGGAACGGATAAGGTTTTAGCTAATGTAATAAAGAAAACCTTTCCATGATAAATGGATTCATCTAATCTTTAGGCTCTTTATTCATTCCATGTTATTTTCTGCATTGCATCTTCCATATAATGCGTCGTAAAGTTTCAAATATAATTACTGCTACGGAAAACACATCGCTTTCCGTGGACTCCCCACGAGCCTCCTCGTGAAAACCCACACTGCGGGGTCTTTTAGGCTCGTTTCGACGAACACGACGTGACCCGTTCTTAGCCGATGAACCAGGAGTCTTCATGTTTTTCATGCGCTAGTTGATACTCACAACCTTCATTATGCTATTGTTCATTCTTAAAGTACTTAAAGAGGTTGTTCAAAAAGTCCGGTGAAAATGATACATCGAATTTATTCGTTAGCTTGCTTTTCCGTTACTCATGTATTAAACGAACTAAGGAACTTCTACTAAAATCGTCCACGTCCTGTGACCAACGTAGAAGTCACCACATCCTGTGGAAGTCCGTTACTCAAAGCTACGCTGCCTCGAACTTCCGACGTACAGGACGTACTAGTGTCGGCGTTGTAACAGGACGCCTGAGACCTTAGCCGACTCGGCCCTTTTAATCCTCCTTTTTGAACACGCACTTAAAGTGTAGGCAGAACACGGAGACTCTCCTATGGAAACAACACGTGTCCGAAGACCCCTAAAAGAAGTTCTGTGCGTCACTGGAGGCTGAGGCCGGGTCCCTGGCTACGAAGACACTGTGAAAACAAGTTTGAACAGATGACACACTTGTGCCCCTGGTGAAAGCGAAATGTTCTGCTGGAACGGTAAGTTACTGCGCATAATACATCAACTATACATTAAGATTAATGCTTGAAAAAGCAGCAATCTTTTATAAAACAGCCAACCCTTACATATGTCTAAAGCTAATTCTACATTAAGCCAACTCGTATTTCGAACGAGTATGGTGCCAACCAACCATCATTTCAAAGCTCGTTTCAGTTGGCCACCAGTTTTGTGACCCATAATAAAGCTTAATTCCGTATAAATTAATTCATATGATTTAGACTCTAAATCCTCCCAACCATAATCCTTTTAATCTCCTAATTCAACAATAAAACTATCTGGACCACTTGGTTTCTTACTACCACCAACTGGCTCTAGACTAGCTTTAATTAATTCAAATTCACTTACATCTTTTCCTTTTATTAAAACACGGGATGAACCGTTTTCTATCGATAGTAGTTCACCCTTCATCGTATTATTCGGATAGATGAGCCATAATTGGTAATCTTTATCCTGTCTATTTAGCAAGCCTTCTACTTCAACTAATAGTTCTTCATACCGATCATTTACCCATATATCCCCAGATACATCATCAAAGTCAGCGATTGATTCTATTTCTAGCTGCTTTGTTTGTGGATTTGTTTGAATAGAATCATCTGATATTTCTCCATTATGCATGACTTCAAAAGATGAATTAGCCGTATAATTTGGAACCGTTGTTTTTGGAAGCAGCTCAACTAATAAAAACAATAGAACAGCAACACTTCCCATCACCCATAAAAGCCTCGGATGTCGCTTAATCTTCTGCTTTGGTATCTGTTTCCTTTCTTTTTCCTCCCAAATTTTTTCTTTTAAAGATGGTGATGGTTTTACATCTATTTCTGATTCTGGTTGTAAGACTTGAGACCAATCCGCTAACATAGCTTGGCACTTCGAGCATTGTTCTGTATGTTCGGTAATGTTTATCTCTTGTTGTTCTGACAAATTGCCTAAGACATAATCAATAACCTGTTGTTCTTCAATATGTTGACCAAACGTCATTTCTCACCACCCCCGTTAGACTCCACCCACTGAAGAATTGACTTTTGTTTACGAAGGTTTTGGATTCCATAACGAATCAGTGACTTAACAGTGCCCAATGGTTTATCCATGATCTGTGCTATTTCTTTTTGAGTCCTTTCTTTGAAATAAGCATTATAAATGGCTTCCCTCTGATCATTTGGAATATGACTCAACGCCTCCATTAATACTTTTCTCTCTAACTGGGAAAGAAATTGTACTTCTGCACCTATTTCCTCCTGTACAACGATACGTTCTAGCTTGTGAATTAATAATGGTTTCTTTTTCCGTAAACGGTCGAGTGATCTACTTCTTGTTTTGACAGCTAACCATGCTTTTACACTACCTTTTCGTGAATTATATTGATGATACTTTTGAAACACTTCCAAGAATACTTCATGGCAAATATCTTCCGCTTCCGCTTTATCTTTAACTAATTGGAAGGCAATACGGAAGATAAATTCTATATGTTTTTCATAAAACCTATCAAATGAGTGTCGGGACCCTGCGGCAATTTGCTTTAGTAATTGGATACTTTCCTGATTATCATCCATAATATCCCCCTCACCACTACTTTTTTGATAAAGTGAAACTTCAATCAGTGGGGGTTTCCTTTCCTCCCCCACCGATTGTTAGTTGAACGAATCGGACATATACGGGCAGTTTGACCCCCCACTTATCTTTCAGGGTCTCCTCGAAATCTTGAAGTGGGGGTCTTACTGCCCGTTACATGTGGGATAAATTTTACAACTTTTTTTTAAAAAAATAAATCCCTTTGTTTCATTTATGCGTATCATCTATGAAAAATTCATTAGGGGGTTTTAAAGGTGTACAAAAAGCTTATTTCATTACTTATGGTAATGCTTCTCACATCACTTACACTTAGTAACAGTAAGGCATTTGCGGAGGTATCTTTATTTACTCCTTATACAGGACTTTCGGTAACACCAGGGGAATCTATTAATTATTCCGTTGATATCATCAACAACGAATCAAATATCCAGAATGTTACATTTGATGTCGATGGATTACCAGAGGATTGGTCCTACAGCATTACTGCAGACGGGAACGATATTCAACAATTATCTATTTTAGGAAATAGTGAACAAACCATCGGTTTAGAAGTATCCGTGCCACTTGAAATTGAAAAGGATGATTATTCCTTTAATCTTGTTGCAACTGATGAGAATGGAAATCAATCTTCTTTACCTTTTTTAACAACTGTAACCGAAGAAGGAACATTTAAAACGGAACTATCAGTAGATCAGCCGAATTTAGAAGGAGACACGGGGTCAAGCTTTTCCTATTCTGCTACCATCCAAAATAGAACAGCCGAAGAGCAAAACTATGCACTAACTTCAAGTGCACCTGAAGGATGGGCAGTCCAGTATAAAGCAGATGGAGATAATGTAACATCTGTAACGGTTGATGCGAATAGTGAAACATCCGTTACAATTGATGTAACACCACCTGAAAATGCGACTGCTGATACGTATGAAATACCAATTCAAGTTGCGGGAAGCGGTACATCAGCCGAGGAAACATTAGAAGCTGTTATTACAGGGACCTATGATCTTAATGTCACAACACCTACAGGGAATTTAAGTACTGATATTACTGCAGGAGACAGTCGTGTAATAGATATAGTTGTTGAAAATACGGGAACAGCAAAACTTACCAATATTGAATTATCTGCTACAACCCCTCCAAATTGGGAATCTGAATTTGACAAAAGTACCATTACAGAAATAGAGGCTGGTGAGTCTAAAACTGTCAAAGCAACACTTACTGCAGGAGATGATGCATTAGCGGGGGACTATGTCACTACCATTTCTGCATCCGCCACAGAGGCTTCAGCTGAAGCAGACTTTCGTGTATCTGTTCAAACATCGACATTATGGGGCATTATCGGTGTCCTCATCATTGTTGGAGTTCTTGGTGGACTGTACTATATTTATCGCAAATATGGGAGGAGATAAGCGTGACAGCATCGATCATCGAAATTAATGACGTAACAAAGCAATATGATGAGCAATATGCTGTAAACCAATTATCCCTCTCCATTCCTAGAGGAGAAATATTTGGTTTATTAGGACCAAATGGAGCTGGAAAAACAACTACCATTTTAATGTTATTAGGTCTCATAGAACCAACTAACGGAAGTATTCATGTCTGTGGATTTGACTCTATTCGTAACCCAATTGATGTCAAACGAAGAGTAGGGTACCTTCCTGATAACTTAGGGTTTTATCATCATATGACAGGCTTTGAAAACCTTCTATATACGGCAGAATTAAATAACATATCGAGAGAGATTGCGGAAAAACGAGCTTACGACTTATTAGAAAAAGTAAATTTAAGCGAATCAGCACATAAAAAAACAGGCAAATATTCAAGAGGGATGAAACAACGACTTGGTTTAGCTGATGTGTTAATCAAAAACCCTGAAATTATTATTTTGGATGAACCAACATTGGGAATAGATCCAGAAGGGGTTCGCGAATTATTACATCTGATCAAGACGTTAAACAAAGAAGAGGGAATTACGGTATTGCTATCCTCCCATCAGCTACACCAAGTTCAACAAATTTGTGATCGAGTAGGAGTTTTTGTTGAGGGGAAATTATTAGCCGAAGGAAATATTACCGAATTAGCAAGACAGTTATTTAAACAAGATACCTTTGTCACAGTGGTCCAAGCGTCCCCTCTTAAGGAAGAACTAATGAAAAAAATACGGCAAACCGACTATGTAACAAATGTAAAAAAGAACGGTAACGAACTAGAAGTGTACAGTAAACAAGATATATCATCTGTTATCAGCCAACTCATTATTAAGTCTGGTGCTAAATTATATCAATTGACGAATAAGCATTTTGGGTTAGACGAAATTTATCATCGTTATTTTGAAGGGCGTGAGCAACATGGATCTCGCTAATAAAAAAGAACAAGTGAAAGACTTCTTCTCGGGACTAGTAAAACCTAGTGGGTCTGCTGCTACTAATACAAACACACAAGCATTTTGGGCAATCGTTCGTAAAGAATTTACTGATAACTTAAGAAGTTGGCGTATTATTATCCTGCTTCTTATTATCTTACTAACATCTTTTGGCTCTTTATATACAGCCGTTACTACCATTTCGGACACATTAGAGAATGCGGAAGAAGTAGATCAAATTGGCCAGTCTTATTTATTTTTGACAATTTTTACAACATCAGATGGAACACTACCATCTTTCATTACATTTGTTGGGTTTCTTGGTCCACTTTTTGGGATTGCTCTTGGGTTTGATGCCATTAGTTCCGAAAGAAGTCGAGGGACATTAAGTCGGTTAATGGCCCATCCCATCCCAAGGGATTCTGTATTAAATGCAAAGTTTGTTTCGGCATTATTATTAAACACCATTTTGTTTTTCTCACTCGGGTTCCTTGTGACAGCATTGGGTATTCTATTATTAGGTATCCCTCCAACAGGGGAAGAGTTTACAAGAATCGTATGTTTTCTCCTATTATGTATTGTCTATATTGCATTTTGGTTAAACTTGGCGATCCTATTCTCAACCGTCTTTAAGAACTCTGCAACAGCAGCACTGTCTGGAATTGCTGTATGGTTATTCTTTAATGTGTTTTACTCTATCATTGTTCGCTTATTTTCAAATTCACTCCTTAACCCAGAGTCTATAACGGATCCAACACAAGTTGTTGATCACCAAGAAACAATCCTGAATTTAATGCGACTTTCACCAAACCATTTGTTTAATGAATCAACAACGATCTTATTGTCACCAACTGTTAGAAGTCTAGGACCATTAACAATGGAACAAACAGCTGGTGCAGTCGTAAGCCCATTGCCGTTAAGTCAAAGCCTATTGCTCATATGGCCACAATTAACTGGATTAATTGCCGCGACCATGATCTGCTTTGCCATTGCCTATATTTTATTTATGCGACAAGAAATTCGAACTAACTAAATAATAGAAATCACTCGTTTTACTACAATCGGGTGCTTTTCTAAATATTAGGATTGATATAGAAGACTCATGAAGGTGCAAGAATTTCATCATATATAGCAGGAAAAGTTGGGGTAAAACGCATAAGTGGAGGGGGTTTAACCCTCCATTACTTTTACATATAGTGAAACTTCAATAAGTGGGGGTTTCCTTTCCTCCCCCCACTGATTGTTAGTTAGTTGAACGAATCGGACATTTACGGGCAGTTTGATCCCCCACTTATCTTTCTGGGTCTCCTCGAACTCTTGAAGTGGGGGGCTTACTGCCCGTTACATGCGGGATAAATAGTTCGTGTTCTTGGACCATCAAATTCTGTAAAATAGACACTTTGCCATGTCCCTAATAGGATACTCCCATCTTCTATAATCAATGTTTCACTTGCACCAATTACCGATGATTTCATATGGCCGTCTGAGTTCCCTTCCATATAGATATATTCAGTTTTATTAGGAAATGTCTCATTTAATCCCAGATGTGAATCTATTTTTACGTCGGGATCAGCGTTCTCATTAATCGTAATAGCTCCCGTTGTATGTGGACAATATACTACCATAATGCCATCGTTCACTCCACTATCAGATAATGCTCTTTTCAAATAGGTGTCTAGATTGGTAAACGACTGTTTTTCCTTAGTTGAAATAGTAAATTGATAAACATTACGTCCCATTCCTGTCACTTCCTATTTCTGGTTAAGTGCTTCTTTGATGGACTCTGCTGTAATGTTTCCATGCGAGGTATGCCATACTACCTCTTTATCACGTATTAGAAAGATTTGTGGTGATTCATGCTTCACTCCTGTATCTCTTTCCACTTGGTTTGAAACTGTACGACTCTCGATTACCTTCACCATATAGCTTTGAGGTACATGTTCACCATTTGCTAGAAACGATTGGTACTGATCAAATGCACCTGCACTGATTGGACAGGTAGTACTATGCTTAAAAAGGAGAACTGGTTTTTCCGCAGATATCTCTAGAAGATAGTCCCAATCCGAATTGTTATGTAATTCCTGTAATGTTGCCATTGCAATTCCTCCTTTAGGTCATTTAGTTTCCTTCATTTTACCTGATCTAGAGTGCATGCGACAAACAATCATGGTTAATTTCAATAATAGGATTGATAACTCTTCTTGTCTTTTCCTGTAAAAGAGCGTACGATTAAAGCCGGAACTTCTATAGAAAGGCGTCATAACATGGATAAACGAGTATATTTCTTAATGATTGTCTCTTTTGTAATTGGAATGGTTGAATTAATTATTAGTGGACTACTTGATCTTATTGCAGAAGATATGAATGTCACGCTTGGACAGGCTGGCTTTCTAATTACTATTTTTTCTCTTATTTTTGCAATTGCCTCACCAATATTATTATTTTTAACGTCTAATATAGAACGAAAACGATTAACACTTATTTCACTATGTATTTTCCTCATTGGAAATATTGTGACACTTTTTAGTCCAACATATAGTATTTTATTTCTAGGAAGAGTTATTTCAGCAACAAGTGGTGCCTTACTCATTATATTATGTCTTGTCATGGCACCAACACTTGTACGTCCTCAATATAGAGGAAGAGCAATTGGAATTGTATCTATGGGGGTTAGTGGCTCTCTTGTGTTAGGTGTTCCAATTGGTTTAGTGTTAGGAAATACATTTGGATGGCGTGCTCCATTTCTTATGATTACGATTTTAACAATACTTTCTATAATCGGTGTATATTATCTCATGGATCGAGTCGCACCCAAACCAGCTATCGGACTAAAGGAGCAACTACAAACATTAAAACAGAAAAAAATCCTATTTGCACAAACAACCACCTTTCTCTATATGACAGGACACACTGTTTTATATGCCTATCTTGTCCCTTTTCTAAATGAAACAATGGGCATTCAAGGTACCCTAGTTAGTATTGTATTCTTTGTATTCGGTGTAGCTGCAGTAAGTGGTGGTGGCATTGGTGGTACACTTGCGGATTTATATGGAAGCAGACGAACAGCTGTTATTGGTATCATTCTGTTTGTTATCACCGTATTTTCGATTCCATATACAACCTTTGCTTTACCAGTATTTCTTGGTGGTGTCATTATATGGGGAATATTAAGTTGGGCAATTACTCCAGCTGTGCAAAGCTATCTTATTCAAAAGTCTCCACAAAATGCGGATATTCAGCAAAGCTTAAATAACTCTGCCTTGCATTTTGGAATTGCATTCGGTTCCTTCATTGGCGGAATTATTATTGAAAGAACGACAGTAGAAGACAATGCCATGGTTGGATCATTATTTATCCTCCTCTCCCTTGGCACAGCGTTTGCAGCATTTATTTCGAAGTCCCGAACAAAAGCGCAAGTGCCTTGATTACCCCCGATTAGAAAACTTGGCTTGTCGCCAAGTGGCGAAAGCCTTAGTTGCACTTATGCAGTAAGTAGTTTCTTATCTGCCAAGCATAAGCCAAGCCTCGACGTGGTGCTTTTTGCGCGTAATGTGGATTGACTTATGACCTCGAGGGGGTAGGCGCTGAAGCTGGACGTAGCCTTTCCCATCCAAGGCAGTAATGACAGCAACTTTTTATACTTTCCTACCTTTCAAAAAATAAACGTCCAACAGCTTCTGAATGAAAGCTGATGGACGTTTTTATTGTATTTCCTCCTGTTGAACAACAGTGATGAAATGATGCAAGATCTTAGCGGTTAATCCCCAAATGACTTTATCCTCATATCGATAAAAAAACTCATCAATATGACGTAATTGCCAATTATAGTTTTCCCCACCTACGATTGAATCAAAAGGAAAATCCGCTTCTGGCACTACATTAAGTTTAACTTTGTAAATCTCAGGAGATGTATGAAGAAAGTATGCTAATGGTACTGTAAAAACCTGTGCTACTTCGGAAGGGTTTGGTGTGATGTCATGTTCCTTGGTGATGGTACCAATATAAGGGTAAATGATTCTGCCAAAATCAGAAACGACGTAGTCAAGTGGAGTTACGTCTTGAATCCCAGTTTTTAGAATTCCTAACTCTTCTGATGTTTCGCGAATTGCACAATCTCTTGGACTCTCATCCTCCTTGTCAATCCGGCCACCTGGAAAACATATATCGCCAGGCTGACTACGTAACGCCATTGATCTTACTTCAAATAAAATGTGAGTTTCGCCTTCTACCTCTATAAGTGGTATTAAAACAGCAGATTTCCGAAAATGCTTATACCCCATTATCGATGGTTGACGCTTTTTGACCTTTTGAATAATATGCTGTGTATCCAACTAATCACCTCCATGCTTATCTACTAAATTTAACCTCATCCATCCAATACATCAAATTGTTCCCAAGGATATTCACTTGGTGGAGTGGAATGAACCGTAATAATATCCTTTTTCGTAGGGTGTTCAAATGATAGTTCGTTTGCCCATAACGCAATTTGCTGACCATGTTTATTTAGGCCTTGTCCATACTTTTGATCGCCGTATAAAGGACACCCTGTTTCGGATAATTGTACTCGGATTTGGTGTGGCCTTCCTGTATAAAGCTGAATTTCTAGTAAACTAAATTGTTTTGTTTGATCTACAACCTTATATGCTAGTTTTGCTTTCTTTGCTTGTTTGTATTGTGGTGAAACAGCATATACCTTATTTTTTGATCTATCTTTCCATAAATAATGTTCTAAAGTCGCTTGTTCAGCCTGGGGCTCTCCTCTTACAACAGCCATATAACTTTTATCAAATTTCCCTCTTCTCATGGAGTCTGATAAACGGGATGCCGCCTTGGATGTCTTTGCAAACACCATAGCACCCCCAACAGGACGATCCAACCGATGTACAAGTGCCAAGAAAACATTTCCTGGCTTTTGATAGCGTTTTTTTATATCTTCTTTAAGGATCGATAATAAATCTGGATCCTTTGTTATATCTTCTTGTACTGGTATGTTCACTGGCTTTTCTACTACAAGCAAATGATTGTCTTCATACAAGACTGGTATGTTCATTGGTTGATACTCCTTTTTTAGATATGCTCATTTTGTATTCTTTGTTGTTTTTTAACGTTACAACTTCTATATGATGTGTCTTAACTTAAGCTGTCAGTTGGTTCTTTAACCCGCTTCGGAAATATACTTCGCTTTCACCAGAGACATAAAAGCGACTGTCCGAAGCGGAAATCAATGGTGCAATTTTAGGACGCATAATTTATCAACTTTTCATTAAGATAAATACTACTTGAAAAACAACAAGCTTTTAGAAAAGAGCCTAAAAATAAAGTGAAACTTCAATTAGTGGAGGTTTCGTTTCCTCCCCCACTGATTGTTAGTTGAACGAATCGGACATTTACGGGCAGTTTGATCCCCCACTTATCTTTCTTGGATCTCCTAAGAAATCTTGAAGTGGGGGTCTTACTGCCCGTTACATGCGGGATAAATTTAGAGAAAAGGGGGAGTGACGGCACTTCCGTCAAAACCTGCCAGATTTAAAAATGGCAAATAGAATCCATAAAAACATCAATATAGCGATAATAAAGCCAACTTCAATTACAGGAATGTCCCATAATAAAGTGGATTGTCTCATTAATGCAGATCCAACGATTAAGCCTACCATAATGATACTAAAGGATAACAATACAATACTGAAGGAAAGCCTGTTACTAATACGATCTAATTTTTTTAAAGACTGATCTAGTTCTGGCATGGAAATTTCCATTCTGATTTTTCCCTTTTGCACAACCGCTTTTAAATCTTGGATGTTCTTCGGCAATTCGGAAATAACTTCCCCGTATTCCGCTAAATCTTGCCATATACTTCCTGCCACACGTTTCGGATGATACCGTTCCTTCAATAATTGTTTTCCAAATGGTTCTGCCATTTTAATGATACTAAGATCTGGATCCAACTTCTCCACCATGCCCTCGATTGTCAATAACGTTTTGCCTAATAGGGTTAAATCAGCTGGAATACGTATTTGATGCTGGTAAGCGATTGAAAACAGATCATTAACGGCTTCTCCTATACTAACTTGACTGAACGGAAGATCGTAATACTTATCTCGTAATTGATCCAAGTCTTTTCGCAGCTGTCGGTAATTTACATCTTCTGGTACAACTCCCATACGGGTAATAACCTTTATCATACCATCTGTATCTTGGCGCATCAATGCGATAACCAAATCAGATAACTGCTTTTTCATATCCGGTGTAATCCGTCCTACTAACCCAAAATCCATAAAAATAATACTATTACCTGACTTTGCAACAATGTTCCCAGGATGTGGATCACCATGGAAAAAACCCTCAATAAAAACCTGATGAAATAATGCTCGAACAACCCGTTCCGCTAACAGTTTGCGGTCAGCACCAACCTTATTTAGCTGTTCATCATCATTTAATTTTATTCCTTGGACATATTCCATCGTTAATACTTTTTTTGTTGTGTAGTCCCAATACACCTTTGGGATATGAATATGTTCATCTTCTTTAAACTGATTGGCTATCCTAACTGCACTTCGCCCTTCAAAAGCATAATTCAACTCTGCTTGTAATGATTTGGAAAATTCCTGTATAATCTCCTGCACTTTATAGCGTGCTGCCCATTCCAATCGAGACTCTGCTATCATTGCCAAGTCTTCAAGAATTTCTAAATCGGTTTTAATCGTACTAGTAATATTTGGTCGCTGTACTTTAACTGCTACTGCTTCACCGGAATGAAGTGTGGCATAATGTACTTGTCCAATTGAAGCAGCCGCTAGAGGGGTTTCCTGAAATGTAGTATAGTAATCCTTTAATTGGCCACCCAATTCCCCTTCAATCGTATCCTTTACATCTTCAAAGGCAAATGGTGGTACATGATTTTGCAACTTCTCTAATTCCAGTATGATATCTGGAGGTAAGACATCGGAACGGGTACTGGCAAATTGGCCTAATTTTACAAACGTAGGACCTAATTCCTCCAAAAACAAACGGACACGTTCTCCAGTCGTTTTTGTTCGTGTTTCTTTATAGCCTTTTACAAATAATCGTTTTGGCAGCGATAACAAATCATGTAGACCTAACTCCATCGCAATATAACCAAATCCATAATGAGAAAATGCAATAACAATATCCCGGTAACGTTGAAGTTGGCGAATCCGCTTTTCAAAAATAGAAACCCCTCCTTTTTAGAAAAACACGGCAATCGCCATAATTTTATAGCGAATGCCGTCCCTTTTCTTATTGGCGATACAATAAGCTTCAAAACCTTTTGTTTATTTTGTTTGTTCTAATTGCTTTTCAAGTTCTTCCACGCGCTCTTTCAATGCATCCACTTCTTCTTTTGTTGCAAGATTTGCTTCATCTAGCAACTGGTTTAGTTTATGTTGTATCTTTTCATCAACTTGTTTTTGTGTTTCCTTGCCTTTTTCTAGTAGTTCATTAAAAAATTCTTTGGATTCTTGTTTACTTAATTCCCCACGTTCCACTAATTCATCTACAACTTTTTGTGCTTGCTCTTTACTTGTTACAGCAAGCCCTAATCCTAAAGCTAACCCTTTTCGAATGGTACTTCTCATTATATCCCTCTCCTTTTGAAAAAATTTAACACTTGGTTCGGTGACGGTAACAATGGTATCTCTTCTATACTTATGCTTTACATTTCTATTATAGCATCTTTCAACCATGCGACCGAAAGAAAGACGTATAGTGACATGAATTTATCAAAAAATAGGCGGGAGGTGAAACAGAAATGACACAAAAACCAAAAAAGAAATTCGAACGTCCCACTATTTCCAATATGGATGGTGAACTAAATGTTCATAATGGGTTGAATACTAACAACCCGTTACAGGAAGAGGATAACTATGCTGGTGATTCGGTTGATGAGCATAAAGAATTGGAAGCGGCAAATGAACAAATTGCGAAAAAAGAAATTTCTCAAGTATATAATAACTCATAGCGCTATTGGAGAAACTCTGATGTGACATTTGCATCAGAGTTTCCTATATCGATTTAATTATTCTGTTTTGTATCTTTTCTACCTTTTCTACTCAAACGATTTCCCGTTGTATATTCATAACCAAACTCTAAATCCCCTGCTTTTGATTGATATTTTCCCGTTACTATTTTATACTTTTGCTTATTTTTTTGATCCATATCATGACCTCCTTTCCATATAACTATTTTTTGCAAAATATAATGCTTTTATCAGAAGGCTATGTTTAAAGTATTGTTGCTTTCTAGTATAAAGACAACTCATTCAGTGGGGTCTTACTGCCAGTTAACACGTGATAAAAAAAAGAACCGGAAAGATGTATTAATAACATACTCCCGGTTCTTTTATACTATTACAAAAACCTATTCTTCTCTCCATGTGCTACAAGGAATTCAGCAATCTTGCCCTCAATTACTCAACAGTAACACTTTTTGCAAGGTTACGTGGCTTATCAACATCGCGGTCACGGTGTAATGCTGCATAATATGCTAATAGTTGTAAAGGAACAACGCTTACTAACGGAGTCAATAATTCATGCACTTGTGGAAGAACAAATGCATCGTCATCTTGCTCTAGACCTTTCATACTAATTACCATGGCATTTGCACCTCTTGCCACTACTTCCTGCACATTACCACGAATAGAATAGTTTACATTTTCCTGTGTTGAAAGTGCAATAACAGGGGTTCCATCTTCAATTAAAGCGATTGTTCCATGTTTCAATTCCCCTCCAGCAAACCCTTCTGCTTGGATATAGGAAATTTCTTTTAGTTTTAATGAACCTTCCATCGAAACATTATAATCCGTACTACGACCAATAAAGAATGCATTTCGTGTCGTGCTTAAGTAATCTCTCGCTAACGCTTCAATTGCTTCCTTTTGATCGGTTAATGCTTCCATTGCACTTGCAACAATTCCCAACTCTTGCATTGGGTCAAAATCTAAATTATTTCCTTTTGCCTGCGCTGTATCAACAGCTAAGATTGCTAATACAGCTATTTGTGCTGTGTACGCTTTCGTAGATGCTACTGCAATTTCTGGACCAGCATACAAATGTAACGTATAATCTGCTTCACGAGAAAGGGTGGATCCTGGCACATTGGTAATCGTTAATGCTGGATGACCCAATTCTTTTACTTTTACTAACACTGCACGACTATCTGCTGTTTCACCACTTTGTGAGATGAAGATAAATAATGGTTTTTCAGATAGTAATGGCATATTATAGGAGAATTCACTTGCTACATGAACTTCAACAGGAATAGTTGCGATATTTTCAATTAATTGTTTTCCCACCAAACCAGCATGATAGCTAGTTCCAGCAGCTATGATGTAAATTCGGTCACAAGCTTTCATGGCATCACGAATTGCTGAATCTAATTTTAATTCATTATCACCATTTTGGTATTCTTTTATGATTTTACGCATGACTAGTGGCTGCTCATCGATTTCCTTCAGCATAAAGTGTGGGTACGTACCCTTTTCTGTATCACTCACATCAATTTGTGCTGTATAAGGTTCTCGTTCAACAGTCGTTCCATCTAGTTTTTGTATTTCTACTTGATCACGTTTTACTAATACTACTTCCTTATCTTGGATTTCAACATACTGATCCGTTACTTTTAGTGTTGCCATCGCATCACTTGCTACAACATTAAAGCCATCCCCAATGCCTACTAGTAATGGACTCTTGTTTTTCGCAACATATAACGTCTCATTATCCTTTTCGTCAATTAATGCAATCGCATATGACCCTTTTAACATATCCATTGCTTTTCGAAAAGCCTGCTCTGTCGTATCATATTCTTCTGATAGCTTTTCGATTAATTGCACAATGACTTCGGTATCTGTCTGACTGCCAAATGATACATCCTGTAGATACTCATTCTTTAATGCTTGGTAATTTTCGATCACACCATTATGAACAATAGTAAATCGACCAGACGCGCTTTGATGTGGATGTGCATTATCTTCACTTGGCACTCCATGTGTTGCCCAGCGGGTATGACCAATTCCCATTGTTGCCTGAACGTTCATATCTACTTTTTCCCGAAGTCTTGCAATTCGTCCTTTTACCTTGAAAAGATTCAATCCACTGTCATTTAACATTGCAATCCCAGCAGAGTCATATCCTCGGTATTCTAACTTTTCAAGTCCATTTAATAAAAGTTCCTTTGTATCCTGCTGTCCAATATATCCTACAATTCCACACATATCGTTGTTCCTCCTTGGTGAAAAGGACAACAAACGACCGATTTTACGATGGGGCGTTTTGTTGCCCCCTTCTCGTGTTATGAATGCATCTTGCCTTTTCTTTTGTCCAATAAGTCACCTTATTGTTTTGGAAAAAGCATCACGACTGAGATGCACAATCGGGAGGTATCCGCCGATGTATTCGATAAACCCCCGCCTCGTCAACTATTTCCTTTCCCGTCCGAAAATAGCCCTGGCGCTTTTAAGTTGTTTTTAAAATAAAACGAAACTCCTTTCTATTTTTGAATAGCTCAATGAAAATAATTCATTAAGCATACATTTAATTTTACCCGACAGAGAATTGTTCCGTCAATATAAAGTGATTTTTAGTCAGCAGGGTTTCGATGCAGAAGGCGTACTAGTGCCAACAATGCGACAGGACGTTAAAGCTGGATAAATATAAATCCATTACGCTAGATATTGTATGCCACATGCTTTTTTGTGTTCATATCCTAATCCAAATTCATTAACACTTATTTACTAGGAAATTAAAAAAGTATCATAGGTTATACCTAGCAAACTCTATTAACTCGTTCTTTCGAATTATAATTTTAAATATTTAAAATAATCCTAATTGATTATACAAATGTAGAGTCTGGCCCTATATACTAGAACCATACTATTTTTAGGAGGGGTTTTTTGAAGAAAAAATATGTAGTTCCAGCAGTTTTGTCATCAGCACTCATTGTAAGCTCATTTACAGCAAGCAGTGTTCTAGCTGTAAATGTACCTGAAACAGCTAATGTACAAGCCCAAAAAGAATGGAATGAAAATGCAAATGTTCCAATCTTCGTCAAAGAAAAATTTGCAGAAAAACACACAACGAACAAGGCCTCGAAAGCGAAAGCACATTTACAGAATAACAAGCAAACATATGGAATTGAAAATGCCGAAGAAAATTTAGATGTAAAAGACGTACAAACAGATGAACTTGGTATGACACACGTGCGATTAATTCAAACAAAAGATGGTATTCCTGTAGAAGGTTCTGAAGTTATTGTCCATTACAATGAAAATGATGAACTTGTTTCTGTAAATGGTCACCACAATCCTGAGATAGATTCCACAACCTTAGATACAACTCCTGACATCAGTAAAGAGAAAGCAATAGATCTTGCAAAGACAGCTGTAAACGCACCTGATCAGTTAGATTATGAACCAACTTCAGAATTAGTTATTTACCCGTTTCAAGAGGAACATTATGTAACATTTAAAGTTAATCTCACCTTTACAACAGATGAACCAGGTAATTGGTTTGTTTTTGTAGATGCTAATGATGGTACTGTAATCGATCAATATAATACAATTTCCCATGCGAAACATGGAGAACTTCACAAAAGTGTTGGGACAGGTGTCCTTGGTGACCATCGTAAAATCCATACCACAAAAGTAAAAGAACCAAAGTCAGGAACACAATTTACATTATCGGATAATTCACATGAAGGCTTAGAAGGTATTTACACGTATGATGTAAATACAGGAGAAATTGCTACAAATAATAGTGCCTCATGGAAAGACGAGTATCATCGTCCTGCAGTAGATGCACATTACAATTCGGAAAAAGTATATGAATACTATTTAAATGAGCATGATCGTAATTCCCTTGATGATGAAGGAATGGCAATTGTTTCTCGAGTGAATTATGGAGATAATTACAATAATGCATTTTGGGATGGTCGGCAAATGACATATGGAAATGGTGATGGATCGTTTATGGTTCCACTATCAGCAGGATTGGATGTCGCAGCACATGAGATGACACACGGAGTAATTACCAATTCTGCAAATTTAGTTTACCGCGGACAATCCGGTGCTTTGAACGAAGCATTTGCTGATATTTTTGGTGCATTAGTCGATGAAGATGACTGGGAAGTTGGTGAAGATATTATGGGTCCTGATGCCAAAGCAGATGGCAGAACTGCATTACGCAGCTTAAGTGACCCTAGCAAATTCCCTGTAAATGAAGACTATGTTCCTTATAGTAACAATGGTGGAATGTATCCTTCACACATGGATGAATTTTATGAATTACCAACTGACCTTGATAATGGTGGCGTGCATATTAATTCATCTATTATTAACCATGCAGCCTTCATTACAGGAGAACAAATTGGAAAAGAAAAACTTGGTCAGATCTATTATCGTGCACTTGTCACTTATTTAACAGCTAATTCTAACTTTAGTGATGCACGCAATGCTATTATTCAATCTGCTGAGGATATTTATGGTGAAGGGAGTGAAGAAGCATTAGCAGCAGCTGATGGCTTTGATCAAGTAGGAATTTATGAATAAAAATCAAAAAAACTTGTAGGGGTCCATTCCCTACAAGTTTTTTCAGTTATGCTTGGTGTTTTTCTAAAAAGTCAAGCATTCTGGTGTATACCTTTATTTCGTTTTCTTTTTTCGAGAACCCGTGTCCCTCATCCTCCAAGACAAGATACTCGACATCACGACCTTCATCATTAAGCTTAGCGACAATTTGATCTGATTCTTCTTTTACAACACGAGGATCCTTTGCACCCTGGATAACGAGCATTGGTTTAACCATTCCATCTAAGTACGTTACAGGTGAATCTTTTATAAAGCGCTCCTTATCACGTTCTGGATCTCCTAACCAGCGTTCCATGATAGGTTTCCAATGAGGTGGCACTGAGTTAACAAACGTAAATAAATCAGAAGGGCCAAAAATATCAACAACGGCTTTAAAATAGTCGGAATGTCGACCATGTAATAATAATGCCATGTATCCACCATAGCTGCCACCGACTAAAAATAACTTCTCACGATCTGTTATGTGGTTTTCAAATAACCACTCAATACCAGCGACGCAATCCAGCCGAGGTCCTTCTCCCCAGTCTTGTTCTACTAGTTTTACAAAAGATGACCCGTACCCTGTTGAGCCACGGAAGTTAGGTGCAAAAATAGTGTACCCACGATTTAAGAAGCATTGAAACATGGCACGGAACATCTTCCGTTCAGATGCTTGTGGTCCACCATGAGGCCAAAAGATTGTATACCCATTATCATTTTCCGGTTTGGCTCTAAATAATAATGCTTCCATCTCCATACCATCAAAAGATTGATATGAAATAACATCAGGTTCTACCATATCCTCTTTCGTCAACCCTAATACGCGATTATTCGTTAATTGCTTCCATTCCACCCCATCAGAAGACTGAAAAATATTATGTGGAATAGTAGCACTTCTTCCGAGTACATATAGGTTTCCAGAATTCGCTACCTGAATTTGGTCAATGACATCTACAGGTGCAGAAAGTTCTTGAATGTCCTGAGAAGCTAAATCATACTGGTATAATTTATCCTGCACACCATCTTCTGTAATGAAATAAAAAGCGTTCTTCTCTTTATTCCATTTTAAGGATTGAATACTCTCGTCATTAACGTTCACAACAGGTGAGAATTGTTTTGACGCCAAGTCGAATTTCGCGATATAACTATATTCACTTTCATAATCAGTGATAAAATAAATCGTGTTATCGTCTATAAAAATAGGATCAAATGTTATATGTACTTCATCTGGGTCAGGGGTTAAACTATGTTGTTCATCTCCTGTTTTCACAAAACCTATAACATATGTATTCGCAAACGCTCGTATATACACAAAAGCATCTTCTTTATTTGACACAGCCGCTAACTCTGTTGGCGACACTTCCCCAGTATTGAGTAGCGTATCGGTGCCATTAGCTAAGTTTCGAACTCGTGTATTTAAAAATGAAGGATTTTCTTCTGATGTCATATAATAGATTCGTTCCCCATCATTACTTACATCAGTGAAAAAGTACTTTTCAGCTGCATCACCTGAGATAAGGGCTTGTGGGATTCCCCCTTCATTAGGGATTGCATATATATGATGGTTTTCATCACCATCTTGGTCAAATCCCGCTAATACATAACGATTTTGGGGATCAAATTTGATAAAACTACAGGACTCATCCTTTTGCGCAAAAAGATATGGGAATGTGTCTGGTAAGTTCATTGCCCACAAATTCATCTTTCCATTTAAATTCGAGGAAAAAATGAGACGTTCCTCATCACTGCTCACCGCAAAATTAGTAATAACATATGTACGAAAAAATTGATCTACTGTTGGTTTTGGAAATTCAATCATAATGGACCCCCTTGAATTACTTTGAAATATAGTAAGAAAAGTTTTACTTATGTCTAAATTAATTCTATTATAACGTAATTAACCTTACTGTCATAGAAAAAGATAGTTGTTCGATGCTTCGATTGACGTTTACAAATATTTACCTGCACTTCCTATTCATCTACTACCGCTATACTTTTAGATTGGAGAATAGCAACCCCATAAATTAGTTAATTACATAATGAGGAAAATAAAATTAAAATAATCAATTAAAATTGGAGAAACGAAATGGAAAAATAACAAACTAGTCTCAAACCATTTATTTTATTAATTGTATCAACAAAAATCCCTAAGCTTGCCCTAACTATTGGGTTAATTGGAAGTGTCTTCACTACTCTTGTTCGATTAACGATTCTCTTACTAACAAGGGAATTAGTGGATGGGTTTTCCGTAGAGACATTAAGTATAGGTATTATCATTGCAATGTTTTCCTGAAAGAAATCCATGGATGTCTGATACAGCACTCCCAGCAAATAAATATCGTAAAATGATAGTTAAGAAGCGTTTCATGCTTATTTATCAGATTAGAGATAATACAATATTCGTTGACTATGTGTTAGATTGCAGAAGAAATTATCAATGGCTGTTGTAACTAAAATAAAAAACTGCTCTCCATAAAGAAAGCAGTTTTGCAAATTATTTTAGTCGTTTCTTCCCATTAATTCCTCAATAACCTTGACGACTTGATTGACATAACGTTCACAGTCTTCTTTTGTTGGTGCTTCCACCATGACACGAACTAGTGGCTCTGTACCAGATGGACGTACAAGAACACGTCCCTCTTCTCCCATTGCTTTTTCCACAGCATCAATTTCTTGTTTGATGGTTGGATGATTTAATGCCTCATGTTTATCGGTTACTTTGACATTTTTTAATACTTGTGGAAAAACCGTCATTTCACTGGCTAATTCAGAAAGTGGCTTCCCGGTCTCTTTCAACACATTAACCAATTGTAAGGCAGATAACATCCCATCTCCTGTTGTATTGTAGTCTAGGAAGATAATGTGTCCGGATTGCTCTCCTCCAAGATTATAACCACCTTTACGCATTTCTTCCATAACGTAACGGTCACCTACGGCTGTTTTATCACTACGCATTCCATTTTCCTCTAATGCTTTATAAAAGCCTAAATTACTCATAACAGTGGAAACAACGGTACTTTTTCGTAAGAACCCTTTTTCATTCATATATTTTCCACAGATATACATGATTTTGTCGCCATCTACAATTTCGCCGTTTTCATCGACAGCAATAAGACGATCCCCATCCCCGTCAAAGGCAAGACCTATATCTGCTTGTTTTTCCTTCACAAATTCCTGTAACGCTTCTGGATGAGTGGAACCTACCCCATCATTAATGTTTAGCCCATCTGGTGAGCTCCCAATTGAATAAATATCTGCTTCTAAATCGGCAAATAAATGGGTTGCTAAACTGGAGGTTGATCCGTGCGCACAGTCTAATGCAATTTGCATTCCTTCAAAGTCATTATCGATCGTCTCTTTTAAGAAAGAAAGATATTTCTGTCCGCCTTCAAAGTAATCATTGACGAGACCTATATTTGCTCCTGTTGGCCTTGGAAGATCATCGCCTTCTTCCATTAATCGTTCAATTTCCGCTTCTGTTGCATCGTTTAATTTAAAACCATCAGAACCAAAAAATTTAATACCATTATCTTCTACAGGATTATGTGACGCAGAAATCATCACACCTGCTTGTGAGCTTGTTGCTTTTGTTAAGTAGGCAACACCTGGTGTAGAAATAACACCTAAACGCATAACTTCCGCACCAATGGATAATAATCCAGCAACCAAAGCACCTTCTAGCATATGTCCTGAAATTCGAGTATCTCTACCAATTAATACTTTTGGTTTATCTGTACCATTCGTTAACACATAGCCTCCAAAACGGCCTAACTTAAATGCTAACTCAGGTGTTAGTTCTTGGTTCGCTATTCCTCTAACACCATCTGTTCCAAAGTATTTTCCCATGTAGTACCTCTCCTTTATTCCCCATTTAAACCATACTTCTAAACATGTTTCCTCTACCCAAGGTTCTCTCTATTTATCGTTTTCTACTTTACGAAAGATCGATTGTTATTTCTTCAAATTCTAACTCGGTTGAAATATCATCTGGTCCTTCTACAGTGACAGGAATTTGATGTTCTCCTTCTCCTAATCCAGATACATCTGCTACTAATCGGAAATCTTCACTTGATAAATCGCCTACATCTTCTTCATTCCCAACAATCGTAATTCCCATTCTGTCTTCATCAGGTTGTACAAATGTGACTTCTTGTCCATCTGGAACATTTTCCACATCTACCAATACATCTTCAATGGTCCTTGTTTGTTCTAACTTTACATCAACCTGTATTGTATCACCATTAGGGACACTTGCGCCACTTGGTAACACTAAACTAGCATTAATAGTTTGTGAGCTTGTTAACTCTTCTAGGTTTATTTCTTCTGTAGTGATTCCCTCAATGCCTTCTAAAACATCACTCGTTGCAAAAACTTCAACCTCTTCTAAATGTGGAGTTACCGATAGAAGGGAATAACCATCAGGTAAATCACCTGTTGTTTCTACACTCACAGGAACGATTTTACTTGGGTTATCCACTTCCACCGATACATTTACACTAGCAGGCTCAACTCGAACACCGAGTTCATTACCTTGGCTATCATATACATTTACTGGTACTTCCCGGTTATTTATGGATTCTGTTGCACCAGCTACATCTACGAATACTTTTACAAGAGCAATTTGTTCAATAGTACTTTTTGAGCTAGTGATCGTTATAGTATCAGGATTCACTTCAACATCACCAAGTTCATATCCTTCTGGAAGCTGGTTTGTATTAACAAAGTCAACGCTCACATCAAAGGATTGTGTAGCTCGTTCTTCAATCGTTACATCGATCGTCTTCGGTTCGATATAAACGCCTAAATCATTTGATATATTTTCATGCTGGATATCTACTGTATGTTCGCCTTCCCCTAATCCTTCTAAGTCAACGAAGACATTAAAATTTCGTTGTGTTGTGGTTAACGTTAGAGTACTTTGCGGTCCTTCCAAAGTGACACTAACATATTCAGGTACTCCACGAACAACATACTTTTCTTCATCAATCACGATCCCTACTGGAACATCATCAAGTGTTTGGATTTCACCACTTCCATCTGGAATGCGGGAATCGGATTGTGTCTCATTGATGTCAACATAAACAACTACGTAAAGCAAGATAGCAAACGCTAATGAAATAACACGTACAAACCATTTACTATTAAACCAATTATCCATCCTTTTTCCCCCTCCAATTCCATGTTCTTGACTCAGGGGTTCTTAAACTAACAGATAAATTTTCTCTTAAAAATTTACGTAATGTGTCCTGGTCTAACTCCCTATGCAATTCACCATTTTTCGTACACGAAATACTACCCGTTTCCTCGGAGACTACAATCGTTAGGGCGTCTGTAACCTCACTGATCCCCATTGCTGCTCGATGCCTTGTACCTAATTCCTTAGATATAAACGGACTTTCGGATAAAGGTAAATAACATGCCGCTGCCACAATTTCATTACCCTTCATAATAACGGCACCATCATGTAGCGGCGTATTCGGTGTAAAGATATTTGTTAATAATTGATGTGTTAATTTTCCACTTATTTGTATTCCTGTTTCTGCATAATCTCCTATACCTGTTTCTCGTTCTATGGTAATTAGTGCACCAATACGACGTTTTGCCATATAATTACATGATTGAATAATCGCCTCAATGGTTTGATCTAGCTGTTCCTCTTCCGACCTTGTACTTCTTGAGAATAAATTACCTCTTCCAAGCTGTTCTAAAGCTCGACGTAGTTCTGGTTGAAAAAGGATAATGATAACTAATAAACCCCAAGATATTGCTTGGTCTGTGATCCATTGTATCGTTTGTAAATTAAATACACTACTTAATAACCGAACAATAAATACGACAATTATTCCCTTTAATAACTGAATTGCTTTGGTACCTCTAATTAGCATTATTAATTTATATAAAACATACCAGACGAGAGCAATGTCTACGCCGATTCGTAACAGGTTTAAGAAATCATATCCCCCATCAAGCATGTTCACACTTCCTTTTATCCATAGTTCTCTTCCCATCTATACATATAATACCATTATTAGTATATCATATTTAAAGCGATAACATGTGAAGTAATCAATAATAAACATTACCCATAATTGCTATTCATTAAGCGTGAAATTTATAGTTTTTCATAAGCCTCATTTTGCATGCTTTGCTATTTTCTCACATTACCAGTGAACTATACTGTGACAGGATCTTTATAGATTGCGACGTAAATGTTTGGCATAAATGAATTATAATTACCACTTCGGAAAAATACTTCGTTGTCCGCGGCAAAGAAGACCCTATAAAACGATAGTTGAACAGATGTCGAGATTTCTAACGAATATGTATAACTAAAAACTCGGAAATGCTTTTACACTTCCAAGTTCTTAGTGAAGGCTGTTTTTTTCTAAAAAATTGTTACTTTCAGAATGAAACATCTTGCGTATAAGATGTATTATGCGCAATAAAATAGTGCTGTTGATTTCCGCTCCGGACAGTCGCTTTCACCACGGGCATAAGTGCGACATCTGTTCAAACTCTCTCTGTTCGTTTTCACAGTGTCTTCTTTACCACGGACAGACGCTTTTAGCTTCCTCTATAGAAAGCGGAAGCGCCTTGGTCACACCCGATTAGAAAACTTGGCTTTTCGCCAAGTGGCAAAAGCCTTAGTTGCACTTATGCAGTAAGAATGTTTTTCTTATCTGCCAAGCTTAAGCCAAGCCTCAGTGTGGCGGTTTTTGCCACAAAGAGGATTGACTTAAGACCTCGAGGGGGTAGGCGCTGGAGCTAGACACCGGAAGCAAAAACCGCTTCCGGTGGGATCTTCAGCTGTTGTTTTTTCCGCAGGAGTCGACTGTCCTACACTCCAATCAACTATCATAAAAACATAATATATAATAAGAAGTGTTGATCCTATCAGTGGAGGAAATACACGTAGACTCCTGCGAGAGGAAAGGCCTAGGTGAGACCCCGCAAACGAGGAACGAGTTGAGGAGGCTCAACAGCCACCCGCGGTAAAGTAGACACTGTGAAAACGTAAAGTTTGAACAGATGTCGCACTTATGCCCCTGGTGAAAGCGAAGTGTATTTCCGGAGCGGGTAAATGCTCCAACCATCACCTCAAGTTACTGCTCATACTATAGATTATACGCAGTAGAAAACAACAATGAATGTGGAAAAAGCCGTGGTAAACCATTAATCAACGGCAAAGACATTTTTGAAAAAGGACTTAATATGATATAACATCCATTCAAATACTTGATCCACATGGGTCAATTCGCCATTCACTTCTCCAACAGATGCCATTAAGCCCTCTTGGTCAAATGGTTGTTCATCTATTAATTGGCCATTAATAATGGTCACATTTCCATCCACTGTCCCTTCAATAATGAGATTACCGTTTTTTACAACAAGGTCCCCTTCTACCGTAACATCATGTGGAACAATAACCGTCTCTCCATCAATAATTAAATCCTCTTGCTTGGAAACCACTAATTGATTATCCTGATTCCAAGATGTTAAAACACCACCAAACATGAAAATGAAAAAGATCGCTGCAGCCGTTAACACTGGATGTAATTTGAACCATTTTATATATTTCACATGTTTTTTCTCTGGAGGCAATTTTGCCATGACACTAGCTGTAAAATGATCTGGTGCTTGAATATTTTCCGTACTTTGAAGAAGTGTAACCGTTCGTTTCAACTCATGAAAATGTTGTTGACAGGTTTCACATTCCTCAAGGTGTTTTCGTAAAGTAGTCTCTTCTTCCTTTAAAATATCTCCATCTAAATATCGATGCATTAATTCAATAGCTTCTTTTTTACATTTCACGTCAACCTCACTCCTTACACGTGACGAAGTTTTTTCCGCAAGGCCTCTCTACCTCGATGAATTCGTGTTTTAACAGTTCCTAGTGGCATATCCATAATTTCACTTATTTCATTAAGTGAAAACTCCTCTATGTATCGAAGCATAATGATACTTCGATATTTTGCAGGAAGATTTGCTATTTCATTATGAATAAACTGTTTTAATTCAAGGCCTTCTACTTCTTCGTCTGGCTGTCGATGATCAGATGCTAGCTGTGAATACATATCCAATCCATCCGTTCCTTTAATCTCTGCATCAAGATAATAGTCTGGTTTTCGTTTTCGGATTCGATCAATCGTCAAGTTTGTTGCAATCCGATATAACCACGTTGAGAATTTTCGACGCTCATCAAATGAATGGATATTAACGTATGCACGAATAAACACCTCTTGTGCGATATCCTCCGCCTCGTGTGCATTTCCAATCATACGAAGACAATGGTGATAAATTCGGTCTTGGAAAAAAGCGACCACTTCTTCAAAAGCGGCGCGGTTACCTCTTTTTACCTGTATTATTTTATCCTTTATCAGTTGTTCCATATTAGCTACCTCCGCTTATTGCGGTATTTCAATTACGAATAGGTCTAGTAAAAGGTTTCATTTTGAACTTTATTTGAAAAATTCCTTTATGTATTGCAAAAAATTGGGTATTTTCTTAGTATAGTATACTAGATGGGAGGACATTTTTGTGGGAAACGCTGGTTTATTACAAAAAATTGAAGATTGCCGGAAAGAAATGATCATGTTAAGTAGTTCCTATGAAATGACATCCGAGATTGTCGTTCAATCTAGTAAAAAATTAGATGCCTTAATAAATGAATATCAAAACAATACAGACAGATAGTATAACAAACACTTAAGCGTAAGAAAGATCTAAAAGACCTAAATCATATTAGAAAAACTCGCATTCGCTCGTCTTTTAGCGAAGGTGTTAGCTTTTCTATACTTGGGACATTAAAATTTTAGCACGTCGAGTCCACTTCTTTGCTAAAACTTTATACTTTCCTAACGTGGAACAAAAGCTAGAAGCGCCTTGATCACCCCCTATTAGAAAACTAGGCTTTTCGCCAAGTTCTTATGGCGAAAGCCTTAGTTGCACTTATGCAGTAAGAACGTTTTGTTTCTTATCTGCCAAGCATAAGCCAAGCCTCGACGTGGCACTTTTTGTGCGTAATGTGGATTGGCTTATGACCTCGAGGGGGTAGGCGCTGGCCGATGAAAACTCGTGCGTCCTTAGGTCTATCGGCACTAGGACGTCAATCGCTCGAAGCTGGACGTGGCTGTTCCTGTATATGAACAAAATAAAGCCAACTTTTTATACATTCTTATCTTTTAAAAAAGACATTAAATTTTGGTATTGGCAAAACTTAATGTCTTTTTTCTACTGAAACTATTTAAGTTTTTCACCGAATAATGAGCCAACTAATCCAACAGCCATTGTTGCTGTTTTATTCTTCTCATCTAAAATCGGATTCACTTCCACAAATTCTGCAGAGGTGATTATTTCTGCTTCTGCAAGCATCTCCATTGCTAAATGACTTTCTCGGTAAGATAGTCCACCTAGTACTGGTGTTCCCACACCAGGTGCCTCAGCAGGGTCTAAACCATCAAGGTCTAAACTTAAATGTACCCCATCTGTCTTCTCTTTTAGGTAATCAATGGCCTCTGTCATTGCAGCTGACATCCCCATACGGTCGATTTCATGCATTGAGTATACTTTGATACCCATTTCTTGAATTAGTTCTTTTTCTTCGGGATCAAGCATACGTGCACCTATTATTACTATATTTTCTGGTTTTACTTTTGGTTGGTATTCTAAAATATTGGTCAGTTTGTCATGACCTAATCCTAGGCTAACTGCAAGTGGCATCCCATGAATATTTCCTGATGGAGAGGTATCTGCTGTATTTAAATCTCCATGAGCATCATACCAAATAACGCCTAAATTATCATAGTTTTGAGAAATACCTGCTAAACTTCCTATTGCAATACTATGGTCACCACCAAGAATTAAGGGAAAGCGATTCTTTCCTACTTCCTCTTTGACCATTTTGGCTAGGGTGTCATTTCCCTCAGCTACTTGATGTAAATTACGTAAATTATCTTCTTGCTTTGAATATTTACTATCAGGACGATTAATGGAAATATCGCCTAAATCGTGTGTATTGTAGTCTAAACGTTGTAATGTTTCAATTATTCCTGCATAACGCATCGCACTGGGTCCCATATCAACACCGCGACGGTTTTGACCAAGATCCATTGGAACTCCAATAATTGACATTTTCTTATTCATTTCATCAACCTCCCTATCCCTTTATTTTAGCCAAAATAATAGGAATGACTCAACTTGACACATAAATGTATATATATGCAAAAGCTAATGTAGTTTTAAAAATTAGGCTGTTTTCTAAAAGATTGTTGCTTTTTCAAGTAAAAATACTAAAGCATACATAGTTGATGTATTCTGCGTCGTTAAAATTGATTTCTGCTTAAATATATAATTGGAAGGGGGTGCCAAACCGAACTTGCAGGAGAAAGCGTAATAATAAAGCATCAATAAATTAGGCGATTCCTCATTCTGTTAATAGTGAAAAAATCCATATATTTATAGGAACTTCATCAAGCCAATTGGAAGACAAACATTTTTCGAGTATCAATTTAATAAGGCTAGAGATGCAACGTTAGAAACAAAAACGAATACGAAAGTAGCCAAATTAAAGGCTTAGAGAATTTTTCCCTAAGCTCAGTTAAAACGAATTAAAACGATTATTTCTTATGTATCTAACAAGCAACCTAATCTTACAATAATGGTTTTGCTCCAAATGAAGACACTTGAATATCCAGCGGTTTGATACCATGTTGTTCCCAAGCATTTCGTAATGCATCAGCTTTCTCTTGTGATGGCATAAATGCAACACCACAGTCTCCACCACCAGCTCCAGATGGTTTCCCTGCACCACCATACCTTTCTGCTAAATCACATAAAGTACTTAAGCTAGGTGTTTCTATTGATACATTTGCATGATCTCCTAAAGTGGATAACGCATGTCTATTTTGTCGTATCCCATTTAATAACAATGCTTTATCTTCTTTTGCTATACCACCCAAGAATTGATTAATAGCATTTTCACTATCTGAAAGAAATTGTTCATATAAGTCTGGTTTAATAGCTTTCAATTGACCAATTTGATCCACTAACTTTCCTGTAGATGCTGGTTTTCCAGTCCAACCAATACAAATATGAATAGAGTCTGGTAACGCTAGAGGTGTAGCCGTAAAATAAATCCAATCTTCATCTATAAGGTCACTTAATCGGTCTGCATTTGTATATGCGTTTCTTAACCAATCCGCCTGAAAGGATGTATATTGCAATATGCCACCATAAGAGGAGGCAGCTACATCTGCTCCCGAACCATTTCCTTGTGTTTTCACATGTGTAATAGCAGCTAATTTATAAATGAGCTCTGCAGAAGGTTTTGTTGACGGATAGTAATGTAGTATAGCTGCAATGACAGAGGTGACCACAGCTGCACTAGAACCTAGGCCATACTTTACACCAGATTGATCATCTAATTCACTTCTAATTGTTAAGTGAAAACTTCCTAATGAAATTCCACATTCCTGTACATATGTAAGAGCAACCGTCATTGCTTTTTCAGCAAAGTGAGTTCGGGAATCATTTGTATTAATCGTGACATCTTGATTCGCAAATTCCCAATCTAATGCTACTAAGTTAAAGTTCTCTAATGTTATTGCATTCTTCTCTTCTTCTTCAATTGTTGCGTAGACAAATCGATCAACCGCCATTACTACCGATTGATGATACGCTTCTAGTACAGCGAATTCACCTGCCAGCATCAATTTTCCTGGAACTTTTATTGTTAAAGGTGTATGTGACAAAATGTTCAACCCCTATAGGTAGGTTACTCCTTGACCTGATCGACTTAGTCTAACATCCGTTACACCAGGTATGGTACGGAGTGTTTTTTCTACTTCTGCCTCATTTTCTGGTAAATAAATTACTTTTACATTCGGACCAGCATCAATTGTAAAATAGGCAGGTATCCCTTTATCACGCATATCCTTAACTGTTTGCATAACCGCCATTGTTGTATCGTGCCAATAAGTAAATGGTGGATTGGCACCTAATGTCGTTGCATGCATTCGTAAGCAATTTGCTTCTGCAATCCTGCCGACTGTCTCAAAATCACGAACATGTATGGCTTCTTTTATTTGCTTCAAGTCATGTGGAATACTATCTACCCAACTCGAGTAAAATGGCGAAGTCTCTACAGTACGTTTCATTCCCTTTCTACTGGAAACCTTTTTCATTTTCGAAGAGAGGACAACTGCTGCAACCCGAATATCCCAATGATCAGGTGGTGCAACTTGAACAGCGTAAGAGTCTGATCCGTCTTCCTTTTCACCTTGCTCCCACTCCACAAAACCACCTAATATAGACCGGCAGGCAGATCCTGAGCCTTGTCGGGTAATACGTGATAATGCTTGATTAGATAAATCCATTTCTAATGCGCGTGTTGCAGCTGCAGCTAATGCAGCAAATCCAGAGGCAGATGAGGCAAATCCAGCAGCAGTAGGGACGTGATTTATAGATTGAATAACAGCATAGATAGATGGCTTTTCCGCATAACCTCGAATGAGATCCATAAATTTTGTAACACGGGTATATTCTGGACCTGTTATGGGCTTATCATTTAAATAAAACTGATCTGCTTTTAAATTATCCCTAAACTCTACCGTTGTAGTTGTATAAAAACCATCCAACGTAAGGGAAAGGCTATTATTCATTGGCAATATCAATGATTCATCACGCTTCCCCCAATACTTTATTAACGCGATGTTCGTATGTGCTTTTGCTGTTGCCTTCATCGTGAATCCCCTTTATCTATAATATACTTCTTTTAAAACGTTTAGTCTTGTTTACGTAATACAAAAGACCAGACTGCATGTGCTCCAAAATTCTTTAGCTTTTCGGAAAGCTGTCTGGAATGGATTTCATTACGAGCTAATGCAATGATGCATCCACCATTACCACCACCAGTTAATTTCGCTCCTAATGCACCTTCCTGTCTTGCAAAGTAAATTAAGCGATTTAATCCTGCATCACTTACACCTAGTGCTTCTAACTCCTTTTGTGCTTCATTTAACATATTACCGAGTAACTGTTTACTAGCCTTTTCAAGTGCTTCTTTTGCTTGATGGGTGAGCTCCCCAATTCGTTCAAGACGTGATTGAATTCTCTTAGGTGCTGATCTAAGTAATCCAGCAACAGAATCAACAGCTAGCTTCGTATCCCCCATTCTACCTGAATCTGCTACGACAAAGTGAAAATCATTTGATGGCTTAATTAATTCCATCGGTTTTTCTTTCTCATACCAAATTGGTGACTCTGACGTAATAGTTAATGTATCAATTCCACTCGGTGCCCCATGTGCATACGTTTCTGCTATGTTAGCCAATTTTAGTAACTCATCATCTGTATAATGGTAATTGACATAGGCAAATAATGAACGAATAACCGCTATAGCAACAGAGGCACTAGAACCCAATCCTTTCCCTGGAGGAATAGAGGACTTTATACGAATCAACAGATCTTTATTGGGCATATCTAGATGATCTATTGTTGCTTTTACACAATTGACTAATCCACTTAGTGTCTCAGGGGCTAATTCTAATGGGCCGTGGTAGAATGTACTGTCTAACTTAATTGTACCAGGCACGTGTTCTACTTCTGCCTCAATTCCTACTAACGGAAATGGGATGGCTATTGCAGGTTGTCCGTGTACAACTGCATGCTCCCCAATCAAGATTAATTTACTATGAGCTATACCAATAGCTGTTTGTTCTGATGTAGTTGCTTTTTCTAAATTCATTTTTTATATTCTTCCACCAATTCTTTAGCTTTTCCAACACGGATTTCTTTTTCATCTCTTAAACGTTCTGCAATGATATCAATCATCTCCCCTGTGGCACCTGCTGCGATTGCAACAGATCGAGAATGTAAAGCCATATGGCCCTTTTGAATACCATCTGTAACCAATGCTTTTAATGCCCCGAGATTTTGCGCTAAGCCAACCGCCACAATAACTTGTGATAATTCCTGAGCAGAGTGTATATCTAATAATTTATGAGCCATTTGTGAAATAGGATGAACCCGAATGGCTCCACCCACCGTTCCGATTGACATCGGTAATTCAAGTTCTCCTACTAAATTTCCATTCTCATCGGCTTTCCATGTTGTCATCGAACTATACTGTCCATGACGAACAGCATATGCATGTGCACCTGCCTCTACCGCACGCCAGTCATTACCTGTAGCAATAACAACAGGGTCAATCCCGTTCATAATTCCTTTATTATGTGTCACTGCACGATATGGGTCTGACGCAGCGAACTCATATGCATGGATGACACCATCTCGCACTTCTTCACCAGTGAAATCACCTGTTGCCAATAGCTTAGGCGGTATCACACATCTTGCTTTTGCTAAACAACGATCTGCATAGTTGGAGAGGATCCGTAAATATACTTTACCACCTGTTAATTCTTCTATAGTTGGTGCCAATGATTCTGCCATTGTATTAATAATATTCGCACCCATGGCATCACATGTATTGATATATAAATGAAAAACAAGCATTTGATTATAAAGAGAATCTGCTTCTTCATTTAGTATACGTACGTCAATATCTTTTGCTCCTCCACCTCTAGCTACTATACTAGGGTATGCAGCATTCGCTTCCTTAATCAAGGTTTCTTTTGCATCTAATAATACCTGTTTGGCAGCACGGTAGTCAGAACAGCCAACAACTTGAATTTGCCCTATCATATCTCTTTCTGTTGCTTCTGTCGAAAATCCTCCTGCATCCCTAACAATTTTAGCAATATGACTTGCTGATGCAACTACTGATGGTTCTTCAATAGCCATTGGTACAACGTATTCTTTTTCATTAATAAGAAAATTCAATCCTAGCCCTAATGGTAATGGGAATGTACCGATTACATTTTCAATCATTTTATCAGCTGTTTCAACCTGCAATGGTTCCTTTGAAAATAAATACTCCGTTTCATCATCAGAAATCCATTCCATATTTTGAAGTAGCTCACGTCTTTCCTCAACTGCCATTTTGTAAAAGCCTGGAATTCTAGAAGACTTCATGCCATTTCACCCTTTATATTCGAATATAGGATCGACCGAGACCAAACTAGTATAAATAGATATACCTCTTAAAAACTAAAGGTTACACATATATAACGATTATAAATAAAAATTACTGTATCTATTATGTAAAAAAACGCCTTAAAATGCAAATAAACAAGGTTGTTTACAGTCATAAGAACCTTGTTTAAAAAAATGAAATATTTATGATATATCAACACCTAAACAAAACTAATTACCTCAATGATAAAACGCGGAAAACTTCCTTAATAAACATAGCGTCCCAGTCATATCTTCTGTGATGAGCCATGGAGGATTCCGACGCTTTAGCTAGTCCTTGCTTCCTAATCGGGAGCAAGGGGAACCGGAGGTGAGAATCCGACCGTTTTCTTCTGTGATGAGCCATGGAGGATTCGAACCTCCGACCCTCTGATTAAAAGTCAGATGCTCTACCAACTGAGCTAATGGCTCATTTAAATATACTTTCTTATTGGATGGCGAGCGTTCATTGGTGCTCGTCATGTTGCATGTTTGTTTCGATGAAGTCGCATTCCTCGCAAGCCTGCACTTAGTTGGCTTTTCGATGATGCGGGCGGCTAGCTAATGGCTCATTTAAAATATACTTTCTTATTGGATGGCGAGCGTTCATTGGTGCTCGTCATGTTACATGTTTGTTTCGATGAAGTGCATTCCTCGCAAGCCTGCACTTAGTTGGCTTTTCGATGATGCGGGCGGCTAGCTAATGGCTCATTTAAAATATACTTTCTTATTGGATGGTGAGTGTTCATTGGTGCTCGTCATGTTGCATGTTTGTTTTGATGAAGTCGCATTCCTCGCAAGCCTGTACTTAGTTGGCTTTTCGATGATGCGGGCGGCTAGCTAATGGCTCATTTAATCTTGCTACACCATTATCTAAGTATGTATAAGACATAAAAATGGCTGGGCTACCAGGATTCGAACCTGGGGTACACGGGATCAAAACCCGATGCCTTACCGCTTGGCTATAGCCCAACATGATTTATATTATTATCTTGTCCATCCAATAATATGGACAACAATTCTTTTATTTATACACTAAATAAAAAATTAATGGTGGAGGGGGAGAGATTCGAACTCCCGAACCCTGAGGGAGCGGATTTACAGTCCGCCGCGTTTAGCCACTTCGCTACCCCTCCATCATAATTTTAACCTAATTAAACTTTTTATTCATAAAAAATGGTGCCGGCCAGAGGACTTGAACCCCCAACCTACTGATTACAAGTCAGTTGCTCTACCAATTGAGCTAGGCCGGCATTTTTAATATAATTGTATTTCATTATATTCACTTTTTATTCTTTGTATTTTCGTCGTGTTGTAAGGTCACTTAGTGGTGTCTCACTCCTGGCAACTAGTAAGTCTATTCGGTGAAGATCTGTTCGTTGTCTCTACCAATTAAGTTGAGCCAGCATTTAATATGAATTCTACTTCATTTATGGAGTTCTTATTCTCTTTATTTATTTAAATTGATTCTATGGTGGAGGATGCAGGGCTCGAACCTGCGACCCCTTGCTTGTAAGGCAAGTGCTCTCCCAGCTGAGCTAATCCTCCATTTGGTGACCCGTACGGGATTCGAACCCGTGTTACCGCCGTGAAAGGGCGGTGTCTTAACCACTTGACCAACGGGCCAAACTATATGTCATTTTTCTCAAACCGACAAAATTTATTATATACAGTTACATTCAATTTGTAAAGAGATAATCAAAACTTTTTTTAAAATTCATCTTGTCTTTTTATGTTTATTTACACAGCAGTGTAAGTCTTGTAGTCCAATATAATAAAGTTGTTTCTCATAGTAGACAAGTTAGGTTATAATATAAGAGCAACTACTAATTGGAGGTGCTAAAAATGTCATTACTTAAGGGTAAAACTATTTTGATAATGGGTGTAGCAAATGAGCGTAGTATAGCTTGGGGGATAACAAAATCATTACATAATGCAGGAGCAAATTTGATTTTTACAAATAGACAAGAACGTTCTTACCGAAAATTAACAAAGCTACTAGAGAAACATAATATAGAACCTACCTTAATGGTTACATGTGATGTTGCTAGTGATGATAGCATCCAAGCAGCATTCCAAAAAATAAAAGAAAAAGTAGGTGTTATTCATGGCGTAGTACACTCTGTTGCATTTGCTAATAGAGAGGAATTACAGGGTGAATATGCAGATACTTCCAGAGAGGGCTTTTTATTAGCACAGGAAATCAGTGCTTACTCATTGGTTGCGGTAACAAGAGCAGCTAAAGAAGTTATGACAGAAGGTGGTAGTATTGTTACCCAAACATACTTAGGGGCAGAACGCGTTATAAAAGACTACAATGTCATGGGGGTAGCAAAAGCATCCTTAGAGGCTAGTGTACGCTACTTGGCAGAAGATGTTGGGAAATACGGAATACGTGTAAACGCCGTATCAGCAGGGCCAATTCGTACATTATCTGCAAAAGGAGTATCTGGCTTTAACGAAAAGTTCTCTGTCATAGAAGAAAAGGCACCATTACGGCAGAATGTTGACCAAGATCAGGTCGGGGATGCGACACTTTTCTTTGTAAGCGATCTTTCCAGAGGAGTTTCTGGAGATGTGCTTCATGTTGATTCTGGTTTTCACATAATTGGTGGATAATGAAATTAATCTTAAAACGCTTGAACTAAAATATAGCAGTTCAAGCGTTTTATCGTATTTTGCCTTCACTTGTGATAGTTCGTTTATTTTAATAACTTTTATGTACAAGCATTTTATTTATTACTTCATTTTCATAGAACACATTAACTTATCATAATGAAATAGCTACTGTAAATATCCATAATCATCATTAGTTTCTAAACAAGCAACGATCCTCTTGAAATAGCCTTGATTTTCTGCATTAAAATGTTACAGTAATTTTTATTTTTTGTTTAGTTGCATATAATCTGGTATAAACCCCAATTACCGAGGAGGATATTCGATGAAAGAATGGTTTACAACTGTAGGAGGAGAACCATTTAATACTTTCGGTACCAGTCATCTTTTAGCAATAACCGTCTCTTTTATCGGAATATTATTAATTATTAATTTTAGAAAAAATATACGTACAAATCTTTTTTTATACCAAGCCATCCGATACTCTCTTTTTATTATTCTAATTACAGCTGAATTAGTTTATCAACTATGGGCACTTAAGAATAACATTTGGAATCCACAAGAGTTCATACCGCTTCATTTATGTGGTATTGCGGGAATTACCGCTGCTGTTGCTTTAGTAACGAATAACAAAAAATTAATTTTACTAACCTATTTCATTGGTTTTATTCCTCCACTTTTAGCATTGTTAACACCAGTTTTACCATATGATTATCCTCATTTTCGCTACTGGAAGTTTTTCATTCATCATATGGCCATATCTTGGTCCGCAATTTTTTTAATCATAACAATTCCATTAAAAATCAGCTGGCGTGATATGTTTCATTCTTATGGGTATCTAATAGGATATGCAGCGGTTATTGGTTTCCTTCTTAATCCTATGTTAAATGCAAATTATTTATTTCTTAATGAGTCTCCAACTGGACATACACTGCTCACTTTACTAGGAGATGGAATTTTCTATTATGCTAATCTTTGTCTTCTCGCACTTATACTTTTCAGTTTACTTGTTGTATTTCATAAGATATTTTCTCGGAAATAATAAATTATCTTAATTGGCCCACGACAAATGATGACTTGATGTGTAATAACAGGGGGATTCAACAGCTAAAGATCCCACGGGAAACTGAAGGGTTCTCCCCTAAAAAAGCGACAGCTTGAAGCGGAAATCAACATGGCAAATATGCCAAATTTTATACCAACTCCGATGGCAGTAAATCAACAAAGCATACGAAAAGAGCCTAAAAAAACGCTTAATCCCATATGAGACAAGCGTTTTACGAAGAGCTTCCAAGCGGACTTGAACCGCTGACCCCTACCTTACCATGGTAGTGCTCTACCGACTGAGCTATGGAAGCATAAAAATGGCTCCACAGGTAGGATTCGAACCTACGACCGATCGGTTAACAGCCGATTGCTCTACCACTGAGCTACTGTGGAATAATCATAATGAGTATTTCATTGCATTATAATCTAATGTTGTTGTGTTCGTCGTGTTGCATGCTTTACAGTGTTATTGCACTCCTCACAAGCCTACACATAGTAGTTTACTCGCCGATGCTTGCGGCTAGCTACTGTGGAATAATCATAATGAGTATTTCAAGTAATTATTATTATATCGTAATTTTATTCAGAACCAATATCTATATTTAGTATTGCTATGTGTTTAATATTATATACAAATACATTGTATTTTTTCAGAAACTTAATTAGATAAAAGCCTGGCGGCGTCCTACTCTCGCAGGGGCAAAGCCCCAACTACCATCGGCGCTGGAGAGCTTAACTTCTGTGTTCGGAATGGGAACAGGTGTGACCTCTCCGCTATTGCTACCAGACATTTATACATCTTTACTTTTTTCAAAGACAAGATATATTATATTTATTTTTTGATAGAAATGCAAGGGC
>NZ_WIXL01000001.1:401234-690388 GCF_010993955.1 Oceanobacillus halotolerans | reverse complement strand
TGTCTAGCTTCGACGGACAGGACGTCCTAGTGCCGATAGTCATAAGGACGTGGCGTTATCATCGGCCAGCACCTACCCCCTCGAGGTCTTAAGTCAATCCTCTTTGTGGCAAAAAGCACAACGCCGAGGCTCGACTTAAGCTTGGCAGATAAGAAAAACTTTCTTACTGCATAAGTGCAACTAAGGCTTTCGCCACTTGGCGAAAAGCCAAGTTTTCTAATCGGGGGTAACCAAGGCGCTTCCGCTTTTCTATTGAGGAAGCTAAAAGCGTCTGTCCGCGGTAAAGAAGACACTGTGAAAACGAATAGTTTGAACAGATGTCGCACTTATGCCCCTGGTGAAAGCGAAGTGTATTTCCGTAGCGGTATTCATAGCTAAACTATTGCGTATAATCCATCTTATGTGCAGGATGTTGATACCTTAAAGCAACAATCTTTTAGTAAACAGCCAATTCAATGATGATGGAAAAGCGATCAACGAATAACCCCTCGTTGTTTCGCTTTTGTCAACATTAGAAAAAACAGAACAGGTTAGCAGCTTTAAAGACAGTTCGATGTCGTTAAAATGGGAACCTATCACGTAAAAATGTAAGGCATTCACCAATCACGTGATGGTGAATGCCAAGTTTTCTAATTATGCAATGCGATCTATTTCTTTATTCATTTGTTCATCAGCATATTCTACCCCATATTTAGACATGGATACCTTATACAGAATTGCACCTAATACAATCCATAAGCCAATAATCACCCACTCATATGGCCAAATTAAGGAAGAAGGCATACCAGGCATGTATAAAAGCGTAACTCCTGCTGCCATCACAACCGCTACCCAGCCAATTGTTGCGCCACCTGCAAGTTTGAACGGTCGTTTCATTTCTGGCGCTTTTTTCCGTAAGATAATAAAGGAAATCGCAACCATTAACCAAGCTACCACCAATCCAAGTCCACCTGCATCAACAAGCCAAACAAGTGCTGGTCGACCAAACAATGGAGCAATGGTTGAGAGAATTCCGATTAGCAATATTGCCTTATGTGGTGTATTGTATTTTGGGTGTAACTCACCTAATGATTTCGGGAGCATTCCAGCACGTGCTAAAGCATAAATTGCACGACTTCCACCAACAAAGAAACCAATCCAGCTCGTTAAAATACCACCAATACCACCTAATACTAAAATATTCCCCATCATTCTACTGTCTCCAAATGCTTTAGCCATAGCATCTGCTGTTACCAACTCTGAGCCGCTAACCTCGCCAGGGGTCATAACACGGGAAACACCAAATATGATGGCTATATACCAAACTACAGCTAATATGACAGATATAATCAGTAACTGACCAATTTTCTTTTGTGGTAAATCAATCTCTTCTGCTGCCTGTGGAATGACATCAAATCCGACAAACATAAATGGTGTCATGATGACAACTGTTAACAATCCTGCCATACCATTTTCCACTAATGGTTGCATATTACTCGCGTTACCAGATGCAGTACTTCCCGTAATCAAAAGTACTCCTGCGATTAAAATTAGTAACGTCAAAATAAACGTAATGGCTGTCGAAAGTTTAATGCCTCGATAATTAATCCACGTAATGAGAATGGAACCTGCCATTCCGATCCCAACCCATGTCGCTGTTACATCCCAACCTGATATGGTATACATATAACCTTGACTGTAATTAGGGATCAAATATTCAAATACTGTCGGAAGAGCAACTGCCTCAAAGGCTACAACTGATACATATCCAAGTATGACCGCCCACGTTGTAATAAATGAGGCCACTCTCCCCATTGCCTTATAACTATAGACATGCTCCCCACCTGCTAATGGTAGAGCTGAGGCAAGTTCAGCATAGGTAAGACCTACTAATATCACCAGTAATCCACCGACAGCAAATGCAAGTATTGCGCCAAGTGATCCAGCCTCAGTAATCCATAAACCGGCTGTCACCACCCAGCCCCAGCCAATCATTGCACCAAAAGCAAGTGCAATAACATCCTTGTTGCCGAGGATTTTTACTAATTTTTGATCAATCATACTTCTCCCCCTATTTTCCTCTATTCTATTTTTAGTTTGTAACTAGTTGTGTTTGCACAGCTTTGATTGCATCATATAATTTTTCGATCATGGTATCGATTTCGGATTCAGTCATAATCAAAGGCGGTGCAAAACAAATAATATCGGTGCTATCATAGGTAACTGGTCGGCATATTACACCTCGTTGGTGCAGTCCCTCAATCACTTTAGGTGCTACGTTTAATGATGAAGAAAAATGTTTATTGGTTTCAGGGTCTTCCACTAATTCAACAGCACCTAAAAGACCTTTAGCTCGAACATCACCAACAATATTTAGACCTGACTTTACTTTCTGAAACCCTTTTAGCATCTGTTTACCCATCTTTTGGGAGTTTTCGACTAGACCTTCACGTTCTATTATTTCAATATTTTTTAGTGCCACTGCAGCTGCAGTTGGATGACCACTATAAGTAAAGCCGTGGAATAGCGTACCTTTTGACTTTTCTTTTAGAACATCGTGAATGGCATCAGATACAACAACACCACCTAATGGGATATATCCACTAGTTACCCCTTTCGCAAACGTTATTAGGTCTGGTAGTACATCCCAATGTTCTACCCCAAACATTTTTCCAGTACGGCCAAAACCAGTAATCACTTCATCAGCAATAAATAAGATGCCATATTGATCACACACTTTTCGTACTTCATTAAAGTAATCGACTGGTGGGATTAAAACACCACCCGCACCTTGGACAGGCTCGGCAAGAATGGCAGCGACATTTTCTGCACCATTCTCCTCAATGACCTGAATTAAGGATTCGATTGCTTCTTTTGTTCCTATTTCATATGGAGGTTTTGCATGGATGAAATCTGTCATCATATGACCTGCCATATCCCAAAATTCAGGAATACCTGTAGCACTAGTTGATGCTGCTGCCACCCCATGGTATCCCCGTTTAAGTGAAATGATCTTACGGCGATTTGATTTCCCTTGAATTTTCCAATAGTGGCGAACTAATTTAACAGCGGAATCATTAGACTCTGAACCGCCTGATGTAAAAAAGGTCGCATTGAACCCTTCAGGTGTAATAGAAGCTATTTTCTTTGCTAATTGTATTGCTGGTTCATGACTAAAAGTAGAAAACGCAGAACTGAATGCTAATTTTTCCATTTGTTCTGCTGCTACTTCCGCTAATTCTTTTCGTCCATGACCAATATTTACATTCCACAAGGATGACATCGCATCAATGTATACGCTTCCGTTTTTGTCCGTTAAGTAAATCCCTTCTCCTTTTTCTACAATTAATTTAGGCCCTTTTTCCTGCTGTTGCTGGATCGATGACGTTGGATGAAGAAAGTGTTTTTTGTCTAATTCGATTAAGTTTTTCATTTCGATTCCTCCCTAACATTGTCTTCATTTTCTCTTCAACACATAAAAAATCAGTCATGAAGACAAGAAAGACACAGATAAAGCCTCCTAATCGATAACTGGATTTAATCTAAGAATTGCTCTACTTCTCCAGTAAAGTCATTTAGATTTAGCAGTTAGTAATATAATTTTTTAATTATTTATAATTTAACAAAAATTTTAAACAGAGTCAAGCACATTTGGAAGCTTAACTCATTCGTTGGGGTTTTCGACTCGACAGGATATGGAAAGCTACGACAGCAATACATCGCACAAAGCAAAAGTGCTTTTCTTTTGCGAGGACGTGCCAATACTGACGTTGCGATTGACATGACGTTCTTAGTCAGCCTGCCAGTTAATATGTGATAAATTAGCTATTTCATGATCTTTATTCTTTCACTACAAAATTTCTCCTCTAGTTAGCTATTTCATCTATTAATTTTTTAATTATCTCTTTCCTATTTTCTGTTAATGTATCATCAATAGAAACAACCTTATATTCCCCATTCTCTATTGTTAAGTGGAACCATGTGTTTACTTTACTTCCAGCTGGTAATTGTTCCTTTCTTACGGTAAACTCTGTCTTAAACTCCTCTACTAAAATAACAGCATATCCACCTTCAAAACGGTCTAATACTCCTCTTTGATCACTTGTTATATGGGAAGTATTATCAATGACTATGGGAGAACTACTATTTAATAGAAGTAAGATGGCCAAAACGATAATTCGGAAACGGCGTTTATCTAAATGTATTTTCATTGGCATTTTCCTCTATATTTTTAGGCTGTTTTCTAAAAGATTATTGACGCATTATATAGATGTTGCGACTGCAAAAACAACAAAGAATACGAAAAGGAGCCTATTTTTTATCTTCATTTAAACATCTTTCTGTAATACATGCACATCCATAAAAGATTAAAATACACCTAGTAAATTAGTCCAAAAATAGTATTTTCCAACACAAAAAATAAAAATGAACCTCTTATAAATAGGAAGAACTACATTATATATCAATGTAAAATCGCCAAACCAGACAATATTGTGCCTAGCATTTTTTCCATACATTTGATAAGCTGATGGGTGATAAAGCCCAACTCTGATGAGGGCTCGACGCTCAGGACGTGCTAGTACTGGTGTGGCGATTGATGTGGCGGTTTTAGCCAGTGAGACTCGACAGGTCAAGGAAAGCTACAACAGCGACACATCGCACGAAGGAAAAGTGCTTTTCTTTTGTGAGCATGTCACGTTTTCGTCAGTCTGCCAGTTAACATGGGATAAAATTACAGCTTAGGGGAAGTGTAACCATGCATAAACGTTTTATAGTAGTGTTTCTTTTCACCTTATTATTAGCTGCATGTGGTAGCGGAACATCTGATAATTCGGGGGACGAGCACTCACAATTAGATACATCTACAAATGAAAAAGAAACTATTGAAATAGAAGAGAATGAAACAGAAGCAACAAACGAATCAGATGAAGATGATGAAGCCAAAGAGGTACCGAAACCCTCATCCGATTTAACCGTTCATTATATCGCTGTCGGTCAAGCAGACGCCACACTTTTCCAATATGCAGATGAGGAAAGTTCCTACAATATTTTATTTGATACAGGAGATTGGCGTCGGAATGATGTTATAAACTATTTGGATGCATAAAACATTTCGTCAATAGACTTAATCATCAATAGTCATCCTGATGCTGATCACATTGGTCAATTAGCCGAAATCGTGAATAATTACGAGGTCGGAGAAGTTTGGTTGTCTGGAAATGAGAGCACCTCCCAGACGTTCCAACGCGCACTTGAAGCTGTTTTAGCAAGTGATGCCAGCTACCATGAGCCGAGAACAGGGGAAACATTTGACATTGGTCCGATGCAAATTGATATTTTACATCCTGGGAGCATTTCAGGAAAAGCTAATGAAGAATCGATTGCTGCTAAATTTACGTATGGCGATGTTTCCTTTGTTTTCACAGGGGATGCTGAAAAAAGTGGTGAAAAACAAATGATGGCAAGTGGTATTAATGTGGAGGCAGATATCTTGCAACTTGGTCACCATGGTTCTAATACTTCGAGTGATCCAACCTTTATTGATACAGTTAATCCATCTATTGCCATTTATAGTGCCGGAGCTGATAACACCTATGGTCACCCACATGCTGAAGTGATCTCCTACTTACAAGATTCGGGAATTACCGTATATGGAACTGATGTCCATGGCACAATTGTTGTAGAGACAGACGGAAGTGAGTTTTCTATATTAACAAATAAAGATGGTACGATCAGTCCAGAAAGCACTGGTTCTTCTAATAACGACAGCAGCTCAACCCAGTCAAACGATGGGGAGTCATCAATCGATGGATGTGTCAATATTAATGAAGCAACTGTAGAAGAATTACAGGAAATTACACATATTGGACCTGCTCGTGCTGAAGCTTTAGTAGAACTACGACCATTTCAATCACTAGATGAGCTAACTAATATCAATGGGATTGGACCTGCTCGTATAAAGGACATAAAAGCAGAAGGAATCGCTTGTATAGGAGGATAAGAATGAAAGGCATTGTAGATCGGATAGAAGATAACAATCAAGCTGTTATTTTAATAGAAGAAAAAAACGAACAATTCACTGTTCCTGTGGAGCAGCTTCCACCAGGGGCTAACGTCAACACCTATTTGGAAATAGTAGAACAACATGGTACTTATACCATCCAAGGCATTGATAAAGCTGCAACGGAAAACGAAACGGCCAAAACGAAAGACTTAATGGAAAAACTCCGTGCCAAAGGGAAAGGCAGTAAGTTTAAACGACATGAATAAAAGCCTGTATGGTGTTATCCCACCATACAGGCTTTCTTTTGCAATTATGCCGTCACAGCAGCTTGTGTTTTTTCTTCTTTGACTACTTTTCCGTCTTTGACAACCGTTACAATATTTGCAATGTCTTCTAACGAACTAATGTCAGCAATTGGATCTTCTTTCGTAATCACAATATCGGCTAATTTTCCTTCTTCCACTGTGCCAATACGATCATCCCATCCCATACATTCTGCGGCAACTTTTGTTGTGGCAACAATGGATTCCATCGGTGTCATTCCAATTTTACACATTAGGTCTAGTTCACGTAAGTTTGTACCATGTGGCATGACGCCAGCATCTGTCCCCATGGCTATTTTCACACCTGCTTCATAGGCCTTTGCTGCGCTTTCCTGATGAATTTCAATAACATCACGAGCCTTTTGCACCGCATATTCTGGTAAGTGATTACTGGATTCTGCCGCTTCTAAGACTGAAACAGGAGCCAGTAATGTTGGTACAAGGTATGTTCCATTTTCTAGCATTAGTTCAATTGCTTCATCATCTATGAAAATACCATGTTCAATAGAATGGATGCCTGCACGTACAGCGTTTTTAATCCCTTCATAGCCTTGTGCATGTGCCATTACTTTTACCCCAGCACGATACTCCGCTTCTCGGACAATAATTTCTAATTCTTCTGGGGAGAATTGTGTGAACTCCGGACGATCAGTTGGACTCATCACACCACCTGTCGCATGGACTTTAATAATATCTGCACCAGCACGAAGCATTTCTCTTACTTTTTGATGAACTTGGTCTGGACCATCACATACACCACTCGGCATAGAAGGATAGCTGACCCTTGTAATATCTGTTCCAGAACGCATCCAGGAATCACCATGTCCTCCAGTGATCGTAAGCGGGTTAATACTTACTTGCATTCGAGGACCTTCTACATGTCCGCGCTCAACTGCTTCTTTTACACCAACATCTGTAAATCCTGCATCTCGGACTGTTGTAACACCAGCATTCAATGTATTGCGCATATAGTCAATCGTCTCATAAAACTTCAATGAAAATGGCGTTTCCAACGTTTCTTGGGTTGATTTTTTCTGCATCGTCATGTGTACGTGCGTATCAATCAATCCTGGAAGAATAAACCCATCATTTGCATCAATCACGTTCACATCGCCATCAACTGTTGGCATATCTTCCGCTTTTCCAACCGCGTCAATTTTATTATCCTTCAGTAGTACAGCAGCTCCTTTTACGGGATCTCCACCATTTCCATCAATTAATGTTCCATTTTTGATCAATGTGTAACTCATCAATTATTCACGCTCCGTTTCGATTTTTTTAGATTGTGCCTATTAGAATACTGGCAACAACAATTGATGCGATCGTTACTGTTGTAAAACCACCAACCAACATTGGGGTTAATAATTCATTAAAGATAGCCTTTTCTTCTTTTTCGTCTTTTCCAACACTTCTTGCTACTTCCTCACAAAGAATATAGTCACCAGGAAAACCAAATAACGCTGTCAATGCGACTGGAATTCCTTTGTTTGTATCCCACTTACATAACTTAGAGGCGACATAACCACCAATCATAATCCCTGTTACCCCAACTGCTAAAATAAGAAGAACAGGTGGTAAATAGCCAACAAACATTCCTGGTGTTACATCATTCATAGATGACATAACAAAAACGATTAACAGTGCCATGGTGATTCCAAATGAATTAGCACGTTCCATAATGCTTCCAGTAAAAAATCCAAAGTACGTTCCTGTAATACCAATAGCAAGTGCCCACAGACTATAGCTCAATCCAGTTAAGTTTTCCAGTCCAATTGCCAACGATGCACCGAGAAATACTTGAAATAACAAAATAATATGGGTTTGATATTTCTCAGGCAGTAATGTTTTAGCAGTTGTTTCTTCTTTCTCTTTTTCTTTCTTTTTCACCGTAGTTGCAGCATCTGCCGTTGCCGTCGTTGCAGCTGTCTCTGATTGACTGCGAAGCATTTCTTTTACGGTGTTTCCACGTTTACGTAAGAAATGAGTCGCTAATGGCATCCCTATAAACTTTTGCAATGCGAGAACTAATACTGGAATCGTCACTAAACTTACCATTCCAAGTTCCTGCAAACGTTCAGAAGTTATAATAAATGCAATGATTCCTCCTGTTAATGGTCCAATTCCTACGACTGACTCGGTATAGCCAATAAACGGTGTAACAATTAGGATAACGAGAATAGCCGCAATTGTAATTCCAGATAGTGCAATCAATACTGCCTTATACTGTTCCTTAATTTGTTTAAACGGAATTAATGTTCCCATGTGTGTGATTAATACAGCAGGTAACATCGCAGCAAACGCTGTTAAATTTGCTCGATCTGCTATATCAGCAGGAAATACTCCCGTCCAGAGTAAAATTAAATAACCAAATGCAACAACAAATAGCATTGGGACTCTTGCTCTTGTAATTATCGAAATAAATTCACCAAGTGCGAAAAGTCCGAAAATTAACATTGCAGCAAAAATAGGTTCATCAAACACAATACCACTTCTTTCTCTTATCGTTTTTTATTAAATCCCTCTCTCTACTCTCCTACACGACGACGACAGGCTATCCGTTACAAATTACCTAATTACATTGGTTCACCTCCGTTTCCTAAGTGGAATGGTATTATTTTATATGAAAAGAAAACTCTTTCATATCCTCCTCAATATGCTAAGATGATAAGATTAGAAGTGTTAACTTTCGTTTGCTAATTAACTAAATTGTTAAATGATTTGGATAAATTAGTAATCATTCTATTACTTTCAAATTGGAGTGTCAACCAGATTTTAGTACTTTTTTCAAAAAATTTTGATGAAAGCGTTTTATTCTAATTATTGTCCGATTTGAGTCAGTAGAATAAAAAAATGGAACAAGTATTTGCTCCATTTTTTCTACATCACACCTAATTTTTCATCTTTCCAATCGGTAATAAACATATGTCCTGGTGCATGTGTGATCATAATTTCTGGTCTAGCATGCATGGCAACAGCTTGTGGGGTCACACCACAGGCCCAAAATACGGGGACTTCTCCTTCTTTCACCGTAACACGATCCCCAAAATCTGGCTGGTCCAAATCACTGATCCCTATTGTTTCTGGATTTCCAATATGAATGGGTGCACCATGCACAGATGGAAATCGGCTAGTTACTTGAACCGCACGCGCTATATCTTTTTCCGGGATTGGCCTCATGCTGACGACCATTGGCCCCGAAAAGACACCAGCTGGTTCACAGGAAAGGCACGTTTGGTACATCGGGACATTGCCGTTTTCTTCTATATTGCGAATCTCAATCCCATTTTTCATTAACGCATTCTCAAATGTAAAACTGCAACCCACTAAAAATCCTACCATATCTTGATCCCATAGATCGGTTATATCATATGTTTCTTCAGTTAACACACCATTTCGATATACTCGATACCTTGGAAGATCTGTTCGTAAATCAGCATTAGGTGCAACAATAGGCGGTGTGGAGGAGCCCGGATCTGTGACATCCAGTACTGGACAAGGCTTTGGATTACGCTGGCAAAATAACAAAAAGTCAAACGCTTCTGTTCTCGGTAAAACGACTAAGTTGGCTTGAGTATAGCCACTGCAAACACCTGTCGTTGGTTTGGTCCAATGTCCCTTGCGAATTTTTTCTCGAATGGATGCTGGACTACTAACTTGAACTTGTTGCATCCGTTTCACTCCTATCTTTCATAAAATTTTTCACTACAAAAATTATTATTTATAATGTTACTACATCCATAAGTGCCACTCTTTTCAATATAAGTAACTTTCCTATAATTGTTAATACAAACGATAATAACAAAACAGGAAAAACCCTGGAACTGTATGCCGGGGTTTTTGTGTTTTACTTTTTAATAATAAATATGTTTAGTAAGATGCCAACTAACAGCAGCATGCCTTATAAAGCTAACTCATTCGGTGGGGTTTCCGACTCAACAGGACGTGCTAGTGCTGACGTGGCGATTTTAGTCAGCCTGCCAGTTAACACGTGATAAACTAACCCTATTGATTATACTTTTTCTTGGATTGTAATGGCGCGCATCGGGTCATATGGTGATAGATCAAAAGATACTGATTCATCATTTGCTAAGGAAGCTGCTATTTTTCCAACATATGGTCCCATCGTAAGTCCAGAAGCACCTAGCCCATTTGCCATAATTATGTTTTCCTGATTCGTGATGCTGCCCACTAATGGTAAACGATCTGGACCCATTGGACGAAAGCCGATACGAACCTCTTTTAAGGTGCTATCCTCTAGTCCTGGAGCAACATCTAACGCATGGTCTAGTACCTCAGAAATTCCACCAGGTGTCAGGCGATAATCAAATCCGGCCCCTGTCTCTCGGGTCGCACCTGCTACTACACGTGAGTCATCAAATGCTAACATATAATGACTCGTATGTGGCAGGACAACTGGCCAACTGGACGTATCTGTATGTGATAATGTCATATGCGCGATTTGTCCGCGCTGTGGCTCAATGTTAACTTGAACCCCAATTGGAGTTAACAGTGAGTTGACCCAAGCTCCTGCAGCAACAACAAGTTTATCTGCTTTGATCACCTCACCATTAACCTCAATCCCTGTCACTCTATCTTTTTGTTGTGTAAGTGTTGCCTCACCATTTATACATTTTGCACCATGCTTTTCAGCTGCACGCTTCAAAGACGCTCGCATTAACCTGCCATCGACACGAGCAGCACCAGTTATATAAACAGCTTCAAGTTCTGGATTCAGAGGTGGAAATAAGGCTTGAGCCTCCTCTCCAGTTAGTCTTTCTATATCCCCTGCTTCTGGTGATGATTTCCGTTTTTGTCGTACACGCTCCTCGACATCATCGAGTAACTTTTTGTCTGAACTAACACTTAATGCACCAACTTTTTTATAGCCAACGTTTACTTCTCCATCTGCTTCTAATTGAGCGATAAGATCTGGATAATAAATCGCACCTCGTTTGGCGAGCTCATAGTGATTCTCATCCTCTACCCTTGATATCCAAGGACAAACAATCCCCGCACCTGCTGCTGTTGCATTGCCTTCATGTTGTTTATCTACAAGAACAACTTCTACTTGCTTTTTAGCCAAGTGATAGGCAGCACTTGCTCCAACAATTCCACTTCCAATCACAACAACCTTCATTTTTTCACCCCAATAGTAATTTTCAAAAAATTATAAAGGTTATTATAAAAGGTGTCAAATAATTGATTCAGACTTTTTTGATGCGAGTTTTCTTACACTAAATAATTAAAAAAGCTGCCGAGTGTAGCTTGACATCCTGAAGTTTAATAGAAGACGTCTAAAAAGTGTCCTTATTCCGCTAAATGGGAAAATTAAGCAGGATTTTAAAGGGGTATGAATCCTAGTTCCGTTATATGGCCTAAAACAGTGAAAAATAGAAGGAAAATAGAGTAATAGTGGAATGAGGATTCATCCGAGGCTAAATATGAGGTGTTTTCATTGGAATAGCGGAATGTAGAACCACCTTTATTTTCTGGTAGATCGTCATTCCGCTATTTTATATCAAACTAGTATTTGGTGTGGAAGGAGAGACCAACGAACAACTTTATAATGGTTCCTCCTTCTGTTAACTGCAATCAACAGTTACAATCGAAGTTACAATTTTTCGGACATGAACGACACAATTTTACTGTTCATTTCGATATGGTTTTCGATTTTTTCAGTCTGGTGTCCTTCATCTTCAAATATCATTAATTCAACTTCTTTACCTTGTTCTTTTAAGTCAGCGGTTAGCTGTTCTGCTTCACTTACTGGTACACGTGTATCATTACGGCCATGGAATACTAGAAGTGGTGCCGTGATTTTATCCGTGTGATTTAATGGCGCAATTTCCTCAAAGAAATTCACATCATTCTCTAGGGAACCATATTCTGCTTCACGAAGTTTGCGGCGCCATGGACCTGTATTCTCCAGGAATGTCTTGAAGTGAGAGATCCCTACAATATCGACGCCAGCAGCCCATACTTCAGGGTAATGGGTAACAGCTGCAAGGACCATAAATCCACCATAGCTTCGGCCCATAATGCCGACTTTATCACGCGCTGCACCATGACTCTCGACAAGGTCTTCCACAAGCCACTTCAAATCAGCAACAGCATCCATTCGTTTTCGAACATCATCTAATTGAACATATTTTCGGCCATATCCCATACTCCCGCGTACATTTGGTGCAACCACAGCAAATCCTTGTGCTGCTAAATATTGAATGACAGGATTATACTCGGCCCGGATTTGGTGTTCTGGTCCACCATGTACATACACAACCACTGGCTGTGATTCTCGCTCTTCTCCATAATAAAAGTAAGGAACTTCTAAGCCATCAAAAGATTTGAAATGGTATAATGCTGGCTCAAACCATTGCTTTTCAATCGACTCTGCCTGACCAACATACGTGATTCGTTCTGCCGTATTGGGGCTGATTGCTATTTTATAGACATCCCCAGGCAATACTGGACTTTTTACCCCGACGATAAACTCCTCATCTGTCAGCCAAGAAATTGATGCATAAACACCTTTGGGCAGTACTTCTATCGTTTGAGTAGTCTTTTTCGTAAAGTCAAAAAGACCTAGCGTGGAGTATCCACCTTCATTTACAGTAAACGCAAGCTTTCCTTCACTCGGAGAAAGTTTAATCTCCTCTATATCCCAGTTCTCGACAGTATACACTTCTTTTAATGTAGATGGATTCTCAAAGGTAAATTGGAAGATTCCCATCGTGTCACGGCCAATATCAGAGACTAGGAAACCTCCTTTTCCATCTTTGGTCAGCTGGACAGAGTGGTGTCTTGCCACTACATCATCCGTTCCGATTTTGAAGCGATCTTTTGTGTGGACATCAATAACATAGATGGAGTTGTCGATATTGGAATCAGCAATACTGACGATGATTGCTTTTCCATCTTTTGTCCAGGAGATCGGTGTGCATTTCCCATCATATTCGTAAATGACTTCTTCTTTTTTCGTTTCAACATCAACAACATATAAATCAAAATACCCTAAGTGACGACGATTACTCGTAAATGCGATGCTTTTCTCATCAGGTGACCATCCACCGAATTCATGGAAATGCTCTGTTGAGATCACTAATTCTTCTACATTGGTACCATCATCGGTTAGTAAATAAAATTGTTGTTTTTCATTTCCTTTATGGTCCATTCCGACAATAGTCTTCTCACCAGATGGCGAATGGTAAACGGAAAGAATACGGTCTTCTAAATCAGTATATTGTTTAACCTTTTTCGCAGTTTCATCCCATTTCCAAACTTGTGGTATTCCTGTTTCTTTGGATAAAAAGGTAAAAGCTTGTCTGTTTGGAATAACCGATGGCTGGTATGCACCATGTACGGTTAAATAGTTTAATAGTGTTTCATCTTTCGATTGCTTGGTCATTAAAACACTCCTCTATTAGAATAGATAGATTGATAAAAACTATCACTCCCCGTATTCGACAAAATTCGGGGAGTGACAGGCACCATTATTCTTCGATGTAGGCGTCTTTTAGGTATAGGTATTTGGTTGGTAGTTGAACGAGATCTTTGACTTTCTCACTGACACCTAACAGGTACTCTTGATGAAGCATATAGATCATTGGGGATTCTTCTACCAATAATTCCTGTGCCTCTTTATAAATGCCAAGACGTTCTTCTTCGTCTTGTGCAGTACGTCCATTTTCAATTAGCTCATCTAATTCTGGATTATCGATAAATGTTCTGTTTCCAGGAGGTCCATGATTATCAGAGTGGAATAATGGATACAATCCGTTATCCGCATCAGCTGTTGCATTGGACCAGCCTAGTACAAACATATCATGCTCCCCATTACCAATCTCTTCAAGGTATGCACCCCATTCAAATACTTCTACCTCGATATCGATACCAAATTCATCCAGCTGTGCTTGAACATTCGTTGCCATGTCAATACGTTCACGGCTGTCATTTGTCCAAATCGTTGTAGAGAATCCATCTTCATAGCCGGCCTCTGCAAGCAATTCTTTTGCCTTTTTTGGGTCATATTCAATCCCTTCTATACCATCATCATAGCCAAAGACAGTTGGTGGTAAAGGTCCTTTTGCAGGAAGGCCTACCCCATTGTAAATTCCTTCTAAAATTTGCTCTTTATCAATTGCCATTGAAATCGCCTTACGTACACGTATATCATTAAATGGCTCTTGGTTTACGTTAAATCCAATATAATCTAGAGATACACTATCGGTACGACTTGCATATAATCCCTCCGTTCCTTCAACACGTTCTAAATCTGAAGGACTTAATGGGTTGGAAACATGGGAATCTCCTGTTTCTAACTCAGCAATACGTGTTAAATCCTCTTTTACCACTTTAAAGGTAACAGAATCTAGTTTTGCCTCACCATTCCAGTAGTCTTCATTTTTTACAAGTTTTACATGCTGGCCTGGTGACCATTCTTCAAACTTAAAGTACCCTGTTCCAATTGGGTGCTCATTAATGACACTTCCTGGTTCAGCTCCATCTTCCATTGCTGCATAATCTTCTTCAATTTGTTCTAATGAGACCATGGATGCAACTGGATGCCCAAGATGTGCTGGCAGGCCCCCAAATGGATATTCCGTAATAAAACAAACAGTATAATCATCCACAATTTGCACCTCTGAAATCATATCAACTAAATAGGCTGTAGGTGCAGAAACGTCTGGGTTTTGAATACGCTCAATGTTCGCTTTTACTACTTCTGCATTGAAGTCGGATCCATCATGAAATTTAACCCCTTCTTGCAGTTTAAATTCCCATGTTGTTTCATCAATTGCTTCCCAGCTCTCGGCTAGACCTGGCTGCAGTTCCATATTTTCATCTTGCCAAACTAGTTTTTCAAATATATTAAACTGTACATCAAATGACGGAACATCATTTACCCCAGTAGGATCTAGGGCTACAGCATCTGAAAGCACCGCAACAACTAAGTCGCCGCCAGCTTGTCCTTCACTACTTCCACTATCTCCATCACTGTCTGAACTTGCACTTTCATCTGGTTCACTCGCACAAGCAACTAAGGCTATGCTCAATAAAACGGTTAATATCATCAGCAAAAATGGTTTGTTGAATTTTTTCATCATGTCACGATCCTCTCTATTTGTTTTTTCATGATTGTTTAGCTAATGCTACAATCGTTTCATATAAAAGAGCTGATGTTGGATAAAGCGTACGTTCATTAATATCAAATTTTTCATTATGGTGTCCGGCTGCTAAGTCCGTCCCAAACGCACAATAGGTTGCTTGTCCACCTTTATCCTTGACGCGGTCCATAAAGTACGTAGCATCTTCTGAACCAGCTGCACTATCATCTATTAAAATACTTTTCTCAAAGTATGGAGATTGTTCAGCACATTGATGAACAATTGCTGCTAACTCTTCTGAACAGTTACTACTTAACGCTTCCCCTACTGTTTCAATCTCATAATCTACTTGATACATAGCTGCTGCGCCAGCAATAACCGATTTAACGTGTTGTTTCACCTCCTCATTAATGGACGAAACCTCTCCACGTGTCTCTACTTTTAATGTTGCCGTATCGGCAATAATATTTCTGCCTGTTCCAGCGTGAAATTCCCCAACATTAATTCTCGTAGCACCTTCTGAATGTCTTGGTGTTGCATAAATATTCAGAGCTGCAGAGGCAGCGGCTAATAATGCATTTTTTCCTTCTTCTGGTTTGCCACCTGCATGACTGGAGACTCCTTTAAACGTGACATCTAACTTCGATGTAGCTAAAAAGCCGTTTTTTGCTGCGACGATGTGATCTTGTGGAACACCTACCCCGATATGTGTGGCAATAAAATAGTTCACATCATCCACAACACCTTTTTCAGCCATGGATTTAGCACCACGCGTTCCTTCTTCAGCAGGTTGAAAGATAATTTTAATTTTACCTGTTAACTCATCAGGGTTTTCCGCAATTAATGTCGCCAGTCCAAGTCCCATGGAAGTATGGGCATCATGTCCACACGCATGCATGGTATATGGTTGTGTCGATTTAAATCCTTTTTGCTGTGGAAAATGGTCTGCATCAGCCGATTCATCAATAGGAAGTGCATCCATATCAAAGCGAAATGCAGTGGTTGGGCCAGCCTTTTTTGTATCCCATGTTGCCACAATTCCTGTATACCCCTCTGAAAAACGATCGACATATTTTGGATGAGCTCCATTTTCAATAGCCCACTCGTAATGTTCTTTTGTTTCCTCATCATTCGGTTTTCCCATACAATAGGCAGGATCCATCACGTCTAGACCCATTTCCAATTCAAACCCAAGTTCATCTAAGATTGACGCGACAATCGAAGCAGTTCGCATCTCCAAAAATCCTGTTTCAGGAAATCGATGAAAATCCCGTCTCCATTCAATCATTTGATTCGTTAACGCCTCTGTCATGCTAGACACTCCTTATATTACTAGTTGTAGATATGATGGAGTTCCATCAACATCATTGTTATTTGGTAATACCACTTCTTTCTTTTCGTAATGATAGAAATAATAAAAAGATTAAAAAAATATTTTTTAGAAAAACTCACATTCGCTCGGTCTTTAGCGAAGGTGTTCGTTTCTCTTATACTTGGAACAATAAAAATTTTAGCAACGTCAAGTCTACTTCTTACCCTTTATATTTTCCTAACGTGTAAAAAAATAGGAGTGGCACCATCTACCCATGGCAATCCACCCCCAAATCTTTACCCTTGATTTAATGGAGATGGTTTTACATCTTTTGGAATTGGGCATGTGTATGGATTTTTCGCTTTAAATGCCTCAAATTCTTGTTTAATTTCTGCTAATTTATCTTTATCATTCAACACATCAATCCCAGTTAAAGCCATGGATTCAGCTGCACGCAACATGCCTTTATGGGCATAACTGCTAATCCCTTGGCTAGTCATTTGCCAAGTGTGTAAAGGAGTACCTAATGTAGATGTAGAGGCTGATAATTGGGCAGTTGGTACAACCCAGCTAACATCTGCTACATCAGTTGATCCAGCTAAAATTTTATCAGATTCCACGTATGGAGAAATAACATCAGATAGATATTTTCCGTTAAATTCTTCTCCATCTCCTTCGTATCCGAATCCCTTCATGACCCCTAAGTAAGCTTCCTGTTCACCTGCTGATAGGGACTCCCAAATTCCTTTTGCAAATGTTTTTTCTTCTTCAGTTGGTTCTTCAATACCTGCTTCTTCCAAATTCTCATACAGAATTCGTTCTAGATGTCGATTTGGAATATAATTCGAGCAAGCTTTATCAAATTCCATCGATAGCTCGGTTTCTGTCATCAATGCAGCACCTTCCGCTATTTTACAAACACGTTTAAATATATCATCCACTTGGTTCACTTTTGGTGCACGAATCAAATATAAAACCTCTGCATCAGCTTGCACGACATTTGGCGAAATTCCTCCTGTATTCGTAACAGCATAATGCATACGTGCTTCTGGAATAACATGCTCACGTAAATAGTTAACACCTGTATTCATCAATTCAACAGCATCTAATGCACTTCGACCTAAATGTGGTGAATTAGCTGCATGGGAAGGAGTTCCTCTAAACCGGAAATACACTTGGTAGTTTGCTAGACTCGACAAACTCATAATGCTATTTGTTGGGGATGGATGCCAGCATAAAGCAACATCTACGCCATCAAATACGCCTTCTCGTACCATGAACGTTTTTCCTGATCCACCCTCTTCACCAGGACACCCAAAGAATTTTACTGTTCCTGGTAAATTATTTTCCTCTAAGTATTTCTTTGTTGCGCACGCTGCTGCAAACGCACCAGTTCCTAATAGATTATGACCACAACCATGTCCGACATCATTTTCCCATGGTTCATATGCCGTTTTATTTGGTTCCTGACTTAAGCCAGACAACGCATCAAATTCCCCTAAAAAACCAATCACTGGGGACCCGCTTCCAAATGTTCCAACAAATGCAGTTTCAATACCACCAATACCACGTTCTACCGTAAATCCTTGCTGTTCACATTGTTCTGCTAAATATTTAGCTGAGGTATACTCTTCAAATCTTGTTTCTGGATGTCGGTAAATATATTCACTTACCTCTTCAAAATAGCCTTTTTGATCTGCTAAATATTTTTTCGCGATCGTTTTATCGCTCATTACTAAACCCTCCTTTAGAATGTTTATCATGCTTTACTAGTCTGTTGTTGTAGATAAGTTGCAAACACAGTTGTTCCCTTTTCAATATCCTCAATTGCTGCATACTCATCTGGGTGATGACTAACTCCATCTTTACAACGAATAAAAATAAGACCAGATGGCCATTTACTTGCCATGTTCATGACATCATGACCTGCCCCACTATCCATCTCATGAGCACTCAATCCTACTGTTTTACAAGCTTCTTGGAGTTTCCCCTGGATAATTGGATCTAATGCAACAGAATCATTATCAACTAAAGTGGTAATCGAAATAGTGACATCCTGTTTCGTTTCTATTTCCTTACAAAAAGTCTCAATTGTTTTAGCAAATTGTCGTTTTAAATCATCATCAACACTTCTTATATCGATCCCCAACTCGATTTCACCTGGAATCACGTTCATTGCATTTGGTTTTAATTGCATCGTGCTAACTGTTGCTACAAGTGGGCTTGTTGCGGTTTCATTTGCCTTCAGCGCCTCTTCTTGTACAAAATTAACGAGTGGCGCAATCGAAACAAAAGCATCTTGTCGATTATGCATAGGCGTGGTACCAGTGTGATTAGCCATCCCTTTGACGTGAACTTTTAAACGTACAGGACAGGCAACACCATTTATAATCCCAATATCGGCATTTTGTTCTACCAATTGGGTACTTTGTTCAATATGTAATTCTAAAAAGGATTCTAACTTCTGAACGGGTAATGTTACGTTATCAAGTGTTTGCCAGTTGACACCAAAATCTTCCATCGCTTGTTTAATCGTGATACCATCTCGATCCGTAACATCCGCTATTTCTTCTTTATTTAATTTACTAGAAATAGCCTTACTTCCAATCGTCGATACACCAAAACGAGCGGATTCTTCGGATACAAAGCAAACCACTGCAATATTTTTAGTAGGCTGGAAGTTTTGATCTTTTAACATTTTCACAGCACCGAGGGCACTTAACACCCCTGCAACACCATCATATCCGCCACCATTATCGACGGTATCCAAATGAGAACCAATAGCAATAGTTGGTGCACTTGGATCAACTTCCCACACCGCCCACTGGTTGCAAACCTCATCCTCATAAACAGATAACCCTAACTCTCGTGCTACCCGTTGAAATGCATGATGCGCACTTTTTTCTTCATTGGTAAAACTTAACCGTGTAAATCCATTTGGTACATCCATTGTTTTTGTTAGATTTAACGTACACAACGTCTCCTCTAACCACGTTGTTAAAGTAGACATACTACTCCCCCTTTTTAAAGATAGCAAAGACACGCTGTAGCATTCGAATAAACTTCGGGAAGTAACAAGCGCTTATAATTCAAATGTATTTTTGTAGACTTCGAGTTGGACGATAGAGTTGACTTCTGTTACACCCTTGATTTCATTGATATCGTGTAGTACTTCGGTGATTTGACTTTGGTCTTCAACAGTAATTTGTGTGAGAAGCTGATAGTTTCCCGTGGTAAGTGTAATGTAGCGAATACGTTTTATTGCTCTTAATTCCTCAATAACAGAGGTGATAGATCCAGCGTGTACTTTTAATTGGATTAGTGCTTCCGATTTCATTCCTAGTGCTACGGGGTTAGCAACCCCAACAACACGCAACACATCTTTATCAATTAAATTTTTATAGCGGAGACGCACTGTCTTTTCCGTTACACCTAATCTTGATGCAAGCTCGGTAAACGACATACGCCCGTCTTTAGACAAGTTTTTTATGATACCATGATCTAGTTCATCAATTTCATAACCCATACTACTACCTACTTTCCATTGGAGTATACTTACATGCTATATAATAAAGGTAGTGTTTACAAATATATTTCTGTTTTACAATATTCGCAAATTAAGCTATTATCAAAAAAAGGATTAATTAGATTATAATGCATTCTTTTTCCAAAATCAATAATTTTTTAAATATTAAGGAGGATTTCGTATGAAAAATGTAGCAATTAAAGGTGCAACAATTTATGATGGAAATGGACAAGTGTTGCACAACCAAACAATATTTGTAGAAAATGGGAAGTTTTCATCGATTGCAGAAAATGCAACCATCCCAGCAGATTATGATGTCATCGATGCAAATAGGAAAATAGTGACACCTGGCCTTATCGATGTACATACACACTTAGGCGTTTCTGAAGAAGGTGTCGGAAATGAAGGTGCTGATTTTAATGAAACAAGTGACCCAGTAACACCCGAAGTTCGTGCAATAGATGGTATTAATCCATTAGAGCAGGGCTTTGGCGATGCAAGAAAAGCTGGCATAACAACAGTACAAGTAATGCCTGGAAGTGCAAATGTTATTGGTGGTGAAATGGTTGTTTTAAAAACGGTTGGAACCATTGTGGATGAAATGGTTATTAAATCACCTTCTGGCATGAAAGCAGCAACTGGGGAAAATCCAAAACGTTTCCATGGCGAAAAAGGGAGAATGCCATCTACACGAATGGGAGTTGCAGCTACCATCCGCAGAAAGCTTATTGAAGCACAAAACTATATTAATCGTGGAGAAGTAAATACAGATCGAAAACTAGATATGGAAAACTTAGCTAAAGTATTGAAAAAAGAAATACCACTACGGGTTCATGCACACCGTGCTGATGACATTGCCACCGTTCTTCGTATTAAACGAGAATTTGATATTGACGTAACGATTGAGCATTGTACAGAAGGACACAAAATTGCAGACTTCATTGCCACACAAGGTGTCCGTGTTTCCTCTGGTCCAACAATGTCAACCCGTTCAAAAGTAGAGCTAAAGGATAAAGGATGGCATACGATCAAAGCATTAACAGATGCTGGTGTGAACTGTTCGATTACAACAGATCACCCTGTAGTTGGAATTGAATATTTACGAGCTAGTGCCATCTATACGATTAAATATGGATTAACGGAACAACAGGCATTACAGGCAATCACACTTAATGCTGCTAAACACCTTGGGATAGATGATCGTGTTGGTTCAATTGAGACCGGAAAAGATGCCGATTTTGTTATTTGGAATGGCAATCCGTTTGATTTACGGAGTGAAGTCGAACAAGTATATATTAATGGACAAGCAATTTCCGAATAACCATATAGGCATGTAAAAGTGCGTCACTGGAATAGCCTTTCTCCAATGTACGCACTTTTTTTACGAGCAACTTTTCTTATTTGTGTGTTTTTTAATGGCGCATCTTCTATATTATGCGCAATAAATTTAGAGCGTTTACCGTTCCGGAAATACACTTCGCTTTCCGCGGACTTCCCACGAGCCTCCTCGTGAAAACCACACTGCGGGGTCTCTTAGGCTCGTTTTTCCGCAGGAGTCTGCGTGTATTTCCTCCACTGAAATGACCAACATTTCCTATTATATATATTGTTTATACAATAGTTGATTGGAGGATAGGACAGTCGACTCCTGCAGGAACAGCACGTGACCAAAGACCTGAGCAGGAAGCGGTTTCTTCCAAGGAGACTGAGACTGTGCCCGCGGCGAAGAAGACACTGTGAAACGAACAGTTGAACAGATGTAGCACTTGTGCCCATGGTGAAAGCAACTGTCCGAAGCGGAAATCAATGGCTTTAATTTACTACACATAACACATCAACTATGGATTTAGCGACATTATTTTGAAAACAGCCTGTTACAATGACCGAATTTCTTTTTAATCAACAACAATATAGGTGACATTTATCGGGCCATGTACCCCTACAATGAGGTTCATTTCAATATCAGCACTGTTACTAGGACCAGTCACAAAACTAACACAAGAGGAAACAGCATCCCCACGCTGGTTGGCCTCATGGATTTGCTTTGTCGCTTGTGTCATACGTGGTACAATTGTCTCTTTTGGAATGATTGCAATATACGATTTAGGCAACAAGCTAATCAAGCGACCATTATATTTATTATTAAATAAAACAACGGTACCAGACTCAGCCAATGTTACATCACTAAACGTAATCCCAACATCTGCACGTTCTGCAAATGTTTTATTTTCTTCTTCTTGGATTTCGTCCCACAAATGTACTTCTGATCCATTTGCCTTTAATTTGCGATAGAACTGATCTAATCCATAAGTAACATTTCGTTCATCACTTGATGCAACAATTGATGTAGCTTGATATCCTTCCAATGTTTCCTGTAATACACGTTGTAATTGTTCCTTAGTGGTTCGCCTAAAATCTGTATGGATGACAGCACAATGATTGTGTAAAACCGACACTAGCTTCTCTTGGGGCAGGCCAGCTAACACTTCTTCTTGTGGTTTTACACTCCACGTTGGTCGCTGCACCCCTTCTGTTCGGCGCGGTCTTCCAAGTTCACCAGCCAATCGGTCTAAGAATGCTTCACGATTGTGTATCGTCATGAGGATGCTCCTCCTTTTTGTCGATCTTTAAACCAAGCACGAAACGATTGTTTTGCTGGAGCTGGAAACTCACGGTGAGCAGTCCACCCTTTTAACGGACCAGGCCCATTTGAAATTGTTTCCTCCTTCGACCATGGCTTCATAGCAGTCCGTGCCATTTTTGTACTCATTTTATAGGCAGCTGGATTAGATGCCCATTTAGCAAATCCTTTCATAGCCATCTTTTCAGAACGAGGTGCCATCCCTTTTTCCTCAACCATGATTTGTCGATGACGAATTAATTGCTCATGTAGTGGAATTTTTACGGGACAGACTTCTGTACAAGCACCACATAACGAAGAGGCATATGGTAGTTCCTCATGCTCTTCATATCCACCAAGTAGCGGTGTTAACACAGCTCCAATTGGTCCAGGATAAATAGAACCATATGCATGGCCGCCTACATGTCGATAAACGGGACAAACATTAATACAAGCAGCACAACGAATGCAATGCAAAGCCGATTGAAATTCTGTTCCTAATATTTTTGAACGACCATTATCAATGATGACGAGATGGTATTCTTCAGGTCCATCTGTTTCCCCCTCTAAACGAGTGCCTGTAATCGAGGTAATGTAGCTTGTCAATTTTTGACCAACTGCTGCTCGTGTCAACAAACTTACTAACACATCTAACTCTTCCCAAGTCGGTACAATCCTTTCCATTCCCATTACTGAGATTTGGGTATCAGGTAAGGATGTCACCATTCGCGCATTTCCTTCATTCGTCACAAATGTTACAGCACCTGACTCAGCTACAGCAAAATTGCATCCCGTAATTCCGACATCTGCTGCTAAAAATTCCTGTCGTAACTGTTCACGCGCAAATAATGCAAGTTCCTCTGGTTGATCGGACTTTGTGTAACCCCGTTTTGCTGCAAACGTCTCACGTACTTGCTCTTTATTTTTATGTAATGCTGGTGTCACGATATGGGATGGTGGATCTTCATCTAATTGTAAAATCCATTCTCCTAAGTCAGATTCGACAACGTCCGCACCAATCTCTTCCAATGCATCGTTTAACCCAATTTCCTCTGATACCATAGATTTTGATTTCACTACTTTTTTTGCATTTTTTTGTTTTACAACACGTTGAATATAACGATTTGCCTCTTCCGCATCTTTTGCAAAAAAGACATTCCCACCACGTTTGGAGACATTTTCACTCAATTCCTGTAGATAGTAATCAATGTTTTCTAATGTATGGGTACGTATTTCTTCCCCTAACGTGCGCCAGTCTTCCCAGTTCCCTAGTTCCTCTGCTTGGTGTTCTCTTCCACTACGAAAACGACCTTGTGCAGATGCTACCGCTTGTCGCATGAAGTCATTTTCGACACCATCCTGCACCCTTTCTTCATAAGGTGCTTTACTTATCTTTAAACTCATCTAGCAAACCCTCCTTGATTAAATCTGAACTCTTAATCTATTCGTGCTGGTTTAAGATTTCTGTAATATGAGCGATTTTTACGTCTTTTCCTTCTCGCTGCATTCTCCCACCAATGTTGAGCAGGCACCCCATATCACCACCAACTAAATAGGTCGCACCCGTTTCCGACACATGTTGCGACTTTTCTTTCACCATTTCCCGGGAAATTACGTCATTTTTCACGGAAAATGTCCCCCCAAATCCACAACAATCTTCCTTTATCGGGAGTTCGACAAATTCAGCTCCTGCTACATTTTGCAGGAGTGTTAGGGGTTGATCCTTTACGCCAAGTATTCGTGTCATATGACAAGATGGGTGATAAGTTATTTTTCCTTGGAAGGTTGACCCAACATCGACAATACCCATCACATCTACTAAAAACTGTGTGATTTCGTAGGATTTCGATGCTAATGCTTTAGCTTCCTGTTCCCATTTCGGATCCCCCTCAAATATAGCTGGATATTCTTGAAGCATTCCCACACATGACCCAGAAGGTCCCACGACATACTCTGAGTCTTTGAAAGCAACCATCATTTGTTTCATAGCTTCCTTGGATTCCTGCAAATAACCACTATTAAAGGCAGGTTGACCACAACACGTTTGTGCTTCTGGAAAATCCACCTCACACCCGACTCGTTCTAATATTTCCACCGTGTCTTTCCCTACATTTGATGTAAAAATATCACACATGCACGTAATGAATAAGGATACTTTCATTTGTATGCCTCCTAATTTATTCTTACTAGCAACTAACTTTTGTAGCGTGTATTCTTTAAGCCATATTTCTTACGTGTTAAACAGAATAAACCTTACTTTTAAAAAACGTTTTTCTTAATTATATATTTTATAGCAATTTTCATTCATTTCCTAGACCAATGAACAAAATTGCAAAAAACTATTTGCCTCCACGGAATAATTTATATAAATTACAGGTGGATACAAATAGTCTTCTTCTTACTTCAGAATTATTGATCTAAAATGATTTTTAGTGCGTGTACAAAAAGGAGGATAAAAAGGACCGAGTCGGCTGAAGTCTAAGGCGTCCTGTTGCAACGCCTCACGCTAGCGTCCTGTCGAGTCTCACTGGCTAAAACCGTCACGTCAATCGCAACGCCAGTACTAGCACGTCCTGTCGAGTCTCACTGGGTAAAACCGTCACGTCAATCGCAACGCCAGTACTAGCACGTCCTGTCGAGTCGACAGTTCGAGGCGGCGAAGCTCCCTGCAGCGGAGCGTATGCAATTAATACGTGAGCACAAGGAATGCTCCCGAATCTACATCGCACGCAGGAAAAGTGTAGTTCTTTTCCAAGGAGCTAAAAAAGCAAGCCAACGAAAAAATTAGATGTGTCATTTTTACCGGACTTTTTGAACATCCTCTTTTAAGAAATTTGTTTTGTATCGTCTATATTTTTATTATTGGTTTTCGAAATTCCATATCCAGTAAATATATAGATTAATGCAAAGATGATTCCAAGATAAGTGATTGGTGCGAACAAAATAAATTGACCAGTTGATACTTGTAGTGTTTCAGCTACAAATGCTCCAGTAACACTCCAAGGTATAATAGGTGCTAAAGCTGTCCCTGTATCCTCTAATGTCCGAGACCAATTTTTTCGGTGTAATCCATATTTATCATATAATGGACTAATCATTGGTCCAAGCACCGCATATGTAACATAGTAACTCCCTGTAATGGTGAAAAACAAAGCATGTAAAGATAGGCTTGATGTCATCATTGTTTTAGCATTTCTAGAAATTTCTATAATCTTATCTAACATAATTTGGATAACGCCAGCTGTTTTTAATGGGGACCCAAAAATTGCAGCTCCTATTAAAAGTGATACTGTCCCTAACATACTAGATAGACCGCCTCTTTGTAATATTTCATCAACAACTGCCACACCAGTAGAATCGGTAAAACCAGTATCTAACACACTTGTAACGTCAAAAAGATCTCTCCCTTGGAAAATCATCGCTAATAGACACCCAACTAATATACCTAACCCAAAAACCGGTAAAGTTGGTTTTCTAACATAAATAAGTACTAAGACAAGAATTGGTGGGAGAATTAAGATTGGATTTAAGTTGAAATTTTGTTGAAGGGTTTGTAAGATACTATCTACATTTTCCCTTTGTTGAATTTCACCACCGTATTGAAGACCCAATATGATATATAAAACAAGTGATATAATAAAGCCTGGTATTGTAGTCCATAATAAATGTTTTATATGATCAATAAGATTAACATCGGCCATTGCAGATCCCATTACGGTTGTATCAGATAATGGAGATAATTTATCCCCAAAGAAAGCACCTACAACAATAGCGCCAGCAGTATAATGTGCAGGAATCCCTAACCCTAGGGAAACACCCATTAATGCAACACCAACTGTTCCAATCGTTCCCCATGATGTCCCAACCATAATAGACATAACAGCACAAATTATGGCGGTAATAAATAAGAAATAAATAGGATCAATGATTAATAGCCCATAATGTATAATGAGTGGAATCGTACCAGACATAATCCAAGAACCTGTTATCATTCCAACTGCAAGCAAAATTAAAATTGGTTTAAACATTGCCTTTAACGTATCCATTAAGTCCGCTTCAATATCATCCCATTTTATACCCCAGATTAAAGATAAAATTATAACCGCTATTCCCGCTAAAATTAAAACGACATTGGTTGGAGCTCCTATCAGCAATACTCCTCCCAATATAACTGTAAAAGAAATGATTAATAACAATACGGCCTTTGCTGCTGTTAACGTCGATTTCATTAAATTCACTCCTTGTAATATTTTAATAATTCCTAATTATCATAAATATATCTTACCATAGTAGTCAAATTATTCCTACATTATTTAACTCAAAGCAAATTAGAAAAACTCACCTTCGCTTGTCTTTTAGCGAAGGTGAGTTTTTCTTATACTTGGGAATTTAAAATTTTAACAAAGTCGAGTCCACTGCTTGGTTAATATTTTATACTTTTCTAACGTGAAAAAAGCACTCTCTAATCATAGAGAATGCTTTTTTTCTTCCTATATTAGGTTGCAAGGGAGCCTCCATCTACTGGATAGGTAGCACCTGTTACAAATGACGTTTCATCTGCTGTAATCGTAAGGAGTCTATCATACACAAATGATAGACTCCGCAGTTTACTATAAACGTTATAATGTTAAACCATTTCCACTAACATGGATGGCTGCTTTAGGATTTGTTCTAATTCTTGTAAAAACGCAGCGCCTGGTGCACCATCTACCGCTCGATGGTCAATAGTTAAGGAAAAGTGAATAACTGGAACAGCTTCTATACGCTCTTCTACTACTCTTGGCAATGATTGAATTCTGCCAATACCTAATAAAGCAACTTGTGGTTGATTTAATATAGGTGTAAAGCCAAATGGAATTATTAGCAAGACAAAATGAAGCAATTAATGAAGATATGCTTGTTATTTATCGTGCTTATGGACTTGTGGGCTTAATCCTTGAATGGATCAAGTCTGACTTTGCGGCATCTCCACGCTATATGGCACATCAAGCAATAAACATCCTTAATTATCAACCATTGGAAAAATATTTAATTAGATAAGAGCCAAGTGTAACATTATTCGACAAAATCCAGGGAGTGACAGGCACCAAATAGCTAAATTGGTTTCAACGTCTCTTCATCATAAAATACATTTCGTATGGAAAATTCCCGTGATGCAAATAGAATTCTTTTCACTCTTGCTACACTATCTTTCGGAACACCTGGTGTGTATGGGTTCTCTAGTTTTAATTGATCGGCATAGATCCAATCATATAAAACCGCACCAGGTTGTCTATTCCCTACATATTCGATTACTGCAGCTACTTTTGTTAGCTTATCCAACTCATCATTGCTCAAATGACCGATTTCCTTCACATCAAAATAGAGTTCCTTAAAATACTTTTCATAATCACTCGAATATAAATCCATCAGAAGGTTTGTTAGTGCCATATTAAAATCTTCTGCTTTTACTATATGGAGAACTTTTTCCATGACTTTTTTAAATCCTCCCCAACATAATTTAGAAATACTTTTTGCCGGTCCTGTAAATATCTCCGCCCAATGTACTTCTCAAAAATGCTCATTACTTCATCAAGCGTGTCTATATCCAAATATTGTATTAAGTATTCTACATCCTCAAAATCGCGAAATGGCTCTGGTCTTGCAGATAATATTTTCATTGCCAGCATTTGTTCTGCACTAGGAGCAAGGACATTAAGATTTTTAAATGTATATAGTTCCCTCAAATTTTCATTTTTTATATAGTTCAGCGGTTCCTTAATATCTTGGTTTAACCAGTTTTCATACAGTCCATATGTTTCAGAGATATCCGTTAAAATACGTTACCTCCCTACCTCTAATCCTCAATACAATTATACCAATATTTTAGAGGACCTTTACAGGATGAGGAGTTGCCAACTTTATAACTGAAAGTCCGTTAGCACATAACCCCCCCACTAGAACTAACAACCTTTCACCATTCGACAAAATCCGGGGAGTGACAGGCACCTCACCAGGCACCTCACCACACTACCATACCATCACCTGGACATAGAGTTGGACGATGAGATAAAATACAATGGCAAATTTCCAGTTAAATTTGATGCCATTTTTAATTGGACTTAGCCCATTGGACCCGCTCAAAACAATAGTCGGCATGATTAATGGAGAAAGTAAAATGGAAATGACACTGCCAGATGTCACGGTTAAGACAACTAATTCTGGTGGATATGGTAAATCAATACTCTGTAAAATTCCAGCTACTAAAACCATCACCGTTAATGGTCCTAACCCCATAAAACCTAAGATAATTACAATAAACGGGAGAACATATAAAAAGTTTATAAATGGAATATGTTCTTGTAAGCTATAAATACCATCTACGACATAGGAAGCAAAGTTCGTCTGATTCAATCCATATATAAGCATACCAGCACCTAACATGACATTCAGTTGGTAGGACTGTTTGGCCATATCTTCTTGCATATATTCTTTCGCCTCTGTAAGAAACTTTTTCGGTTTCCTTTTCACAAGATAATAGATTGCCGTCCAACCAATGATGACAAGTGGAATTAAAAGCATTAACTCCATTCCAAATAATGCATGGAGTAAAAAAATAGACCCAAAAAGGGATACGAACAAGATGGCAAACTCAGCCACATATTGTTTTTGATGACCATTACTTGCATCATGCTCTAAAACGGCACTAATTTCATCTCTTATATCTGTTGTGAGATTCACACCATATCGTTTTTCTTCAAACTGCGAAAATAAAACGGCAATGATCACACCAATCACGGAAATACCCAGTCCTTGCAAAATGGAAATCCACAACGAAGCTTCCATCGTTTCAACTGCATAGACAAAGCTTGGAATACTAATTACCCATAATGAGGAAAATGCAAATCCACGTAATGTTGCGGTTCCTTTGAAGTTTTCCCATTCCTCTCCACGCTCATGACTTAAAAAGTTACTAATAAACTGATACATCATCGGAATAGCACCAAATAACAAAAAATAAGAAATAATTTGCGTAAATGAGATCATGCCGACATATAATTTCCGACTAGAATCAATCATGTTGTGAGCAAAACTTAAAATAGCATCTATGTATGGTTCCTCCCGTAAAACCCAGCTGATCATCGGAACAATAACTAATAACCCAATTACATTACGCATTTGTAAAAAGCCATGTAATAATCCATCAATTGGGGTGCCTCCAGAAAAAATAAACGTTAAAAAGCCGATTAGAAATAACATGATGGGAAGCTTAAAGCGGCGGGCTGTAAAATGAATGCATGCTAAGAGGATCAACCCAAATCCTGTAATCGATAATAGATTTGTGAGTAGATTTAATGGTACAAATGCTGTAACAAAGTGCAACAGTGCATAAATGATGATAGCTATGGTTAATCCTCTCGTGATCCAAGGTTTCATGCTACGTACTCCCCTTCATAGTATCTAATAACTACAAGTCATTTTTTACCCTTTATCTTATCATAAGCAATACTTGTATGAACATATCTAACAATCTTTGAACACGAAAAGTCGTTAACACAACTGTGCTAACGACTTTTCTCGCCATTCGATAAAATCAGGCATCAGAATTAACGTTACACTACTTCTCACTCCCTAAATCTTGAATGACTTGGCATGTACAAATAATACCATTTAGGAAGTTATCGACACCCATGTTTTCATTTGGTGAATGATTTGCTTCATCAAAATTAGCATATGGGACGACAACAGATGGGATCCCTAAGATTTTCGTCCAAACATAATCTGGCAAACTACCACCTAGGCTTGGCTGTAAAATGGGTTGTTGCTGATAGGCTTTTTCCACTGATTTCCTTACTACACCTACTACTTCGGTATCTGCCGGTGTACGAGAAGGCTGCATCGCACCAAGGTGTTTAACTTCTATGTTTGGTGCATGTTTTTTAACATGTGCCTTAAACTTTTCAAAAATATCTTCTGGATCTTGATCAACTACTAAACGCATGTCCATTTTTAACATCGCAGTCGATGGGATAATCGTCTTTGATCCTTCCCCACCATAGCCACTATGAAAACCTGCTATATTAAAGGTTGGCTCCATTGTCAACTTACGATAATATTCCTCTTTCGTCATATCTAAATCTTCATAGCCGATTTGCTTGCCTAATGTTTCTTTATCGTACGGCAGCGTGTGGATGATTTCCAATTCCTCTTCTGTTGGCTTACGAATATTATCATAAAAACCATCAATCAACACATTCCCATTCTCGTCTTTCATCGTACGCAACAAATCGACTAGTTGCCAGGCTGGGTTTGGGACGATATTTCCTTTATTCCCTGAATGATTATCCCAGTCTGCACCCTTTGCCTGTAATTCAACATACAGCATGCCACGTACCCCTAACAGAACGAAAGGAGCGCCACTATCATGCATTGGACCATCAGAAGTATAGACGAGATCCGCTTTTAGTAGATCTTTATGGGTTTCCACAAACTTTGCTAGATTGGGACTACCATTTTCTTCTTCTCCTTCAAATACGAGTTTAATATTTATTGGCAGTTCTCCAAATACATCCTGATAGCTTTTGATCGCTAAAAGCTGTGCCATTAACTGGCCTTTGTTATCACCAGCACCACGGCAAAAGATTTTCCCATCACGGATCGTTGGCTCAAATGGTGGAGACACCCATTCATCAATTGGATCTGGTGGCTGGACATCATAATGACCATAGATTAATAGAGTGAAATCATTTTCATCCTTTATCTTTTCTCCATAAACAACGGGATAGCCATCTGTTTCGATAAAACGAGCATCCATTCCGACTTCTTGCATCATTTGTTTTACCAGCTCACCCGTTTCCTCCATACCAATGTTCTGTGCACTAATACTTTTCTGCTTCAATAACGTAAACAACTGTTCCAAATATGCGTCTTTCCGCTCACTAACTAACTCACGAACCTGCTCCATACTCATAAATAACCCTCTCCCTTCTCCCATTCGACAAAATTCGGGTGGTGACAGGCACTACCCCGCTACCATTCCTCCATCTACGGGGATGGTGACTCCGTTCACATATGTAGATTTATCACTTGCTAAGAATAATGCGGTTCCTGCGATTTCTTCTGGTTTCCCCAATCTTCCTGTTGGGTTCCCTTTCGCAATTTCCGCTTCCACTTCTTTATTACCTTGTGTTATATTGGTCACCATTTGTGTATCAATTGTTCCTGGCGCAATCGCATTTACTCGTATATTTTCTGCACCATACCCAACAGCCCAAGAACGTGTAAGTGCTACAATCGCACCTTTTGATGCAGTATAAGCATCGGCACCAGGCTGACCCATTAACGCTGCTGTGGATGCATTATTGATAATCGATCCTGACTGTTGTTCACGCATAATTGGCACCGTGTATTTCGTGAAAAAGAATACACTGTTTAAATTGATTTCCAACACTTTTCCCCAATTAAAGGAATCCGTTTCCTCAGCAGAACCCATATCATACTTCGCACCAAATCCAATACCTGCATTATTGAATAAAACATCAATCCGACCGAAGCGACCCTGCACATCTTCTACAACACGTTTTACGCCTTCTTCTTCTGACACATCCTGATTATAAAATACTACTTGGTAGCCTTCATTTGTCAGTGATTCTTCAAGTTCCTTTCCTGCTTGTTCGTTTACATCTACAAATGCAACAGATGCACCTTCCTCAGCGAATAACTGGACAGTAGCCTTTCCTTGTCCACTTGCGCCACCTGTTACAATCGCAACTTTATTCTGTAGTTCCATCTCCATCCCCTTCTTTCATATAAATATTTTCATTATCCTTAATATAAAGATAATTCAACATAATAATGAAGTAAAGAAGATCAACCTCATTCGACAAAATTCGGGTGGTGACAGGCACCTAAAAATTCTCGGATGAGGGACAGGGTTTCTTCATGCTGGTCCACAAATACACTATGGCTGCTGTCTTCTAAAATATGAAATTTACTATTTGGGATACCTTCATGGATTGATTCATTTTCACTAACAGGGGTAATCCAGTCATGGCGACCTGCTATGATCAAAGTAGGAACCTTGATCATCGGCAGTTGATCCACAATGTCGTACGTACGCAGAAAACCACCAAACCCTTTGTTTAACGCCTGATAAGAACGTTTAGCATTCACTTTTTTACCATTTGCTGCTTCGTTTCGTTGTGCCGTAACCGAGTAAAGTGGACTCATCGCTTCATAATACTTCTGCAATTCCTCTTCTGATTGAAAATCCCCATTCCAAAGCTTATTGGCATAATATTGTTGATCTTCATTGCCATTTTCTTCAATGAACTTTTTTGCCTTTTCCATAAATCGATAAGAAGGAGAGGTTGTTACTAATAATAACCCTGCCAAATTTTCCTGATAGGTCAGTGCATATTGCATGGCTACCATTCCACCATAGGAGTGACCTAATATCCACACTTTCTCCACTCCAAGGTGTTTGCGTAATGTCTCTAAATCCTCTACATTTTGACGAAATGTATATGTATCTGGATCTCCTTCTGCTGAAAAACCACATCCACGCTGATCGACATAAACGAGTTGCGCACCCCTAGTTAAATCATCTAAATGAGATTTAAAACTCAAATGAGAACCACCAGGACCGCCATGAATGACAAACACGACTGGTTTTTCCACTAATTCGCCATCTCGAACCACTACACCAGCACCATCAACATCATAAAAAAGTTTCGTTCCATTAATCGTTGCAAACACATTCCCTCATCCTTTCACATTGGAATATTATTCGACAAAATTCGGGTGGTGACAGGCACCTTAAGCATTCACGCTTCCTGTTACTCCATTGGTACAAGCAATGGCAATGATGACACATGCCCACATCTGTTTATAAGCTGTAACTATATCTTCACATGTAAAGGTAATCCGTGTTGGTGTTAGCATTTCTACACTAGGAATTGTCGATGTCATTTGCGCTTGCTGTGGCCCTTTAAAATCCACTTCAAATGTGACGGGTCCATCCACTATAAATGGTTTAAAATCTGCAATACGTCTAACAACTCCCTCCACTTTTTCCTGAATTTCCTGTTGTACTACCTCAGGATGAATGAGTTCAGCCGCAATTCGGTTACGTGCAAATTTCGTGACAACAGACTCCACGTTTGGCAAAGTTTCTTTCACCTCATCTACATAGATGTCATCTCCACTAATAAATAAAGAAGGAACGCCATATGCACCTGCAACCATTCCATTCATTTCGGTTTCACCAACGATCCTTCCATTGATCTTCATTTCATTCACACAAATCCCTGCTAATGTATGTGAAATAACAGCGTCCGAATCCCCTTCACGACCATGGTGTCCAATAAAAATGATTCCATCGAACGAATCATCCAAACCCTCAAGTTGTGCCATCACTCGGTTATTCCCAGAAACCAGTCGAGCACGCTTGTCCAACTCTTCAATAATGATATTAGACATATTTCCATGTCCATCTGCTACCACCACTTCATCTGCTCCTCCAGTAAATGCACCACGAATCGCTGCATTCACTTCACTTGTCATCAACTTACGAAAGCGTTGATACTCTCCATTTGTTTTCAATTGCTGAATTGTAGCAACACCTGCAATTCCTTCAATATCTGCTGAAATAAACAACTTCATTTACTCTCACTGTCCTCTCTTTAACCATTTTTTCGACAAAATTCGGGTGGTGACAGGCACCAAAAAGAAGCGCTTGGCAGAGGATACTGCCAAGCACTCCATCATTAATTAGCAAATAAGGGATGCTAAGTCTCTTGGGTAATAAGTAAGCATTTCGATGCCATCTTCTGTTACTAATACGGTATCCGAATGTCTGAAGCCACCTAGACCTCTTACATAAATACCAGGTTCAACGGTAACGACCATGCCAGGCTCAATCACTGTTTGATCTCCTAAATCAAAGAATGGTGCTTCATGGCCTAATAATCCAATGTTATGGCCTGTGTGGTGTTTCGTTAACTCTGTAATTCCTTCTTGTTTAAAGTATGCTTGCACTTTTTCCTCTACAGAAGCATATGTCGCACCAGGTTTAATTGCTGAAAAAGCAACATCTTGTGCTTCATACATATAGTTGAAGTATTTTTCCTGCTCTTTTGAAACTTCTTCTACAAACATCGTTCTTTCTAACTCACTATGATAACCAAACACATCAGATGCTGCACCTGTTACCAATGTATCACCTTTTTTAAAGATCGCATTTTGCGTTACCGCATGTGGAAAAGCAGATTCTGGTCCAATTTGTCCACGGTAAATGGCGTACGCTGTTTTCCCGTGTGGCTTATAATCAGGACCTAATGTCTCAATCATCGCCATTGTTGCTTCATTTGATGCCTTACTAGTAACTTCAATCTCACTCAAGCCCGCCTTTGTATATTTTTGCAATAGACGATGAGCCAAGTTACCCCATCGGCAAGACTCTTTAATCAATTCGATTTCATTAGATGATTTAATAAATCGCATTTCTTCCACTAACCCATGAATGGAAACAAAGTCTTTTCCATCAATTAATGTATCGATTGTTGGTCCACGATATCCATTTGGAGAGCCATATCCAATCGAATCATAGCCGATCGTTTTTCCTTCAAAACCATTTTCCTTCATGACATTTTTAAAGTATTCCATTGGATGAGTGGTACCCGGATATTCTGGATACGAATGGACAAAATCAATGGCACCATATTGCTCAGCATGCTCATGCTCTAATGCAGGTACAAATAAATGCACTTTCTGATTTGGGTCTATTAAAATCCCCATTGGACGCTCAGTTGCATGGAAGTGAAATCCTGTTAAATAGAAAATGTCAGTCACAGAAAACACAACTGCTGCATCCACATTTTTCTCACTTAACTTTGCAAAAAATTTCTCCTGACGTGCTATAAATTCTTCATTTGGAATCGCTAGTAACATATTTTTGTTCCTCCTCTGATTTTGTATATAAATGGCAACTTGCCGTATGCCCATCGCTAAATGTTTTTGTTTCTGGTGCTACTTGACGACAGATATCCATTGCAAACGGACATCTCGTATGGAATGCACACCCTGATGGTGGATTTGCCGGACTTGGTACATCCCCTTTTAAAATAACGCGTTCCTTGTTCTCAGCTGGATGCGAAATTGGTACCGCAGAAATCAATGCTTGTGTATATGGATGTTTCGGATCTTTAAACAATGTTTCGGTATCGGCAACCTCCACGATTTTCCCCAAGTACATCACCGCAACACGATCTGTCATATGTTCGATGACACTTAAGTCATGGGAAATAAATAAATACGTTAACCCAAATTCTTTCTGCAAATCTAGCATTAGGTTAATTACCTGCGATTGTACTGACACATCCAATGCCGATACAGGTTCGTCTGCCACAATAAAATCGGGCTGTAAGATAACGGCTCGTGCAATCCCGATACGCTGGCGCTGACCACCAGAAAACTCGTGTGGATATCGATCTAAGTAATCCTTGCTTAACCCAACAATCTCAAGCATATCCTTGATTTTTTGAAGCCGATCTTTTTCATCAAATTGATTATGAACACGTAATGGCTCCATTAAAATTTGCTTGATCGTTTTCTTTGGATTTAAGGATGCATATGGGTCTTGAAACACCATTTGCAATTGTTTGCGCAATGATCGCATCTCGTTATATTCCAATCCAGCAACATCTGTTCCATTGAAAATAACTTGTCCTTCTGTTGGGTCTGTTAAGCGCAAAATGGTTTTTCCAGTAGTTGATTTTCCACATCCTGATTCCCCAACAAGTGCAAAAGTTTCGCCACGATTGACGGTAAAACTAACATCATCTACTGCACGCACTATAATGTCCTTTTTAAACAAGCCTTGTGGAATCTCGTAATACTTTTTTAAGTGTTTCACTTGTAGTAATGCTTCTTCTACCATTTACACCACCTCCCCCTCTTTTGAATCTTGAAGCCAGCATTTACTAATGTGATCACCTTTTTCAAAGACAGGGGGTGCTTCCTCAAAGCACTTATCAAAAGCGAGCGGACACCGGTTGGCAAAGACACACCCTTTTGTAATTTCGTTTGGTTTTGGTACCTGTCCACTAATGGAATACAATCGTTCTTTTCGCGCATTCTGGGTTGGCATGGAATCGATCAACCCGCGTGTATATGGGTGTCGTGGTTCATCAAATAATTCATTAATTTCAGCAACCTCCACAATTTCACCCGCATACATAACAACGACACGGTCGCACATTTCGGCTACAACACCTAAATCATGGGTAATTAATAGTAGACTCATATCGTTTTTATCTTTTATATCTTTCATTAATTCCAAAATTTGTGCCTGAATCGTAACATCTAGGGCTGTGGTTGGTTCATCGGCAATCATCAACTCTGGCTGGCATAGTAAGGCTAGTGAAATCATCACACGTTGGCGCATCCCACCAGATAATTGGTGTGGATATTCATTTATAATTTGTTCCGCACGTGGAATTCCAACTTGATTTAAGACATCAATGATCTCTTTTTCGATCTCTTTTTTAGACATGTTCCGATGCTGTCTTAGTGGTTCACTCAACTGCTGCCCAATGGTAAAAACAGGATTTAACGATGTCATTGGTTCTTGGAAAATCATCGAAATCTCGTTTCCTCTAATTTTACGAAACTGCTTTTCTTTCATTTTCGTTAAATCTTTCCCATTAAAGTTTATTTCTCCATCCACAATTTCACTCGACGTCTCAGGGAGAAGTCCCATCACTGCAAGGGAAGTAACACTTTTTCCACTGCCTGACTCTCCCACAACACCTAATGTTTCTCCTTTTTTTAAGGTGAAATCGACACCTCGAATCGGTTGAACGGTCTCTTTTCCACTTTTAAATTGAATTTTTAAATTTTTCACTTCAAGGATCGCATCAGACATCTCTACTTCTCCTCCAATCATTCTCCTTTTAATTCAGGGTCTAACGTATCTCGTAGCCAGTCCCCAAACAGGTTAACCCCAAGTGCTGTTAACACAATGGCTATTCCAGGAAATGTAATTAACCACCAGGAGCTAAAAATATAGTCTTTTCCTTCATTTAACATATTGCCCCATGCTGGTGTTGGCGGTTGCACACCAAAGCCTAGGAAACTGATAGATGCCTCTGCAATGATATACGTGCCAATTTGCAAGGATGCTAGAATAATCATAGGTGTAAATAGATTTGGCACAATATGTTTGACGAGAATTTCAAGACGCGATACTCCTGTTGCAATACAGGATGTAATAAATTCTTTTTCACGTAATGCAAGCACTTCACTTCGGATAACACGGGCAAAAATAACCCAACCACCAATCGCAAGTGAAATGATAATGTTCCGTAAACCAGTTCCAATAATTGCATTGATAACAAGTACCAATAAGATAAATGGAAAGCTTAACTGAACATCTACAATACGCATTAATACAATATCGATCCACCCTCTAAAATAACCGGCAATAATACCAACAATGGTTCCAATTAAGCCGGCAATACAGACAGTTGCAACCCCGATAATCACCGATACCCTGGCTCCCATAATAATACGAGAGAAGATATCTCTACCGAGCTGATCGGTTCCCAATAAATGGCCATCTGTCATTGGTGGCAATAACTTTTTACCAAATTCAGCATGTTCTGGATCATACGGAGTAATCCATGGACCAAATATACTGAGAAGTACTAGCAAGATAATGATTGAAAATCCTAACATTCCAGTCCAACTTCTTGATAGATTGGAAAAGAATTCTGCTATTTTAGAAGGTTGTTTCGGCTTTACTGATTGATCTAGCGCTTGTTCACCTTGCGGAAGACTAGAAGCCATATTTTTCACCTACTTCACTCGTATTTGCGGATTTACATATGCATACAATATATCAGCAACAAAATTAATAATGGCGTAGATTAAAGCAATAATGAATACGCCAGCAAGCACAATTGGGAAGTCACGATTCATTAACGATTGCATTAATAACCTACCAACGCCAGGCCATGAGAATACTACTTCTGTAATAACCGCGCCACCTAGCAAAACACCTAAATCTAATGCCACTAATGTAATGATAGGAATTAGTGAGTTACGTAATGCATAACGCATGATCAGACGCATCGTTGGAACACCTGATGCTTTTGCCGTTCGAATATAATCTTTTCTTAATACATCCAACATGGCGGACCTTGTGAAACGGGTAAAACGCGCCACACTATAAGCTGCTAAGGTTAAGGTTGGGAGTATCATATGTACTGGTGTCCCACCACCACCTGATGGCAATACCTTTAATTGTGCGGCAAAGAAAAAGATTAATAATAACCCGAGCCAAAAACTAGGTACAGCTTGTCCAACCACAGTAAGTCCTACACCAATTCGGTCAAACACCGTATTTCGTTTATATGCGGACAACACACCTAATGGAATTGCAATTAACAGTGCTAGAACTAAAGCTGAAATCGCCAATTGGAATGTTGCTGGTAATCGACTAAGTACAATTCCTAATGCATCTTCTTGACTTCGTAATGATTCCCCGAAATCACCTTGGACGGCACTAGACACAAAATCACCGTACTGGACATAAAGCGGTCGATTATATCCAAGTAATTCGCGGTATTCTTCAATCTGTTCTCTTGGTGCATCTGGTGGTAAAAATAATGTCGTTGGATCCCCTGCTAGTCGTATAAGGAAAAAGACGACGGTTAATGCTAAGAAAACAACCACGATGACCTGTAAGAACCGTTTAATGATAAAATCCAGCATGAAAGGAACTCCCCTTTCTATCCATATCCCTAATGTTCTTAATTTTTAGAGGAGAGGTTATTCAGCCTCTCCTCCATGTATTCCGTATTTCTTATTCCCAAGACATTTCATGTACTTGGAATTTCTCATCAACACGTGGATTGAAATTCAAATCTCCACGTACTGCATATAAATCAGCTTGTTGCCAAAGCGGTACCCATGCTGCTTGTTCCACTAACACATGTTGCAACTCTGCATATCCTTCCATTCTCTCTTCATCGTCAAATGTTGTATTTACTTCGTGGATGCGTTCTTCGATTTCTGGATCATGGAAACTACTGTATGGAGCGTTTTCTGTAAATAGGTTTTCAATGGTTGATTGTGGTGTGAATGCTGGACCCCAACCAAGGATAAACATGTCACCCATTTCACGATTTTGAATGCGTTCTAGGTGGTTCCCCCACTCATTCACTTGTACTTCTACTTCAATCCCAATTTCAGATAATTGTGCTGCAATTCCTTGTGCAACGTGAGAATCCATTGGATAACGACCATTTGGTGTATCTAAGGATAAGGTCATTGATTCTGGATCATAACCTGCTTCTTCAATTAACTCAACTGCTTTATCTGGATCATATCCATAGTCATCTGTTTCAACATAACCAGAATTGATTTCAGCTAAAGGACCTGTCATTTTTGTACCATAGCCGTTTAAAACAGATTCTAGTAATTCATCAACATCTACAGCATAATTAATCGCTTGACGGACTTTCACATCTTGTAATGGTCCATCATGGAAGGTGTTTAATGTTAAGTAGTTAATACGGGAAGATGATACTTCTTCAATCTTCGCATTGTCTGAGCTTTCAATTTCCTCTACAGAATCAACTGGAATGTTTTTGAATAGATCAATTTCACCACTTAAGAATGCTGACATTCTAGAACTAAATTCTGGAATGTAACGAAATTCTAAGTTTTTAATAGACGGTTCGCCTCTCCAATGATCTTCAAATGCTTCCAATTGTAAATAGTTATCGCGTGACCATTCCACAAATTGATAGGCTCCAGTACCAATTGGTTCTTTCGCGGCTTGCTCTGTCCCGACTTCTTCCACATACCCAGGTTCCATAATCAATAAATCTTCTGTAATACGATCTAATAAACTTGGAAATGGCTCAGATGTTTTAATTTCTACTTCATAGTCTGAAAGTACAATTACTTCTTCTACATTTACCCATCTAGAACGGTAAGCAGAGTTATTGGCCTCGTCCAAAATATAGTCGATGCTGAATTTAACAGACTCGGCATTAAAATCGGCACCATTATGGAATTTTACTCCCTCTTTTAGGGTAAGGCGCCATGTTAATTCATCAACATTCTCCCAATCCTCTGCTAATACGGGAACTAAGTCACCATTTTGTGCATCTCGTTCAATTAACGGATCATAAATATTACGAATCTGTGTATCCGTTACATAGTTAACATCATTATTAGCAATTAGAGTAGCGGCATCAGATTCAAATCCAATTACAAGACTATCCTTTTCGCCACCATCATCACTGCCTGATCCATCACTGCTTGTGCCGTCATCTCCTCCAGCTGTTCCTTCAGTACAAGCTGCCATGACTACTAATAAGCCAATGGTCATTAATAGGACTAAGTACTTTTTCATTGTTACCACCCTTTTTATTCATCATTTTTTTGTAAAGCGGATTCAATTTGTTTCATTGACTGAATCACGACTCCTATATCTTCTTCTGAGATGCCAGCAATCATTTTTTCTACACTTTTGTCTGCGTTTTTTTCTAAGTCATGAAGTTCTTTCTCTCCTTTCTCTGTCATTACTAAATATTGCAAACGACGATCTTCTGTCGAAGGTATTTTTTCGATCAGGCCTTTTCTTTCAAATTTTTTAATGATACGGCTTATATACCCTTTATCGAACAAATAATACTCCGACAGAAAAGAAGCTGTACAATTCTCGGTTGCATGAATCTGAAACAAAATCATCGCTTCTGTAGCTGAATAAGGACTCTTATCATTGTAGAGGGAAAGAAGTCCCATCATTCTGACGTAAAACCGGTTGAATTGCTTGATCTCCTGGATGTTTTTTTTCATATTCGCCATTTTCCTTTTTTTCAGTAATTGAATTTTATTTTAATTGTGAAAGTTGCTCTTGTCAACTACTTTTTAATAATTTTCTAATATTTTTCAACAATCTAAATGATGGTTCGACAAAATTCGGGGAGTGACAGGCACCACACAGCACTACATATTTTTTGTTTTTCGTGGAAAGGTAAGGGAAATTGGTTTAGGAGTGTGGTATGACATGATCGGAAAATTTCTCCGTAAAGCCTATAAAAGTGTTCCGCCTTATTCAGAGGAATCATCAAAAGAAGACATTAAACAAAAGGAACAGGATATTGGTAAAAAATTACAAAAAAATACGCAAACGTTTCAATCCATTTACTCCTATCCAGATAATCAGGATGTCAAAATTCGGGAATTACATATCGGCGGTCTCAATAAAAAGGCCACTGTTATTTTTATTAGTACCATTACAGATACAAATATAATAGAACAGCATATTATTAGACCACTAATTGAAAATAGTGCTGAATCAAAATCAATCAAAGACATTGTCTCTGTTCAAACTGTCGCAACAGAAAGTCAGATAAAGAAGATTTTATCCAAAATCAATTCTGGGAACGCTGCTCTATTGATTGATGGCGAAGAACAAGCGCAGATTTTTAATGTTTCTAGTTTTGAAGGTAGAGGAGTTGAAAAATCACAGAACGAGTCTCTCGTTAAAGGACCAAAAGAAGCATTTAATGAAATGGTATTTACCAACATATCGCTAATAAGGAAAAAAATTAAAAATGAAAATTTAGTAGTGGAATCCACCACCGCCTCTGTACGATCGAAAAATGAGGTATATATGGTTTATGTAAAGGACTTAGCCAATGACAAACTTGTTGATAATGTACGAAATAGGATAAAGAGCTTAAATACCGATGTATTACAAAACCTAGGCCTACTAGAGCAACGGATTGAAGAACGGCCAAGATCCGTTTTTCCAACCATTCTATATACAGAAAGACCAGACCGAGCTGCATCCTTTGCTGAAGATGGCTACATCGTCTTACTCATGGACAATTCACCAGATGCATTGATTTTACCAGCAACCTTTTGGTCCTTTTATCACTCATCTGAAGATCATTATTTGCGATTTCTTTACGGTAATTTCACAAGAATGTTACGTATAGCTGCCATGTTTATTACACTATTTAGCTCAGCAATTTACATTTCGATCGTAACTTTTCATGCGGAAATGATACCACCTGATTTACTCCTGGCCATCGCAGCATCCCGGGAAAAAGTGCCATTCCCCGCAGCGATTGAAATCATCATCATGGAAATTGCGTTTGAATTAATTCGGGAAGCCGGTTTGCGCGTGCCAAGCCCGATTGGACCAACCATTGGGATAGTTGGTGCCCTTATCTTAGGTCAAGCGGCCGTACAAGCCAATATTGTCAGCCCGATTGTTGTCATCGTTGTTGCTTTAGGTGGGCTCAGTTCATTTGCAATTGCCGATATAAGCATGAACTTTGCTATCCGTTTATGCCGTTTTTTATTAGTACTTTCGGCTGCATTCTTTGGCATATATGGGATGGCTGCCTTATTTACCATTGGACTATTTTATTTAGTGTCCATCAAATCATTTGGGGTTCCATACTTATCCCCTCTCTCACCAAAATATATTTCATCTGGGGATACTGTTTTTCGGAGATTATTAAGGAATGAGTTTTACCGTCCTGGTTACCTAAAACCGAAAGATATGAAAAAGCAATAGGGAGTTTTCACATGGGCCAATCACAAGAGAAAATCGGTATAAAAGAATACCTAGCAATCATGATTCTCATGGTTGGTACAAAACTTACAGATGATACACCTGCAATTTTGTTTGATAACCTACGAAATGCTGGATGGATGGGTCCATTAATCAATGGATTCATTGCACTCATTCTCACCTATTTATTAATGCGGGTCGTCTTAAGTTACGAAAATAAGAATTTAATAGAAGTCATTACCCATTTATTTGGGAAATACCTTGGTTATGTTGTCTTATTTATATTATGGATCATTTCATTTGGTGCGCTTACCGTCGATACGGCAATCTATACAGATATTATTGGAACCATGTATTTCACTAACACCCCCACCATTGTCTCGTATGGTGTTTTAATGATGGTATGTGCCTATGGAGCCAAAAGGGGATTAGAACAAATTGGGTCTGTTGCTTGGGCAGTTTTTCCTTATTTGCAATTCATCTTATTCGTGATATTGGTTTTAACGTTGACACAAGGAGAATATGCTTTTCTCACTCCCATCTTAGGTCCAGGTGGGTGGGAAGTTGTGAAAGAAAGCTCCTTTAGACTTTCTATTTATTTTGATATCCTTTATTTATTTCTGCTTGTACCTTTTGTGAAAAGCAAAAAGGATTTCAAAAAAGGAACATGGATTGCCTTTATTGTTATTGTCGTACAACTCACTATTACAATGATAGGTTACTTGGTCCTATTTGATTATGTATCTGTTGAACAATTAAATTACCCCTTTCATGAGCTTATTCGCTTTATTCAAATTGGCATTTTCGGAAGGGTCGAATCGTTCTTCTTCCCATTTTGGTTAATTGCATCCTTTGTTCGTTTTGCTGCTTATTTGTATCTTAGTGCCATGCTATTTGGTTGGTTATTTAAGATTGAGGAATTTGAATATGTCATCCCTACATTTGCTACCCTTATTGTACTTGTAGGCTTAATTCCAGAAAGTCCGACTTTTGCTATATTTCAACTAAGAGAGGCCATCCTTAAGTTTTCAACACCAGTCTTTTTCATGTTGCCTATTTTATTATGGATGATGGCAAAGCTTAAAGGAGACTTGAAACATGCGGACAACACGAATAAAAAATAAAGTTATTTTACTGATTAGCATGCTACTATTCCTTACTGGGTGCTGGGATCAAAGAGAAGTGGAGCTAAGTGCATATGTCGTAGCAATAGGCATTGATAAATCGGAAACCGATGAAGGTAGTATAAGGTTAACCTATCTTATTTCTAACCCAGAAGCTGGGATACAGGCACAAGGTAGTGCTAGTGACGAGCCACCCAGAGAAACTATTACATTTGAAGTAGATGACTTTCTTACTGCTACAAATTTAGCAAATACCGTTGTTGCAAAAGAGGTAACGTATGACCTCTTAAATGTCATCATTGTTTCGGAAGAACTCGCACGTGATGACAGATTCATTAGATGGATGTATGATGCCACAAAAGGAGAAGATATTAGAAGAAACGCCAAGTTGTTGGTGTCAAAAGAGAATGCTGCCACCTTCATTCAAAATACGCAACCAAGTATAGAAACCCGACCACATCAATATTTTAATTTGATCTTTGAACGTGGGAACGAAATAGGTACATTGACCGTATCAGATCTTTTAACCTTCTTCCGAAAGACAGAGGCAGATAGTAGTTTATTTTTATCCTTTTATGGATCAACGGAAAAACCCGAAAGACCAAAACAAGGAGAGGATCAGGACAGATTTAAAGCAGGTGAATTTTATTATGAAGGGGAAACAAATACGTCACAATTTGCAGGCTCGGCCATTTTTAAAGAGGGGAAAATGATTGGTGCCCTTACAGCAGAACAAACACGACTTTCCTATTTATTAAACGATACCATGGAAGCGCGTGATATTTATACCACCTTACCTGATCCATTTAATGAAGATTACCAACTTGGAATAAAACTAAACAAAGAAGGAAAACTTGATATGCAAATGGATTTAAAAAGGGAAACGCCAACAATCGATGTTACCGTTCCCTTAAAAGTAGACGTACTGACCAATCATAGTATGGCAGAATACCCAAGAAACCCAGAAAATAGAGAAAAGCTTAAGAAGACATTCAAAAATCGTTTTGAAAAAAAGTTCGAGAAATTAATCACAAAAACACAGGATGAGTTTAAAGGAGACCCATTTGCTTGGTCATTGCATGCTCGAAAACATTTTTTAACGATTCCCGAATATGAGAAATTTGATTGGATGAAAACATATCCAGAGATGGATATCTCTGTTTCCGTTGATGTCCGGTTAGGTACTTTTGGTAGACAAGGGGAAGTACCAGATATGGAAAAATTGCGTGAGGATTGAATTTGAACGGGAGTGATTGGTTATACGGGTATGTAAGGCGTTTAGGTAGGGGTTACTGCGATTAGTCGAAAAATTCCTTAAAGAAGGAGTTAATGTAACATGACAATCATAATATGGTCGATAATCACGATAATGTGCCTATATTCAGTTGGATTTGCAATTAAACTATGGATGGATAACAGTAAAATTGGCTCATTCGTTATGTTCCTACTCGTAGCGGGAATTATCATTGTACCGTTTTTTTCCGAGCTACGGTAGGTAAAAATAATGGAGTAGGTTATACGGCGGCGGCAATACTAATAGAGCCGCCTTTTTTTCATTAACCTTCTCCTCTTACTGCCGTTACACTTCGTCTTGATCCTCGTGTAAACCACCATTTCAAAAAGGAAGGAACAACCATCACAATTAGTAGGATTCGGACTAGCTGCAATGCACTAACGATAGCAGGGTCCCCACCAATATTATAGGCGGTTAACACCATTTCAAAGAAGCCACCAGGTGCAATGGCTAAAATGGCAGTCGCATTATTTAATACCGTAAATTGTGCCAGCATATATCCTAATCCAAAGGAAACACTAATCACTAACATTGCAATAACGAAATAGATCAAACAATATTTACCGCCGATTTTTAAATCCTTAAACAAAATATTTTTCCCAAGTCCAGCACCAACCGCAACTTGAGCAGCATTCATTAAAGGAGATGGAATTTGCGCTAACTCAGCAGGACTAACATTCAAAAGAGCTGTTACACCGAGTGCACCAATAATGATCCCAGCAGGAATTTTGTGGCGAATCAACACAGCTACTGCAACTGGTAAAATAAACCACAAATAACTCCACATGCCACCACTTGAAACTTCATTTACCACTTGTCCTACACCAGCTTGTGCATCCCCTGAGAAAATAAAGGTCATAACAGGTGGAATCGTAAAGAGAACGGCAATCAGTCGTATTGTTTGAAAAATAACAACAAGCGAAACCTTGGCACCCAGTGATTCCGAGGCAATCGCCATTTCCGACAGACCACCAGGAATTAACGAAAAAACACTGGTTACTTGGTCCACATCAATCCATTTCGTGACAATTAGCCCAAAAAAGATACATGCTGCGATTAAAATAAACGTTATGAAAATATATGGAAGGATATAAGGTGCAACGGTTTGAAATGTTTCCGTCGTAAAATACAACCCAAAATAAATACCGAGAACAATAAATCCGCCATTACTAACTGCAATGGGAACAAAAGCCTTTCGATCAGTTATCCCCTGCCAAACCATGACAAATGTAAGTGCTCCTAGTACCCATGGTAGTGGTACATTTACTAAACTAAATACATAACCACCAATCGCTGCAATAACTAGTGATTCTACTAACCGTAACCCAGACTGTGACTGCATGAAGAGGACTCCCTTATTTCCATTCTACTACATCTATATGGATAGACTGGGCACTAATTAAGTACCCCTCTCCACCCCAATGACTTAGAAAAACTCGCATTCGCTCGCCTTTTAGCGAATGTGTTCGTTTTCTTATACTTGGGACATTAAAATTTTAGCAACGTCGAGTCTACTTCTAAGCTAAAATTTTATACTTTCCTAACGTGGAACAAAAGCTAGAAGCGCCTTGATCACCCCCGATTAGAAAACTTGGCTTGTCGCCAAGTGGCAAAAGCCTTAGTTGCACTTATGCAGTAAGAACGTTTTCTTTCTTACCTGCCAAGCATAAGCCAAGCCTCGACGTGGCAGCTTTTGCGCGTAATGTGGATTGACTTATGACATCGCGGGGGTAGGCGCTGGCCGATGAAAACTCGTGCTTCCTTATGTCTATTGGCACAAGGACGTCAATCGCTCTCACTGGCTAAAATCGTCACGTCCTGTGACAACGCCAGTACTAGGACGTCAATCGCTCGAAGCTGGACGTGGCCTTTCCTATAAAGTGATGAGGCCAACTTTTTTATGCCTTTCCTTACGAAAACATACTTTTTCTTACTATAACACGAATTCGCTAAAAAGTCAGAAAAAAAATTGTGTTTCATATGACACGCGCCACTAAAAAAAGCTATCTGGCCAGTGTTTCAGATGGGAGTTGGCACAATAAGTGTTTAATTTTATGAAACAATTAATTTATTTTTTAAAATATATTTACACCTTCTATACGCTAGTTGTATGATGGAATCAACTATTATAACAGTGAGTAATTCAGCTTGTACTAACCATTACCCATAAATGCTGCGGTGCAGAAAGAAAATAGTTTGATAACAGGAGGGGGAACGATGAAATATTCAATCTATCAAATGGATGTCATACCTGGAAATCCAGAGAAGAACCGTCAAAAGGTAAAAGCATGGATGGAACAGGAAGTAGCAAAAAACAATCCTGACACAATAGTCCTGCCAGAAATGTGGACTACTGCCTACACGTTAAATGATTTACAAAAAATAGCCGACCATGAGGCAGAACCGACGAAAGGCTTTTTAGGAGAGCTTTCGAAAAAACTAAATGTTAATATAATTGGAGGTTCTGTAGCGAATAAAGTAAATGGGAAAATTTATAATACGGCACTTGTTCTTAATCGACGAGGAGAACTAGTATATCAGTATGACAAAATACATTTAGTGCCAATGTTGAATGAACATAAATACTTAACAGGTGGAAAAAAAGCACCAGACGTGTTTGAGTTAGATGGTGTGAAAATGGGGATGGTAATTTGTTATGATTTACGTTTTCCAGAAATAATCCGACCACTTGCTGTGCAAGGTGCAGAAGTTTTACACGTTTTAGCAGAATGGCCTACCCCTCGTCTAAGTCATTGGACTCCATTACACATAGCACGGGCTATAGAAAACCAACTCTATGTAGTCTCTGCAAATCGTGTTGGTTCATATGACGGTGTAACATTTTGTGGGACATCAATGGTGGTTAATCCGAATGGAGATATTATCGTGCGTGGAACAGAAGAAAACGAGGAGACATTACAGACAACTATGGATTTTGATCTTGTAAAACAGGTAAGAAGAGCAGTTCCTATGTTTGATGACCGAGTTCCTCATCTCTATCCATCCAGATTTTAAGGGATTTTATGAAGGAAAACCCCTTTCAGTCATAGCGAGGCTCCCACTTCCAATAAAAAAATGCAACAAGGGTTATCGTACCCATTGTTGCATTTTTATGGCTGGGACTAGACATCCTTCACCTACAATTCAAATACCCATTCTCTCACCTCATCACTAGCAGGATCATACATCAGCGCTGTGATGGATGCTAAATTTTCTAGTGGCTGCTGACCCATGATCGTGATGGTCTCCACTTGGTTCGGCAATAATTCTCGTCTTCCTGCTGGATATTCCACGGTATCATCCTTATACCGTAAAATAAGCTGGCCATTGTTTTCTTTCATACCGATTAAGGTCTTTTCATTTGCTAACTTAATAGATGGGTCATCCGTATTTTTCGCTTCTATCTCCTCTAATTCCTCACTTAAATCCAAGTAGCCAAAAATAATTTCGGAATCATTGAGATTGACAGCTTCATATTCCAGGCGAAAGGAAGATTCATTTTCCTGCATATTAGTTAATTCCACTTCAATATTATCAAATGGAAATTCAAAATCACTCATCGCATCTTTCTTCTCTTCTTCGTCCTCTTGCTGGCCAATAATACCAGCAATAAAGATAAAGATGATAATCCCGACAACAGAAGAACCAATTAATTTCCCAACAGGGATCTTCAACTTTGGAGCACGCACTTTGATTGGCCGCTTCGTTTTGGACCGATTTGCCATCCCAGTCTTCCCTTTTTCCAACTGAACTGTTCCGGGCTGACTGGATGTCTTGTTCGATTGCAATTTCCAGTCAGGTTGATTTTTAGTTGGCAATTCATATGTAGGTACATTTGCAGATCTAGCTGCAAGCCGTGCTCCACGATCATACGTGACAAACAATGGTTTCATGTTTTCTCTTTTTTGCACCACAATACAAGTTGCTACAATCTTTTCATCATTACTTCCATCCATCTGCAGTTCACGCAAAACAGAAGCCTTTGGGACAGGCTCCATCTTCAATTTCGCTTCATCAATAAAGCTGAGGGCCTGACGTGCACGATAGGCCACTTCCCTTTCCTCTTCACTAGATGAGTCATCCGATTTTTTTAATCCATCCAACTCCCGAAATACGACTTGACTAACGATAATTAAATGCGCAGGTAATCGTTTTAAAACATCTAAAGAACTAATAAAGAAATTTGTATCTGGAATAATTGGCCGCACGCCTTGTGCAGCCTCACTAATTCCCCGAAAAATCTGTTCCTCACCTTGCATCATTCTCTCCCCCTATTCGACAAAATTCGGGTGGTGACAGGCACTACGACATGGTTTGGATGGGGACGCCGCTGTTTCGTGCTAAGAGTCGTGCACCTTTATCATTGGACAAGAACACGATTGGAACTTGTTTTTCATGAAGCTGCTGCAGACAGGAAGCTATTATCTTCTCATCTGGTCCACCGGTTAACTTATGTTTTTTCAAATAGTTGTAGTGTGGTACTTCGATAAAAACAATCCGATTAGCCTCCTGGTATAGCTCCAACACATCAAAGGCATATTGCGCTCGCTTTCGTACAGACGCATCTGAGTTGTTTTTGAGCCCATCCAGCTCTTTAATCACCTGCTTACTAATATACAGTTTAGCATTACTGTCATAATAAGCGGCAATTAATGCCAATTGTTCATGCATTAAAATATTCGTATCTGGTGCAAAAACAGCACCAAGCTCAATCGACGGAACAAGTCGTCGATATTTCGCAACTGCTAACTTTTGCAAGGCTTCTTTGGCAAGCCGTTCATTTAATCCACCAGCAACTAGATTGGCATGAATGATCGACACAATCATCAAGAGCAACCAGCCAATTAGGACATGTGTCCCTTCCATCATCTCTGTCCTGCCTAATCCTAATATAATTAAATGTAAGACTGTATAAATAATACCAAATACGGTTTGTTTGGAATAAACTTGTCCTAACCCAGCAACAAGTGCAGACAACCAGCCTGCCTTTCCGCCATCAATATATGTAACACGTTTCACTCGGTAATAATTGGTTAACAGCACAATGCTTAATAGGTAGATAAAGAAGACAGTAGCATCCGAAATGTCCAGCCAGTTTGCTGCGATTCCTAATAAAATAAATAAGATCATTGCTGTGACTCCTCTCGTTAGAATTGATGCGGATCTCCTGTGTCATGTGTACCCATATCATGGTCGATTGTACCCAGACCTCGGTCAATTCCATGGTACCCTTCATCAACCACTGCATCTGTACCAGGATTTAGATAGGGGTCACTATGGTCCCAATGGTCCATCGCATCATCCATATATCCACCATGACTATAGTGATCATCTCTGACCCCATTTGTACTGGAATAGATGGTCTCCCCTTTTGTACCATCTCGGTTCATTTTCATTACACGGGTCCGCTTATACGTTTTCCCAATTTGATTCATTCTTGCATTACTACTTACTCCAAGATTTCGTCCCATCTTTTCCGTTTGCATTGACTTCTCCGTCCATTCATCATAGACATCTGGAAATATGGATTTATACTCAATTTGTTTGCCTTTACTATGTTTTTCCCAAAAAATTGTCCCAATAATTCCAGCAACTAATACACCAATAATAATCAACTCAATGTTATCCATTCTCCTACTCCTTTCCTGCTTTAGTATGATAAAGTGAAACTTCAGTCAGTGGGGGTTTCCTTTCCTCCCCCACTTATCTTTCTTGGATCTCCTCGAAATCTTGAAGTGGGGGTCTTACTACCCGTTACATGCGGGATAAAAATAATTATAGCATTTTTTTGCGAAAATTGGCTAAAGATGTTGAAAATAATCATTAAAATTACGTTTATTCCATCTCTTTGCTCTTAGTCAGGAATTTATCCTTAAAACTTAGGTTAAACTGATTTTTAAAGGGAGGGGTTGGATGACAAACGATTTCTTTAACCAATTTTACCGAACAGATCCAGAATCAGGTTACTGTATACTAGAAATTACGTTAAAGAATTATGATGACGTATTTGCCAATTGGGACTCCTCTATATACAAAATCAGGGATTTAAATGCTAATTTAAAATCATTCCTTGAAGAATTTTCTTATGAAATTGATCCCCGAACTAATATAAAGCTACTATTTCATATGCAAGATGAGGTAAAAGATACGAATATGGAAACACACATTAAAAAGGGGATTAGTAACTATTTCAATTACCGACATCACTTCGTAGCGAAGAAAACAAAACAAAGCAGAAAAAAATCTCTTTTTTACTTTTCAGTTTCCATTTTGTTTACGATATTATCTACCTATTTTCAACCCTCTGAAGAGAATAAGTTCATCCAAGAATTTATCATCCTTAACGTAACTGTTGGTAGTTGGGTTTTTTTATGGGAAGCTTTCTCGCTTCTTTTCATGCGTAGTAGAGACTTATCTAAGAAAAAGAAGCATTACGAGCGGATTGTTTCTGCACCGATACTATTCAAATATTATTAAGCTAAAGATTAGAAATGTGAGTTTTTCTTATACTTGGGACATTAAAATTTTATACTTTCCTAACTTGCAAAAAAGCAAGAGCCCCTCAGAACACGGAGCTCTTGCTTTTTATGGCTGAAACTAACTTATGCATTCCATCGCGAAATTTGCTTTAATCCCGCATTAATAAGGGTAAAAATAAAAATCCATGCAATGATTATTAGAGCAATGAACAGCAGATTGAAATTGTGTAACGAATATAATGGCATATCCCATACAGCATGTAAGCCAATTGCTACTACAAATAAACGGATAAATTTCCCATCAAAAAAGTGATCGGTTTTCAGTGGTTGATCCCCTTTTACATAGACAAGTGCTGCACCTGCAATAGCCGACCAGACCACATGGGTGCCAATTGCCATCCATCCGCGCATAAATAATGTGGAGAACATTCCTTGATCACCAAGTGCCATCCCACTGTATAAGGCATAACCAGCTGATTCAAATGCTGCAAATCCTGCACCAATTGCTGCACCAATTAGTAATCCATTTAAAATATACTTGCTTTTCAATTTATGAATAAAGTATGCGATTATAACCAGTTTCCCTACTTCTTCTACAACGCCTACTATGATAGCCCCCATATAATCTAGTTCATTAACAGGAAAAATAGAATACAAGAATAGCGTCATGACAAGGGATGACGCGCCACCTATAAATAGCATTTTTGCTAATTCGTATATACTAATATTTCTAGGTGCATTCGTTTCCCAAAAGAAAATGAGTAGAGAAAACGGAACAGCAAAAGAACCGACCGTAATCAGGCCTGGCAGTGCAAAGAGATTTTCAAACGAATAGGTTGCAATATATAACAAAATATACGTAACCATTAAGACAAGAAATACACGTGCGAACAACCATGGCTTTGGCCAAGAGGATGAAATTTCATTTTCTGAAGGGGTTGTTACACTGGTACCAGCAATAAATAGCAGTTCCCCTTCTTCTTTTGTATGTTTTTTCGTAACATCTGAGAACACATCACGTAACTTCAAATCAATATTCCCTTTTTCCCCGACCATTCCATTGATTTTCTCAGTCGCCTGTAAAAATGTCCCTTTCACTTGATTAGAGAACTCTTTTCCTGTCGTTTCTGTCGTTGCGGAAAACTCGGCATGAATTCCACCCTGCTGTTGCTGATTCTGGAGTGATTGCTCCTCAGGGTATTCAAGTTTCACACCACAGGATGGACAAAATCTACTTTCGGCATCATCTATCGCAAAACCGCAATTATAACAAAACAAATGAACACGCCCTATCTATTTTGATATTTACGTAAAAGCCCAAACAAAAATACATCACTACCTATAGTATACGACAGAACATCATACTAGACTAGTAGTCATTCGACAAAATTCGGGTAGTGACAGGCACCTACATTTGGTTGATGATGCGGTCGAGCATTTCATCGACAAGGGTCATGCTTCGTGCGGCTGCATTATAGGCATGTTGAAACTGAATAAGGTTTGCCATTTCTTCATCAAGGGAAACGGAACTGACGGACTGGCGTCTTTCATTAACTGTCTGCTTTAGTGTTTCAGTATTTCGCTGCATGCGTTGTACTTCTTGGGAGGCAACACCTAAATCTCCGATAACACGTTGATAATATTCTCGAAAACTAGTAATATCTTCTGCATCACTAGGAGAATAGGAAAAAGCTTCATCAAATACATCGGCTAAATCAGATACATTTTCACTGTCGCCAATATGTGCTGCTCCACCTTCTGGCTGTGCGGAAGCAATATTATCGATAGTGGTGAGCACCTCTTCTGATACTTTAATACGACTTGCATAACCATCCCTACCAAATTCACCAGTACCTGCACTTTCTATATACTCACCGATTGATGTCCCCATCACATTTATTAAGTCATCAGCCCAGTTGTCATCCTTTATGTCTAAGCTAACTCCTCCACTTCCTTCGACAATATTTTCCAAATCCTTCACATTCCCATCTGAAGTACCTGGGTCAAATATACCATGGACTTGTATTCCTCTCTCTTTAAACTGTTCGATAATATCACTTGATGACAGTTCACCATGATCCCCTTCATCAGTAAGAAATACGATATGCTTAAAGGTCTCATTTTGACCATATACTGGGAGAATACCCTCTAAGGCATTCATTAAATTTTCATGTCCATAAAAATTAGCTGGTAATCCTAAATCCGTTAAACCAGGTGATTCTCTTAAAGCAGTTATAATTTCCTGCAAATTTTCATTAATATCCTCGTCAGAACCCCATACGTTTTCATTTGAAAATATAGTATTTTCATATCCACCTATATATTTAACTAAACCGAACTGAATATCTTTCACAGATGATGAATCTTTAATTTCATCGGCAAAAGCAGCTAAGTTTTTGGATATTGTTTCAATATCATCATCCATGCTACCACTAATATCGAGAACAAAGACAATGTCAGTAGTATCTTTAGGATAGGTTGCAACCCTTTCATCGACCGTATCCGCGAAAAAAGGAATTTCCCTAAACCCATTTTCTATTTCATTCGGACTCATCCCATTCTGATGCACGGTATTAAACTCTCTAGCAAATGTGTATGCCATATTGTCTAATGCCTTTAACATGTCTGGGTAAATCCCTGTCGTCTCCCCTTCTTCATTTTCAAAACCGAATCCTTCCATTAATGCTTTTAACTCACCCATAGATGTGAATTCAGTCGCTTGAATAGACATATCCCCTAAGATTAGCTCACTAATCGAGCCTTTAGGACCATCATCATGAACCGTTAATGATTCAACTGTATTCGTATTACCATTAACAAGCTTTGTACTACCAAATAATGAATGACCATCATCCCCGATAATATCAATCGTATAGACACCATCTGCCATGGCCATTGCAGCATTCCCACTTTTCGTAGCTGTAACTTTTATATCTACTATTTCGGATAACTCGTCTACCAAACGATCACGATCATCATATAAATCATTCGGCAAGTAATCATTATTTTCCAAATGGCTAATTTCCATATTCAACTTATTTATTTTCTGTGCAATTGTATTAATGGTAGTGACTTTTGTATCAATCTCATCTTTTAAATCTTGTTGAATGGCTTGTAATGATTCAGTTAAATAATTAAATGTATCAGCAACCGCTTTTCCCCGTTCTCGCACAACAGATCGTGTACCACTATGTTCTGGATCTACTGCTAGATCTTGTAATGACTGCCAAAAACGGTCCATCGTTTTCCCTAAACCTTGCTCGGATGGTTCATTTAGCAAATTCTCCATGCGGGACAAGCTTTCAGATCGCGCTTCGTAATAGCCAACCTTACTCATCTCCATCCGGTATTGGAAATCAAAAAAGCGGTCCCGTATCCGTTCGACAGACCCTGCTTCAACACCAGTTCCAATTTGACCTGGAAGATCCAAACGATTCCGTGACACACCAGAGATTGGTGCTGTTTGACTCATGTTGACGCGTTGCCGACTAAAACCTTCTGTGTTTGCATTCGAAATATTATGCCCTGCTGTATGTATTGCCGATTGTTGTGAAAACAACGCACGCTTTGCTGTTTCTAATCCCTGTAACATCGATCCCACCGTAGGACCTCCCCTATGTAACCTTTATCTATAAAAACGGACAAATCCAATAAATTGATTATAGCCCAAACGCCTTTATCTGTTAAGCCACAAGAACAAAAATCGAGGGGTAATAAGCCCCCCGATTTTTATGGTCCATTATTGATGGTGACGGTTATGGTAGATGTATAGGTTCCAGTGTAGGCACCCGCTGGAATTCTTAGGTCTAAGTCTTCTGGATTAAAGGAAACACTGTATCTTCCTAACCCTTCTCCAACTGGGGCACTTAAAATAGTTGTACCAGTATTATCCACTGTTCCACCAGTTTTTTGTATATTATCAGTTGATGTAGATTCATTAAGTGCAGTAAGAGTCGGTGCTTCTACCGTCAATGCATCAACTGGTAACTCATTACCTTCTCCATCTGTGCTAACAAACGGACTGGCGGTCATCACAACATTCCACCCAGCACCTGAACCTCTTGGATCTGTAATCTCAAAGGAATCAATTTGTGCTTGTGTATTTTGCACTTCCCCATTTAGTGTCACTGCTGAGAATGTTCCAACCGATAATCTATCAACTAATACCGATTCGCCACCTGTTTCAACACCAACCTCGGTTTCAGCAGTGGCCGCATGTGCCAAATTACCTCCACCAGGTGCAACAAGTGCCATTCCTAACATACTTGCAATGACCATACCACCAACCATAACCTTAATCTTCTTATACTTTACGTTTGGTAAATGTTTATTGACATAATCTTGAGCAGCCTTTTCCACTTGACCATTGTTTTTCGTACCAAGCTCCGCAGAAAACTCTTCCAACGCATTGGGTGAAGTATCTAAGTGGAGCACAACTTCAATATATCCATTCGGTTGTTCATGAACCTCATGCCCTTTAAAACGAACCATTTTTTGATATCACTCCTTTCTTTCTCCTTTACTATTTGTTAATGTCATACTTTTATACAGCTTGGATACACTAAATCCTAAGAAAGGTGGTCTTTTTTATGACAAGAATGATAATTATTTACTTATTTGCCGTTATAATATGTCTTTATCCAGGAACCTTATTTGCACAAGAAAATGAGGAGAACAGTGGTCCACCACTCATTGTCGAGCCACTTTATCCCGATAACCAAGTAGACAACATTCGAGGGTATTTTCGAATGAATGTAGAGCCAGAACAGGAGCAAACGCTTAACGTAAAATTAACGAATAACCTTGATGCAGAGTTAACAGTTCGTATAGAAGGTGCAAATGCTTATACAAATCCTACTGGTGAAATCTTGTATGGAAAAGATATTGAATCAGAAAAAACCACTTTACTAAATGATGCGATACAACTGGAACGCTATATAACCGTCCGGCCAGAAATTACACTAGCTCCAAATGAATCACAAGAGGTCCCTGTTGAAATTGTTGTTCCTGACACAAATGAAGGGACCATCTTAGGCGGCATTCGCTTTATAACGGGGGGAACTGATGAAAATAATGTTGAAGAAGCAGGGGAAGATGAAGCGAATTTTATTTTAAAAACCGAAACCGTTCACGCGGTTGCCATTCAGTTAGATCTACCGAATAAAACAGAACCACGTTTTGAACTGGGAAATGCAGATTTTACACCTGAAGGACCAAGTGTATACATCGAAATGATTAACAATGCACAGATGATTCAAGAGGATATTACGGCTGAATACACCGTAGAAGATGGGGAAGGAAACCAGCTGTTTGAAGGGACAACCAATACATTTAAGATGGCACCTAAAACGCAAATTCGCTATCCCCTTTCATGGGATTATGAGACGTTAGAAGAAGGGGATTATCAAGTATATGTGAAAGCAAATGTCAATAATAATGAAATCGTTGCTGAAGAGGAGTTTACGATTGGGGATGACGCGATTGATGACTATGTGGAAAGAACCCAACCAACCGTAAACCGTGATACAGATGAGGCAGGATTCCCAACATGGATTTTATACGTTATTGGCGGAGCACTAATTGCTGGTACCATGTATTTAATTGGAAGACGGAAAGGACAGGGAACATGATCAGTTATCATTAATGAAGGAATGAGGGGCCAACTTGCTGAATTGATGGCAATCTTTTCGTCTTTATACGTATAACCCTCCAAATTTTGGTAATAATTCAAAGCTGAATAATAATAAGAGAAAGAAAAACCCCACATCGTATCGGATACGATAGCGTGTGGAGTTTTCTTTCATTAATTAGCGTAGTCCGTTACAATAAAAGTTCCCGTTGTTTTATAGTTACTCATATCTTCAAAAATATTTTCTACCTGTGAAAGAGAAATTTCATCAGTAACCATTTTTCCTGGTTGAAGTTTTCCTTGAGATACAAGCGACAGCATTGAATCAAAACGATGCGCTGGCATACCAAGTGTCGTAATAAAGGACTTTTCTGCCATAACCATGTCATCTATTGGAATCGCAATCTTCCCAGCCTCTTTTTTCGTCGTTACACCAACTTGCAGATGACGTCCACCTTTTTTCAAGCTATTAATCCCGCTCACACATGTTTGCGTAATACCTAATGCGTCAACTGAAACATCAGCACCACCTTTGGTAATTTCCTTGACTGCTTCAACAGGGTCTACATCTTTACTATTAATCGTGTGAGCAGCTCCCATTTGTTTTGCCAGTTCTAAATTCGCATTATTAATATCAACACCGATAACCTCTGCTCCCATTGCTGTTGCAATATGGATGGCAGATAACCCAATACCACCACATCCATAGACAACAACTTTTTCACCTGGTAATACGTTCACCCGATCAATTACACCGTGATAGCTCGTCATAAAACGACAGCCCATTGCAGCTGCATCACGAAAACTAACATTTTCTGGAATATGCACAACATTTCGGTCACCATGTGGTACTCCCACATATTCCCCATAACCACCTGTATATGCTAGTCCAGGTACTAGAAATGAATCACAAAGGTGTGTATCTCCGCTCAAACAATGCGGACATGTCCCATCACTACCTGAAAAAGGGACAATAACACGATCACCTTTTTTAAAATTTTTTATCTCACTTCCGACTTCCTCTACAATTCCAGCCAGCTCATGTCCTATAATTGGCTGTGGTATAGCTTGATCACCTACCCACATATGCCAATCACTTCGACATACACCATTTGCCATCGTTTTAACCAAAATACCATCCTTATCAATGGTTGGGTCTGGTACCTCTTGTACAGACATTTTTTTCACATCTTCTAAAACTAATGCTCTCATGTAAAAAACTCCTTCCCCAATTTTTTTACCCAAATTGCCAATTTCCCTTATATCGCTAAGGAAAGCGATTACAAAATAAATCCCTTCAAACCTTCTAATAGGTATATTTTAATGATATAATTTTCTGTATAATGATGAAATTCCCAATTTTGTATAGTTGACTTCCCTCAAAAGGAGATGATACGAAAATGCTAACTTATACCATTCAGGAGAAATTGGCAAAAATCGAACAAACATCTACACAAGAAAAACAACTGATTAAAATCTTAGATGTATTTCTAGAAACGTTTCCCGTCCAAAACGCGTTCTTATTTCGTTACTCCCATATTGGGTACCTTGGTGAAGGGATTATTTCGATGGATGAAAGTGGCCAAGTAATTTACTTGAATGAGCGTGATGATATACGTTCCTTACCAACCATTGAAGCAGCTATTCAAGACCGAAAAGCGATGTACTATACTGGAAGAGAAATTTTTGAGAAAACAAGTATGATATTTAATCGACCCCACTGTTAAGTCATTTCTAATTGTCCCGATTACATTTGGCTCTGTTGTGATTGGGTATATTTATAGTAATCAGATGGAGGATGAAGCCTTTTTTAGTGAAGAAATGCTAACAGACATTACCACATATGGACATGCAGTGGGTGAAATCTTACAACATACCACTATTAACCAAAAAGAAGATAACCTTAGTAATCGGGAACGACAAGTAATATGAAAATAGGACAGGAGGAAACAACAAAATTAATAGCAGCAGCATTATCTATTAGTGAATTCACAGCAAAGCAATATGTGAAACAAGCCTTACAAAAATTAAACGCACAAAATCGTGCATATGCAGTGGCTATACTATTTCGAAAAGGAATTATTTCATAACACTACTATCAATCGCAACAAGCACTCCAAAAAAACTGCTAGAACAACAAGTTGTCCTAACAGTTATAAGTTACTGCTCATTCGTCCAGATTAGTTCCCAAACTTGATAGTATTCATCCGAGATTCGGGATACGGTATAACGGGATTCAAAGGTTTTTCGTTGTGTACTATCATCGGCATAATGAATGTCATACACTTCAATTGTATCGACTATAAAATCATCACCATCTACTTCAATATTTTCAACACTGACGGATATAACATCCTCTGTAATTCCTTCCTCATACACATAATTGATATAGTCTCTTGACTCAGGGTAAGCCTTCCCTTCTGGATGTAACATCGGCTCTACAATTGAAAAATCACCTAGATTCATAGCTGTTACACTAGTAGTTGCATAGACTTCCATAAAATCTACTAATGCTGGATATTTTGCTACATTGTCCCGTGCCACATCTTCATTATTCGATCCATTATTTGAGCCTGAGCGATCAGCACTTTCTTTTTCAGCGAAGTTCAAATGAATGGTTTTTTCATCCGTAATCGCTACTTCCTCTGTTTTTTCGTCATCAAATTCAGCATGAACAACGAGTGAACCATCTGTTGCGACCGGTCCTAGTTCAAATCCACCACCAATCGCTCCGGTTTCTTCTCCATTAATAAAGAGGGTACTATCCCTTTCATTCGAGCGGACTTTTACATGATGGTCATCAAAATCGAGAAATACCGCTAATACATTTTGCTTGGCTTCCAGAAAATCGAGTTCCATTTCTTTTGATAGATCGGTATATTCCCCTTCATAGCTCCCTTTTATTGTATAAGCACCTGGTAGTATGTGTTTTAAGGTAACAGGTTCTGTTAAGGTATGTGTTTCCCCTTGTAACGTTACCGCTGCTCCTTTTAAATCAGCTTCCATTTCTACCTCAAATGGAATAGCTTTTATTCGATAATCATCATATAATCCGAACTTTTTACCTGATTGAATTAATTCTATTAGTTCATTTCCACTATTTTCAATTAGGACTCGTTGGGAAGTTATCGTGTTTTGCGCAGCATGATAGGCTTTTGTTAGGTCTGATGCATAATCTATTTCAAGACCTTTTAAAAAGGATAAGTACGTTTGGATCGTCTCATCAGATAAATCATTAGGAAAAGCCGTAAATTGCATGACTGATTTAGCTAGTTCGGCATCTTCATTAGCAACTGCCTTATCAAATGTTTCGGCTATGCTTTCCGGTGAATAGCGATGTTCTAGTACTTTATGTCCTCCAAACCCTGCTACTACTAGTAGAAGGACTAGGACAAATAATACTTTTGTTTTAATAGACATTTTTTTCTTTGGTTTAGCCTGTTTTGGTGTTGATGATTGATTTAAACGACGTGATTGTTGTGGTTGGGGCTTGATTGTTTTGTTTTCAGCTAGAGCCTTATTCTCCGTATTACTCTCAGACTCTTGTGTTACAGGATGACCACATGATGTACAAAAAGAATGGTCATTTTTTACCTTTGAACCACAATTCTTACAAAATTCCACCCTCGTCATTCCCTTCCTTTGTTTATGGTTTAGAAAAACTCACATTCGCTCGTCCTTTAGCGAGGGTGTTAGTTTTTCTTATACTTGGGACGTAAAAATTTTTGCTATGTCGAGTCCACTTCTTGGCTAAAACTTTATACTTTCCTAACGTGGAACAAAAGCTAGAAGCACCTTGGTCACCCCCGATTAGAAAACTTGGCTTGTCGCCAAGTGGCGAAAGCCTTAGTTGCACTTATGCAGTAAGAAGGTTCTCTTATCTGCCAAGCATAAGCCAAGCCTTGTCGTGGCGCTTTTTGCGCGTAGTGTGGATTGACTTATGACCTCGAGGGGTAGGCGCTAGAGCTGGACGTGGCCTTTCCTATACAAGGCAGCAATGATGCCAACTCTTTTATACTTTCCTTTTAAGCCTTGTCTGACTTAACTTCTCATGGTTATGTAGTTCACTTTTCAAATCTAACAATCTACTTTTCACTCCTACAATAGTACCATAATTCCTAGTAGAATTCTTCATACTTTTTAGCTCCAGAGGGAAAATTTACCCTTTCCACTTAACTACTATAATTGCAGTAAAAAGCTGTTCGCAATACACTGCGAACAGCTTTCATTCGACAAAATTCGGGTGGTGACAGGCACCTATTCGATTTCTGCTTTTACTTTTTCCACTACGTCTTCGGATACCCATTCGGTCCATAGATCTTCATTTTCTTGTAAGAATTTCACTGCTGCGTCATAAGCAGATGCACCATTGTCTTGAATATAGGCTAATGCTTCATTTGCAATAGCACTGGAAGTTTGATAATTACTTAGAAAATCGGTTACTTCTGGTGCACGATCAGACAAACCTGATGTAGCCACGATCTCAATATCTTGTGTTGCAATGGAAGCTAATGGACCTTCTTCTTTTTCAACAAGAGGCGTCATATCATATTTACCCATAATCCAGTTTGGTTCATAGTTATATCCAACCCATGGCTCTCCTTTTTCATAAGCATCTGTTAACGATGTATTAATTGCCGCTTCAGAGCCTGGACGGAAATAATTAAATGTTTCATCTAAATTATATTCTTCATATGCCTCAAAAAGAATCTCATCGACAGTCCAACCTGAAATGGAACCAATAATACGTCCTTTAGAAGGATCTTCAGGGTCCTCAAACAGATCTTTATATTCTGGTAAATCCGATACATACTTTAAATCCAGTGTCATTGGGTCAATGCCACGCTCACTATCCCCTTCAATCATATAAGTAGGTACATAAAAACCTTGGTAATTATCATCGAAATTTAAAGAAAGTACTTCAAAGTGGCCATTTTCAATTCCATCATTATAAATATCTGTCAAATTATCTTTCCAGACTTCCATGTGGACATCTATATCGCCTTCTTCAATACCAGCGAAAATAGCTGTACTAGAACCTGTACGTTGTTCTGATTCATATCCATAGCCTGCATCAAGAATAATTCCTGCTATTTCGTTATGAAAACGAAGACTATCCCAACCTGCATCAGCAAAAATAATTGGTTCTTTATCTTCGGCTTCTTCTCCATCACCAGAAGCTGATGAATCTCCACAACCTGCCATAAATACCAATACAGCAAGTAATAAAATACTTGTTACCCATCTCGTCATTTTTTTGTTCAACCTAATTCCCCTCCAGTTATGATTTCAAAAGCTGACCATATAATTTGGGAGCACGATTTTCTCGGTATTGTAATTGCTTGTCTCTCGGTTGATGAATACCGACTTCTATCGTCTCTGTTTTCTCGCTGCTCCTTAGCTTGGTAACCTGTCGTCCAAATGCGTCATAAGCTGCACTTTCACCAAAAAATGTCAAATCCCGTTCTCCCCCAACACGATTGCACAATACAATAGGAATCTCATTTTCCATCGATCTACTTTTCAAGAAGGTATCTTGATAGACTTGGTATGGCTCCATATTATTCGTTGGGCTGACAATGATATCTGCACCCTTCAATTGCAGTGTGCGTGCTGTTTCAGGAAAATCCAGATCAAAGCAAATCATGATGCCAATCTTTCCTATTGCACTGTCAAACACGAAAAAGTCATCACCTGGAGTGAATACTTCCTTTTCTTTATCATACAAGTGGACCTTCCGATAAGTGCCAATGATTTCACCATGATTGGAGATCAGACATGCCGCATTATAAATCCTTCCATCTTCACTCAACTCTGGCCAAGGCAAAACAACATGTACATTATAATGCTTACATTGCTGTTGTATGTAACGAATACTGTCTCCATCAATCGGCTCAGCCATTTGCGAATCAACGTCTTGAATGAAATAGCCCGTTAAACCCAATTCAGGAAATACAACAAGCTCAGAATCCTCATTAGAAGCCTGTTCCATGATTCTAGTAATCTTATTCAAATTCGCTTGTTTATTTCCTAGACTCGGTTCAAACTGACCAAGTGTAACCTTCATAAGACACGCTCCCCTCGACAAAATTCGGGAAGTGACAGGCACCTCCTTATTAAGGATAGGGTAATCTACCATCGAAAACAAATACTGGTTGATGGTGATATCACTCGATATACATCATCTTTTGGAGTTATTTATTGTTTTTAGTATGTTAATGATCATTAATACTGTTATTTTTCAGAATTTACGGGTTAATGGGGAAATATGTATTTGACTATACGTTTCCTTTTATAAAAGGGGATAGATAGTGTTCATTCTAGGAATTAAAAAAGATCCACTTAAAGACATATTTAAGACATTTTCTTTAATTTTAATATGGAATATAATGAATTCAATTAATATTTTAAAAAATATTTGTTAGGAGGGATTTGATGGAAACGCAACTAAGAGATGATGTAACAAATGAAAGCGGTAACAAAAAGCGTGGTGGCAAGAGAAACATTCTATTATTTTTAGGTCCTGCACTAATTACTTCTGCGCTAGTCTTAGGACCAGGAAGTTTAACAACCTCTTCATCGATGGGAGCACTTTTTGGAAATGATTTAATTTGGGTAATTGTTGCAACAGTCATTTTCATGATGATTTATACCGAAATGAGTACAAGAATTGGTATAGCATCTGACATTAGTTTCATTCAAGTGATCAAACAGAAATGGGGTAAATTGGGAGGCATATTAATTGGGTTAGGAGCTTTCCTAGTAACTTCCTCATTCCAGGCAGGGAACTCCATTGGAATTGGTGTTGCTGCATCCAATATTTTTGGACTTAATCCTGAATTTTGGGTTGCTGCCTTCACCATCGTGGGAGCTTCCTTATTATTTGCGAAAGACTTCTACTCAGCATTAGAAAAATTAATGATTGCTCTTGTCGCAATGATGTTAATTTCCTTTTTAGTAACAGTCTTTTTAGCAAAACCATCCATTGGATCAATGGCTAGCGGACTAATTCCATCTATTCCAGATGGTTCTATGGGATTAATCATTGCATTTACTGCTACATGTTTTTCCATCGTTGGAGCTAGTTACCAATCCTATCTTGTACAAGAGAAGGGATGGACGAAAGATATCGTAAAACAAGGGATGAAAGAATCTTATCTAGGTATCTTCTTATTAGGATTAATTTCACTACTAGTGATGATTACTGCAGCAGCAGTATTAAAACCTGCAGGCATTCAAATTAATTCCATTGAAGACATGGGTCTAGCACTTGAACCTCTGTATGGATCATGGGCAACTATTATCTTCATGATAGGTCTATTTGGAGCAGCATTTTCTTCCCTAATGGGGAATTCCACGATTGGCGGTGCAATGATATCGGATAGTTTTGGATTTGGAAGCAAACTAACCAATGTAAAAGTAAAAATCGCGATTATTGCTGTGATGTTATTTGGTTCGATTATTGCCATTATTTTTGGTGGCGCACCAGTTAATATGATAATTTTCGCACAGGCCATAACTATTATTGCTGTACCATTTATTGCAATAGCACTATTAGTTGTTGCCAATGATGAAGAAATTATGGGAGATCTAAAAAATACGTTATTCAAAAATATACTCGCAATATCAGGGTTAATCGTATTAATTCTATTAGCTATTAATAACATCAACAATATTTTTCTATAAAACTACAATGAGGTGATTACATGCAAACAATCGAAGAATTAAATGAAATCATGACTAAACCTACTTCCCGTTTGATACAGGATATGAAAAAAATCGAAGGGGATATCATGATTCTAGGTGTAGGTGGAAAAATGGGACCATCCATGGCAAAGCTTGCAAAACGAGCCATTAATGAAGCAAATGTAACGAAACGAGTTATTGGAGTTTCTCGTTTTTCCTCAGGTACATTAAAAGAAGAATTAGAGTCCTGTGGCATTGAAACTATTGCAGCTGACTTACTAAATGACGAAGAACTTCAATCATTACCAGACGTCGAAAATATTATTTTTATGGCTGGAAAGAAATTTGGAACCGTCGGCAATGAACATCAAACCTGGGCCATGAATGCGTACCTACCAGGAAGAGTTGCTGATAAGTTTCCTAATGCAAATATTGTGGTCTTTTCATCAGGAAATATCTATCCATTTGTCGATATTACAAAAGCAGGCTGTATAGAGGAAACTCCAACCAATCCAGTAGGAGAATATGCACAATCTTGCTTAGGAAGAGAGCGCATGTTTACGTATTTTTCTAAACAAAACAATACACCTATTTTATTATTTCGCTTAAGCTATGCGATCGACATGCGATATGGCGTGCTATTAGAAATTGCAAAACAAGTCTATCAGGAAAAACCGGTCGACTTAACAACTGGACATGTTAATGTTATTTGGCAAGGGGATGCCAATGAATATGCCATTCGCTCATTGCTTCATTGCAGTACGGATCCGGCCATTTTAAATATTACAGGCCCAGAAACAATTTCTGTGCGTTGGGTAGCAGAAGAATTTGGCAGACACTTTGACAAAGAGGTCTTCTTTAGAAATGACGAAGAACAAAGTGCACTTCTCAATAATGCAAGCAAGGCACATAAACTTTTTGGTTACCCTAGTGTACCTTTACAGCAAATGATTGAATGGACAGCCGATTGGCTAAAACATGATGGGGAAATGATAGATAAACCAACTCACTTCCAAGAAAGACAAGGAGCGTTTTAACATGTTAAAAACAACTATAAAAGATCTATTATTTGAGGGAACCGTTATTCCTGCGCATCCACTTGCTATTACAAAAGATAAAAAATTAGATGAACAACGTCAACGTGCCTTAACAAACTATTATATGGATGCTGGTGCCGGTGGGATTGCAGTCGGTGTCCATACAACACAATTTGAAATTCGCGACCCTGAATTTCAGCTATTTGAAAAAGTATTATCGCTTGCTGCAGAAGAAGTCAGAAATCGTGATTTGAAACGGCCATTTATCAAGATAGCAGGTATTTGTGGACCGACAAACCAAGCTATTCAAGAGGCGAAAACTGCTAAAACATTAGGCTATGATTTAGGGTTATTAAGCTTTGGGGGCCTAAACGATTGGTCAGAAGAAGAATTACTGGCTCATGCTAAACGAGTATCAGAAGAGATTCCGATCTTTGGCTTTTACTTACAATCAGCTGTTGGTGGAAGAGTCCTAAGCTATAATTTTTGGAGACAATTCGCGGAAATACCGAATGTACACGCGATTAAAATTGCACCATTTGATCGTTATAAAACACTGGATGTCGTAAGAGCGGTATGTCACTCGAGTAGAAAGGATGAAATTACACTTTACACTGGGAATGATGATAATATCATCCACGATTTACTAACAACCTATGACATAAAAGTAGGAAACAAGACGGTAACCAAAAACATTGTAGGTGGATTATTAGGACACTGGGCAGTCTGGACGAAAACGGCCGTAGAACATTTTAACCAAATTAAAAAAATACGTGAGGAAAATGGCGATGTATCACAACTTTTCCCATTGGCTCACCAAGTAACCGATGCAAATGCGGCCTTTTTCGATGCAGCTAATCAATTTAAAGGATGTATCGCTGGCATTAATGAAGTACTAACACGTCAAGGACTCTTGCAAGGGAATTGGTGTCTGCGAGATAAAGAAACCTTAAGTCCAGGCCAATCTACAGAAATAGATCGTGTTTATGAGGACTATCCACATTTAGCTGATGATGACTTTATCAAAGAAAATCTATCAAAATGGTTGAAACAAGTTTAATTCAACCAAATAAATGAAGTTAATCGATGGGGTTTCTTCTACTCTCCGTCGATTACTTCGTGCTCTTATTAGCCTTTTCTATATTATGCCTTTTACTTTGATATGATAGAATTAATGATAATTTAAATATTCATTTCTTTTTGGATAAAGGAGATAGACAGATGATAACAATAGGAATAATTGGACCAAGCTGGACAAATGATCGAATTAAGCGGTCAATGGATATGTTTCCAAATTTTGATCCAATCTATCAAACTTCCAATAATATATATGATGCACCAAAATTCACAAAGGCACTAATCGCCAAGTGTGATGTACTCCTATATTCTGGTTTTATCCCTTACTCCATTTCCAAAAAAGAAATACCAAAAAATCTCCCAGCACATTTTATCCCAATAAAAGGTGGTTCCTTGTATCGCTCTTTTTATAAATTACAAAAGAGATTAAATCACTTCCACACTATTTCTATTGACACTTTATCGAAATACGAAATTAACCGTCTTAACCAGGAATTGAATGAATCAATAACAAGCATTCATTATGATTCCAGATTATCGCTAGCAAAAACAGAGGAAATCATATCCTTTCATGAGACAGCCTATAAGGAGCAAGACACCGATTGTGCACTAACTGGATTAAAAGTGGTATCTGAAGCATTAACAGAAATAGGAATACCGAACGAATGGATTGTTCCGACAGAAGAAGATATTATTGTAACCTTAGAACGGGCACTTTTATCAACAGAACAACGAAAGAAATTGGAGTCCCAAATTGTTTTTGGCATTGTACATATCGATAACATTGATCAGTTAAAACGACAATTTACATCAGAACAACACATACAGCGCCTTTATCTAGATGTACAAAAATCAATCCTGGATTATGTAGAAACATTGGAAGGCTATTTAACCGCCTTAAGTGGAAATGAATATATGTTTGTTACTACACGAGGAACATTTGAGCGTGTAACACAGGGGTATAAATATTTTCCACTTATTTCAGATATGAAGCAACAACAAGTACAAATTTCAGTTGGAATTGGATTTGGCGTATCAGCAAATGAGGCTGGTTCGCATGCACGAATGGCTTTGACACAAGCCATTGATTTTGGAGGAGAAGAATGCTTTATCGTAAAAGAAGATCGTAGTGTAATTGGTCCAATCGATAAGGAAGCACCACTTACCTATCCATTGAACATTACGGATGAGGAATTATTAGAGCTAACTGAACAAACGAATATATCTCCTTATTATTTGAGGAAGGTCCTTTCTCTTATCCAACGACAGCATATTGACACGTTTACAGCTCAGGAGCTTGCTGCATCATTAGGTGTAACCACTAGAAGTGCACACCGAATATTATTAGCGTGGTTGGATGCCAATATAGTCGAAATCGTGGGGATCGAAAAACAGCAGACAAAGGGACGACCCCGACAAGTTTATAAAATGCTTTTAACGAGGTGATACGATTGACGTTAAAAATTGGAATGATCGGGTTAGATACTTCTCATGTGGAAATTTTCACAAGCTTATTACACAATCAAAGTAATCAATATAAACAGGCAAAAGTAGTACTAGGATGTCCCTCTCCTTCTAAACAAGTAGCGTTAAGTCGAGAGAGAGTAGATCAATACACGACGAGCGCAAAGGACACTTATCACGTGAAGATCACGGAATCTATCACAGAACTAGCCGAACATACAGATGCCATCATGATAACTGCTGTAGATGGGCAAAAACATTTAGAGCTATTTAAACAAGTAGCAGCATATCAGAAACCTGTCTTTATTGATAAACCTTTTGCTACAACATTGCAAGAAGCATACGAGATATTTGCCATAAGCGAACACTACAATACGCCAATTATGAGCTCGTCCTCTCTCCGTTATGCAGAATCACTACAAAACGAATTAACAAGAATTGAAAAATCTGAACAAAAGCCAACTGGAATTTATGTCAATGGTCCACTCCCTTTTATTAAAGAAATGCCGTATTATTTTTGGTATGGCATTCATATGATCGAAATGCTTGTGACTGTTTTAGGACCACACTATCAAAACGTTCATGTCCATGGAAACGATCAAAATGATGTTATTACTACCGAATGGGAGGATGGCCGTTTTGGGATTATACGTGGTGATCGAAAATGGCATGGAAAATTTGAAGCAGTACTACATTATGAAGAAAATTCGATCCACCTACCAATCTATAAAGATAAAACCCCCTATTATGCTTGTTTACTAAAAGAGATCATTTCCTTTTTTATAACAGGAAAAAACCCTATACCAAAAGAAGAAACACTAGGAATTATTAAAATAATTGAAGATGCGAATCAAAAGCGTAAAATAATTGAACTAACTTAATTATAGGAGAGCTTCTGTTGAATTCAAAGAAAAAAGTGAGGTGGCGCCTAGACTGAGCTCCATCTCACCTTCATTAACAAAAGTTTATGAGTAACGAATCTTCCTTTTACAACGGAATATCTTGATTACGTAGCGACACTTCCACTTCTCCATCACAATAGTCAATAAACTCAGCGATATTATTTACGACCGCTTCATGATACGCTTTTCCTTTTTCTGGGTTCGCTTTCGTTGCATCCCCCATAACACCAATTCCTTTAGTTGCCTCTTTATACGTCGCCACATCACTTGCTGTTATCATCTTATCCCCTTGAACGAGTGGGTCATGTTGCATGAAACGATGATGACTTGGAATATTTTTAACAGAAGCAGATGGCTCACATAAATATGGTAGCAAATGATACATTTGCGATGCTTCTAGTTCTTCTGCATGGCCAATACCGCCTTCTTCTACCTCGCTTAGTTCTTTTCCTTTTTCCGCATTAATATAGAAAGGATCGGCAATTGCCATGAATGCGCCAGTTTTATTGCGCACTTTAGTCATGCCAATTTTAATCGGTGGCAGATTCGCTTCACGATGACCGTTAATCAAAATAATCTTTTCAAACCCATGATAAATTAAACTTTCACACATATCTTCCACCATTGACGTAAGTGTCTCAGGCCGTAATGTAATGGTTCCCGTATAAGCCATGTGATGGGGTGCCCAACCAACCCATAATGGTGGTGCAATCAATGTATTCGTTTTCTTTGCTACATCCTCTGCAATAAGCTGTGATAGGAAAGCATCGGTCCCTAATGGAAGGTGTTTGGCATGCTGCTCCACACTACCAAACGGAACAATAATCGTCTTCTTCTTTTGTAAATAGTTTTCCACATCTTCCCATTTATTTTCCTGTAACCATACATGTTTTAATTGAGCCATTGAACATCCCTCTTTCGATTAAAGTTAGTTTTCATTAGAATTTGCAATTTCTTCCATATCGTTTTCATCTAGGAAATCCCAACGATCCTTTGCATATACATAATACCAGATTGTTAGAATGACAATCCAAGAAATACCTATCAATAAAGGAAGTGTATCGATATACGTAAGAATCCATATACATGCTACTGTCGCTAACACTGCCAAAATAGGTATGTTTTTAATATTGAACGGATAGCGAAAAGAAGGTTTCAGATCTTTTCTTGTCAACCTTACTACGATCAGTGCAACGTTCATAAGAGCCATCATCAACCAGTTGGCAAAAACGGCTGCACTCACTAATAAACTAATCGCTGCTGCATACCCAATTGCACTTGTAAATGTTGCAGCCAAGGCAATAATTCCAGTGAAAATAACAGCATTAGTTGGAACACCAGTTTTGGAGTCTACCTTTCCAAACATAGCAGGAAATGCTTTTTCCCTTGCCCCAGCATATAGCATTCTTGATGACCCTAGTAAACAGCCTATCGTTGAAGTACCGGTTGCGGTTAATGCAGCAATCGCAATTAAGACAGCACCAATTCCTGGTAAAACGCTTTCAACGGCTAGTGATAAAGGTGCACTTGAAGCTGCTAAATCCGCTGGTGATGAAGACGCAACAACACCAAACCCTGTGATCACATATAAAATAACGACTGTAACTAGTGCCGAGACCTGTGCCAGTGGTAAATTACGTCGAGGATTCTTTGCCTCTTCTCCTAAAGTAAGTACTGCTTCCACTTGCATTTGACCGAAAGCAATTAGTGCAGTAGCAGCAAAAACGCCTGTCCATCCATTAGGCAAAAATTCCGAATACTGAAATGGACCAGTTGGGTTAGCAAAAAATGCAATAATCGCAATAGCAAATAAGGCGATTACTTGAATAATCGAAAAAATCGTATTCACTTTTCCGGTTGCTTTAATTCCAATTAATAACAACCCAGTAATAACAACCGAAACAACTGGTGCCACTATCCCTGGTGGTAATCCTGGAAATATAAAATTAAAGTATCCTGCAAACCCTAGATTCACTGCACCTGCAGCAAATGCAAAGGATAGAAAATATAATCCTGCACACCATAAAGCAATGAGTTTCCCTAAATTAGGGGAAATAGCACTAAAAGCATACTTAGAATAAGCATACGATGCTCCTTGATACGGCCAAATGGATGCCAATTCCGCATAGCTCATAGAAGATAGAATAGCGACAACCCCTGCAATCACAAAAGCGACAAACAATGCTGGACCAGCTTCTGCAACGGCAGGACCAATAACCGTAAATATGCCCCCTCCAATTAAAGCACCTACACCAATACTCCATAAATCAACGAATCCTAATCCCCGCTTTAACTTACTCGATTGGACTGTATTCGTATTCATTGTTGCATTTGAACTCAATTTACGTCTCCTCCATCCCATATAATGAAATTTGTAATCCACTATATTAGATGATTCGACAAACAATTCATAATTCCTTCTATAAATTAAAATTTCTAAAAAAATTATTGTTTTATTTTTCCAGAAATTTCTAAAGCTGCTTCTTTTAGCTTGGATATATAGTAAGATTGATCCTCCTCAAAGTCGGATTCTAACCCCACGATACTTAACGCAGCTATAATATATTTTGTGTCTGGATAAAAAACTGGAACAGCTAAGGCAATCGTCCCCTCAAATAATTCGCCATAACTATAACTAAAACCATGAATTGTTATCTTTTTTAATTCATTTTTTATATCATGCAAATCCGTTGGTGTGTTTGGTGTGAACTGCTTCATAGGGGACTGCTCAAGGATCCTATTCTGTTCTGCCTCATCTAAGTAGGCTAGGAGTACTCTTGGACAAGCCGCAGCATATAAAGGCGCTCTTCTTCCAATTGATGGATATAAACGAATTGGACGCCATGATTGGATTTGTTCAATATATAATGCATCTAAACGGTCCTGAATGGCTAGCTGTACATTTAAATTTAATTCATTTCGTAATGCCATCATGCTTTCCCTAGCATATTCCCGAATATCTAAATTCCGATGCACCATTAAGCCTTTTTCAAGAAAAGCATACCCTAAACTATACCAAGTCTTATTCGATAATTTAATCCGTTTCACATACCCAGCGCTTTCCAATGACGTTAACATTCGAAATATCGTTGACCGAGGAATACCAGTTTGCTTGGCAAGATCTTCGAGTGTTAAATTAAATCTCTTTTCCGTAAAACAATTTAATAACAAAAGTGCCTTATCAATACTTGAACTTCTAGTCGTTTTCTCCGACATTCCCATTCCTCCCAATTTTTTTCAGACTAAAACACATCATTATAGAAAAATATAACCAAATACCAAGTTACACTACTAATGTTCTCTATTTCCTGAATCTATGTATACTACTAATTTATCACTTTTAATAAGGAAGAAAAACAATAACTAAACTGTAAGCGGAAAGTCATTTCATCCCATACAAAAAAGCTTGTAGAGAAAAGATCCACTTTCTCCACCAGCTATAGAAAACCTCAATTAGCCAACTACTATTAAATTGCAGAAGCTCCCCCATCAATTACAAAATCGGATCCAGTAGAGTAACTAGATTCATCTGAAGCTAGGAATAAAACAAGGTTCGTTGCTTCTTCCACTTCAGCCACTCGTCCTAAAGGAGTGGATGCTTCAAGTTGTTTAATAATTTATTCGTTTTCAGGAAGATCAATCATCGGCGTTCAAATAGCACCTGGATGCAGAGAGTTCACACGAATATTATGTTATGCGAGTTCTGCAAGCAGATGCCTTGGTCATCCCACGTCCCGCAAACTTGGACGTGCCATATGCCATTTACCCCATGCCACCAACAAGACCAGCCATAGAGGATATATTGACAATAGAGCCACCATCTGTTTTCTTCATTGATGATAGAACAGCTTTAGTACCTAAAAATACGGACACCTGATTCACATCAATCACTTTTCTATATTGGTCTTCTGTCATTTCATCTATTGGTATGGAAACACTAATACTGGCATTGTTAACCAAAATATCGATAGGACCAAATGTTTCTTCTGTTTTTTGTACAACATTTTCCCAATCACTAGCATTACTTACATCGTGTTTAATAAATAGTCGTTATCTCCAAGTTCTTTTGCTAGTTTTTCCCCTTCTTCTTCAAGCAAATCGGTGAAACTACCTTCGCACCTTCCTTCACAAATCGTTTCGTATGTGCAGCTCCTTGTCCACGTGCAGCACCTGTCACAATTGCCACTTTACCTTCTAATCTACTCATTTTGATTCCTTCCCTACTAATTTAAAGTGCTTATATTAACCTTGTATTACTATTCAAACTACTCGCTCACTTAATGAAATCTCTCACTTGTGAACGATACATAAATGAAAAGCATACACTACAAAATAAGAGAAATACTTTCACTGACAAGGTTTTGACAAAAAAAGAAAGCGGATAAAACATCTTTTTCTTTCATCATCTCGACACTAGCTAGCATACATGTTATATATAGAGAGCAAGGAGTAGTACTGAATCCTTTGACAATATAGAGAGAAAAGAAGGTGAAAGTATGAAACAATCATTTGCTTACTTTGTAACGATCTTGGGAGCGAGCTTTTGGGGTCTTACAGGTCTTTTTGTGGAATCACTGTATCAGTTTGGGTTCACACCATGGGAAGTCGTAACCATCCGCTTAACAAGTGCAACGATTATCCTACTATTTTTTATTTGTCTATTTTCGCCAAAGCACTTAAAAATCAAGCTAAAACACCTCCCCCATTTCTTTGGGTTAGGTGTTGGAAGTATCGTTCTATTTAATTGGCTTTACTTCACGGTCATGGAGCAAACATCCTTGTCCATTGCGGTAGTCCTATTGTACACATCACCGATCTTTGTATCGATTTTATCTAAAATCTTTTTCAATGAAACGATCACACGCAAAAAAGTAGCCGCATTAATCATGACCGTTGTAGGGTGTTCCATGGTCATTAAGTTATTTCCACTGGGGGATACGAATATTCCAATCATTAGCGTTATCCTAGGATTACTTTCCGCCTTTTTCTGTGGCCTATACAGCGTTATTGGAAAGTCCGTCAGTGCCAATTATAATTTCCTGACTATTACGTTGTACACCTTGCTAACAGGATCCGTATTTATCTTTCCAACGAGTCAGATTTGGCAAAAGGCGCAAGTGTTCCAAATTCCTGAGGTATGGATGAACGTGATTGGAGTTGCAGTTATTTCAACTGTGTTAGCCTATATTTTATACACGTTTGGCCTTTCTTATATTGAATCAAGCAAAGCATCCATTCTCGGATCAGTGGAGCCAATTATTGCAATCCTTGTTGGTGTCATCGTTTTCGGCGATTCATTCAGTATCTGGCAATTCTTTGGAATCGTGATGGTTATTTCTTCAGCGTTTATTACAGTATTTCACAAAAAACGCAAAATCAGAATACGAGGTGAACGACTCAAATGGCGCAAAGCGTAGCCTGAAAACCTGCCTAGCTTATCGTATAAAAAACGATCTAGGCAGGTTTTTCTAATTCGACAAAATTCGGGTAGTGACAGGCACCAATCTTTTATGTATAATATTTATGCATAAAGGTTTATACTTATTCATTCATGGAAGTGACAGACATATACATATTTATATAAGGAAACAGGAATCTTTCATAACCTCAAAGGGAAGATAAAATGCATAAACAATACTCGAGAAGTCAAAAGGAGCGTTGACATTTTATGGAACAACATTCAAATCAAGATTGGCAGCAACTAGTAGGTTCGATAGGGAATTTTCTAGCACCTAGTATGGCAAAGGACCACCCGAATTTACCTGTCACAAAGGCAGAAGGATGTTATTACTATGGCGCAGATGGAACGAAATATTTGGATTTCACATCAGGAATTGCGGTGGAAAACGTTGGTCACCGGCACCCGAAAGTAGTAGAAGCGATTAAAGATAGTGCAGATCATTTAGTCCATGGGCCGTCTGGTGTCATTATCTATGAATCTATCTTAAAACTGGCCGAAGAATTGCAAGCCATCCTACCACCAAAACTGGATAATTTCTTTTTTGCCAATAGTGGAACAGAGGCAATTGAAGGTGGATTGAAACTTGCTAAGCACGTGACAAAACGACCATATGTTGTATCTTTCACTGGTAATTTCCATGGTCGCTCTATCGGAGCATTAAGTGTATCGACATCCAAAAGCAAATATCGTAAATACCAACAACCTTCCTGGCTAACCTATCAATTACCATATGCATTACCTGAGTATTGTCCAGAAGGCGTGGATCCAGAAACCTTTTTCCCGGAAAAACTAGAACAAGATGCTGCATCCTTATTTAAACACCAAGTAGATCCCGAGGAAGTTGCTTGTATGATCCTTGAACCAATCATGGGAGAAGGCGGTTATATTATCCCACCAAAAGCATGGCTGGAAAAGGTTCGTGAAATTTGTGATCGCCATGGGATCCTACTAATTTTTGATGAGGTACAGACTGGATTTGGTCGTACTGGCGAATGGTTTGCTGCACAAACATTTGACGTTAAACCGGATATTATGGCGATTGCCAAAGGGATTGCAGCAGGATTGCCATTAAGTGCGACTGTCGCATCCAAGGAGCTTATGGAACAGTGGCCACTCGGTTCTCATGGGACAACGTTTGGTGGAAATCCAATCGCATGTGCAGCTGCACGCGCTTCCCTTTCTGTCATCCAAGAAGAAAGATTGCTAGATAATGCGAAAGAAATGGGACAATATGCGCTAACTCACCTAAACGAACTAAAAGAAAAATATGACGCGATTAGTGATGTACGTGGCATCGGCCTCATGATTGGTATTGAATTAAAAAATCCAAAAACAGGGGAACCAGATGGTGATGCTGTGATGGATGTTCTAAACAAATCGTTAGAAAAAGGCGTTCTCTTCTACTTATGTGGAAATGAAGGAGAAGTCATTCGCATGATTCCACCTTTAACTATAAACAAAGAACAAATTGACCAAGGAATCAACGTACTGGATGAAGTGTTCGCATCCTTGTCCTAAAAAGTAACGGGGGAAAACCATTTTATATCCCCCTCTCTTAATTTACTTTTAAAGATGACTGAATTTTAAAAAATACGAGGAGGTTTTATCTATTGAGTAGTCCATTAAAGGAATCAACTGAATCGTCAGTGGAAACGCAACAGATTGATAAAAAAGGGTTAATGAAGTTTTTGCTTCCATCCCTATTTGGGGTATTAATCTTTCTTTTTCCCATTTTTGATGGGGATGCCTTTAACATCCCGCTAGGCATTATCACAGAATATGTCATTGATTCACTTGCCGCATGGCTTCCAGCAATTGTTACATTCGTCATGATTATTTCTACCGTATTTACCATTATTTCGGCACTTTTTAAACCAGCATTTATCAAAAATTCAGAGTTATTACAGTCATTATTTGATGTGTCTTTATTTTGGACGATTACAAGAATACTTGGTACCATTTTCGCAGTGATGACGTTTTATGGTGTAGGGATTGAAATTGTGTATTCAGCCATCACTGGACAAGTCATGTTTGATTTATTAACAAGCTTAATTGTATGGTTCTTTGTGGCATCTTTCTTAATGCCATATCTAATTAATTTCGGAGCAATGGAATTTATCGGCACACTACTAAGAGGTGTCACCAAACCACTATTTACATTGCCAGGTCGTTCTGCGATTGATTTATTATCATCCTGGATCGGCAATGTGAATGTAGGTGTGGTAATCACGCGTGAACAATATCAAAGTGGTTTTTATACAGGACGAGAAGCTGCAGCGATTTCTACATGTTTTTCAACGGTGTCCCTTCCCTTCTGTCTTGTCATTGCAGGCATGCTAGAAGTGGATCACTTATTCCCTATCTTTTATTTAACGATTGTAATCGCAGGTATTGTTAGTGCTGTCATCATCCCAAGAATTCCACCTATTTCAAAAATACCAGATACTTATTATACAGAAAATCAATATCAAGAAGATGTTCCAGAAAATATGTCTAAATTACAGTGGGCACTTCAACAAGCCGTAAAACGTGCGAAAGGTGCCGGATCTTTAGCTGATCAACTAAAACAAGGATTGAGTATTTTCCTAGGGATTGCCTTTGTGTTAATCCCACAAGTGATGGCTATCGGAACATTCGCACTCATCATTGCTGAGTTTACATCTGTTTTCCAAATACTAGCTCAACCAATGGTACCACTGTTACAATTAATGCAGATTCCAGAGGCAGTAGAAGCTGCTCCAGCAACCATTGTCGGATTTATCGATATGTTCATGCCGGCCGTATTGGCAAGTGGAATTGAAGCAGAGATTACGAGATTTGTGATTGGCGCATTATCACTAGTTCAAATTATATACTTAACCGAGATGGGAACCCTTTTAATTATTTCGAAAATCCCAGTAACCATTTGGCACTTATTCTTAATTTTTCTAGAACGTACATTAATTTCATTACCAATTATTGTACTAATTGCACATATGATTTTTTAATTAGTTGTGTGTTAGTTTGCACGAGTTTGGGTGCTCCTCACATGACTTTGGCGGTGCGCTGCACGAGTTTGGCTGCTTCTCGCATGACTTTGAAGGTGCGCTGCACGAGTTTGGCTGCTTCCCGCATGACTTTGGGGGTGCGCTGCACGAAGATTCATACTTGAAAATGCAACAACCTTTTAGAAAACAGCCTTTTTTAATTAACTATTAATAGGCATGCTCGCATTCTTTTAGTGCGAGCATCCTTTCATGTAACAGAAAAATAAGATAAAGGTGGTCTTTCCATTGTATAAACAACAGCTTATAGAAAAACTCGGAAAGGAAAATGTTAGTCAAAGTGAGAGTGAGCGATATCGCCACAGTCATGATGAGTCACCACATGAGGCTGTCGAACCAGATGTCGTTTGTTTTCCAACAAGTCGGGAAGATGTGGAGGTCATTCTGGAAATCGCACGAACCTATAATATTCCAGTTACTCCCTTTGGAACAGGGTCAGGATTAGAAGGACAAGCTATTCCAGTTCAAAAAGGAATTAGTATAAACTTTGAAAATATGAACGCCATAATTGATTTTTCTCCAGAAGATATGACGATCACTGTACAGCCTGGCGTTACACGTATGCAACTCAATAAATACACGAACAGACATGGACTTATGTTTCCGATTGATCCTGGTGCTGATGCTTCAATTGGTGGGATGGTCGCAACAAACGCTAGTGGCACAACCGCTGTCCGTTATGGTGCCATGAAAGATCAATTGCTTGATGTAGAAGTCGTCTTAGCTGATGGCCGCGTCATTCATACTGGTACACATGCAAAAAAATCATCATCTGGTTACCATTTAACAAGTCTTTTTGCTGGATCAGAAGGAACATTAGGAATCATTACGGAAATTACATTAAAATTACATGGCATTCCTGAAAAGACAATCATGGCAAGATGTACATTTGATTCCACCGAAAACTGTGCAATTGCCGCACAAACACTACTGCTTAGTGGGATCCCAATGATGCGTATGGAGCTCATGGATGCAGCGAGTATTGCCGAAGTTAATTTGCAAAATGGCTATGACTTTCCCATCAAACATTCGCTCTTTTTAGAGTTTGCTGGTACAGAAGGTGCAGTAACAGAAGAGGTAGCACTTGCAGAAGAACTATTAAACGATCTTGGTTGTGAAAACTGGACGGTCGCAGATAACCCGACCGAACAAAAAGAGATTTGGAAAGCACGACATGATTTGTCCTTATCTTTTGTTCATACTTCTGGATTGGACGAAGTAGGTGCTGATGTTTGTGTTCCAATCTCACGCTTACCAGAGCTCATCACCTATGCTCGCCAACTTATTGGTGAAAGTGGCTTAAAAGGTGGAATTTGGGGCCATATTGGGGATGGTAATTTCCATACAATCGTCATGTTCAACTCAAAGATGGAAGGCGAACGCGAAAAAGCGGAGTATACAAATGAGGCACTTGCTAAGCGCGCCATTGAAGTTGGTGGCACATGTACAGGTGAACATGGCGTTGGACTTGGGAAGCGAAAATACCAAGAACAGGAACACGGCGTTGCACTTGATGTCATGAAAAGCATCAAGCAACTATTTGACCCACAAGGAATATTAAATCCTGGGAAAATATTTTTGCCGTAACATTAGTCGAGCCTATGATTCTAGGATTATAAATTGGTGTTAAGAGGTTTTGAGACAGAATGGAGGATCAATTGATTCCAAGGTATTCACAGATTGATTGATTAAGTTCCCTTGAGCACTGTCAGTTTATATCCTAAATAAATTACATTTTTAGACAAGGGGTGACAGAAAATCCAAAAAAGGATATGATAATCTAGTGTAAAGGTTGAATCTAGTTACATCACCCTTTTCATTATGGACTTTATTTTGTTTACATACCTTTTGCTACAAGTTTAGTAGAATTTCAACAAGACTGTAATGCTCTTGAAGCACAAGTTATTAATGAATGTAGGTGAGAGTTTGAAGAAATTTTTCACAAAACTGTTTGACATCATCACAAAAGATACGAAGTCGATTATCATTACAGGCATCCTTTTCTTATTCTTATACACCGTCTTTATGATTGGTACCTTCTATTTCACTATTCCATTAAATTCAATCGTATCTGTACCTGGCAAGACCCATGATCTATCAGAAGAAATAGAAAGTATAAGCGACAACACAAACCTTCACATCGTCAGTGTAAAATCATTCTATGCCGAAAACCGCTCTGATATCTTTCGTTTTATGTGGCGTCAGAAAGAAATATTCGAAAGCTATCATGCTAGTATTTTTGGCTCACAAGAAGAGGCTCGTGAAGGATACATCGAACGGGGCACAATCTCCATCGAGGCTGATGTCGAAAAAGAAGGAGTCCTCAAGACATATCTTGTCAATGAATATGGAGAAGAGAAAGGACCCTCCCTTTATGAGGACATTGTATTTTCCGAAGATACAGTAGGAAATTCCGATACCTTAGCAATTGCGTTAATGATTAAACAACTCGCTGAAAATAGAAACCAAAGTACGTTAAACAAAAATGTTGCCATTACAGGAAACATGGATAAACAAGGAAATGCGCTTCCCGTCGGCTCAGTCCCGATAAAGGCCATTACCGCAGCTAAAAATGATGCAGATTATTTTATCGTACCTCAGGAACATTATAAAGAAGCAGTCAATGCAAAAGAAGAAAACAATCTGTCCCTAGAAATTATTGGAGTTGAAAGCGTCGGTGAAGCCTATGAATTTCTCCAGGACCTCCAATAACATGAAGCATCAGAATCAAATCAAAGCCAGCCATTCTACCTTGAATGACCGGCTTTTGACAAAATTCGGGTGGTGACAGGCACCTCAAAATTGTTTTTCTTGCTTGCGGATGTATTTATCCAATTTTTCCAGTTCAACCATCAGTTTAACGATGCTGCTTGCAACTGGAAAGATTTTAATCCACTTTTCAATTTCCGACTGCTGAAGTTCATTAATTAAATCATTAATCGTCAAGTTCATTGCAGTAAAGCTATCTTTTTGCAGTTCTTTTTGTACTAAAATCTTATCTTCATAGGTCAAAATAATATTTTCATGATACTCCACAATACTAGCTACCAATTTTTTGACTAGAAACGATTGATTTGGTGATATTTCTTCGATGTTATCTATTTTTACCTCAAGATTTTCAATTAAATCAGATTCAAGCTGCACGACTCTCAGCATCTGTTTAAAAATCACAATATCTCGCATAAAGTGATAGCGATTGCGGATAAACATCCGACTCTTTTCATCATTAATGATATCGAGGTAATCGGTAATTTCCTTGATATCTTTTTTCAGTTCCTCTTCCCGCTTCTTTAACTCTCTTACTTTCATCGTTTTATTTGGTATCACACGTAGTAGAAAACTCGTTTTATCCAAGGCTTTCTTGATCATATTGTATAGAAGTTTTTGATGATTTGGCGGGAAAATAAATGCGTTAATTAAAAATGCAGATGAAATCCCGATGAATATTAACGACAATCGTTCCAGTAAATAGGTTAAATGGATCCCTTCTTCTCCAGATAACATAATGATGGCAATCGTTAATATCGTAATGTTGACGGTTTTGACCCACCCCATTTTAATGTTAAAAGCAATTGCAAGAATGACGGTTATCCCAATTGATACGGGATGTAAGCCTAAAGTAAAGGCGCCAGCAAGAGCAAATCCAACCCCAATTAGTGTCGATAATGCCGTTTCCTTAATATAAGAAACGGATCGCATAATCGATGGCTGCATCGCCACAACCGCTGTAATCACCGCCACCATTCCCAGCTCAAACTGAAAGCTTTCCGTAATTAAAATGGCTAATGCCACCGCCAAGCCAGTTTTCATCATCCGCGGACCAATATGAAAATTCAATGTCTGTTTCCTCCTAGTATCATGCGAGTTTTCATCCCCCCACTACCTCCCTTTATCATAACACGCTCCCACCCTGCAATCCATTGACATCATTCGACAAAAAACGGGTGGTGACAGGCACCAGAATTTGTGGTAAATTACTTATAATACATTATTTTCTAAATTTTTTAAAAGGAGTTGTGTTCATGGAGAAGTTATTTACCAGCCTAGACGGTATTTATGATGAGATAGTAGAGATTCGCCGTCATTTGCACAAACACCCTGAGCTTTCGTTTGAAGAGGTGAATACAGCAAACTACATTGCTGCATATCATGAAAAATTAGGCCATGAGATTCGCACAAATGTTGGTGGTAATGGAGTTGTTGCCTATTTAAAAGGAGACAAACCTGGTCCAACAGTCGCATTACGAGCAGATTTTGACGCACTGCCAATTCACGAAGAAACAGACGTCCCATTTAAATCTGTTAACGATGGGGTGATGCATGCGTGTGGTCATGATGGTCATACCGCGACACTATTAGGACTCGCAAAGGTCTTAAACGGGATGAAAACAGATATAGAAGGTACTGTTGTCTTTATTCATCAGCATGCCGAAGAACTACCACCAGGTGGTGCAAAAGCAATGATTGAAGATGGCTGCCTTGATGGGGTTGACGTTATTTTCGGAACACACTTACAGGCGCAAAAACCACTTTACGAAATCGGCTATCGTTCTGGTCCACTTCAAGCAGCACCAGACGTCTTTGATATCAAAATTCAAGGTAAAGGCGGCCATGGCGCAATGCCACATAACACAAAAGACAGTATTGTGATCGCCGGACAGCTCATCAATAATTTACAGCAGATCGTCAGTCGTGGAGTGGATCCATTAGACTCTGCGGTCGTATCGGTTTGTTCTTTTGAGGCAAAAGGACCATACAATGTCATCCAAGATACGGCTTCCCTTTCTGGTACAGTCCGCACATTCAAAGAAGAAACACGCTCCTTTGTCGAAAAAGAAATTGAACGAATCGTTAAAGGGACTTGCCTTGTCTCTAATGCTGGCTATGAATATAAATACACAAGAGGTTATCCAACAACGGTCAACCATAAAGAGGAAACAGAATTTGTCGCAGAACTAGCGAAATCGGTTCCTGGTGTAGAAACCGTAAAAGAAACAGAGCCAATCATGGGCGGCGAAGACTTTTCCTATTATCTGCAAAATGTAAAAGGATGCTTTTTCTTTACTGGAGCACAAAATCCAGATTGGGAGGAAGCATATCCACATCATCATCCGAAATTTGACATAGATGAACGTGCCTTGTTAATTGCGGCTAAAGTACTCGGAAAAGCAACATTAGAATACATGAAAGTAAATGCAAAGACATTAGCTTAAATTTGAATGGGTCACCATATGCTTGGTGATCCTTATTTCCAAAAAAGGAGCTGATAAATGTGAGTGACCAAGTCCAAGGATTGTGGAAAGATTGGCGTGTTCATGCACTTGTTTTATGGGTTGTCATTGTCACCCTGCTAATCGGAACACACGAAATATCACTTGGACCATGAGTAATTTTACTCTTGCCAATGCTTTCGCTGACTGCTTATAGCAAAATAGCTTCAGTACCATCTATAACACAACCAGAAGAATGAGTAACTGGTACTATGACACCGAAACAGAAACCCAATCATAACCGTAGAACCCCCATACGACAAAATTCGCGTGGTGAAAACACCTACAGACATTTATCATAGGTACCTTTTTCTGCATTTACATACTGCTCGTACTGGATCTGCTTTTCTTTTCGGTTACCCGCAAAACATCCCATTATTTCCTCCATATTCAATAACTCATGTGGCGATTGATAGTAATAATACCGATAACTGCTCCACTGATAATCTTCAGGCCTTTTAACAATGCCTGCCCCGATTGGATTCAAATGAATATACCGGCTGACTTCAAGCATCCCTTGTTTCGTTTCTACAAGTTTATCGTGGAACCGCTTTTCAAATACATGTCCTGTGTAACCGTTTTTCGTATTAAAATAATCTGCATATCTTTTATTTAAACGAGCCATGATTTTGGAAACAGGTTGATCGGTGGAACGAATTTGCAAATGATAGTGGTTCATCATGAGGCAGTAAGAGGCCATGTCAAAGGGGAGATCTTGCTTGATCTTGCTTAACATATAAAGAAATACATTAAAATCCTCCGCTTCCTTAAAAAGCGTATCGCGCCTGTTTCCGCGGCAAACAACATGGTAAAAAGAGTTGGGAATCCAAATCCGTTTCTTTCTGGCCATAAGTTTCACAATCCTTTCTTCAAAAAATGGGAGTAAGGTGGAGAAAGAGGGGCAAGGATGAAAGATAAGGACCTTGTTCCTTACACGTTTTATACATACACGATAATCGAATACTTAAAATAAATCAAGTTGGTATAAAACCGTATGAAATTACCATTTCGCAGGAAAATTCAGTAGAAATTTCACTTTTTCATTATCAAAAATACATTTTCCCGCTATCATTAGACTTAAAAAATTAATTCACATCCTATACCAAAAATATTATTCGACAAAATTCGGGTGGTGACAGGCACCACGAAAAAGCCTCCAATTTCCTTTTTTCGGGATTGGAGGCCTGCTTTATCTTCTTCTTTTTCTTCGATGTCTTCCGGGTTTCGAGCGAAATATAGACTTAAAAAATGAAATAGTCTCCAACCAAATAATAGAGACAACTATAAAAACAATCTTTAAAATGTATAGAAGAACAAAAAATAATAGCAATCCGACAAAAAGAATAAAAGACCATTTTAAAATGCTTAGCAACACACTGCCAACGATTCCGTATAATGCCTCATTTCCAGTAATAGATACAATGCCTTTCAAAATCATAAAACCAACAGCAACCACACCAAATAACATTAATAAATACTTTCCTGCGCCCGAGTTATCCCCCCTGCTTGTTGCCTTATAGGCACCATACGTGTACAATAAATTTTTCATATAATCCCCCTCTGTCTAAGCTGAACTGATCTCAACATTAAAACGATCACTGTAAAATAATAGCATAACCAGCTCAAGATTCGACAGCATGACGAAGGTGATTCGACAAAATTCGGGTGGTGACAGGCACCATTACCATATCTTGCCCGGATTGAGGAGGCCTTGTGGATCGAGCAGTCCTTTAATGGATTTCATCAACTCCATTGAGGTGCCATGTTCTTTTGCTTGGAATTTTTTCTTGCCTAAGCCTACTCCATGCTCACCAGTACAGGTTCCACCAACATCAATCGCACGATTCACAATCATTTCATTGATTTGCAACGCCCTGTTCCGTTCCTCCTCACTAGTAGCATCAAATGTCATCAAGGTATGAAAGTTCCCATCTCCAACATGGCCGAATATACCAGCTTTCAATGAATATTTTTCCAATAGGGAGCTTGCATAATTAATCATGCCAGGTAACTTCGATATTGGCACACACACATCTGCACTAAATGCTTTGACTCCTTTTATATGACGAAATGCATAAGACATCTCTTTCCGTGCTCGCCATAATTCCTGTCTTGCTTCTGGATCTTCAGCAGCCTCCCAGTGATCACACCCTAAATCGTTCATCAGCTCTTTTGTGAATGATACTTCTTCCTCGACTGCTTTTGAAGACCCAGCAAACTCGAAAAATAGCGAATGCTTTTCTGGATAATCATAACTACCATACTCATTCACCCGTTTTATCGTGTTGGCATTCACAAATTCCATCCGCATCACATTAATCCCGCTAAGTAAAACCGTTTGTGCAGCTTCTCCACACAAGACTGGACTATCAAACGTGCACCTTGCAACGACAGTGGATTCTGGAATACCGTGCAATTTCAGTGTAATTTCGGTAATGACACCTAACGTCCCCTCTGAACCGATAAATAAGCCATTTAAATGATAGCCAGATGATGACTTTTTCGCCTTTGTTCCTGTCTTGATAATTGTTCCATCAGCCAACACAATCGTCATCGTTAAAATTTGCTCCCGCATTGAACCATATCGTACTGCCGTTGTTCCACTGGCATTTGTCGCAGTCATTCCACCAATTGATGCATCTGCTCCAGGATCAATTGGGAACATCATGCCGTGCCGGTTAACATACTTATTCAATTGCAACCGTGTCACTCCAGGCTGAACCGAAATTGTTAAATCTTCTGGGGCAAAATCTACAATTTGATTCATTTGTTCGAAACTTATCGTAATTCCGTGTTGAACTGGAATGGCCTGACCTTCCAAACCAGATCCTGCTCCAAATGGTGTCACTGGTACCTCATACTGTCGGGATATTTCAAGAATTGTCACGACTTCCTCCGTCGTTTTTGGGAAACAAACGACTTCTGGTTTACTAGCTACGTGCATGGATTCATCCCGACTATGGCGTAATAATTCCGTTTCATTGATCGTTACGTTATCTTTTCCAAGTTTCTCCCTCAACAACTCAATATACATAATGTCCCCTCCATCACATTAATTTCAATCATACGTGGCTTTCGTAAACCCCTACATATTCATTGCGCATCTCATAACAAAAGTGATACCTATTTTTATGATAGGAAGACCTCGCTATCTATTAAACTAAATATACCATTTTTCACAAAATTGAACCCCTAATCTTCCGCTTATACATAGACATTCTACATCGGACCCCATATGATAACATTCAAGCAGTACCGAAAAAGGAATGCCAAATAGAGATAACAACCTCTATCAGACACTCCATTTCTATCAAAAAATCGCTTCTTCCTTATAGAGGTTGTTCAAAAAGTCCGGTGAAATAGACACATCGAATTTCTTCGTTAGCTTGCTTTTCCGTTGCTCATGTATTAAATGAACTAAGGAACTTCTACTAAAACCGTCCACGTCCTGTGACCAACGTAGAAGTCACCACATCCTGTGGAAGTCCGTTACTCAAAGCTACGCTGCCTCGAACTTCCGACGTACAGGACGTACTAGTGTCGGCGTTGTAACAGGACGCCTGAGACCTTAGCCGACTCGGTCCTTTTAATCCTCCTTTTTGAACACGCACTTAAACCAACACTTCCACCATAGTATCAACTGCTTTTCGGATATCATCTTTCGTGTTGTAAAAATGTGGTGCTAGACGAATGACATCATTTCGTGCTGATAACAGAATTCCTCTTTTTTTCAACTCCGCTTCAAGTGCACTCGCATCAGGCACCCTAATCGCAGTATTAGAACCTTTTTCGCCAACATCAAGTGGACTTGCGATTTCTAAGTTTTTGCTTTGACAGTACTCAATCGTAAACTGTGATAATTCACGTAAATAAGACTGGATTTCCGGAACACCTATATCAAGGATTACATCTAATGCTGCATCTTGAGCAAAACCATTAATCATCGGAAATGTTCCTGTATCGAATCGTCTAGTACCTTCTGCATATTCCACGTTCTGACTATCAAAAGCAAAAGGATTAGCCTGTCCGAACCAGCCTGTCACTCTTGGTGTTAACGTATCTGCTATTTCTTTCTTCACATATAAAAAGGCAATCCCCGGAATTCCAAGCATGTACTTTTGCATGCCAGCTGCTAAAAAGTCGATATCAAGTGCCTTTACATCAATGTCCACCTGGCCTGCACTTTGATAGGCATCGACAAACATATAGCTATCATTATCATGTGCTAGTTTCGTAATTTCACGTAACTTTTGGATTTTTCCATTATAAAAAGATACATGTGGTGTTGAGGTTAAAATCGTCTTTTCACTGATTTTTTTCGCATAACTTGCTAACTCAGGTGGTGTATAAACGACATCACACCCACTTTGCGACAATGCAGCATGACCAATACACGGAAATTCAGTTTCGGCTAACAAAAATTCATTCTTCTTACTAGTAGTTGGTAAACTCGTCAAAACTGCTGAAATGGCATGAGAAACAGATGAAACTATCGCAATTTCACTTGAATCCGCATTAATTAACCGTGCAAACTTGGACCGAGCCTTTTCACAAACCTCCATCCAATATCCCCAATCCATTCCATCATATTGCCATGTATCCATATACCCATCTATCGCTTTTTTCACATCGACATGCATTGCACTTTGTGAACAACTCGATAATTGAACTTTCTCCTGTAAAATAGGAAACTTCCCACGAATTGCCTCTAGATCTCGTTTCATTATGTATCCCCCTCTAAATAAGCTACTACATCCATTATACCAGTAAAAACAAGTCAGGAGAGCATCACCTCCATGGCATTCTTCCAACTGGCTTCATCCAAATTATAGATTGATAAAACAATAAAGTTTAACTCATCCGATGGGGAGTTTCCAACGCTCAGGACGTGGTGTCTTAGTCAGCCTGCCAGTTAACACGTGATGATTGATTTTAGTAGAGGAGTGACAGCGCTGTAGCTGTCACTCCTCTTTTTTTATGCAATAACGCTACGTTTGTTTTCATATTTTTCATAGTGTTTCTGGTCCATGACTGTTTTCAAGATTTGCACCATGCGCCACACTTCCTCAAATGTATTATATAGTGCCACTGGTGCAAGTCGAATACCATTTGGGTTTCGAAAATCTGGCACAACTCCTTCCGCTTTTAATGCTTTACAAATCCGTGCTGCTTCTGGGTGTTCTAAGAAAATATGTCCGCCACGTTCGTCATCATTTCGTGGGTTGGCAATGTGAAACCCAAAATCTTTCAATTCTGCATCAATCAATTCCATCAAATATTGTGTTAGGCGCAACGACTTTTCCCGGATTTTAGTCATCCCAATTTCAGCAAATATTTGTAAAGACCCCAATAATGGTGCAGCACTTAGGATATGTGGTGATCCAATTTGGTAAGCACCCACATCAGGTGCAGGTGTTAACGTATGCTCCATATCAAACTGCTTTTCTTTGGACGAGCTAAACCAGCCAGCCAAGCCTGGTTCTTTTCCAAAATGCTTTTCATTCACATAAAGTCCGCCAACACTGCCAGGTCCGCCATTCAAATGCTTATAGGTACACCAAAATGCAAAGTCAACTCCCCACGCTGACAATTCATGCGGGATAGACCCAATCGAATGACACAAGTCAAAGCCAATCAGGATGTCTCTGTCATGCGCAGCTTTGGTTAATGTTTCCATATCTAACACTTGGCCACTTCGATACAACACACCAGGCAACACAATTAAGGCAATGTCATCCGTCATCGCTTTAATAATGTCTTCTGTATCCAAATTGTTCCCATCTTTACTTTTCACTCGAACAAGATGTTCATCTCGATCAAGGCCTCTCAACTGAAGCTGGCTTTTCAATGCGTAAATATCAGATGGAAAATTCAACTCATCTGCTAAAACTTTTGTCTTTTTTCCTTCTGGTTTGAAAAAAGTCGCCAGAAGCTGATGCAGATTCGTCGTGGTGGATCCAGTGACTATCACTTCTCCAGACTTTGCACCAATTAATGAAGCGGACATATCGCCTAACCTTTCCGAAACATAAAACCACGGATGCTCCCCTTCTGACCAACCATCTATTGCATATTGCTTCCAAGCATCCAACATATCTTGCACTGCCAGTTCCGCACGTTTAGATAAAAGACCTAGCGAATTGCCATCAAAATAAATCTGATCATCTGAAACATAAAACTCCTGCCGCATATGACGTAATGGATCCTGTTGATCTAATTCTTGTGCATAGGATCGTTCTACTTTCATTGTTTTAGCCACCACCTAAAATATTTTAATAGTTCTATTGTATCATGAATTTTCCGAACAAAAAGCTGCTAGCGGGAAACTAGCAGCATCCTATCATAAGAAAATATTACCATTTTACTGTTTAACTACAACTTCTTTTTTGCTTAATAAATTAGAAAGAGAATCTACCATTACAGATAACTCCTCATCTGTTGTTGCTCCGCCAAAAAGATAATAATCTGGTCGCACCACGATAGACTTAAATCCATTCTTGCTAAAATACTCACTATATTTTCCTTCCACATCCCCTGCTACCGAATCTGGTAAATTTTCTTGGTTAGCTGAAATTTGCACAAACTGAGCTCCAATTTGCTGCATAAATCGTATTTGCTCACCACTTAATCCTGTTTTTGGATTATGGTCTAAGCCAATTACCGTCCAACTTTTACCTACAACATTATCAAATAACCCTACTTTACCTTGGTAGTTGACAACCGCTTGGAGAGATACTTCTCCTGCACCATTTTTCCCCTCACCATTATCATCCTTAAAAATAACGCCATCTGTTATAATCGGAAACTCAGGAAACTCAGGTACATTCCCGGAAAGGAAGGCCTCATCCCTTTTTTTCGCCTCTTCTAAATCAGTAACACAAATCATTTTACCTAAATAGATTGCGGCATCAATCAACTTCTTCATATGTGGCTTTCTTTCATCTGTGTACGTATCCAAAAGTGCCTCATCTGCTAAACCGTTTAAAACAAGATCTAGCTTCCAAGCAATATTTTTAGCGTCACGGATTCCAGAAGACATGCCTTGCCCCATAAATGGAGGAGTTAAGTGTGCAGCATCACCTGCTAACATTAATCTTCCTTTACGCCATTCCTCTACCCATCTAGCTTTAAAAGTATACACCGTGTATCGCTCCAATGTGGCATTTTCTGGTGTAATATTCCAAGATTTGAGCATTTCCCATGCTACTTCTTCTTTATTAAATTCCTCCATGGTCTCCCCAGGGAGTAACATGAATTCCCACCTTCTTCTACCTGGTCCACCTGATACAACGGTAGTCGGACGCTCTGGATCACATACTTGTAGATTCATTGGATCAAATTCCATATCTTCTTTCGGAATAATATCTGTGATAAGGAAATTAGAATAGAACCCAAGATCTGTTGTGGTATGCTCCATATTGTCTCGAACAAAACTATTTGCACCATCACAACCAATTACATACTTTGCATTAACCTGAATAGTTTCCTGTTTATCCTCACGTTGTTTAAGAATAAGAGATACTTGATCAGTTTGCTCAGTAAGATAAACCGCTTCATATCCTAAGTGAATATCTACTGTTGGATATTTTTTACAAGCCTTATCCATGATTACTTCTAAATCTGCTTGATTAAAAAACATATCTGCAGGCCAGCCTGAAATCCCATCCTGAGACCAATCAATTTTTAATAATGTTTTGCGATCCGCATTACACCATTCGTAATAATCGTGTACCTTTTGAGATACTTGTTTAATTTCGTCATCTGGAATAACTGTTTGCAAAGCTCTTGTCACTTCATGATCATATTTAACAGCACGAGGTAAACCATAAGGTGTAGTATATTTTTCAAATACACCTACTTTCCAACCTTTTTGTCCTAACAAACTAGCAACTAACTTCCCAATGGGACCATAACCAATAATGGCCACATCATAATTAACAATACTCAATGATATTCCTCCTCCTTTAAAATTGTAAACGCATACAAAATAATGAAAATCTATGTCTTCTATACATGGTTGAACCATTATCAGGCAAAGCGAATTCAAAAAAACGATTCCTTCTATTCTCCCGTTTCGACTAATTTCCCAACCTGTCTTTCCCAAGACTTTGCCTTAGCAATTCTTTCGCACGCAAAATCATACTCGTCATAATTTCCTGTGCATTTTTGTCATCACCACTTAAGATTGCATCATATAGTGCTCTATGGCGTTTCAATACTTCTAATGTTGGTTTTTCTGACTGTAAATTCGCATCATCATGTAAAGTAGAAAAGCTTTTTTCACGGCTTATAATCAACCCTTTATGCAACAATTGCAGCAAACTGATCATTAAGTTATTGTGTGATGCTTCAATAACACTTAAGTGGAATTCATAATCGGCTTTCGCCCACTGTTTTGTATCTTGAATCGTGTTTTCTAAATTTCGATAACAAGCAGTAATGTATTCTTGATCAGATTCGGTTGCATTTTGAGCAGCAAGTGCTGCTGCGATCGGCTCTATACCTAGCCGGACATCAGTTAATTCAAGAAGGATTTCACCATCCGCTTCTTGAAATTCACTTAACCAGGTCATGACATCCAAATCCCACCACTGCCACTCCTTTGGTTGTAATACAACTGTACCTGAACGCTTATTTGACCTGACAATTTTTCGGGCAGACAATCCTTTTAGCGCTTCCCGCACTACAGTTCGACTGACATTGTAATCCTCACTAAGTATTTCTACTTTTGGTAATACCTCACCTGGCCTTATTACACCACTAACAACTTTCCGGCCTATTTTATGGAGAATTTCTTCACTTCTGTTTTTCAATGCTATATCCCCTTTTCGTTCTGCTAGTGCTTTATGCTAAAGGTTAATAATCAATCACAAATATGATTTATTTATATTTTCAGATAAATATTATTTATTTATATTCTAAATGGTGATATTCTCGTTGTCAACTAACTTTTAGAATTTTTTATATATTATAAATACCATAAAAAAAGAGAGACCTATCATTTCAATAAATGATTAAGTCTCTCAAATAACGGAAGGAGGATCCTACCAAATCAGCTATGCAGTTCCTCTTTCTGCTATTACACGGAAAGTAGTGCTTTTGAAGTCGAAGTGGAATCCTCGTTCCGATAATGGTGTTAAATCTATGGATTGGGAGTGGAAAAATGGGGGATAGTGGAATGTCGATTACGTATCATGCTATAAACAAGGGATTTTTGGCATATAGCGGAAGGAGGATCCTACTAAATCAGCTTATTCAACGAATTTCGGCATCAATCTTTAATAAAAATAACTGTTCAATAACCTATTTACATATTCCATGTTTGATTACGTCTTCTTTTATTCCTTCTTCTTGAAATGTTTTTTGAATGGCATCGAAAATAAGCTCATCTAGCTTGTTAAAATCCTTTGCACGTAATCCATACAAAACAATAACATAGCGGTTTTTGTCGTTCATCAGCACCACTGCATTTCGACGATTTACGGTCACTACATTCGCATGCCATGAGAAAAGTGCATCTTCTCCTGAATGATGTGCTCCAGGTTTTACGTTTAACTTGTCTAACAGTTTTTTTGTACATTGTATAAGCATAATGTATAGCTCCTTAATATGTTTCTTCTACTCCACCGCGACTTGACATAGGGTGATCTTTTGGTTTACTACTCAATGCCGCTAAAATAAAAAAGATAACAAATGTTAAAAAAGCTCCCTCTTTCGCCGAATCTATCCAATTAAAATATACTGGATGCATAAACCAATCATAAGCTATTTTTAAAGAGGCGCCTATCCCCAAGATAATCAAAATACCTAGTATTCCTTTACAAATCCCATAAATAAGCTGAACCAATTTCCATAATGGATGTTTAGGCTTCCTTTTTTTGATAGGTTCTGTCGTTTTACGTCTATACTTGTTTCTGTTAAACGTCTGGTTAACGTTTATTTCACCATTTTGAAGCTTTTCTAATCGGTCTGTATATTTTTCACTTAATAAAGGATCTGTTTCATAATGAATCGCTCGTTCCAGTCGTTCTATTTCCTGTTGTTGTTTCGTTTTCATTGGAACTTCTCCCTCCATCCTCATGTTAAGTATACTACAACTTACGAAAAGGTAGTCAATGGAAGAAATGTTACATACAATTTCATCCTGTATGTTTTATGAATGGAATGGAGGAAAATAAGCTAACGCAACCACCACAATGATCCTATGTATAAAATTCCACTTCTGTCTCACCCTAATAGTTGAGGTGAAATTATGTGGAATCGAGCGATTACGACAGCATTAGCGGGGATTGGGACAGCACAGTTATTGAAGGTCCCCCTGAATTATATGGAAACTGGCACATGGGATTGGAAAAAACTTTTCGGTTCTGGCGATATGCCGAGTTCTCATTCCGCTGCTGTGACATCCCTTACTACATATGTCGCATTGCGAAGAGGGGTCCCATCCATTGATTTTGGTGTCAGTAGTATTTTTAGTTTAATTGTCATGTATGATGCAATGGGAATTCGCTGGCAGGCTGGCCAAACCGCGATCGCTGTAAACGATATGTATGAGCAGTTGGAAAAGCTAGCAGACAAGCATCCCGACTTCGCGTATAAAAAGCGAGAAAATGAACTAAAGGAAATGCTTGGTCACATGCCAATCGAAGTACTTGGTGGTGCAGCATTAGGCATTGCCGTTGGCGCAGTATGTTATCTAACAGAAGGTAACGAAAAAAAGAAGAAAGCATAATAAACGGACAAGATGCTAAGCCTTGTCCACTTTTTCCATTAATTGCGGTAACTCTTAAAATGCACCCTAGTTCTGATGTTATTTGAATGAAAAATTACTATTGCACTGATGTACGTGTCTCACGAGTTTCTCAATCCTTGCACGAGTTTGTGGTGATGTCGCATGACTTTATGTGGTTCTCGCACGAGTTTATGCTCATGTCGCACGAGTTTCTGCCGGTGTTGCACGAAATTTTGCCACTCTCGCACGAGCTGGACCTGTTCTCGCACAAGTTTAGGTTATCTTCGCACGAGCTTCCACAACCCTTGCACTACTTTGTGCTGACTGCCTCCCACCTAGGTCATATCCATCCTCTAAATACATAACCTTAAAAACCATCCATAAGACCTATACCATTTCAATCAACTTCAAGGCGAAAATATGATAAAATAATATAAACTATTTCCACTAATTGGAAATGTTACGTATCTAACCATATGGCGATTAAATCTAATATTTAAAAAAAGAGGGTAAAAGTGAATGAATAAACTAGATAAGGCGCTATACGACTATTTAACGGACAGCATTCCTGCCATTACAACTAAATGGTTAAATAAAAGACAGAAATCGGAGGGCTCCATTTATTCTGTTGATTCTGATAAAAGTGTAGAAGAGATGTTGAGAAAACAAAATCACTTAACAAATAAAACCGTGATTAGCGCGTTTCTAGATGAACAGGAAGTCTTTGATCAAAATGTAGAAGAATGGGCTAGTATTGTTGCGGAAAGTAGAGTAAAATCCGATACCCCCATTTTTGAAGTCATTCATGCTCTCAATGTCGCACAGGAAACATTTATGGAATTTGTAATCGACTTTATTGAACAACAGGATAACCAGGTCTCCAAAGAAGATGTCATCAAGTGGCATTCGAAAATTAATACTGCCTTTAACCAGTTAAATACACGCTTTGCAAAATTATACTATGTTATTACGAGACAACAATTATCTAGTCAACAAGTGCTGATCGCTGAACTAAGTACACCCATTATTCCGATTTCTGATTCTATTGCGATCTTGCCATTAAGTGGAGGCGTAGATACACTCCGCATGAAAAAAATCTATGAATCTCTCCCACAAAAAATTGTGGAAACAAAAGTAGAATTTTTGTTTATCGATTTATCTGGAATCACCGTTATGGATACATATATAGCACAACAAATCTACCAAGTTATTAAACTCCTCAGCTTATTAGGGATTAAACCCGCTGTTTCTGGGATACAACCAGATGTTGCACAAACGTTCGGTCAATTAAATGATACCTTTAAAAACATTGATACATATAGCACCTTAAAACAAGCATTAAAAACGATGCCTTTGATTGAGTAGGTGTCATTCTTGCTGACATATCATATTATATCGAAAAACGACCGATTTTAAAAATCAGTCGTTTTTTATGTTGCATGAGTTGTGAGAGATACTGCACAAGTTTATGTGGATGGTGCGTGACATTGGCTAGCTGTTGCATGACCTAAGCCTGTTCTTGCACGAGTTCTCTTCACTGTCGCACGACCTGAGATGCAATTGCACGACTTTACGCAGGTCTCGCACAAGTCCACCTCACCACGACCCGACCTAGCGTCCCGTCGACAGCATCACCACACTCCACTCGCATACCGCCCGCATGGCATGTGACCTGAGCCCACTCACGCACGATCAAACCCTAACCTTCTCTATGCCGCTCCTCGCTCTGTTTTTCGTTTTCGGATAATATGTTCCAACGCACCAGTACCAATAAATACCCCACACAAAATCAAGAAGAATCCGACAATGTGATTTACGGTAATTGTTTCATTTAGGAAAATAGCCGACCCGCTAATGGCAAATAGGGTATTCAAATTAATGAATATCGCCGATTCAGCTGGTCCTACCTTTTTAATAGCGTAATTATACGTCATATGACCAAATGCCGTCGCTAATACAGCACTAAATAAAAAGACAGATACTAAATGCCAGTCAAACAAATTGGTGATTTCTTGGATACCTGATCCAAATGCCTGACTTAATAAAAAGATGAAAACCGATCCGATGACGAGCATATATCCCGTTGCGAGACGTGGATCAAACGTTGGCTTCAATTTACTAATCAACACAAAGCTAAATCCTTGCACAAGAACTCCTAAAAACACGAACAAGTCACCTAGGGATACAGCGGCCAAGCCATCCGCACCAGTTAGCGTTGTCACCACAACACCGATAAAGCCTAAGATAAAACCACAAACCCGCAGCCATGTAACCCGTTGCCTTAAGATAAGAAATGCCATCATGACGGTAACAAGTGGCATCATTCCGAGAATCAATGATCCATTTATCCCTGATGTCATCTCCAGGCCAACCGCAACAAAAGAATGATGTAAAATAACATTAAAAATAGCGATGGAGAAAATAACGAGCCACTCGTGCTTCATAGGCAAGCGGAGAATCCCCATCACCCAACAAATAAGTAGTACCGCAATCCCGGCGGTCATGACGCGAAATGATGTTAACAACATCGGATCAACCGCATCAACGAGTACCTTAATCGCCGAAACATTTAACCCCCACATCAACATCACAAGTAACAAAAGAACGTAAATCTTAACCATATAGTGCCTGTCACCACCCGAATTTTGTCTAATTTTGTCGGAAAGATATACTACCCAGTAGCTTATTCCGATTTGAAACTATATCATAAGATTATATCATTCTTTTAATCCGATTTGGCACGAATTTTATTATTTTCCCTTTAATAGGATATATTAATTCTTCTCTCTTTATATATCAACTGCCTCCTTCTATATCCTTATCAATTCCTACAATCCAGAGCACAGGCACCACTGCTTAACATCATCTCCACCTCACTTAATCATCATCAGGTGAGCGATAGGCTTGATTAAAATGTGGAAACGTTTCTATATTTCGGTATGGCATATATGGTGGAATATCAACATTTACTCGGGAAAGTGGCACTTCAATTTGATCCCCGATATCCGCTCGATATGGTGGTGTTAATTGATTAACACGAGCAAGATCCTCCAAGGTTAACCCATTCAATTCAGCGATTTCCTCCAATGATCCACTCTCTGAGACCGTTACTTGATTTCGTAATGGTTTTATCCTACATGAGCTCTGCTTAAATGTAGGCTGCTTGGATAATGGGTCTGTGAAATCGACGGTTAGCTCATTAGCAGACTGATTATTTTCCCATGTCCCATAATGAAATGGAATAAAGACTAAACCCGGTTGGACAGTGTCTACCACCCTAGCGGGAACGTTGATTGAGCCTCTTGGTGTCGCTATATTGACAAGCTCCCCTGGTAAAATCCCCAATTGTTCTGCATCCACTATATTGATTTCCACATACCCCTCTGGTGCAATCATTTGTAAATAGGGAGATCTACCTGTCTTGGTTCTTGTATGCCAATGCCAAACCAATCTTCCTGTCGTTAACCAAAATGGGTATTCATGCCTTGGCTGCTCCACTGGTGGTACATAATGCGTATCATATATGATGGCTCTCCCATTTGCTTGAATTGCTTCAAATTCACTCTTTGTCCTCGGCCTTCCTGTGTAAAGATCCTTCCCGTAGCTCTGCGCATCATCAGGGTATGTGTGAAAATTAAAATCTGTATATAACCGCGTAGTCCCCATTGGATGTTCTTCATTGACTGGCCACCGCAGGCCATTATAGTATCTTAACTTTTCATACGTAATCCCACTCATATCACTTGGTCTACCTTTAGAAACGTTCTTCCATTCCTCAAAACATTCCTCTGGAGTAGTATAATCAATAAGAGGATTTCCATCTTTATCTTTCAATTCCATCCGTTCGGCAAAATCTAATAAAATATCAAAATCACTTTTCACACCATTCGGGGGATCAACCGCCTTTGTTAATAGATTTATCGTTCGGTCCGCATTTTCCAATGTCCCCTCCTTCTCCCCCCAAATTGCTGGAGGAAGAACGACATCCGCTACTTCTGTCGTTTCCGTTAAAAACGGATCCTGTACGACAACAAAAGTTTTCTCAAATGCCTTTCGAGCTCTCTCCCTATTCGGCAAGGATGCCATTGGATTCGTGTTAATGTTCCAAAATAAACCAATTTTCTCCTGCTCCATCAAATGAATGATTTCCTCAATTCCTTTTTCAGGTCCAACCTCAAGATCAGACGTTTCGACATTCCACAGTTTAGCCATTTCCTCAATATGCTTTGGATTAGAGGGATTTCGGTTTCCAGGATATGTACCAACTCCCCCAACCGTTCGATTACCAGACGAACTTGGCTGACCAGCCATATGTAATGGCCCATTACCAGGTTTTCCGATTAACCCTCGAATCAAGTGAATATTATTGATGGCAACACAGGAACTCGTTGCATCTGCACTTTGATAGGTTCCCTGTAATGTCGTACATACCAAAGAATTTGTTTTCCCTATAATTTGTGCTGCTTGCCGAATGTTTTCCTCAGGTACTCCTGTCACTTCCACTGTATTACTTAGTGTCCACGGCTCCACTGCATGCTTCATACGTTCGTATCCAACCGTATGATTCTTAATAAAACTTTCGTCGACCCATCCGTTTTTCACCATAAGATGTTGGATCCCATTTAATAGTGCGAGATTCGTACCAGGTTTTAGTTGTAAAAATAAATCTGCTTCCTTTGCCGTCAAGGTTTTTCTAACATCAACGACAATTATGTAAGGTTTACCTGTACGACGTTTTCTCTCCATAATACGCTCGAAAAATACGGTCCCTGTTTCAGCAGGATTATGACCAAAAAACATCATCGTATCCGTTAGATCTACGTCATCAAAGGAAGCAGGTACACCATCTGCACCAAATGATTCAAACAGGCACCATTCTGTTGTTGCCGTGCATAATCTTGTGTTCGCATCCAATAAATGAGACCGAAGACCAGCTCTCCCGATTTTGGCGATTGTATAATATGTTTCCAATGTTCCCTGTCCAGTAGAATAAAATGAAATCCCATCAGAACCAATTGTTTGGAGGGTCTCCTTCGTCTTTTCCACAATGAGATTCATCGCTTCATCCCAACTAGCAGCTACTAACTGACCTTCTTTTCGTATCAGTGGGGTTACTAAACGATCAGGACTATTGTTTGCATACCATTGATTTTCCCCTTTAGGATCAAGTCTCCCACGGTTAATGGAGTGATCTTCATTTCCTTTAATTCCAACAATTTTATTATCCTTTACCCCAATATAACACCCACATCCAATAGAACAAATATTGCATGTACTATATTTCCAGTCATCAACATCTCCTTGACTATACAGATTGACATCTACCCTTGGTTTTTTCCATGACATGATTTATGCACCAACCTCCTTCCGATATAATGGCGGAACAATATACCTTGCTTCTTCCTCTCCATAAAGGGATTTAACATTTGGCACCAGTTGCTCGAGCTCCTTTTTATACGCTTTATACCATTTCAGCCTTTCATGTATTACGGTAGGTGAAGCACTATCCATCCATAGCGATGCTCTTCCCCATGCACGTGTCAGCGGATCTAATGCTTCATCATTTCGATAAATCACGGATAAAAGATACTTCAGATGGTGTTCGTTCACTTGGGGTTGTTGGATTAATTGTAGGGTTGTTAGCAGCGTATTATTTGCCTCGGATAAAAGTGGAGAAATTCGCAGTTCCAGTGGGTTATTGTTAACGGGGAAATTAGCTAATAAACGCTGAATGATTAAATAGGCTTGATAAAGTTGATAATACACGTCACTCCTCCTTATTGAAAACGTCATTATAAATACGTTTATGATACCGGGAGTGAAATTATGCTGTGGGATTATATAGAAATGATGGGGCCATTCCGTAGTACTATCGTGGAAATATTAGAAAACTTGGCATTCGCCAAGCCTTTAATGGCGAATGCCCTAGTTGCACTTATGCAGTAGGAAAATTTTTAATACTTTCCTATCTGCGAACAAAAGCGCAAGCGCCTTGTTCACCCCCGACAAGCATAAGCCAAGCCTCGACGTGGCGCTTTTTGCCACAAAGAGGATTGACTTATGACCTCGAGGGGGTAGGCGCTGGAGCTGGACGTGGCTATTCCTGTATATGAACAAAATAAAGCCAACTTTTATTAGAAAAACTCGCATTCGCTCGTCCTTTAGCAAATGTGTTAGTTTTTCTTATACTTGGGACATTAAAATTTTAGCTATGTCGAGTCCACTTCTTAGCTAAAATTTTATACTTTCCTAACGTGCAAAAAAGCTGTAATTATCTAAAAATCACAGCTTCATGCATCATTATATTTAAGATGATTCCAATTTTATAAATGTCACTAATTTCTTCAATTAAGCTACTCTATAAATTAGGTCATCTAAGTTATTTTCTGTAAATATATTCTTTTGGTTCATGTTTAAATTACCCTTTAATGTAACTTGTAACCACCACTGTGGGGCTATAGTTGGTTGAACTTTTTTGACACTCAATGTTAGCGATATATTGTTTTTCAACATCGTACTAACTACTTGAGCATGAACACCAGGAACATACCCTAACTTTTGACCATCACTTGTTTCAATACGAACAGCATATGGGTCAATTTTATGTCAGGCTCTGAAATAGCTACAAGTGTACTTCCTTCTACCACAAAGGAGTTCCAGTTATGTGGTAAATTCTGATGGCTTATCCCGTTTACATAAAAGTTCGCCTAAACAAGATCATCCTTATATAAACGAAGGGGTTCTTCAAATGAATAGGAATCTCTAGCTAATATCCCTCTAGTCTCTCGTAATATATCCATTCGATCAGCTTCAGGTGGTAGCCCTAAACTATTCAATATACCTTGATAATCTACACGATCATGAGAAGGAATTCGTCGATCAAATGCTGGAAATAAGGTACTTGACTCATATTTTTTTTCTAACTTTGGAAAAGCTGGATGAAGACGATATCCATTTCTTAATGCATCATGTACTTTTCGATAGGTATCCGTATGAAATGTATACTGAAAAACATACACTTCCCCATTAAATGTAAGTGTTCCAATATGATAATACACATTTGTGTGTTTACTTTTCCATAACACAAGTAGACTTTTCACGAATTTCATTTTGGGTCCTCCTCAAAGAACTTGTAGGATTTTCTCCCTTCGAAAGCCTTTTAAAAATTCCTTCCTAATATCTGATATAAGGGGAAACTGATTAATATATTGATATAAATTAATCAAGTTTTTCTCCATCTACCCTTTGCCTTCAATCATATCATGTACTTTCGAAATTTCTTCATCTGGTACTTGAAGATAGTAGATGCCATCAATATTCGTTCCACTGCCTTTCATTTGATAGCTTTCCACGTTTTTTCGTGTGTCTTTATACCCTGTCAGTAGCTTCTGCATGTCGGAAAACTCCATATTGGTTGCCATGTTATTTCCGAGAATATCCATTAAACCACCTACTTTTGTAATGGTACCAACAGATGCACCACGTTGCACGATGCCTTCAATCACTTGTCGTTGACGTTTTGTTCGTCCAAAATCACCATTTGGATCTTGTTTACGCATACGCACAAAGCGCATGGTTTTCTCTCCATCCATCTCAATTGGGCCTTTCGTAAAGTGATACTTTCCATCTTCCCATTCAATTTCATTATTCACTGTAATGGTTCCAAGCTCGTCTACTAGTTCCTTTAACCCTTCCATATTCATTCGAACATAGTAGTCTAGTTCAATATCTAGGAAATTTTCCACCGTTTCAACAGCCATATCTGTTCCACCAAAAGCATAAGCATGATTAATCTTATCTTCAAAACCCTTACCAACAATCGTTGTACGTGTATCTCGGGGGATACTAATCAATTGCATTTTGTCACCTTTTGGTTCTAACGACAATACCATTAACGCATCAGACCTACCTGAATCGTTTTCACGTGCATCCACACCTAAAAGCAAGATATTTAATGGCTCGGATGCTTTCACCTTTTTCTTGGTTACCGTATGATCAATAGAAGAAACAGGTTCGTTCATCTGCTCATTCACAGTCTTTTTGGCACCATTATAAACAGAAAATGCATAGGCACCAACACCTATTCCAATAACCAATAAAATGATAAGTGAAATCAAAATCCAACGTTTTTTGGCTTTTTTTGGTTTCAATCTCTTCTCTTCCATTATGTACTCTCCCCACATTCCTATCCTATTATCGTTTCAAAGATATTTATACTACTAACTTACTATAATCCCTTCTGCTAGAAAAGCACACACGAGAAAAATATGACAATTTTAAACAAAAAGTGACTAAAACATGTACCAAGTAGCTCACTTATGATGAGAAAATATAAATTATCGAAATAGCATATCAAATCATGTGATTAGTGGTTGGTATTGCTATTTTAGTTGATATGTAAATAACCTCCCTTTCCATTAAAAATGGACTCAAATTAACACATTGCTAATAAGTATTAGTAGGGTGAAAATTAGAATATCACTTTAATTGCTGAAAGGTTTGTCCTTCATACAATGTCATGGCCGATTTCATCGATTAATAAGAGAGAATCAACCGATAGACTGGCTGTCACGGCCGCCTTGAATACAATAATAAAAAGCAATCAACCGATAGACTGGCTGTCAATACGATGAGATGATTCCTATATTCTAAAAACACCCCCGAAAGTTAGATTTATTACTCTAACTTTCGGGGGTCGGTACCTAAGATGCTATTTCTATCCAAGCGTTTTTGTATGTTAATTTGCTGACATCACCAGCAGCTAAATAAATACTAGTCTGTCGAAATAAGTCATATATATAAAAATGGATATTACAATATAAAAATTTTCCATTTCCATGCCACCTTTTGTCGAGTCTTTTCGATTATAGAGGTAAAAGGGAGGTTAGGGAATGGCTACTAATAATGATAAACACGAGATCGATATGTTTGATACGATTTTTAAGCAAAATGAACGACGAATCCACTATCACATTCACAAGCTGCACATCCAAGATCCACATAATGAATTTTATCAAGAGGGATTATATGCCTTATGGAAGGCTTACGAGACATACGAGCCAACCAAAGGTCCAATGGCTACCTATTTCAATTACACCATTCGCAACCAGCTAATCGATATGATACGAAAGCGTAATCGGGAGGGAGAAAATCAGGAAAAGATCGTACTAGAGCACAAAACACAAACAACCGACGGCAATCATATTCGGAAAGAGGGAAGTGCCGTCGACTTACAACATATGTCAGATATCCTACTAGATGATACCGAGCTTTGGCAGAACCTCCAGCACTACCTCACCGATAAAGAGTGGAACTGGATCTATTTTTATATTATCGGAAACATGTCAGTGAAGGATATTGCGATTCAGGAGAACACCACAGAGAACGCTGTGAAAAGCTGGGGAAAACAAGTAAGGAAAAAGCTTCGAGATCCAGCATTTCGAGAAAAAATTGCGTGGGATATTAGCCTATAACCAAACGTTAGCGTAGCCTTCACAAAAGGGTGCGCTCTTAACTTATTAAAAAATTCGAGATACATAGAAAGGGATGGAAATCATGAATTATATTAAGCAAATTAATGCATTTTATATGGAACTTGAGGTAAACCCATTATCTGGACCAGCCATTTCCTTGTGGCATAGCTTAATGCATATCAATAATCGATCTCGCTGGATAGAAACATTTTCGGTTGCGATGATTACGCTGCGAATGAAGTCTGGATTAACAACATCTACCTTTAAACGTGCTCGTGCAGAATTAGCGGCAAAAGGGTATATCCATGTCCAAAATCAGGGTGGAAATCAGTCTCCAATTTATCGTGTTACAAACTTAACAGGCCCAATCGATACAAACAGCGCACAAACAGCTACAACGATTGAAGATCCACAACCTGAACCAGACCAAAAAGCAATCTCCCTGAACGACAAAACCGACCATAATCTGGACCATAAACAGGACAACCTAAACATCATGGACCACAACCTAGTCCGCAATCCAGACCAGTCTATGGACCAAAATATAGACTCAAATCCCTTTTTGGACCACAACATGACCCACAACACAATCCATAACATAAACCACAATCCAGCCCCATTAATTAAACAGAAAGAAAAACAAAAAAAGAAACATCATAATACTGCAGATGCATTTGTGTTTTACCAGGAAAATTTTGGCTTAACCAGTCCATACGTTTCTGATGCGATTCAAAATTGGGTACATGACATCGGGGATGCTCTCGTTGTGGAAGCAATGAAACGTGCGTTGGAGCGTAATAAAATGAATTGGAACTATGTCAAAGGCATCCTACAAGATTGGGCTAGAAAAGGGATTACCTCGGTTGACGAAGCTGGTGCAGAGGAAGTCGCATATCGAAACCAGTACTACCCAAAGCAGCCTAATCGCGATGAGCAGAAAAGGACGGAAGTATTGCCAGATTGGTTTCTCGAACGACAGCACAAACATCAGGAAAGAATGGCTGCACAACAGTCCCCGATAAGACCAAAGATGGATCAAGCTGCTTTGGAGGCAGAACGCGAAGAACTTGCAAAACTCTTGGCTGAGTTCTCTAGTGAAACAAGTGAAGCATAGACAACCAGCATATCCAAACAACAGGCACCATTAGAAAAACTCGCATTCGCTTGTCCTTTAGCGAATGAGTTCGTTTTTCTTATACTTGGGACAATAAAATTTTGCAACGTCGCGTCTTCTTCTTAGCTAAAATTTTATACTTTCCTAACGTGGAACAAAAGCTAGAAGCGCCTTGATCACCCCCGATTAGAAAACTAGGCTTTTCGCCGAGTTCTTATGGCAAAAGCCTTAGTTGCACTTATGCAGTAAGAACGTTTTGTTTCTTATCTGCCAAGCATAAGCCAAGCCTCGACGTGGCGTTTTTTGCTCGTAATGAGGATTGGCTTATGACCTCGAGGGGGTAGGCGCTGGAGCTGGACGTGGCCTTTCCTATATTAAGACAGTAATGAGGCCAACTTTTTATGCTTTCTTACCTTTTTAGAAAAACTCGCATTCGCTCGTCCTTTAGCGAATGTGTTCGTTTTTCTTATACTTGGGACATTAAAATGTTAGCAACGCCGAGTCTTCTTCTTAGCTAAAATTTTATGCTTTCCTAACGTGGTACAAAAGCTAGAAGTGCCTTGATTACCCCGATTAGAAAGCTTGGCTTGTCGCCAAGTTCTTATGGTGAAAGCCTTAGCTGCACTTATGCAGTAAGAAAGTTTTATACTTTTTTGTCTGCCAAGCATAAGCCAAGCCTCGACGTGGCGTTTTTTGCTCGTAGTGAGGATTGGCTTATGACCTCGAGGGGGTAGCACTGGCCGATGAAAACTCGGGCGTCCTTATGACTATCAGCACTAGGAAGTCAATCGCTCTCACTGGTAAAATCGTCACGTCCTGTGACAACGCCAGTACTAGGACGTCAATCGTTCGAAGCTGGACGTGGCCTTTCCTATAGGAGACAGTAATGACACCAACTTTTTTCTTACTTTATGAAAAAAGCGTCTTTTCGACAAAAGACGCTTAACTTTCTCCCTATAGTGTTTAACCATTTAATACGAGTAGTTTTTCTTTGAAGTGATCTTGTTGGAGTTTCTTCCTTGCTTGTCTTCCCCAGCTTTTAACGGCATCAATGGATACGCCTTCCTGGTTGGCTATCTCCTTTATCGACAAGTTCTGCCGAATAAAGGAATCAACCCATTTCCATTGATTTTTGGTTAATTGGGATTGAAGCTCAGTCCATATATATGGATCATCTGCTATATCGACATCGACATTTCACATTGTTGCTTCTTGTTGAATAAGTAAGTTATGATGGCACTGTTCTTTCGCCTTTAGCCGGATTAAATCGATTAAACGATAACGAATCATGTAATTGAGATAGGTAGCCAACGGGACTTTGTCTGGCTGGTATGTTCTATATGCATTCCACATGGCACAAAGGCCTTCCTGGAAAAACTCTTGGTCAGGGTCACTAATCTTCAGTTGCTGGATATGGTAATGTATTCTTCTTTCATTTTGTTCGACAATATCCTCAAAAGTCATTTGTAAATCCTGATTTTGATTCATGCTTCCCCCTCATTTCCTATTCATTTAAAGCTGTTTTCAAACTGCATTGATTACCATTAACAAAACACCCCAACCAAAACCCATTAAAAATAAGCATTCACTTATTTTGCCACTACAAATTGTTATGCATCGAAAGTCCCTCCTTTGTCATGGTGATTACAGCCTATTTACATTTTACAGATTTTTCGTAAAAATTCACTAAAAATACACAAAATGGGTGCTTTTTTCCTATATTTTTACAATATAATAATCTTAATTAAGTCCTATATTTTAGAAGGGGGAATGGTTGGTTTATGGAGGGATTAGGATTACGTTTGGAGAAGCTGCGTGAAAAGGATGGGTATAAACGCAGGGAGGTAAGTATCAAGTTAGGCTACTCCATCAATACATACGGAAATTATGAAAATGAAAAAAGAAGACCAACGACAGAAACACTCGTAAAATTAGCTGATTTATATGATGTTTCAGTTGATTATTTACTCCGTGGTACCGTATCTGAAGCAAAGGCAACATATAGTACCAACCTTGATAAAGCGGAACAAGTACTTGCCGTATTTGAAAAGCATGGAATGGAAAAACCTTATATACTCCAGCATGAAAAATGGGAGATGTTAACATGTGAAGATCTGAAGGAAATGAATGATCACTTTGAGCAAGTAGTCCAGAAGGCGAAAGTACGCAGCGGGCAGGAACCAGATCACCTATAATAAAAAGAAGCTATCTCAAACGTAAATGTATTTGGGATAGCTTCCTCGGATTTATATCATCCATTGGACAACTTCTGTTCTTGCTCCATGAATAAAGGCCAATATTCAGTTAAAATACTATATATTATTCTATAACGATGCACAAAAACCTCTCGTCACATCTTTTATCACGCATGTAACTGGCAGGCCGGCTCAGAACCCACGTCCTATGTGTAATACCCCCACTTCAAGCCTATGAGGTGAAACGGATTTGACAATAATCATGACAGTAGGTGCTGACCCCTAAACTCCTGCTAGAGCAACTCTCTTTTCTTTTCACGTATAACTCGTTTGGCTAATTCAAGGGTTGGATCGATCTTAGATAAGGATGTTTTTAAATACGGAAAAATTAATGGAATTTCCGTACAGGCTCCAATAATTCCTTTTACTCCTTGGAGTTGATAATGATGTAGAAGATCCTCCAATTTATCTAGGGAAATACTGCTCACGTCTTGTTTTTCCTTCACATGCTGGATAACCTCTGTAATGACATCCTGTTCCGCTTCACTTGGTTCCACTAACATAACATTTGCGTTTTCAAATAATTCGCGATAAAGTCCTGATTTCAACGTCATGCGTGAAGAAAGCAATAATATCTTTTCTTTAAAAAATGTAGGATCATTATTCACTACACGAAACGTATTCTCAATCAAACTGATCATTCTTGTGTTCAGGTTAGATTGCAACTCATCAAACCACAAATGTGCCGTATGACATGGCATAACTAAAAAATCTGTTCCCACCAATTCGAGCTTCTTGCCAGTTGCAATTAAATCCTTAATCGGGGAAGGGCCTTCACCAAATATTGCGTCTGCCCTAGAAGGAATTTGTGGATGATTATAAATAATGACTGGTATATGATCCTGTTCCTTTTTTGTGTTGGTATGATGGATAATCTTGTTGAAAAGGTCAGAAGTAGCAAAAGGACCCATCCCTCCGATAATGCCGACTGGTTTTTCCATACTATCACTACTTTCTTAAAGGTAAAAAACGTGAACATTCTTCATCATTATACGTCTTAGGAAAACAAAATAACCCACTATTCAGAAATATCATAATATAAAAACGTCGTTAATTAAATGGATTAATCCCCAACTAGTGACTATAGCCACAATTGCCTATATCATTATGGGGATTGGATTTTATTTGCTGTAATGGTTCACTTAATCTCGTCCCCATCTTCACCGAAGTATTCAAATACCGCATCTACCACTTCATCTAATGTATGACACACTTGATTTACCGTTTTTATTAAAAATAAATTTTCCGCTTTATAATCTGGATCATATAAAATGGTTGGCTTTCCGCTCTTAGCCATCCAGCCAATTTCCACATATGTTCCAGGATCGTCATTGATTAACACGGCAACCAGAAGGGAACATTTCTGTAAGAGCTGAATATCTTTTTCGTAAATCGCTAACTTCTCTTCTTCCGTTTCCTCGCCAGTAAACAAACCATTTTCTTTTATTGGCCTATGCGGGGAAAAATTTTGTTCGTCCAGGGCAATATGTACATCCTCAATTGGTTTCGTATCAATATGCGGAAAATCTGGTCCCGCAATATAAATATGATAGTCACGTCTATCTTCCCAATTCAACTGGGATTTGGTCTGCATTTTAATTCACCTAACCTTGTTGTTATCGTTGATTCTACTTCTAATCATATTCCAATAAAAGTAGCTATGCAATGATGCAAGCTTCCTATTGTGATACGAATTTGGGGGAGCAATTTCTGTTCAGATATTCCATCTATATGATGGAATACGAGGTGATACATATTTTTGAGGTAACAGTATAGAGGCCTATATTAAAAATCTAAATAAAATCTTGATATATTTTTCTGGCATACAAAATGCGCATGATATAAACCTCTTTTTCTGCTTCTTTAACTAAATAAAAAACAACATAGTTCCCATTACTAGCTTACGATATCCTTTAGCTTTTAAAGTATCATCCGTTACAAAACTACCTGAAAACGGGAAATCCTTTAGTCTCATAATGTTCGTTTCCATTTTCTTTAAAATGCCATCCGATGCACCTTCATTGGATAGTTCCTTATAAATGAAGTTATAAATCTCATCTATATCTTTAAAAGCTTTTGATATAAACTTAATCGTTAACTTATTTCCCTTTATATTTCTTCTTTAAATCCCTAAAAATTTCTTCTCCATCTATCAGTTCTTCCCCATTTTTAACTTCTGCTTCCGCTTCAAATAATTTTTAATATAACTCTAACTTTTCTAAGCACCTTTCATACGTTTCCATACTCATGACAACTAAATCCCCATAACCATTTTTTGTAATAAATAGCGGTTCCCTACGTTTCGCGGCACAGTTCAGAAATTTCTGTTGTATTTCTCAAATCCTTTATAGGCAGAATTTGAGGCATCATAACAACTCCTTTATTTTTATTACTGAATTATAGCATTATTAAGGATACCAACTGAGTAATTTAATCATTTAAATCAATCCTAATTCAGACCATAGTCCAGCTTTTTCCTAAAATGTATAATGATGGTAACGACACTATACAGAAGGAGAATGGTACTGTTTGTCATAAGCCTATATTAGAAAAAGTATAAGCAAAGGGACGGCTCTTTTGCTTCCGCGTTTCATTTTTGCATTAAGCTTTAAAAATAAGATTCTCTGAAACTCCTAAAACCCCTGCAGCCTGCGTTGTGATAGACCAGTGATATTTCATGGATATTTCTAAAAATGCAAACAATTAACCACTATATGGCTATCAAGATCCTCATCAGAATCTCATTTAATTAATAACTTATCAGGAACATTGTGTATTAAGAAGAGCACCAACTATTTAGGTGAAAATAGCTAAAATCTATCAGTAAATAAAATTCTCCATTTGCTCAGGTAATCTGCTTTTTAACTTTTGGAGAATATAAAAAAAGCTGTTAGAACCCATACTAAATAAGTTCTAACAGCTAAAGCCATATATCCCTACTACTTATTAACATCCTGAGTGCTACTCAAAACCTCGATCCCTTCTCTCGCTTCTGTAAGATCACTAGTGTCATTATTTTTTATTTTGACTGGATTCGCATCCTCCTTATTAAGCAACAGTTTAGCAACATCACCTCTTGCATAGTGACCAACACTATCAAGCAAATGTTTACTGTCTAAAACAGCTTCTAAATCAATCTCACCATATGCGATTCCCTCCTCATCTTGAAGTGGGCGAGATACATACTCACCAAATGGAGAAATAATACCAGCGATACCTCCCCCTACGGTTAAAGAATCACCTAATGAAGGATCTAACTCTTTATAAAAAGCTAGTTCTTCTTCTCCTAAATATGAGGAAGAGGCAATTACAAACATCTGACCTTCGAAAGCAGCAAATCTTGATGTTAAATCAATTATTTTGGTCCGGTCCCGAGGCTGACTTTTAAAATTTGATCCAGGCCAATTCGCAATGTGAATTTGCGCTCCCATTGAATATAGTGCATAACGAGATAGTGGCATAGAATTTTCATAGCATACAAGGCCAGATAACTTACCAATATCTGTATCACAAACAAATAGATCACTACCATCGCCGCGTCCCCAGATAGTTCTTTCTTCTCCTGTAGGAACTAATTTTCTTCTTTTCCCGATTATTTCTCCTTGATCATTAATAAAAACTTGTGAATTATATAACGTCATACTATTAATCTCATTAATCCCAACAACAACATAGACATTGCATTCACTAGCTTTATCACGTATTTTTTTAAATTCTGATCCATGGATATCAACTGAATTTTTATATAAATCCTTATACAATTCTAATTTCTTCACATTGTTTACACTCATCCAGATCCACCAAGGATACATTGGAATAAAAGTCTCTGGAAAAACGACTAGTTTTGCACCATTTTCAGAGGCTTCTTCAATATAGGAACAGCATTTATTAACCGTCCCACTCAAATCAAACATAGCAGGTGATGCAATAACTGATGCAGCAGTAAATTTAGGAAAATTCATTATTACTCATCCTTTCTTATTTTTTAAGAAATAGCCTTATGGCTATCTTCCTCACCTTTTTCATTCAAAGCAATCTTAAGGATTCGCTGGTACTTATCTCGACGTTCTCTATTTTGGTTTTGTTCAAATTGGGCGATAGTAAAAAACAATATCCACTGTCCCAACAAAGCGTAAGCACCTCCATATACCCCAAGTGGATCTGGATATACATAGCTGGTTAATAATAAAATGGCAAATCCTACCGCCATGCTGACATTCGCTGCATACTTACCAGCCTTCGGATAAAACATCGCACCAAACATGGGGGTAAATAAGATTGCAGCACAAGTAAAGGATATCATTGAAAGTGCTACTATCGATCCTTCTGCCACGAAAGTCCATATAACCGATATAGCCATTAAGATTAGTGTCGCGATTCTGCCAACCCATACTAGACGGTTTTCACTTTCATCTGGTTTTATAAAACTTTTCCACACATCTCTTGTAAAAATAGTACCTAAAGCAAACATTTGCGAGTCAACAGTAGACATCGCAGCACCAAATGCAGCAGCAACAAAAATAGCTGCTAAAATTGGCGAGTACTCTAATACTAATGTCGGGAATACTTGATCTGGATTTGCTATTTCTGGTAAGAATAATCTACCGAGCATTGCAACAATAATAATAGGTATGAATCCCCAACTTGCAAAGAATATATGACCAATTGATACTGTTTTAAACGATTTGATATCCTTTGCCATATAGTACCGGGTCCACAGATGTGGAAAACAAATACCAGCCATTACGTAAATTACAATATATGCAAACCAGTTGGCAGCCGTAAAGTAGCCAGAAGGTCCTGGATAAGAAAGAAACTCAGGTAATTCACTTTGTACACCAATAAATAAATCCTTTAAGCTTCCAATTCCTGTTACACCGTTCCCTAGTAACCAAAAGGCTAATCCCCAGCTAAGCAGCATATAAAACAGTCCCTGAACTGCATCGGTCCATGCAACCGCTTTCAAACCACCGGCAACACTGTATATTGTCACTAAGATAAGCATCGTCACAATCCCCAGCCAGAAGGGACTCCCCATTACTTCAAATGCTACACCAGCACCCAGTAATTGAATACCAATATAAGGGAATAATAGATAAACACCAATAATGCTTGAAATTAACCTTGTCATTTTGCTGTCATAATAATGACCCAATAAATCACCAGGTGTTACATAACCATATATCTTCCCTAGTACCCAGAGTCTTCTGCCAAATATAAACATAAACATTGCCAATACAATATTTAAAATAAAAAATGAATTAAATCCCACACCGTGAGTAAAAAATGATCCAGTTGCTCCTAATAAAAACCACATACTAAACCAAGAGGCTCCGACCGTCAAAAATAATACAAAGCCACCTAGACTTCTTCCTGCCAAATAAAAGTCATCAACAGAACCTTGATTTGTCTTTTTGTATCCCAAATAACAAATCGTTAAATAGACAAAAACAGATATAAATAAAACCAGATAAACCAATGTTGTTATACTCATTATTTATTAACCTCCAATCCGTCCTTTTTAACCAATTGCTTCACTTCATCCCAATCCGTATTTGGGTTTTTCCGACGTGCCAAATAAACAATAATTAGGATCGTAATGAGTAAGTTTGGTACCCAAATCCAAACCATATTAAAAGGAATACCTAAAATAAAAGGTTCGATTCGATTTAATGATGGAACAAATTGTGGCAAATTGACGATCACAAACCATAAACCAAACAACGTATAAAATAACTTTTTATTCATCCAAATACCTCCTTTTTTGAATGCGCTTACTTTTATATTCGCAAAAAACATGCCAAAAATTAAAAATTCTTCTTTATCACCCTCTAGGCATTGTTTAAAAGGGTGCTTTCTTATTTTTCTATATTAATCGCATACTAAAAAACATGCTTGTCCAACGGATCCGATAACCCATTTTTGCATCACCTACCATAACAAACTGGTTCATAACATTAAACCCTGCTGGGTAATTACTGATCTATAACCAAACGATGCATCAATGGGTTGTGATTCAAATTTGAATTAATGTATAAAGGTGTACAACTATTAATCATGTGTCTTACAGCCATACTTTCTTGCTTTTCGTGACATCGTTGACTGACTAATCCCTAATGAAGCTGCAGCCTTATATGTGCTTTTGTATTGTTTCAGTGTACTTTTAATAATTTCTTTTTCCGTACTTTCTAATATTTCTTTCAGTGAGTTTCCTTTGATTGTTACGGAAGCCTTATGGATATGTTCTGGTAAGTCCTCGACCTTTATTGTTGCACTTTCTGTTGTGACAATCAGCCTCTCCACAATGTTTTTAAGTTCACGGACATTTCCTGGCCAACTATAATTAATGAGTGACTTCATTACATCTGAAGAAAAATGTTTACTTATGTTATACTTCTTATTTACAACTTTAATAAAATGTTTAATGAGAATAGGAATATCATCTGTCCGTTTTCTTAATGGTGGGATTGTGATTGGAACAACATTTAAACGATAATATAAATCCTCCCGAAATGAGCCTTCCCGCACCATCTCACTTAAGTTTCTGTTTGTAGCTACAATCACTCGTGTATTAATGTTAATTGGTTTAGATCCACCTACTCTTAATACATTTCTTTCCTGCAGAACTCGAAGCAGTTTAACCTGAATATGTAAAGGGAGTTCGCCTATTTCATCGAGGAATATGGTGCCTTCATCTGCTAATTCAAATAAACCTGCTTTACCTTTTGGATTTGCACCTGTGAAAGCACCACCCTCATACCCGAATAATTCGGATTCCAGTAAACTATCTGGCAACGCAGTACAGTTAATTCGAATAAAGGATCCAGTTTCTTTTCTCGTGCTAGATTCGTGAATTAACTCTGCAATGACTTCTTTTCCAACTCCTGTTTCTCCCATTAAAAGAACCGTTGTGTCAAATTTTGCAAGTCTCAGCGCCTGATCAATCACTGTACTCATTTCTTCACTCTTAAATACAACATTATTAAGCTCTTCTAATTTTAGTTTTAGATTGTTTAATTCAATATGGTATTTTTGATTCTTTTCCTCTATATGCTTAATTTGTTCTCTAAGGTAATTTAATTCGGTAATATCTCTTACATTGGATATAATCCGAAAAATTTGTCCGTTTTCATCAAATGAAAGATTTCCAGTAACAATTGTTTCTATTCCTGTATTCACTTTTTGCATCACCGTTACCGTTTTCTTTTCTTTCATTGCCTCTAGAGTGGCACTTATATTAAATACACCTTTATCAACCAGTTCGCGCATATTCTTCCCTATAACATCATCAGTACTTAATCCGGTAATACGCTCTACTGCCTTATTTACAAATAATGTATAACCTTCACCGTCTGTTATCCATATCCCATCGTATGATGAATCAATTGCTGCCTGAAACTCTTCAATTTGTTGTTTCAATTTATAAGAATGATTTCTTATCTCATCTGATACCGCTTCTTTGCCATTTTGGAACATTGCATTAAAGCTGCCAATGATATTATTAATTTCAAACAAATCTAGGTCATATTTTTTACTTACTTCTTCAATCTTTTCCCCTTTTAGAAAATCTACCAGCGCTTTGGTTTCTATAGAACTAGCTTTTATAGACATTTTTATACCTCCTTATCGGACTTGTTATGTCTTATACAAATCTAATACATCACTACTATTAGATATATCTTAATAGAACTATTATTTTAAATTATCAGTTATTAAAGTATAAACTTAACTTTAACTAACATCAACACATTTTCTTTAAACCTATTTATATACATTAGGAATAATGAGCAAAATACCACTTCCACAAATAAATACCAGTTAGTCTGTATGTCAAAATAAATACACTAATCTGACCCACCAAGTACAAAACTATTATAAAAGAACTTACTAGCTATGTATTTTGCTGCTCGTAAGTTCCTAGTTATACTCTATGTGTAGATACTATTTTCGGTACGGTGAGTCTAATTACCTATTATACCTAATCCCCCAGCATAATCTTTCACACAATCCACCGTTTTCACTAAAAACAAATTCTCTGCCTAGTGGAAAGGGTCATATAAGGATGGTTTGCTTGCCATTATTTACCATCAAGCCGATTTCCACGTAGGTTCCAGGATCATCATTAATCAGCACACAACAAGCATGGAACATTCCTCCTGAAGACGAATGTCCTTTTCGTAAATGGCCAGCTTCTCTTCTTCTGTTTCCTCGCCAGTGACCAATCCATTTTCCTGGATTGGTCTGCGTGGCGTGAAGTGCTGTTTGGCGAGTGCTTCATAAATGTCATCAATTGGTTTTGTATCAATTTGGGGAAAATCTGGTCCTGCAATGTAGATATGTTCATTTCGTCTTTCTTCCCGCTTTGATTTGGATGTTGTTTTCATTGTGTTCACCTTTATTATGTATGGCGGTTCGAGTTTCTTTATAAAAATTCTCCCCCTAAGTTAGTCAATCATACCGCACGTTTACTCACCCGCTACCAACTACCCTTCAAACACCGAGTCATATTTCATAAGACAACTAATATATTTAATCGTATAGCCTGTACATAGTAAGGAGAAATCGATGTTGAAGATCTACAAACTCATGCCTGGATTAAAGCATCTCGCAAACTATAAACAGTCCAATTTAATAGGGGATCTTACTGCTGGATTAATTGTAGCATTTTTGTTAATCCCTCAAAGCATGGCGTATGCCACAATAGCTGGAGTACCAGTTTCACTCGGCTTATTTGCGGCTACTTTTCCGCTCATCATTTACGCTTTATTTGGGACCTCGAAATATTTATCGGTAGGTCCCGTTTCCGTTGTTTCCTTATTAGCTTTTTCGGCTGTTTCTAGCATTGCTGCACCAAATTCCGCTCAGTTCCTGCAGCTCATTATTTTTCTGGCACTGCTTGTGGGTGTATTGCAATTTTGCATGGGATTGATTAAATTTGGATCTATTTTTGATTATGTCTCCCCCGCGTTTATCACTGGGTTTACCTCAGCAATCGCAATTATTATTGCATTAAACCAAGTTAAATCCATTATGGGGGTATCATTGCCAAAGTATGATAATCTAGTTGATTATGGGATGGAAATTTTACGACACGTTTCTGACATCAATGCCTATACTGCGTTAATCGGCATCGGAAGTATCCTTCTATTGGTAACGCTTAAGAAAATGTTCACCATTTCTCCCGGGCCATTTATTGTCATCGTGTTATCGATTGGACTCGTGGATTATTTTAATCTTCATCAAAAAAACGTCGATATTGTCGGCCAAATTCCAAGCGGATTTCCAGATCTTTCTATGACAATACCGACATGGGATCTCATTTTATTGTTAATGCCAACAGCATTTATGATTAGTTTTATATCCTTTTTGGAATCCTATGCCATTGGCAAAACATTAGCGAACAAAGAGAATGAACAGCTCGATCCTAACAGGGAACTAATGGGTTTAGGCCTTGCTAATATTACCAGTTCCGCTGTTGGATCCATCCCAATTGCTGGGGCGATTTCAAGGTCAGCAGTCAACCATCAGTCTGGTGCAAAAACGAACTTATCCTTATTGATCACTGCCTTTTTCATGTTCGTAGCCATTCTTTTTCTAACACCATTATTTTATTACTTACCAAAAGCGACACTTGCAGCAATTATTATTGTGGCTGTTTCCAAACTGATCAACCTAAAGCAAATGATCGATTATATAAAGAATAAACTGTCAGATGGTCTTATTCTCATCGCTACGTTTCTATCCACCTTAATGATTGATATTTTCATCGGACTACTTATTGGAATTACGGTGTCACTTTTGGTTAAAGGAGCGAGAAGTTTCGCATGATCACCATTCGACATCAAACGACAAAATTCGGGAAGTGACAGGCACCAGTTAGGCCGCTTCAAACGTCTTATAATCATTCATTCTTAATAGATCTTGAGCCTTTGTGCGATCCTCATCTTTCTGAAAGCTAATGCGCATGACGCCGAGCAGGCCTTCTCTATTTTCAATAATATGAAGGTTGGTGAGACTGATGCCATGTTCAGCTAGCAATGTCGTAATGCCTGCAATAGCACCAGGGACATCCATTACATCCACATACAAATCATAATACGAAGGGATGGCACCTTTCGAACGAACTGGTAACGAATCACGATACTCCTTTGCATCTGCAAAGAACTCAGAAATCGCCTGATCATTCCCTTTTTCTAATACCTGTTTGAAATCCAATATTTCCTCAACAAAGTCATCGACTATTTCTAGTAAGTTGGCCTGATTTTGTTTCATAATATCTTTCCACATCTCTGGACTAGCCGATGCAATTCGGGTAATATCTCGAAACCCACCAGCTGCTAGCACATTTACCAATGGATGATTTTCTGCATATTTACTTGCTTGATTCACTAAACCCGCTGCCATAATATGCGGGAAATGGCTAACGACACCTGTTACATAATCATGTTCCGCTGTATCCAGAACAAGAAAATGCGCATTAACACCTTGCAACCATTGTTTTAGTTCGTCTACTCGATCAGAAGCATGATTTGTAGGCGTTAGGATGTAATAGGCATTTTCGAATAGATAGGCCTTGGCACTTTCTACACCGGTTTTATGGGATCCTGCCATCGGATGACCGCCGATAAATGTAACCTCCTGCCACAACTCCTCAGCCAGTTCCATGATCCCATTTTTCGTACTGCCAGTATCGGTTATAATGACATTTTCCTTCAGGTCAAAACCTGCTAATTGTCTCATGACCCTTTTCATCTGTAACACGGGGATTGCCAAAATAATCACATCCGCGAGTTCTGCACTTTTGCGGAAAGAGGTTACTTTTTCATCAATAATTTGAAGTGATTTTGCCGTTTCTGCTTCACTTTTCCGCTTATCATAGCCATAAATCTGTGCCTCTGGATGTTTATTCTTGATGGCAAGGGCTAAGGATCCGCCGATTAATCCTAGCCCTACAATCAATACATTTCCACGCATGCCTACTCCTCCTCATTAAACCTTCTCGGTGATAAGCTCTTTTATGGCACTTCGCACTTGTTCGTTATGCTCTTCTTGACCAACCGTAATCCGGACTGATGTTGGAAATCCTAATGCTTTTCCAGAACGAACAATGAGCCCTTTTGTCAATAAAAATTCTGTAACCTCATCTCCATCCAGATGAAAATCAATCAAGATAAAGTTTCCTTGTGATGGAAAATAATCAAGCTGATGGTCTTTGCAAAATGTATAATATTTTTCCAGCTCGGCTGTATTTTTCTTGCGGCAGCCTTCTACAAATGCTTGGTCTGTTATGGCAGTAGTTGCAGCTCGTTGACCAAGTACATTGGTATTAAACGGAAGACGAACTGGTTCCAGTTGCTGAATAATGTTTTCCGATGCAATCCCATATCCCACTCTAAAACTAGCAAGGCCATAAATTTTGGAAAATGTTCTCGTGATGATCAAGTTAGGAAATGTATCAATAAGTGACAGTGAATCATACGGATCTGTCACATACTCATAATAAGCTTCATCGAGAACGACTAATACATCACTTGGAACTTGACGGAGAAAATCTCTTATCTCACTCTCTGGAATATAGATCCCTGTTGGGTTATTTGGACTACAAACCCATACAATGGCAGTGTCCTCATCTATTGCTGACAGCATTTCAGCCAAATCGTGATCTCCATTTACCAACTCTACTTCCCGCACTTCTGCACCTTCAATAATGGCTGCCTGCTTATATTGTGGAAAGGTTGGTGAAGCCATGACAGTGTTCTTGCCAGGTTCAAGCATCGCTCTGGAAATAACTTGGACCAGCTCATCTGTGCCATTGGTGAAAATAAGCTGTTTTTCATCTACCCCTAAATGGGAGGCAGTTGCTTCCCTTAATTGAGAAGCATTGCCATCAGGATAAAGCATAAAGGACGAATCCATTTGTTTTAATGCTTCATCCACATGTGGTGAACAGCCATATGGGTTTTCGTTTGAAGCTAATTTTATAATTGATTCGAGTTGATACTGCTTCTTCACTTCTTCTATTGACTTACCTGGTTGATATGCACCTAAATCAAGAATTTGCTCTTTCCATTTCATCCCAGTTCCTCCTTTATTATCGAATAAGCGCTTCATTTTGCGCTAGCTTACCGTTAAATGCCTTTATACCGTCCATGAACTCCTTGAATTCCGGAATATTCATTTGTTGTGCGGAATCCGATAAGGCCACTGCTGGATCTGGATGAACTTCTGCCATGATGGCATCTGCACCTATCGCTAGTGCTGCTTTTGCTGCTGGGAAAAGTAAGTCTTTTCTGCCAGTAGAATGGGTGACATCAACGACAACTGGAAGATGGGTTTCCTGCTTTAAGATTGGTACAGCAGAAATATCTAACGTGTTCCGTGTTGCCTTCTCATACGTCCGAATTCCCCGTTCACACAGAATGATTTGATCGTTTCCTTGTGAAATGATATATTCGGCCGCATTCATAAATTCTTCAATCGTAGCGGCCAATCCTCGTTTTAACAGGACAGGCTTCTTCACTCTCCCTACCGTTTTCAATAGTTCAAAGTTCTGCATGTTACGCGCACCAATTTGAATGACATCAACATAGTCTAGCGCTGTTTCGACATCATGTGGGGTTAAGATTTCACTGACAACAGACATGCCAGTTTCATCGGCAACTTTTCGTAAAATTTTCAACCCATCTATTCCAAGACCTTGGAAATCGTATGGAGATGTACGAGGTTTGAAAGCGCCGCCTCGCATAAGCGTTAGACCTTGTGCTTTCATTGCTTTTGCTACCTCTTTAACCTGCTCATAACTTTCCACTGCACATGGTCCCATAATGAAACCCTGCTCTCCATTGCCAATCTTTGTACCATTCACATCAACAATGGTGTTTTCAGGACATGTTTTACGGGATACTAGTAATGCTTTTTTATGATTATCTTCCTGAAGCTCCAGACTTGCTTTGAAAATTTCTTTGAAAATGTGCTGAACCGTGGATGACTCAAACGGGCCTTCATGGTTTTTCATAATGACATCAAGCGATTGCCGTTCACGAACTGGATCAAATTTTACCGCACCTTGCTTTTCTTTGTATTCCCCTATTTTTTGTACAATTTCACCACGTTGGTTTAACAGCTTCAATATCTCTAGATTTACCTCATCGATTTGGTTACGTAATTCTTTTAATTCATTTGCACTCATGTTTCATTCCTCCTTAAAATTTTAATTAACGTGTCGTGATATACGAAAAAAATCGTCCCTGTCGTAAATTGATCTACGACAGGGACGATTCTCATCGCGGTACCACCCTCATTGTGAACGAAATGTGCGTTCACCTCTTGATTCTAGTTAACGATCTGTTCGACCGTCTTTCTCAGGAAAAATGATGAGAAAGAAGCTCCTGGACTGTAATTCGTGCCTTATCTATGACTGATTCACACCACCATCAGCTCTCTGGACAGGGAGATAAGACGCTACTTCGGTCCGTTCATTGCTTTTTGATATATTTCATTTTGGTTTAGTGGTGACGGCGAACTCTCAAGAATTAAAAAGTCCCCACTGATAACGATCAGTAGGGACGATTGGTTCGCGGTACCACCCTAGTTGTGAATAGACGATTCACCACTCTAATTGGTTAACGATCAAATAACCGTCTTTTTCTTGTTAAAGACTCTAGCTTTAAGAAGAAAAAGAAGCTCCAGGACTGTAATTCGCACCTTATCTATGACTGATTCGCACCACCATCAGCTCTCTGTTCAGGGAGATAAGACACTACTTCGATCCGTTCATTGCCTTTTATGATTTTCTTTTCAGTTTAAATGTTATAGTTTCATATTATATGCACTTCTGAATAATCTGTCAACACTTATTTTGTAGTTTTTCAACCAATCGTCAAAATGAAAATGACAAAACTCTTTAAAAAGAAGGTGCCTGTCACTACTCGAATTTTGTCGAAAGTCGTCTTCTACATGGATGATTTCTTTTCTGTTATCACTAAACGAATGATTTCCTTGTCCTCTAATTTGAATAAGATCTCAGTACGCTATCAAATAAGTTCCAAAACTTGTCCTGCTTTAACTGGTAAGCAAAACACACATTTGGTCCTTTGTTTGTTATACCTAGAATATCAACAGAAGTCATTCCATACGTACATTCACCTTTTGTTTCAATATCTAGACGCACATGTTTAAAGTTAAAGATGGAAGGATCGATTAAGTACGAGACTGTACAAGCATCATGGAATGGTCCTCCTCCAAAGCCAAAAACATCTTGATACTTATTTGAAAGAATTCTAACAGTTCAACGACAAAATTAGAAACTGGATTATCAATGTCAGCAAATTTGTTAATTACTTCTTTCGTTGCCGAGGCTCATCTAGGCCAAACATTGCAATCGGTACACCACTCTCATAAACTACCTTAGCTGCTTCTGCATCAACCCAAATGTTAAATTCTGCTGCAGGGGTCCAATTACCAAATGTCCCTCCACCCATTAGTACAATTTCTTTTATTTTCGGAACAATGTTGGGTTCCTTAATCATAGCCATCGCAATATTCGTAAGGGGCCCAGTTGGCACTAACGTAATATCCCCATCAGAACATAAGACTTTCTCTATTATTACATCAACAGCATGCTGTTTAACGGCTTTAGATTTTGGTTCATCAGGAAGTTTCGGACCATCTAGACCCAATTCACCATGAATTTCTTCGGCTATTTCCATCTTCTTAAGCAATGGCTTTCCCGCTCCTTGTGCAACTGGTACATCATGTAGCCCGATAATGTCACAAACTTTAAGAGCATTTAATGTGTTTTTTTCTACTTCCACATTTCCAGCAACCGTTGTAATCGCTTCAATGTTTAGATTACTTACCTTTGAAGCATAATCACATCTATGCTATAATCAATTTTTTCTCCTCCTTCTAAACTCTACGTAGCGGGGAGTTGACACCTGTAGTCTGTCTTGTGTAATGTTACTGAAATGTTATAATAAGGAAAATATGACTTGTGAGGTGTCCAATCATGTCTGCTCTAAAAAAAGAAGATGTCTTTAATGAGTTCGATAACCTAATTAAATCTTTATCTGAAGAAGAAAAACAAGTCTACGCTGAAAAGGTTATAGATATTAAAAAAAAGGTTGAGAAATTACTAAACCAAGAAGAGGATAATCTTTATAATGGAATAGTCAATGAATCTCTTAAAGAAGCTTGGGATAATGAAAAGGACGATGCCTATAATGACTTATAAAAAACAAGATATTGTTTTAGTCCCTTTCCCATTCAATGATCAACCGGGATTCAAAAAGCGCCCTGCTGTTATTATCAGTAATGAAAATCATTACAAAGAGTATGGGAAGTATATATGTCTAGCAATTACTAGCCAAGAAAAAAGAAGTGATACTGTTCGCTATGAACTTAAAATGTATAAAACAACTTCAATAGGCTTACTTTATAGTGACCAATGGGTATTACCAAATAAGGTTTTTTCTATTGAAAATAGAATAATTTTAAAGAAATTAGGCACTATGGATGAAAAAGATTTTAGAAAAGCCGAGGCCATGTTTAATGACATTTTACGTTAAATAATATAAGTATTATGTATAATAAAGTAGGGTGGAATTATTTGACCCTTATAGCAATCTAATGATTCACTCTCATAGTATGAGGGGCTGACCCATTGGCCTTGCATCAATGTTATTAAAATCCATAAGAATAAAAATTTACCAATTGGTTTCAGATTTTAAATTAAAAAATGAGAACGGGGTATTAAGTTGACCTTGTTCCCATTTTTTTCCATATTTAAATGTCAAAAAAAATAAACACTATTTCTTCTTTTGTGGCTTGATAATGGCTACATTCCCTTCAAACTTCGTCTCCTTTTCATTTGGTATAGGGACTTTCTGGCGCCCTCGTGATTTCTTGCTTTTGCCTTGATATAACTCTTCCATAAATTCACTGTATGGTTTATACATATACGTTCGCATTAACCTTAAAAACGGCCAAAGTTTCTTCTTCGACTTTAACTGTAATTGTAGGATCAAAGCCAGCCCATATGCGGCTAAGGCAAGGAACATCTGATTCCACATTCCTTGTGGTTTCGTACTCCAAATCTTGACCAGTTTTAAATGTTGTTTTACCCATTTGAAAAATGTCTCAATCATCCATCGATAACGATAGAGATCCATAATTTGCTCTGCAGGTAAATCCCATCTCGTCGTCATTAATCGATAGAGTTTTTTTCTTCGCCTTCGAATCCTACTAGGCGAATCGGTTCATCCGCATAGCTATATTGAACTTTTGCGTCCATAAGAATAGCTGGATGATTGGTCTCATACTTTACTTTTGGTACAGCTTTTATACTCTTGATATTCGTACGACGAAAGAAATCCCCTTTTCCTGCCAACTCATCAAGTTCTTTACTGATGGGTAGCCACGATCCATCAGATAGGTTACATCAGCTTCTTCGACTAGTAAGTAGGTGTTTCAACATCTCCTACATTTCCCGTGGAAGGTACAATCTTGTCAGGATAGGAGATATCTTCTGAGACAACCATGATACGGATATGCTTTTTCACTACATTCCATCCTTTAGTGACGAAAGCCCAATCACAGAGCTGTGGAGGAAGTTTTAAATGGGTAGAATCTATGATTCTTAGTCGCCCTATTTCAGGACTTATTCCTTTATAATCTTTTGTGAGTTCTTGAATCTTATGTACAACTTTTTGGAATAGTTCCTGAGCCCACTCTGTGGGTAAATTGTTTATTCTGCGACTTAATTGTGATCCACTAATACTAGGTGATTAATAGCTTCACAAAACTCTGGATTGGCACGAAGACGCTCTTCCATATCTTCGTAGGACTCCCACTTATCTAGTTGTGCAGCCGCAAAAATTTTCATTAATGCATCTACAGAAAGCTTGTCATACTCATAATTTAAGAGTGGAGATGAAAAAACTTCTGTAGGTAAAACCGATAAACATTGACTAATTAACTGTTTATGACCTATACTTTTATTTGGCAATTTAAAAGCTCCTTTGTAGAAATTTTGGGAACAAGTATGGTCTCACTTCTACAATAGGAGCCTTTTTTATTTTTGTAAATAATTTTCTTACATTTAATGAATTGGAAGTTATTTCCACACATGCAAGGCCAATGGGTCTGACCCTATCATTTTTTGGTGCCTGTCACCACCCGAATTTTGTCGAATGGTCGGCTAACATTTGTAGTGTAATAGGACAAACTAGCTATAACATAGGCTGTTTTAGAAGGGACTGACAGCCTATGATTAACTACTCAAGATTGCTTGTCAATGAATTTGTATTTGTTCCTCTAGAAAGCATGGAACCTTTCATCCAAAATCTAGACATCCCTAAGAAACAGCTTAGTCGTGAAATAAAGAAAGTCAACAAGGAAATCTATTCTTCTTACTTGCCAGAAGTGGTGTTTGATGTAAAGACCTGCAAGTATTCTGTGGTAGGGAATTATACAACCTATTACGCATATCAACATCTCTACCCTAAAAACAGACTTATTCTATGTAAAGTTTTTTATGACTTAGAAGAGAGCGAGAAGTACTTAATCACAATCGACTGGATGATGAAACATCGTATAACGAATTGGTATGATCGTCGTGATATAATTACTAAATTGATTTATGAATTTAACCTACCTAAATCAGAATTAACCACCTATCTGAATAAAAAAAAAAGACATTGAGAACTATTTAGATCTACCCCCAAATGTCAAGAGTGAGACCATCCGGCAACAAAAAGAAAGGATCATCACTAAGATATCTCAGGAAGCATTCAAAAACGATGTCAATAAAGATTACCTGTATATTCTTGTCTTATACAAGGGAGAACACATTACACAACAACAGCTAACATTTATTAGCTGGTTAAGAGGTAACGGAATTAACTTTGAAAAGCAGGAGCTTACACTCGAACAAGAACATGAACTGATGGATGAAGCGTTATATCTTAAACAGCATTTCTTGAATCATATTCGAAAGCGGATTAATAAGATGCGAATAACTAATGGGGATAAGCCTATTTTTAGGAATGACCGATTTTAAAAACATTTAATACAATTAAAAACTTCACTACATTAAAAATACTACCAAGATGGGGTGACACCAGCCTTATAGTATTACTGATTTCCGTACGTTGAACATAATTCCCTAGAGAAAATACATCTTACATCTAAATTAAGAACTGAACTGGAACATAGGCAAAACTCTGCCCGAAGTTATTAAAATAACTTGACTGGAAATCAAAAAATAAAAGGGGCAATTCTTTAGAAATCAAGAGAACCATCTCCATGCTTCAATTCCTTTCCCCCCCCTTGTCCTTTATAATCTAAAACCAAGTATAAGTCCTACCTCTATATTAATTCCCTTGCTCCATGTATAAAGGCTAATATAATTATTTGTTTATCAGAAACTTTATATATCATTCTATAACGATGTACAAAATCTCTCTTATTTTTTCATTATTAAATTCTGGTACTATTCTATCTCTTTCGGAAAATAGACTCAAACTCAGTGATTTACTTTTAACCCCATCATAAAATGACGCAGCATATGCTGGAGAATCTTGAGAAATATATTCAATTACATATTCTAATCATTAAGTGCATATTGAGCCCAAACTACTGTCTTAGCCATTTATCCATTCTCTTTTCCATTTCCTTGTGAGAAACAATATTTCCTTTTTCAAGATCATCTAGGCCCTTTTCTATTTTAGAACGGACATATAATGTATACTGAATATCTTCTATGGAACAATCATTTGGCAAATGGTCAATCAGCTTCTTAATTTCATCCTTAAGCATAATTCTCACCCTCAAACTTTTATAACATTATACGGTTAACTTATGTAAAATTTAATCAATGTAATTCCTAACCGACCACCCACACATCATTATAACTATTTCTAACGTACTTTTTTCTAAAGGTCCAGACGAAGTGGTGGCGAAAGTAATGAAGTATTTGAAACAACGGGACATGGAAACTTTTATCCAGCTGGTAATGTTGATGAGTAATTCTCGTAAGTCCCTTCTGTATAAATTCTTGATGCGGTTCGCGAATCTTACATTTGTGTAGTTAATTGCGCCTCTCCTTTTCCTTTAGAGCACAAGAATAATAAAACTATATTAAATGACTGCCTCATATATTCTGAGGCAGTCATTTATTTAGTATGTGCTAAGTATGGATGCTTCTTCCTGTACGAAGGAAGTATTAAAAGCCTGATCCATTACCCGTCACCTAGTCTCTATCCTTAGACACCTTATAATTCAAATGGAATGTCCAATGATTCTCCTAGCTTACGAAGTTCCTCCAGGACGCTTTCATCAACAGGAACACCTTTTTCCGCATTATCTCTCTCACGTTTAAACTCAATTTCACCTGGCAAGAATGTTTCCTCAACACCTGGTGCTTTTTTCGTATCTTTTACAAAAGAAGAAAGCATCTGAATTCGTTCATCATATTCTTCTGGTTTTAAGAAGAAGGAAGTATCAATTGCTAGCATAAAATAGGAAATAGACTGTTTTTCTTCTAAGTTATACATAGACGAGATTGTTTTGGAGAATTGACCTCCAGAAATAACACCAGTTAAAACTTCCGTTAATAACGCTAGCCCAAAACCTTTTGGTCCACCAACTGGTGATAAGAATCCACCATCTGTAACCTCAGCAGGGTCATTCGTTTCCTGACCATTTTTATCCACACCCCAGCCAGACGGGATCGATTCACCTTTTGTTTTCGCTACTAAAATTTTTCCTAGTGGTACATTACTTAACGCCATATCTAATACAATTGGATCCTTGCCCTCAGCATTTGGTGCAGCGATAGCAATTGGGTTATTCCCAATAAGTTTTTCTGCACCGCCAACAGCAGGCATTAATGGTTCAACATTACTAATGACAAGCCCAATCATGTTTTTCTGCGTTGCCAGCGAAGCATAATAAGCTGCTATCCCAAAGTGGTTACTGTTTCGTACTACGGTTAAGCCAATTCCTGATTCTTTTGCTTTGTTAATAGAATTATTCATGGCAGTTTTTCCGACTACCTGGCCAGCACCATAATTTCCATCCATTAATGAAAGCGAAGTACTGTCATTAACCGTTTCCACAACAGCATCGATGTTAATAAATCCTTTTTTAATCCGTTCAATATAAATAGGAAGACGAAGAAATCCATGACTGTGAATACCGCGATAATCAGCTACTAGCATCGTATCCGTAATCGTTTTGGCATCTTCTTCTTTCATTCCTACTTCTTTCAAACAGTTAATCGAAAATTGATAGACTTTATCTCTTGCTACATGCATGATAATTCCTCTCCCTGCTATTAATAGTTTTGAAATTCCTCACGAGCAATTTGGTCCATTTCATTTAATTTTAAAATCCGATTCTCTACATCATTTAAATGAAGAACTAATTGCCGCTCTGCTTCATCTTCATCTTTATGGATAACTGCCTCATAAATCAGCTTGTGATAATCTAGAGAAGCCGTTAACACATTGTCATCATAGGCAACCTGTTTCTGTACTTTAAATAACAAATCAGAAATGGTATTGTACAAAAATAGTAATACTGAATTATTGGCAGCCTCTGCTATTTCCCTATGAAATCCAATATCAGCAGCAATGTACTTCTCTTTATCTTTTTCCTTAATCGCCTTGCTCATATCATCAATGTATTGTTGAATATTAGACAGATTTTTCTCGGATCTCCGTACTGCTGCTAAGCGAACTAGATCTTTTTCCAGCATGACACGTGTATGCTGAATATCTTCATATTTCGCATCATTTAATAAAATCTGCAAGGTGAATGACTCTTCAATAATTCTTGAAAAATCAGCTTGAACATACGTTCCAGAGTGGGTTCTGTTTAATAGCCCCTGTAATTCCAGCACTCGTAAAGCTTCACGAACGGAATTTCGACTGACATCAAATAACTGGCTTAACTCTCGTTCATTTGGCAGCTTTTCCCCAACCTTAATTTCCCGTTTTATGATTAAACCTTTTAATTGATCCACCACAAAATCAGATAATGATGTTTTCTTTATTGGTTCAATTTTCATAACACATACCCCATTTAACAAACATATTCATTTTTATTAATCAAAGATTTCTGGAATCCATAGCGATAACTCAGGTATCAACACTATAATGATGTATGATAAAACCATGACACCAAGTACGTGAAGCACATCCGGGAATGTTTTTTCGACTGGAATGTCAGCAATTTTGGCTGATGTGAACAGTCCAACTGCTAATGGCGGTGTAACGCCACCAATTGCTAAGTTTACCATCATCAGGACACCGAAGTGAAGTGGCTCTATCCCAATTTGCATCGCAATCGGAAATAAGATTGGTGTCATAATAATAATCGTTGCAATGGTCTCCATAAATGTACCCATCACTAGTAAAATAATACTAATAAATATCAAAATCAGTATATCACTAGTCGTAACGCTTGTTAAAAAGGTCGCCAATTCATTTGGAATTTGCTGTGTCGTTAAAATCCAACCAAATGGCGTTGCAGCAGCAATAATGAATAATATGATGGCACTATTTACAGCGGACTGCTTAAATACAGAAAACAGTTTGCTTACTGGCAATTCCTGGTAAACGACAGTTGCCAATATTAAGGCATAGACAACCGCAACAACTGCTGATTCTGTCGGTGTAAATGCACCTGACATCACACCGCCCAAAATAATGACAGGCAGCAGCATCGGGAGTATGGCAGATATAAACGATTGGAACAATTCTTTAAAATCAAATGCTGTGGTATCCCCACCATAATTTCGTTTACGGGACACAATAATTCCGTAGATCACTAATAATAATGTAACCAAGATTCCAGGCAGGATTCCAGCCAGGAATAAATCACCAATGGAAACACCAGCACTGACACCAAATACGACCATTGCCATACTAGGCGGAATAACCATTCCCAAAACACCAGCACCAGCAATTAATGGTGCGATAAATCCACGGTCATATCCTTTTTTGATCATTTCAGGAGTAACAATCGAACCAACAGCAGCTACGGTTGCAACACCAGAACCAGAAATTGCTCCAAAGAACGCGGAAGCTGTAACCGAAACACCGGCCAAACCACCCTTAATAAATCCTAACAGAGCATTAGCAAAACGCATCAATCTTGGGGTTGTACCATACATCATCAAGTTCCCTGCTAGCAGGAAAAATGGGAGTGCCAGCAAGGGAAATGAATTCAGACCACTAAACATTTGCTGTGGAATAATACTTGGTGCTACAGCTGTATCTTGAAGGAATAAAAATGCAAGACAAGATACACCAATTGCAAAACTGACAGGAAGACCAATCAACAGTAAAATCCCTAATATAAGAAAAATAATCATACAGGTTGATCTCCTTTTTCATTACTATTTCGTATAATCCCTAGCATTTGAATGATAAGGTAAATGATCATCACGATACCAGTTACTGGGATAATAAGATGGACAATCCCAGTTGGAATCTGTAATGAAGGCGTCATAAGTGACATCATATCTCCAAGTGATGTAATCGAATAATAGGAGATAACGGCTAGGAATACGATACATATTAATTTGTTTAGAATTTCAATAAAGGTTCTGCCAGCAGGTGGCAGCTTTTTAATGAAAAAATCAATACGTGTATGTTCTTCATACTTGATGCCGATTGCAGCGCCTAAAAATGCAATCCATACCATTCCGAAACGCGCAAATTCTTCTGCCCAATGAATATTCATATCAAATACATAGCGAAAAACAACCTGTGCAAATACAATAATGGTCATGAGGGCAAACACAACGACGGTTAAGCCACTAATTAACTTTTCAATCCACCGTAACACGTTTGTTTCCATTTGATTCCCCCCAATCCTACTCAGAGTCCTGGATAAGTTTGATTAATTCATCACCATTTTCCTCAGCAAATGAATCCCATAATGGCTGTACAGCATCTTTGAATGATTCACTATTAATCTCATTAATTTCCATTCCTTCTTCAGCTAGCTTTTCTTCCAATTCTGCATTCTGTTCATCCAGCATTGTTTGCTGTTCTACTTTTAATTCTTCCGCTTTTTCTAACAAAATGTCTTGCTGTTCGTCAGATAATTTATCCAAACTATTGGAACTAATCATTAATGGCGCAGAATTATAAATATGTCCAGATAGAGATAGATAATCCTGTACTTCATAGAAATTTGACGAGTCAATCGTTGCTAATGGATTTTCTTGTCCATCCACTGTACCTTGCTGCAGACCTGTAAATAATTCATCAAAACCCATGGATATGGCATTTGCTCCTAGTAACTCAAACATCTCTAAGCGAATTGGAATTTCAGCACTGCGGAATTTAATTCCTTCCATATCAGCAGGCTCCACAATGGGACGTTCATTATTGGTAAAATGTCTAAATCCGTTCTCCCAGTATGACAATACTTCAAATTCATGTTCCCGCAGCATGTCTGACAGCTTATCACCATATTCCCCATCATATGCTCTTCTAACATGATCGATATCATTGAATATAAACGGCAATTCCTCTACACCAAAAGCAGGATCAATCGATTCAAAGTTCGCAATACCATAGTATAATGCCATATCTAAGTTACCAGCTTGCATTTGTTGGATCTCATCTGCTTCACTGCCTAGTACTGCATTATGATTAATTTGCAATGTAACTTCCCCGTCTGTTTCTTCTTCCACTTCTTCAGCCAATTTGTCTAAATAAACACCACCTGGATGACTATCTGGGAATATGTGACCTACCGTTAACTCTACACTCCCTTCTCCACCACTGGATTCTTCACCTCCGCAAGCGCTTACAAATACGATCATAGTCACTGCTAAAAATAGCATTATTTTCTTCATGAAACTTTCCACCCCTTCTATCTCGTACTAATTATTTAAAGTTTCCAACTTCCTTCATCATTTTAGTAACAAACATCTTATCAATCCCCGTCATCATTCTTGTCACACCACGTTGTCTCCATTTTTCAATATTGGATTGAATTGCTTTCATTTCATAGGAGAAGTCAACACCAATAAGCTCTTTCCCCTGTTTTTCAACAAGCTCTATTAAACTGTTATACTTTTCTTCAATTAGCGGATGAGAACTGTCACCAGGAATCCCTAAGGACACGGACAGATCAAATGGCCCTATCATAAACGTATCAATCCCATCCACTTCGATAATCTCCTGGAAATGATTCATTCCATGCTGCCCCTCTACCAGTGCAATAATTTCTGTGTCCCGATTGCTTTGTTCCATAAAACTCGTCCAATCATTCGTCCAATGATTTGCTTCTGGAATGCATGGACAGGAACCTCGATCTCCAAGAGGCGGATATTTGGCACTTTGTACTACCCGTACTGCATCCTCTTTAGAGGAAACGTGCGGTACTAAAATACCATCTGGACCTAAGTCCAAAACCCTCATAATTAAGGAAGAATTATTTTCATAGACACGAACAATTGTCTCCAATCCAGACAACTTTGCAGCTCGTAAAAGATTCTCAAGGCTTTCAAGCGAGATATTGCCATGCTCTAAATCAATAACAACAAAGTCGAAGTTACTATTTCCAATGATTTCTACCACGGTTGCACTATTTATTTGCACCCATGTACCTAAACCAAAGTCAGACATCATGCACCTCCTACCTACACTAGTTTATTAGCCAATTCACCAATTCCTTCTACTTTAACGGTCATGGTACTTCCCTTCTCAACAGGACCAATCCCATGTGGCGTACCAGTTAAAATAATGTCACCAGGCATTAATGTCATATGCTGACTAATGTAGCTAACTAGATGTGGCACTTTAAAAATTAATTGATCCAATGTAGAACGCTGCTTGTTTTCCCCATCTACATATAACTCGACTTTAGCATTCTCTAAATCTACTTCTTTTACGATTCCTGGTCCAATTGGACAGAATGTATCAAATGATTTCCCTCTAGTCCATTGACCATCACCAAATTGAATGTCTCTGGCGGTTACATCATTGGCGCATGTATAGCCAAGTATGTAATCGTTTGCATTTTCCTCCGAAATATTTTTTGCTTCCTTACCGATGACAATGGCCAATTCAGCTTCATAATCAACTTGACCAGATTGCTCTGGATAATAGACCTCATTATTGGGACCAACAACGGATGTTGGTGGCTTCAAAAATAATAGTGGCGCTTTTGGCAATGGTAACTCCACTTCTTTAGCGTGATCTTTATAATTTAACCCTACACAAATAACTTTACTTGGTTTACATGGCGCAAGAAGTCTCACCTCTTTACGTTGTAGGGTCTCTTCGGTAATCTTATAATCTCCTGTAAATAGATCCCCCTGGATTTTTTTAATGTTGTCCCCATTAAGGACACCGTATGATGTAACATCACCTTTTGTAAAACGCACAAACATATAGAAACCTCCTTTATTATATTAGTGACTTACTTTTAGTTTTTTGGTTTGGTGGTTGGACCACAAAACCGATACAAACGTTATTATAAGTTAATATTCTATTTTGGTCAATACTTTAAATTATAAAAAAAGTTAACGTTTTGACATTTTTCGATAAACAGCTGCCGCTGAAAACTGTTTTAACCGTTCAATGACACCTTGAATGGCTAATTGTCTTAAATTATCATCATTGATTTACCTCATTCTATTTCTTGACACACTTCTAGAAGCCTAGAAACGATCCCCCATACTCACAACTGCTTCTTTACATACAGATTATTTTCTAAGGTATGATATATGTTAAAATATTCATATAGAATAGTGGGAATATTATGTTTCATATGTTGACATTGAAGAAGAGAAATTCACGGAAACAGGGAGGAGTTAGCATATTTATATAATTCAATCTATGTTACGATAGTTTATGAATTACTAAATCATCAGGAGGTAGTATCATGCCTTCACTTGAGTATGTATAGGAAAAGTTAAAGGAGTTTAATAAAGTATCAAGTGCTATAAAAATAAAGAAAAAGGAAATCGAATATTATTCGGATTGTTTATCCGAACTACTTTGGCATGATGTAAAAATTGATTTGGTTTTATATGGCCATCATAAAAAATAAATGAAACTAGGAATACTTATTGCCCAAATACTCGTCTTATTTTCGTTAGGAAAAAAGCTAATCTTTAAAAGGTAGGAGTATATCGAGGATTTCCCATTTTTTCTTACCTTTAAAAAAAGAAAATCCTCCAATCCAATTAATCGGGGATTTCCTTCATGACAGGCACAAGATCACGAATTGTTGTACCTTTCGTAAGGCGTAGCTAAGCACCTAATCGCAGCATCCCAATCCGGTTTAGGAATGATACGGCTTCACTTCGCTTTTTTATATTTAGCTTCGAGTAAATATGACTCACATGTACTTTAACCGCACCAACGCGTAAATCTAGTTTTTTACCGATTTCCGTGTTGCTTTTATTTTGCTTTAACAGATACGCCACATCGGTCTCACGTTTTGTTAAGTGAATACCATGTTCATGCAATAACTGGGAGAAGGTATATTTGTTTCGTTGCTTTAAGTGTAAGACCTCTAATAGAAAGTCTTCCGTCCAGTCGTTTGGCAAGACATAATGACCACGTTTTAAGACACAAATAGTATTTGATAAATCAGTCATATCATCTATAAAACCACTCACACCAACACGTATATATGCAAGAACATCAATTGTTTCAAATGTATGGGATAAAATGATAACTGGGATACGTGGATGTTGCTGTTTAATATAATCGACCTTAAAGATTGCATTTCGTTGGTCCAACTCATCAGGGACAAAAACAATGAAATCTGGATTTAATTCCTCTATCCTTGTTGCTATATCATCATTGTAGGGAATATGATTTATCGTGGCTTTTGCCTGACATTGATTATCTACACTCACTGAGTGATTATCATGCTGGATAATACTGATTTTGTCCATCTCTCCTACCTACCTTCTTTTCTATCAGTGTAGCTTCTATTAATGCATGGATTGGACGCACTAGGAAAACTGTATCAGCATTGCTCCCTACAAAGATCCAACATTGTCAAGGCGTGGGGTTCTTAATCAGCTTTCCAGTTAATGCGAAATAAAAACATCCTTAAATGGTATAATACTATATATAAATTCATATTTTTAGTGACTTCTAAACAAAAAAGTCATATTTTACTAAAAAATTTATCAACTTTGTTTTTTAGTAGTTTTCCATCTTAAATAATGATTGTAAAAAAGCAATCGCATCATTCCGATTACGGATCCCCAATTTCGTATAGACTTCACTTATGTAATTTTTAATGGTTCCTTCCCCTAGGAATAATTTTTGTGCCATTTGTTTATTTGTCATCTCTTCCATAAGCGCATATGCGACATCTAATTCACGTTTTGACAAGTAGATATACCGTACCTGTAATTTTCTATTGAGTACTTCTTTTTTGTTGTACTTGGCATCTCTAATATTTTTCGCCAATATCCTTGCCGCTTCCCCCACAATCACCATCTGACCTTCATAGGCATCTCGAATAGAACGTACAATATGATTGACATCCAGCCGCTTCAGCAAGAATCCATCTGCACCAACATTGATCCCCGTAATAATCCGATCTTCTTCCGCAAAGGTCGTCAGTAAAATTACTTTTACATTAGGGAAATGTTCTTTAAGATGTAACGTTGCTTTAATGCCGTCTAATTTCGGCATATGAATATCCATTAGTACTACATCTGGGGGACTTTTTTGGACATGTTGGATTGCTTCATATCCATTCGATGCTGTCCCAATTATTTCCATATCCTCTACCTTTTCTAGTAATGCTTGAATCCCTTCTCGAACAAGTAGCTGATCTTCTACAACCAATACTCGTATCATACAAGCAGCAACCCCCTATATACATGCCCTATTATTTTGTTATATATGAACGATATCGATTAAAACACACCTCAAAAATTGAAATACCTTTGCTTGGTTTGAGAAACAATCGAATTATCCCATTTTCAATTAAAAAATTAGATAATACTTGTTTGTTTTCAGATTTTCATTGTGATAGTTTAATGGAATCGCATTTTTCCCAATATTTGATATATATAAAAGTATTATTTTATAATAATGATAATATGTGGGTGTTTTCGCCAATTTTTCTGATAATTAAGCTTACAAAGAAAATAGGATTGGATCCAACTAATCATTATGTAGTTAATTTAACTTTTGTATCATTTCATTCAACAAACAGATCTTTTATCATACTTGTAATGGCTTTCATTTTATTAGATTCGAATTGATGATAAAGTGATGTTACCTACATCTAAATCGATCACAATATTCTTGGGTTCCACCGAGCATCCCCTTCATTTTCAAAAAACTTTCGTATAAACCGATAAATGTCCATAATCTATGTTACCATGAAACAGACAGGCATAACATGTGCTTGCAGTCATAAAAAAGTCATATTAATTAGTAAAAAGTCATAAAAAAAAGAGGTGACAAACGCCACCTCCTGCTAATCTCGACTAAATATATCTCTTGTATATACTTTTTCCTTTACGTCTTTGAGGTCCACTGACAGTCTATTTGCCACAATGACATCAGAGGTACGTTTGAATTCATCAAAATCCTCCACTATTTTCAGACCTTCAAATTCATCATCATCAAGTGCAGGTTCATAAATTACAATCCCGACACCTTTAATTCTTAAGCGTTCAATGACCCCTTGTATCGCGGATTGCCGAAAGTTATCAGAATCAGTCTTCATCGTCAGGCGATAAATCCCTACCACCTCAGGATTTCGAGCTAGGATACGATCTGCAATATGACTCTTTCTTGTACGATTTGCATCAACAATTGCCGTAATGATGTTATTTGGTACATCTTTAAAGTTAGCTAATAACTGCTTTGTATCTTTCGGTAAGCAGTAACCGCCATATCCGAAAGAAGGGTTATTATAATGGTCCCCAATTCGTGGATCAAGTCCGATCCCTTCAATAATTTGCTTTGTATCCAGCCCATTCATTTCTGCATAACTATCCAATTCATTAAAGAAGGACACTCTCATTGCTAAATATGTATTCGCAAATAACTTGATCGCCTCTGCCTCTGTTGAATTGGTAAATAAAATAGGGATATCTTCTTTCAGCGCACCTTCTGCTAATAAATGAGCAAACCTTTCCGCTCTTTCCGATTGCTCCCCGACAATGATCCGCGATGGATATAAATTATCCAATAATGCTTTCCCTTCTCTTAGGAATTCTGGTGAGAAAATAATGTTTGTTGTATCAAATTTCTTTCTTAATTCCTCTGTATAGCCAACTGGTATGGTTGATTTAATAACCATGACGGCATCCAGATTGATGGAAAGCACATTTTCAATCACCGCTTCAACCGAACTCGTATCAAAATAATCTTTTTCGGGATCATAATTTGTCGGTGTTGAAATAATGACGTATTCGGCATCTTTATATGCTTTCTCATTATCTGTTGTAGCCGTTAAGTTTAACTCTTTTGTTGCTAAAAAGTCCTCAATCTCTGGATCCACAATTGGTGACTTTTGGTTATTAATCATATCTACTTTTTCCTGCATGATATCGAGTGCAATAACTTCATTATGCTGTGCTAACAGAACGGCATTGGAAAGTCCTACATATCCTGTCCCTGCAATGGTAATTTTCATTAGAAATCCCCTTTTTCTACAGTTTTCCTTATCTTTCCTTATTCATATAGTCTACAATCGCATCGGCAATCCGGCGTGATGCTTCCCCGTCACCATATGGGTTTGAGGCTTTGGCCATCTTTTCATGTGCTGCATCACTTGATAACAGTTCATTTGCTAAATGGTATATATTGTCCTCATCGGTTCCTGCTAATTTTAACGTTCCAGCTTCCACACCTTCTGGGCGTTCGGTTGTATCCCGTAATACGAGAACTGGCACTCCTAAGGATGGCGCTTCCTCTTGCACTCCACCAGAATCGGTTAAAATTAAGTGTGCTCGTGCTGCAAAGTTATGAAAATCCACCACACCTAATGGATCAATTAACTTAATCCGATCATCATTACCAAGAATTTCATCAGCTGTTTGCAGAACAAGTGGATTTAAGTGGACTGGATACACAACTTGAATGTCATCATGGGTTTCGACAAGTCGCTTAATCGCACGGAACATTTGCTGCATATTATTCCCTAGATTTTCCCGACGATGTGCTGTCATCAAAACAAGGCGCTTATCACCTATCTGATCTAATATCTCACTCGTATAACTCTCATCAACCGTTGTTTTCAACGCATCAATTGCCGTATTTCCTGTGACAACTATTCGATCACGGTCCTTATTTTCATCCAGCAAATTCTGCTTAGATTTATCTGTTGGTGCAAAATGCAAATCAGCCATAACACCTGTTAGCTGGCGATTCATCTCTTCCGGAAACGGAGAATACTTATCCCATGTACGAAGACCTGCCTCGACATGACCAACTGCAATTTGATTATAAAACGCAGCAAGGGAAGCCGTAAATGTCGTGCTCGTATCACCATGCACCAGCACTATATCCGGCTTCGTCTCCTTCATAATCCGGTCCAATCCCTCTAGCGCACGAGTTGTAATTTGCGCAAGGGACTGACCCTTTTTCATAATGTTCAAATCAAAGTCAGGTGACACACCAAAAATAGCTAGCACCTGATCAAGCATCTCTCTATGCTGTGCGGTCACTGCCACTATCGACTCAAATTCATCTGATCGTTTATTTAATTCCAGAACAAGTGGAGCCATCTTAATCGCTTCTGGCCTTGTCCCAAAAATCGTCATCACTTTTATCCGTTTACTCAATTCATTCACTCCAGTGGATATTTTCATGAATACATTCTTATAAAATTTTACACGATTACTGAAATTATAACAAAAAAAGTGATAGATGATATGGGTGAAAATGTGCGATTGGGATGTTGGTGCACGAGTTTGGGGTGGTGTCGCACGAGTTTGGGAGGTTGTTGCATGAGTTTGGGACGCTACTGCATGAGTTTTGGCTGTTGCTGCATGACCTAACCCTATGTCTGCACGAATTTAGTCTGTTCTTGCACGAGTTTAGAATAATGTTGCATAACTTGATCCTGTTCTTGCACGAATTTAGAATGATGCTGCATGACTTGATCCTGCAGCTGCTCGACTTTCATCTGCTATTACTCGATTTTAGATATGATCGGCATGAGTTCCTCTCATTCTCGCAAGACTCCCCCTACTTCAACCACTAATTTGACAAATATTACAAAAATATTACAAACATCTTCAATATCTAATAATCTACTAATAGCGTGCTATAATTAATCTAAAACCATATGGGGATTTTTTCCGATTATGGAAGGGATTCACCATAATGTAATCACGTGTCGGATAAGGGGGAAATTATAATGGCGAATAAAAAGGCAATCATGACCGCTACAGCTGGTGCGTTTATTGCGTCAACTTTCGTGGCAACAGATGAAGCTGAAGCAGCAGATCATAAAGTCAAAAGTGGCGATTCACTTTGGTCCATCGCCCAAAAGTACAACACAAGTGTGTCGCAATTAAAAAAGCTAAATGACTTAAATGGGGACATCATTTTTCCAAATCAAGTCATTATTACTGAGAAAAAATCTAGTTCCACCAACAATTCCAAACAGCAATCCAGCTCCAATGACTCCTCTACATATACGGTGAAGCGAGGCGACACCCTCAGTGGCATCGCATCCAAGCATAATATATCGTTATCTAACTTAATGAAATGGAATGACTTAGATACAACCTTGATCTATCCTGGAAATGAACTTGTTGTATCCAAATCAGGATCAGGCTCATCAGGAAACAACAATAATAAAGATGAATCCAACAGTAATTCAGGATCTAACGGAAAAGTTGGAAGCGCTAAAGTATACACTGTTAAATCAGGGGACACCTTATCTGGTATCGCTTCCCGCCATGATGTAACAGTTGCAAACTTACGGAAATGGAACAATCTGAAGTCAGACCTTATCTTAATCGGACAAAAGCTTAACATTGGTGCAAAAGGGGACAGTGGATCCAGCTCAACTGAAAAACCATCCGCTGACGTAAGCTATAACGTGGACAGGCTAATTAGTTCAGCCAAAAACATGCTTGGCATTGATTATGTATGGGGTGGTTCAACACCTAGTGGATTCGATTGTAGTGGATTCATTTACTATACCTACCAAAAAGCAGGCATGAGCATTGGTCGCTTATCTAGTGGTGGATATTACAACCGCGCTTATTATGTAAATAACCCCCAAGTCGGAGATCTTGTCTTTTTTGAAGGTACATACAAAGCCGGCATCTCCCATTTAGGGATTTATTTAGGGAATAATCAATTCATCCATGCAGGCTCAAATGGTGTAGAAATATCTAGCTTAAGTAATTCGTATTGGAAAAAGCATTTTGATGGGTATAAGCGGTTTTATTAATTGATTTTTTTGAAGGGGGGTGTTTCTATCCTCCTTTTTTATTTAAAAAATGTGATCTCAAATCCGCTTCTCTGGCATGAGTTAGCGATGTCTTCGCATGAGTTTTCAGATTCTCGCACGACTTAACGCACCCCTCGCACGAGTTTTTCAACTTCTTGCACGAGTTTAGATAGTTCTCGCACAACTTATGCTGGTTGTTGCACGAGTTCTCCAATTCGTTGCATGAATTCGCTCTGCTACCGAATGAATTGACACCTGTTATAGAGTTCTGATGCAATATGAAGTATTACATAGTAGATTATTCATTTATTAAACGGACTCTAGCGGAAAAAGCATATAATTTTTATGATTTGACTGATTTAAGAAGTGAATAAATTGCTCAGTCATTAAATAAAAAGATTTTTGTTTCTGATTCAAGGTTGGGCTATTTGGTGTTTGAGGTGGATAATGTTATAGATATTGCAGGTGAGGTTGTGTGAATTATTCCTTCTTTTGCATGACTTGGCAATGTCTTTTCCACGTATTTTCCCAGTTCCTCACGAGGCATACTTCTTATCCATGGGCACACGCTTCTCCTGCCAATCCATTAATTAACTTAAACGTCTATCAAAGCAACTTCCTCAACTCCTCAACTTCCTTTTGGTCCAAACCTGTGAGCTTCGCTGTAGTTTCCGTATTATATCCTTCCTTCAGCATTTCGACTGCTACTTTCTTAAATCCTATTTTTTTACCAATTTTTTTTTCCTTTCTCTATCCCTTTCTCCTCATACGATATCGGCAATTCCATAATCTTCTCTGCATCATCCATCTTTTTGATTTCTTCCATAAGAACATTCTCCTCCTGTTCAATATTCATTTTCTTATAAATGATTCACCCATCCTTTTCATCAGAGCGCTTCTTCAATTCCTCAACTTCCTTTTGATCCAAACCTGTGAGCTTCGTTACAGTTTCCATATTATATCCTTCCTTCAGCATTTCGACTGCTACTTTTTTTATCCCAATTGCTTTTCCAATTTCTTTTCCAATTTCTTTTCCAATTTCTTTTCCTTTCTCTATACCTTTCTCCTCATACGATATCGGCAATTCCATAATCTTCTCTGCATTATCCATCTTTTTGATTTCTTCCATAAGAATATTCTCCTCCTGTTCGTTTAATTTTAAATACCGCTCGAAAAATCCATAAATTAACCTTTCTTTCGCAGGATTTAACTTCATACGCACCAACATTCGCAGGAATTCTTTCTTTACTTGGACCCGTTCACCTTCCGTGTACCCCATCTTACTTAACAGTGCCGCCGCAACTGGATTGTTAGATTGGATATAGTTGCGCCAGTTCATTTTCCGCAAATGCAATGCTAAAAAGTTAAACGTTAACACATGAAAAAACGGAAATTCCATTTTATACCGATTCTGTTCCCAATTCTCATCATAACTAAAAACAGCAATTGGTATAATAGGCTTCCGATACTTATGATACAACAGGCTAAAATAGAGATACATTCGCTTGTTAAATTCTGATTGCACATAACTTTGTGGCTCAATGTGAATGATAATCATTGCCTCGTTTCCCTTTAATTTCGTTTCAACCACAATATCTAGCCTGCGCTTTTCTCCCTCTAATAAATCAGTAAAAATTTCATCAGGCATTGGCTGTACAACTGAAAAATCAATATGGTGATATATATCTGGAAAGAATGCTTCGATAAATTCTGCGAGAAATGTGTGGATTAATTCTTTAAATAGCTGATCATGTTTGATATAAGCCGAGGTTTCTTTCTCTTCATATACTTTCATTTTAACACACCTTTTTAATAGGAATGAAGGGAATTAATAAGTTGGAAGTGTTGCTGTAACACGAATTATAGGCACTACTTCATAATTTTTTCTTATGCCCGCACGAGTTGCAGGCTTTCCTGCATGATCTTCTCCTTTCCTCGCATGAGTTGCAGGCTTTCTTGCATGACTTTCTCCGTTCCTCACACGAGTTGCAGGCTTTCCTGCATGATTTTTCCATTTCCTCGCATGAGTTCCTTCTTTTCTCGCACGAGTTGCAGGCTTTCTTGCATGAGTTTTTCCTTTCCTCGCATGAGTTGCAGGCTTCCTTGCATGACTTTTCCATTTCCTCGCATGAGTTTCAGACTTTCTTGCATGAGTTCAGACATTTCTCGCATGACCACCTTGTACAAGTGCACTTCGCTTCTTCCGCCAGACTCTTCTCTTTTGATCATACAAAAGGTTGCTATGCTGCAATATTCTTGTTGCGATACCTCTGGATTCCAGATGCAAAAATCGCATGCATGCTTTGTTCGTTATAAAAGGACGTATTAATAACAAATAATCATCTAAAGCGCGGTGATGTGCATATTTAGAACGATGATTACAATTAAGGCATAGCCAATTCCCAAAAATTCGCCGCATACCCAATCGCTTACAGGATGGACAGTGAACACCAGTTAACAGATCAGATTTCTGAACTTGATAGGTTTTCATTATCTCCCCATCATAATTTTCGCAGGCATTTAATATCATATGGCCAACTTTTTTCGGATCAAACTTGCGAAGATCGTGGCTTTTCAATTCATTAACTTTTTCTCTTAATAACTTTGGAATATTCTCACCATGTGCAACAATTTTGCCGATTTTCTCCTCATCACCAACCACTTTAATAACAGTACGCGGATCACTTATTGCTACAAAAAAATAGACTGGAATATGTTGAAGGTTATATTGTTGAAGCCAAGTTTGAAGATTTCTTTGTTGGTTTTCTGCTTGTGTAATGGGGTGTTTGTAGCCTTGTTCCACTTCTCCATTAGAACGAGTAAACGTATTAAGAGCAGTATTAAACGTAATCGTTCCATCGTAATTTTTCACTTCGACTGGTATGATTCCATATTCCGTTATGATAATATTGTCCAGCTGTACATTTTTCCCGTTCACTTTCAAGTTAACATCTTGTAGGATAATATAATCATCCGCGAATTGTTCCAAATGATAATCCACTTGCTGTTCCCCGACATAGCCTTTTCTTCGTTTCTGTGCATCAATCTCCATTTCTGTATACCTTGGGAATGTAGTTGGTAGCCGAGTATCTAACTTTTTAAGTGGCAAAGGCTTCGATCTTCTTCTAATAATCATGTGATTAACCTCTTTCCATTCACGTTTTCCTTATCATATAGCATTTTTATGAAGTAATGAAATTCATAAAATAAACGTTTCTAGTAGAAATAATAAGGATAATAATGTTTTCCTTATAGAAAAAGCTAATTTTATAAAGGATAAAATTTAAGAAACGTTCATTTTATATCTTTTGAGTAAAGTACGACTATGTTGACAAGTCATGCGAGAATGATCAGAAGTCATGCCGTATTCCTCAAATCTCATGCGAGCACACTTAAAACTCATGCGGCACCGCCTCAATCTCATGCGAGAACTCTCAAATCTCGTGCGACAATCCCAGAAACTCATGCGAAAACTCTCAAACCTCGTGCGGCATTCCTTGAATATCATGCAGCATTTCTCAGAACTCGTGCAGCAATCCCAGAAACTCATGCGACACCTCTCAAAACTCGTGCAGCTTTCCCTTAATCTCATGTGAGAATGCTCAAACCTCGTGCGCCATCGTGAGAAACTCATGCGGCCTCGCTCAAATAACAGCACTCCCCTCACGAATACACTTCCACTTTTTCGTTAACGCTATAAAGTACGTAATCTGTATTTACGAAGGGGACGTTTACATGCAGAATGACAATAATACCAATGCAACGCCAGCTCAATCTAGGAAAAAGAAATGGATCCTAATTATCGGTGCTGTTGTTCTTTTACTAGTGGCTGGAGCTGGGGTGTATGCATCACATATATATAATAAAACCGAAAATATCGTGGAGGAGTCCCATGAAGAGGTTGGCCGTGAGAATGAGACATCTGAGTTAAGGGATGTGAGCGTGGATCCGGTGGAAGATAATGTTTCTGTCCTTTTCATGGGTGTCGATAACAGCGAACATCGGGATGAAAATGCAAGCCGAACCGATGCACTGCTTCTCGCGACGTTTAATAAGGACTTAGGATCGATTAAACTTCTAAGTATTCCGCGTGACACGTATGTGTATGTAAGAGAGGTTGGTTATTTTACGAAGATCAATCATGCGCATTTTTTCGGTGGGACGAAGGCGACGCTTCAGACGGTGGAGGATTTCCTCAATGTTCCTGTCGATTATTATGTGCGTATGAATTTTAATGCATTTGTCGAAGTAGTCGATGCTTTAGGAGGGATTATGTTTGATGTTCCGTATGCCTTTAGTGAATCTGACTCTGACGATAATAAAAATGCAATTTACCTTGAGGCCGGCTATCAGCATTTAAATGGAGAAGAAGCGCTCGCACTTGCAAGAACAAGAAAGCAAGATAGTGACGTGGAACGAGGGAAACGTCAGCAAGAGATTATTACTGCTGTGGCTAAAAAAGCAACGTCCGCTTCATCGGTATTCAAGCTTGGGGATGTATTGGATGCGATTGCGCCAAATATGAAAACAAACCTTACCTTTGATCATATGAAAAGCTTTCTTGCCTACGGATTGGATGAAGAAATTAAAGTCGAGGACGTTAACCTTGATGGAGTTGGAACGCGTCATGAGGATGGACTTTGGTATTATGATGTGTATGAAGAAAATCGGATTGAAGTGGAACAGGAATTACGACAGCATCTAGATTTGGAAATAGAGGATGAAGGAGAATAAGGGGGAGACACTCCTCGCCTAATCTACAAACTCATGTTATGATAAAGAAAATTCCTAAATCCTGTATGGAGTGTTAACAGTGAAAACCGTAATCACCTATGGAACATTTGATTTATTACATGCTGGCCATATTAATATATTACATCGTGCCAAAGCGATGGGCGATTACTTAATTGTCGGCATTTCAACAGATTCATTTAATGTCATCAAACATAAAGAGGCGTATCACACCTTCGAAAATCGTAAAATGATTCTCGAAGCGATTCGTTATGTGGACAAAGTCATTCCAGAGGATTCTTGGGAACAAAAGATTCATGATATTGAAACATACAACGTAGACATATTAGTAATGGGGGATGATTGGGAAGGCGAATTTGATTATCTCAATGAATACTGTAACGTCATTTATTTGCCACGCACAACTGGTATTTCCACCTCACAAATTAAGGATAATCTTCGTAACCTATAATTAGTACTGGCACCTAATCACCTAATCACCCATATGTTTTGGGTGTTTTTTTAAAATTTTCTTTCGATAAGGTGAATCTTTTTACCATTTCATTCGTCTAATATGTGTGATGGATTTTTGACAAAATGTAACAAACTTTTAATATACGAAAATGGTTTTTCATAGTACAATATAGGTTAGTACTTTTCTACTAACCTTATAACAATAGATAATGATAAGAAGAAGGCACTTTAACATTAAAGGGGAAATTTATAATGGAGAAAGACAATACGTCGCAAAGTCGCTTGGTTAAGCGAAAAAAGAAAAAACGTACGTTTCGAAAAAGAGCATTATTTATTCTCATCCCAATACTAGTTGCATTTTTATCCATTATTGGCTATGGGACGTATTTATATATGAAGGCCGATACCGTCATGAGTGAATCCTATGAAGATGATGGTAGAGAAAAATCAGAACTACGTGAGGTAAAAGTTGATCCCACCGAGGATAATGTATCCATTTTAATCATCGGGGTAGATGAAAACAATCACCGTGATAATGAGGGAAGCGCGAGATCTGATGCGTTAATGGTTGCTACCTTGAATAAAGAGGATAAAAGCGTGAATTTAGTCAGCATTCCGCGTGACTCCTATGTCTATATTCCAGAAGTTGGCTATGAGGATAAAATCAACCACGCTCATGCATTTGGTGGTCCGCAAGCTACAATCGGTACGGTTGAAAATTTACTGGACATTCCAATTGATTATTGGGTAAAAGTGAACTTCCATGCATTTGTCGATGTCGTAGATGCACTGAATGGAGTAACAGCCGAGGTGCCATATGAATTTTATGAATCCAATTCGATGGACCAACGAAATGCAATCCATCTATTACCTGGTGAACAAGAATTAAATGGAGAAGAAGCATTAGCACTAGCTCGTACACGGAAACTAGATAATGATATTGAACGTGGAAAACGTCAGCAAGAACTCATTAAAGCAGTAGTCGATAAGGCAGCTTCTGCTAATTCCGTATTTAAGTTTGATAACATAATTGATGCTGTTGGTGAAAATATGACAACCAACATGACATTCGATGAAATGAAAAGCTTTATCTCCTATGGAACAGATGGTAAGAATATTGATATTAACACACACACCTTAGAAGGAAACGATTGGCAGCCAGAAAGCACGTATTACTGGCAGTTAGACCAAGTCGCATTAAATGAAACAAAGTCTATGCTAAAAAGCCATTTGGAGCTTGAAGGCGAAAATGGAGACAGTGAAAGTGAAACTGGTGAAACAGAAAGTGTTCTTAGTGAAGGGACATCTAACTCCTATTAGCCTAAAACCTGCTAACCTCTTATGATGGGAGATTAGCAGGTTTTTTATGATGTAGGGGATCTAAAAATCGTGCATAATGTAGGTGAACTCATGCTAACATGCCACTCAGCACTACTAGCTCATACGAGCGTCGCCGCGCATCATTGCTTGTTGTTTACTTTACGTATACTCATTATTCTTTGAAAGCCATCCAGTAGAGGTCTGCAATTATCCCTGCAATTTCCGCGATCAGCTGAATATCAAGAATAATCATGTTATAGATGACTAATGATGTTAATAAATGTTGCACTATTAAAGATGATTACCATGATGCCGAAAAAGACGCAAAGGCAATGAATGATTAAGACAAGTACACGATGCGTACATATTTAACTGAAAATTTATTAACATAAAATCCAAACTACAATTGAGAATTATTATACCTTTACTATTTAGGATTAATAACACTTTTGACTATATTTCCAATTACTCGTACAGGTTTCGTCACTTTCCATGATGTGCTATTCTCTATAGCAAAATATTTCTTTTTATATAAATCTTTTTCTTTCTTGATAAGGTTATATTTTTCTTGTAACTCTTCCATTTCTGTTTCCGTGTTTTTGTTATGTTTATCTAAATCGTATTTTCCTGTTTTTTGATCTGATTTTAATTTATGTTCAATAACATATTTATAATATTCTGTTCTTGTCTTTGCTGATTCAGCTAAAAGCGGTTTTGTTGTAGGCTCACCATTAGATTCAAATAAATATACTTTTCCAGTACTATCAATCCCTATATCTAACCCAATTGTCATAATAGGAGCTTTCTTAATTTCTTCAATTTTATTGGGTAGTATTAATGCCAAATCATCTAACTTTTTAGCAATATCTTGCCATTTTTCACCGAAGTTTGCTTTTAAAAATGGCTTCACCTCACTAATACCCCCGCCTTGATTCACATTTGAAATTACTTGTTGTCCAATACCTATTCTAATAAACTTCTTTACTACTATCCATTTCCCCTGTTGTCCCTTCTGTATATGGATTCTACAATCAAATGGGTCACCTTGAATTGTTCTAGATGAGATATATTTTTGTATAATATATCTCTTATTTTTAATATGATCATCGTAAAAGTCCTTAAATTCTTCACTAGAGTACACTTTTTCCTCTTTTTGGTGCCCGAGCATATAGTTCTTATTATGCTTCTTTAAGATAAAAATCCCTCTACCTCGCTCACCTCTTATTGGTTTCATTACAATTACTTTATGTTTATTTATAAATTTTTCAATATCGCTAAATTTATGCACTTTCAGGGTTGGAATGACAAAATGCGAACACTCATCATCTTTAAGTAATTCTTGTTGTAGTTTTTCCTTATTTAGTGTGTTCCCTTTATCATATGACAATATAGTATTTTTTCGTAAATAATTTATAATCTCTTTATATTTGCGTTTAAAACAATATTGCGTTATATCTATAAAAGGTGGTAGTTCTCTATGTACATTTATCCATTTATTGTTAATTAACATTTTACCTTCAACTTTTTTAGTATTCATATTAACATCAGGTGGTCTTATATATATAAGTTCAATTCCATGATAATTACATAACATTGCTGTTAATTTAGCCAAGTCTGGAGGGTGTTTAAAGTTCCTCATAAAACCAATAAGCATTTTTATTCCCCTTTCAACTGCATACATTCCTGATACGTTATAACCTTTACAATAAAAGGTAAGATGAAAAAAGATTTATATTACAACTTTTTAAAATTTCCCCGTTTCTATCAGACAGCCAAGTGAAAAATCTTATCATTACCAGTATATATGAACTTTTGTTGTTATGTATAGTACATTAAGAGTAGAAAAAAATGATATTCTCCAAAATAACTTTGCGAAAGATCCGTTTTACTACACTACCTACTCGTCGTGCTGGTTTCGTTAATCTCCAAGATCTACTATTTTCAATTGAAAGGTACTTCTTCTCATAGTAGCTTTTTTCTTTCTCTAACTGGTTATAGTTTTCTTTTAACTGATTAATTTCCTTTGCGAGATATCCAGTTTCCGACGAAAATTCCGCCATTTGCACAAAGTCCCTCGCTGGTTTTAATTTTGTTTCGATAACGTACTTATAATACTCTGTTCTTAAAATAGCTGATTCAGCTAACAATGGATCTGTAGTCGGTGATCCATTCGATTCGAATAAATATAATTGTCCATCATGGTCGATTCCTACATCAAGTCCCATTGTCATAATTGGTGTCTGTTTTACAGCTTCTATTTTATATGGCAATGTCTTTCCTAACTCAGTTAACTTGTCCATGATAGTATCCCAATTATCCCCAAAGTTAGCTTTTAAAAAGGGTTCTACTTCACTAATTCCGCCACCTTGATTCACATTAGATATTACTTTTTGGCCGATTCCAATCCGAATAAGCATTTTCGCGATGCACCATTCACCTTGACCATTTTTTTGGACATGAATCCGGCAATCAAACGGATCCCCTTGAATAGTTCGGGAGGTCACATATTTTTGAACGATGTATTTCTTATTTTGAATTTTGTTCTCAAAAAAGCGACGAAGGCCTTCTTTTGTTAGTGTTTTTTCATCTTTTCTGTATTGTAGTATATATGTATTTTCATTTTCCTTGCTATGTAAAAGGTACACTCCTTTACCTTTTTCCCCATAAACTGGCTTGATGACAATAGACGAATACTTCTCTAAATATGTTTCAATATCTGCAAGGCTTTTGATTCTTGCTGTAGGTAAAACCAAATGAGAAAATTGCCCATCCTTCTTTAATTCCTTTTGTAATTTTGATTTATTTAAGGAATTCTTTTTGTCATAGGATAAAATTGTTTTCACTCGCAAATAATTCATGATTGGTTTGGATTTTTTATGAAAGCAGTAAGGATCAATATCAATAAAAGGAGGTAATTGCGTACGAACTGGTACCCATGTGTTGTGTTTAAATAGTTTTCCTTCCACCATGTTAGCATTTACATCAACGTCATAGGGATGAATATAAATAAGTTCAATCCTATGACACATACAAAGCATTGCAGTGAAATGTGCTAATTTTGTTGGTTGTCTGGAATTTCTCATGAAGCCGATAAGCATTGGCATACCTCTTTTCTTGTGTGGAATAGTGACAAAAGAATTATGTTTATTTTTTCCAATTTTTACTGATGTATACTTATCAGATACTAATATTTAACAAATAACTACAAAAAAACGACTCCCCATCACTAATGATAGAGAGTCGTTCGACAAAACTAGTATTCTATTTATATTCTGGAACATCTAAATATAATGTATATGAACCTATGGATTGATATAAATCATACATCGAATAGATTTGCTTGGATGCCCATCCAATGTCTGTTGCATACTGGTGTGTTACATATCCATTATTAGCCATTGCATCTGGATTCCAACGCATTTTGTACAGTGTATTTTGGCCAGATTTAATATAGCTATTGCCGATAAACCTCGCACCACCAATAATCGCTTTTTCTGGTGTGTCCCATCCTTCATTATAAGCACGGAATGCTCCACCTTTATAAGCATTGCTATCAACAGCACCAATACCATACATGTTATATACCGTTTTAATATTCGTTAGATCTTCTTTATTTTTGGAAGTGACAAGTACTAGATTACCAGATTTATTTTTCCCAACTTTTACACCATTGGATAAACCTGACGTTCCATGACCCGTTTCCAATATTGCATGTGACATGAGGTAAACATCATTGACTCCGTGATTACGGCTTGCATCGATAAATGCTTGACCTTTCCCATCTAATATTCCTTTTCCACTTAGATAGTTATTTAGCACAGTCTTAGATGCATCACTGGATCTAGATAGGTCTAGGAATTGGAATTGTTGTTTCTTGTCATTGATGAAGTTGTTAGGATCTAAATAATACTTAACATCTTCATCACGTGCGTTCACCCATTGACGATTATCATCATGTTCAATCACGTACCAATTTCCAGTTTCTCCAATGATTTCCACTTTTGTTCCATTATCCAATTTACCTACTATATCATGCTTTGTACCAGGTCCTGAACGAACATTCAGCCTCGTAGCTGTTACCTTACTATTTGTAATAAAACTTTTTGAAACATAGGCATAATGTTTGTCGGTTTGTGGTGATACTTTCATTTGCAGATTAAGTGCTTCTTGCAACGTTAAATTATACTTAGTATACCTCGTTGCTTTAAGCAAATTATCGATAGTTGTTAATGTTACTTCATCTGCAATTCCAGTAACAGGGAGATTATAATCCTCCTGAAGCTGTTTTAAACGGGTTTCGGTCCACTCACCGAAGTAGTTTGTAACCTTTATACCATTGTAGCCTAACTCAATTAAATTTTCTTTTAATGGAATCACATCTTCATGTCGTTTGCCAAATTGTAATGGACTAGACAAGGTATCATCGATTTTTTGTAAGGTAGGGTCATCCCCTATTCCATTTACTCTTAATCCATAATGGGACTGAAATTCAGAAACCTTTTCCTCTAATGCTTTCCCATAGAAGGTTTCGTCACTAGCTATTTCCATCTCACTTTCAGATATAGGAAATCCTAATGTATCCAGCTGCTCTTTCAGCTTACTAACATTTGTGTGAGACTTCCCATATTGGAATGGACTATTTAAAATTTCATCGATTTTTTGGAACGTACGATCATCAGCTATCCCATTAACAACAAGCCCATAATAATCCTGGAACTTTCTTACCTGACTTTCTGTAAATGACCCAAAAAGTGTTGTCACTTTAATGTTACCAAACCCAAGTTTATTTAGACTGTTTTTTAGCTCAATTGTATCATCGTGTCTTTTTCCTTGTTGGAATGGACTTTTTAAAATATCCGTGATCTTATTTATAGTTTCCCTATTAAATGTACCGGTAACATCCAACCCATAATAATCCTGAAAATCCATTACACGTTGAACGGTTTGGTACTCAAAATAATTCGATACTGGAGCACCATCAAACCCAGTTTTAATTAATTGCTCTTTTAAATCGATAATATTCTGATGGCGATCCCCTTGTTTATAGCCATTTTCTACTAATTCATCTAACTTTGTACGTGTAAAGGCATCTGCTATACCATTTTCTTTTAAACCCACAAAGCGTTGAAATTGTTTCACCCGTGTCTCAGTCCAATTTCCAAAATTCTTCGTCACACTAATGTTATCGAATCCCATGTCATTTAGCTTTTCTTTTAATGGAATAATAGAATCATGACGATTGCCTACTTGAAATGGACTGTTGTAAATTTCATCTAGCTTTTCTAACGTTTTTCCATTTGCTTTCCCTGTTGGATTCAAACCATAATTCTCTTGAAATTGTTTGACCCGCGTTTCGGTCCAATTTCCAAAGTAGTCGGTAACCTTGATTCCACCAAAACCAATCGTATTCAGTTTCTTTTTTAAGTCGGTTAACGAACTATGTCGATCACCTTGCTGAAAACCGGTTTCGACAAATTCATCTAATTTTGCCAGTGTATAATCATCTGCTATCCCATTAGCTTCTAAGCCGACAAAACGTTGAAACTGTTTTAACCGTGTTTCTGTCCAATTTCCAAAATTCTTCGTCACACTAATGTTATCGAATCCCATACGATTTAACTTTTCCTTCAACGGAATAATTGCCTCATTGCGATTTCCAACTTTTAGTGGACTATGATAGACATCATCAATCTTGTTGATGGTCGTTTCATCTAGAATACCTGTTACATCTAATCCAAAATTATCTTGGAATTGCTTCACACGAGTTTCGGTCCAATTCCCAAAATAGTTTGTCACTTTAATACCATCGAATCCTATTTCATTTAGCTTTTGTTTTAAATCGATGAGACGTGGATCTCGAACACCTTGCTCTAACGTTACAGCTGTTTTGCTGGCGTTTTGTATGTATGCCTTACTATCTTTGGCATCAGCGTCTTGTTGTTCGGTGGCATCTTGATCACCTGTCATTTCTTCAGAAGCTGGCAGTTCTTGATCTTCCTTAGCCTCTTCTTCATCTGTTATTACAGTTTGATCTTCTGCAGTACTTGTCTGATCTTCTGTATTGGAACCCGAAACGTCTTCTTCTATTTCGGCATCTCCTGTTTCATCCATGTCCTTGGAATCCTCATCTTCTGCTGTTGCTGCAACTGCCATGGGTGTTGAAAGGATTAAAAATAATAGTATGGTTAATAGAGTAATAGAATTTTTTGCCTTCACTACTCGTTTCACCTCCTTAAAGTAGAATCTATTTCACTTATATAGTATCGGCTATTTTTTTGCTATTTTCAAGCACAAAATTGCCTATTTTACATATATTTGCTAGATTGTGTCGATAAGAAACTGTCCTTTTTGTCAACAAAAGTTAGAATTTACTCACACACCTATAAACTAAGTTTTTTGCATAATTTGCTGCTAATAATCTATATGATGCGTCATAAAGAGTTTAAGCAAAGAATTTCCGTTACGGAAATACACTACGCTTTCCGCGGACTACCCACGAGCCTCCTCACTCGTACCCTCGCTGCGGGGTCTCTTAGGCTCGTTTTTCCGCAGGAGTCTCCGTATATTTCCTCCGCTGATGTGTGCTATCCTCTTTCTAATCATTATTATTGCTAATACGATAGTTGATTGGAGCGTAGGACAGTCGACTCCTGCGGAAAAAACAACAGCTGAAGATCCCACAGGAAGCGGTCTTTGCTTCCTATGTCTAGCTTCAGTGCCTACCCCCTCGAGGTCTTAAGTCAATCCTCATTACGCGCAAAAAGCGCCACACCGAGGCTCGGCTTAAGCTTGGCAGATAAGAAAATACTTACTGCATAAGTGCAACTATGGCTTTCGCCATTTGGCGACAAGCCTAGTTTTCTAATCGGAGGTAACCAGGCACTTCCGCTTTTCTATAGAGGAAGCTAAAAGAGACTGTCCGAAATGGAAATCAACGGTTTTCATTAGTTGCGCATAATACATCAACTATTCATTAAGGACACACATACCTAGGGAACAATAATCTGCTTAAAAAACAAAAAAAGTAGATAAACTAGCATTCTAGCTCATCTACTTTTTCGTTACCTTTTCTTGATGTTAAAGGAATTTGCAATTGCATCAGCAGTTATTTCACCTAACCAATTGCGATAACTTGCTCTTTTCAGTAGAGCATTTTCTGTTGAATTATCAATGAATAAGTATTCTAGTAATATAGCAGGCATTGTCGAATTCCGTAAGACATTAAAATTAGCGCTTTTCATGCCTCGGTCATTCACACCTAATTTACGAATTAAATACTGATGCATGTCTCTTTGTCTTTGTTTCGTTATGCTTGAAACACCGCCATTATAGATATAGCTTTCAAACCCACTAGCACTACCATTAAATGAGTTGTTATGCACACTCACAAAGTAATCTGCCCCCCAACTATTCGCCATATGGGCTCTGTCTTCTAGTTCAACAAATTTGTCGGTAGTTCGAGACAGTTTTACATCTACAGCGTAATAATCTGATGATAAAACATCCGCTGCTCTTAACGCGATATCAAGGACAATATCTTTTTCATTTATACCATAGCCTTGAGCACCTGGATCATGATCACCATGCCCTGGATCAATAAAGACTTTGATAATGCTATCTTCTATCTTTTTCCGTGTAATACTATCAGCAATACCTGAAATTGGTAATTCGTGATCTCTTTGAAACTGTTTCACACGCTTTTGCATGAAATCACCATAATAATTGGTTACCTTAATGCCACCATACCCAATTTTATTTAAATTTTTCTTAAGCTGAATGGTATCCTTATGACGTTTTCCCTTTTGAAATGGGCTGGAATAAATTGCATTTATTTTTTCAATAGTTGGATCATCCGCAATTCCAGTTACTGCTAAACCATAATGGTCTTGGAATTTCTTTACTTGCTTTTCGGTGAATGATCCATATAGCGTTGTTACCGTAATATAGCCAAACCCAATTTCATTTAGCTTATTCTTTAATTCAATCGTGTTGTCGTGACGCTTCCCATGTTGGAATGGGTTATTATATACCTTGTCCAATTTTTCAAGTGTTACAGGGTTAGCTATTCCAGTTGCTTTCAGGCCATAGTTTTCTTGAAATTGCTTCACACGTGTTGCTGTCCAATTTCCATAATAATTGGTAACCTTAATTCCATCAAAGCCAATTGCATTCAATTTTTCTTTTAGTGGAATAATGGCATCCTTGCGATCCCCTTTTTTCAAGATGTTTTGCAAGACTTCATCAAGCTTATTTAAGGTAGCTGCATTTGCTCTTCCTGTAGCAGACAAACCATAAGCCTCTTGGAATTGCTTCACACGTGTTGCCGTCCAATTCCCATAATACTCGGTTACCTTAATCCCGCCAAATCGTGTTTTATTTAGCTTATTTTTAAGATCAACAATAGACTGATGTCGATCCCCTTTTTCATAACCATATTCCATAAATTCATCTAGTTTTGCTAAGGTATAGCTATCCGCTATGCCATTATCTTCTAAGCCGACGAAACGTTGAAACTGTTTTAGTCGTGTTTGGGTCCAATTCCCAAAGTTCCTCGTCACACGAATGTTGTCAAAGCCCATACGATTTAATTTTTCCTTCAATGGGATAATTTCATCATGGCGATTTCCAACTTGTAGTGGACTTTTATAGACATTATTAATCTTGTTAGTCGTAGTAGCATCCAGGACTCCTGTAACTTCTAATCCATAATTATCTTGGAATTGCTTCAGACGTGTTTCTGTCCAATTCCCAAAGTTGTTTGTCACTTTAATACCATCGAAGCCGATTGCATTTAACTTTACCTTGATGTCTGCAATAGCCTCATCTCTATCACCGAGACGAAGAGTATTTGCCAAAATTTCATCCAACTTATTAAGTGTAGCTATATTGGCTCTACCTGTTACCTCTAAACCATTGTCTTCTTGAAATTCACTAACTCGTTGTTCTGTAAATGATCCATAATAATCAGTAACAGTAATACCACCAAAACTTGTTTTATTCAATTTTTCTTTTAAATCAATAATGGATGAATGCCGGTCTCCCTGTTGATATCCATTCTCTAGTAAATCATCTAGCTTATCACGTGTGTTGGCATCCACAATCCCATTAGCTTGCAATCCTACAAAACTTTGAAACTGTTTAACTCTTGTTTCAGTCCAACCACCAAAATAATCGGTAATCTTAATGCCATCAAAACCAATAGCATTTAGCTTTTCTTTTAAAGCACTAATACCAGGATGCTCCATGTCGAATTCCAGAGTTTCGGGAGTTTTACTTAGATTTTGTGCCTTCACTTTAAGTGATTCACTATCCTGACTATCCTCTTGATTACGATTCTGGTCATTAGCTGGTACCTCTTCGGTTTTAGTTGGCTCCCCTATTTCAGGTTCTGTCATACCTTGTGATTCATCTTTCTTAGTATGTACGTCTACTTTATTTTCGGATGACTCATCTGCCTTATCTTTATCTACAGTATCTACTTCCTCTTCTATCACTTTCTCAGGTGATTCTACTACTGTCTCACCGTCTAGATCGCTAGTACTATCACCTTCAGTCGCACCTACTTCTAGTGGACTAAAGTAGATGAAAACGAATACCATCATGAACAGTAACATCAGGCTTCTTTTCCTCAATCTAGTCTCACCTCCTTATTTAGATAGTTTATTACTTATCTAGTATCTATTAAAAAAATATTTTTTTCAAGAGTATAATAAGCATTCCATTTTTAGGATAATTAAAATAAATCAACCTGAATCAGGTAGATTAGATCTATCTAATTCAAGTTGATTTGTCTCAAATATGGGGGATTTTGGATGAAATATATTTCCCAATTTCAATCGACGCTGTTGCAGCTGGTGATGGTGCATTACATACATGGATAGAGCTTTTCCCAACAATAATTTCAAAATCATCTACTAATTGTCCATCGCTTTTTAAGGCTTGAGCTCGTACACCTGCTTCAGCTGGTATTAAATCCTCCTCTTTGATTGCTGGTACTAGGCGTTGTACATCTTTCACAAATAGTGATTTACTAAAGGAACGTACTGTTTCATCGATTCCCTCACGCATATAATCTTTTGCTAATTTCCAAAAGCCCGTATACCCTAAGACTTCATATAGATCTTTTAGATTGAAATCCTTTTTGGTATATCCTTCTCGTTTAAAACCCAAAACGGCATTTGGACCAACTTCTACATTCCCGTCAACCATTCTAGTAAAATGAACACCTAAAAATGGAAATTTAGGATTAGGTACTGGATAAATTAAGTTTTTTACTAAATGTCGTTTATCTTCTTTAAGTTTATAATACTCTCCTCTAAACGGAATAATCTTCATATCTGGCAGATAGCCTGATGCCTTGGCAACACGATCACTAAATAGCCCTGTACAGTTAATAAACCATTTTGTCTCAAAGGTTTGGTTATTTGTTTCCACAAAAGCACCATCATCTGTCTCCGTCACGTTTTCAACTTTCGTATTGACTTTAATTTCTCCATTACCGTTTTGAATGATTTCTGCAAACCTTTCACTGACTTCTTTATAGTCAACAATGCCTGCAACTGGTACGTGAATAGCCCCCAAACCATTCACATGTGGTTCTTTTTCCCTCAATTCTTCCGCTTTTATTTTAGCGATAGCTAGTCCATTTTCTATCCCTCTATTGTATAGGTTATCTAAATAACCCATTTCTTCTTCGTTTGTAGCAACAATCACTTTACTACAAATATCATGATTGATTTGATGTTCTTCACAGAAAGCTGTCATCGACTGACTTCCTGCTTTTGCAAATTTTGCTTTAAAGCTACCAGGTTTATAATAAATACCAGAATGAATAACACCACTGTTGTGACCAGTTTGGTGTGAGGCCAATATACCTTCTTTTTCTAGCACAAGTACTTTTGCATCTGGAAAACGTTTCGTTAACCACATCCCAGTGGATAGACCTACAATTCCGCCTCCAGCTATAATAAAATCATATTTTATGCTCATAATTTCCTCCTTAACTATTCTTTTATGTAGGGTCTTTTCCCTTGCTTAATTGTTTTTTCACTATCGTAGTTCACCTATACTGCGATTAAAAGCCGCATTGATTTCTAACTATTGTTCAAGATTCATACTTTAAAAACAACGATCTTTTAGAAAACAGCCTTTACATATTTCAAACCCGTTCCTTTACATTTGGAAAGGAACGGGTTTTTTGTTTCAGTTATTGTTAAGAGACTGTACTGACGGGTGGATTTCGTTTATTAACACGAAATAAAATATAGAACCCAATCAAGCCACCGATTAGATTAACCCAATAATAAGGAAAAATCAATAATATTCCACAAGCAAAAATAGCCACTCTAATTGCCATTCCTAAATTCACCTTATAAAAACCGATAACCGAAACAGCTATTAAGTATATACCTAATGCCGCTGTTACGATCGATAGAATAATCGACAATGGTTCACTATCAATTATTAAAATGGATGGCTGATACACAAAGACAAATGGAATAATAAACCCTGCAATAGCCAACCTAAATGCCGTCCACCCCACTTTAGATGGTGATGTATTTGCTACACCAGCTGCCGCATATGAAGCCAACGCAACAGGTGGTGTTAAGGTTGATAATGTTGCAAAGTAAAATACAAATAGATGGGCTGCAAGGACACTGACACCAGCTTCAATTAAAACAGGTGCTGCAACCGTTGCCGCCATAATATAAGCAGCAGATGTTGGTAAACCCATTCCTAAAATAATACAAGATAGCATCGTTAATAGTAATAAGACAGATAGCTGACCATTCGTAAAATCTAGCATAATAGATGTAAAGGATACACCTAGTCCTGTTAATGACACGACACCAATAATGATACCGACAATCGCACAGGCTGCAGCTACTGCCAACGCACCTTTACTACCCTCTTCTAATGTATAAATGAATTCTTTCACACTTAACCGAGTTTCTTTTCGAAAAGAACTAACCACCCAGACACTGATAATGCCAAAAAACGCAGCATATACTGGTGTGATTCCAGTGAGCAATAACGCTACCACGACAAATAACGGAAGAATCATGTGTCCTCTTTTGATAATGGCTTCCTTTAAAGATGGTAATTCTTCGTTCGATAATCCTTTTAAATTAAGCCTTCTCGCTTCCTTATCAATCATAATCCATACGGCTAAATAATATAAAATAGCTGGAACAATCGCTGCAATCATCACTGTTGCATATGGAATACCGGTTAATTCTGCTAAAAGAAACGCAGCAGCTCCCATGACAGGAGGAATAATTTGGCCACCTGCTGATGACACAGCCTCTACAGAACCAGCAAATACTGGTTTAAACCCTATCTTCTTCATCAACGGTATTGTAAACGAACCAGTTGTCACGACATTAGCTACTGCTGCACCATTAATGGTACCCATTGTACTACTGGCTAAAACCGATACTTTAGCTGGACCTCCATACCTTTTTCCAGAAACAGCAAGCGAAAGCTCAGTGATGAGTTGTCCCATACCAGTTTTTCCCATAAAGGCACCGAATAGAATAAACAAAAATATATACTGTGCAGAGGTACCCAAGGCGATACCAAATATTCCCTCTGTACTAATATACATTTGTTCCATCAATCTTCTATAGGATACACCTACATGATTGAATGGTCCTGGTACTATATCGCCATATAAGGCATAAAGAAAGAAAAGTGCTGCTAATAAAGGTAAAATAAGGCCAATCGTTCTTCTAGTCGCTTCAAATACGAGTAGAAGAAAGATAGATCCTAAGATAATTTCCTTTTGATCTGCAATACCGCCTCGTAATATAACATCGTCATAAAAGAAGACAATATAGCCAGTTGTCACCAATGCACCTATGGCTAATAGAATGTCCAGGATATTTGGTGCTTGTTTTTTGCTGTAAAAACCCTTTTTTCGAAAAGGGATAAGTAAAAAGATCAAAACCATAATTCCGCCAATATGGATGGCTCGATATTTGATTGCAAGCAGTGATCCGAAGCCGGCATTATATAAATGAAATAATGCCAAGCTTACGGCTAGCGCTAATATGATATATTTCCATAAAGGATTATGAACTTCTCTAAGGCGATTTTGATCTGACACTTCAATTTGGGGGTTACTATTCAGCTTACTCATCCTATCATCCTTATGTCGTTCTACTCTGGCTTAAGTTCATCAGGTACTTCAATATCATTATCTTCAAAGAACTGAACTGCTCCTGGATGTAGAGGAATCGTAACCCCATTTAATCCATCCTCTACCTTTAAATCAGCTATCCCTTGATAGTTATTTTTCAATTGATCGATATTTCCATAAAGCGTTTCTAGCATATTGTATACCGCTTCGTCATCTAAGTCTTCACTACTAATTAACATATTCCCTACAGCAACAGTCTCTACTTCAGATGGCTGTCCTTTATAGGATTCTGCTGGGATTGTGTATTCAAAATACCAAGGATATTCCTCTAGCACACTTTCCCTAAGTGAACCATCAACTGGAAGAATTTTTATGTCTCTTGAATTTGACATTTCCATCATGCTAGCGTGTCCTAATCCTCCAGCAATATAAACCATATCCACTTTACCATCCGTAAATTGGCTAGCAGATTCCGCATTATCTAAGTATTGAACATCTGCATTTCCACCATCTTCATAGCTAATACCAGCTAAGTCAAGAATTTCCCTAGCATTTTGTTCTGTTCCACTTCCAACAGAACCTGGTGCTAATACTTTCCCTTCTAGCCCAGAAAAGTCATTAATGCCTTCATCTTCACCTACGACAAAGTAGGCTAAGTTAGGATATAAATACGTTAATGCACGGATATTTTGGATTGGCTCTTCAAATGGACCTGTTCCTTCCCATGCCTGTAAAGCAATTCCATTTTGAGAGAATGCAACATTTGCTTCTCCCACATTTATATAGTTAATGTTTTGCGGAGAACCAGCTGAGGATTGAGCAGAAGCTTTCATCCCTTCTACCTCATCAGACCAAACATTTGCAATCCCATTTCCTAATGCATAGTAGATACCCGCAGTCCCTGCTGTAGCAATATTAACTTGGCTTGAACCATCATTTCCACCTTCATCTGAACCACAGCCGGAGATAACCAACACAATACTTATAAAAAATGCTAATTTCGTCAACCTCATATTATCACTCCTTCTTATTCCTATAGTAAAAAACGAAAGCCACCTTCATTGTCCTATATTCTCAAAACTCTGTACAATAAGTTGGTGAATTTCTATATATATATAATCTATAGTACCACAAAATGTCTAAATATTTATATAAATCAGACGGTATATTAATGCCCCTTTTTATTTTTTTAGCAACCGTCCGATTGCTCGAATAGGTTTAGTTAATTTCCAAGATGTACTATTCAATACTTCTTCATATTTCTTTTTATAGAAGTCTCTTTCCTGTTTTAAGGTCAAATCCGATGTTCCCTTATTGTTTCCTTTTTTACGTTTCTTTTTAGAGCCCCTCGTTTGCTTTGCGGTAGAATAGTCAAAATAAACTGGATGGTAGCCATCTTCTTTCACGTCATTTCCTTTTTTCAATTCACCACTAGCAAAAGGGGATCCCTTAATTTCAAAGCCAACTTTAACTGGTTTATTTCTTGTTTTTTCCTCCACATTACCCACCTCAGCTTTAGCAGAACCATCCTGGTTTAGCATTTTTCTAAACTTATCAACAGACTCTGTTGGCCCTGATATCACAACAGATATTCTACTATTTGTTATGTATTTTAGGTAACCATTTAATCGAAGCCTCAATGCCTGCTTTTGGATCCATTTTTCAAATTTGATCCCGAACTTCCCTTCCAATATAAACCTAGTAGATGTTAAATCACCCGATGGACAATCTGGCACTGTAAACACTTTGCATGTACCATTTTGGAACGTTTCAAAGATTGACTTAAATTCAAAAAAGTAGTTCGGTCCTTTGCTATAATCTGGTTGTACTGTTTCTGGAAAATAATAATCAATTACTTCCTTTGGAATATCTCTTGCTTTTCCTTCCATTGGATACAATTGTGAATTAATATGTGGTCTGGAGTTTACTTCAATCACTGTTCCAATATCTCTTTCTTCATCAACCATCATATCTAAACCACATTGTACTAATCCAGGGATGGCCTTACAGGCATTGACGGCAATTTCTTTTATGTGATCACTCAACTCATCCGTAATATCAATTGAATCTCCACCTGATGATATATTATTCTTTGTTTTAAGAAAAATACGTTCGCCTTTCGGTGGAACACTGTCTATGGTATATCCAGAAGCTTTTAATATGTTATGTGTTTCTTTATCTACCTTTATCGGCTTATCAGAAAGTGCAGGCACCGTTTTACGTTGCTTGTTCTTTCTCTTAATTAAAGTAGAAATATCATTTTTCCCGTCACCAATTACATTTGCTGGTATTTTCTTCAATGCCGCTACAACTTTATCGCCAATTACATTAATTCGATAATCTTCACCTTTTGCATATTGCTCTACAATCAGTTTAACAAATTTCAAATCATATTTGACGAAAGATAGTGCTTCTTTAAACTCACTTTCATTTTTTATATTCGCAATAACGCCACGTCCACCTGTACCATCTGAAGGTTTTAAAACGACTGGATACCCTAATTGGTTAGCATAGTGAATAATTTCCTCATCACTATTTTCTTCACCAAATGTATCCCCCTTAGGTGTTGGGACCCCAGCCTTCAACAAGTAATCTTTTGTTATATTTTTATTGATACATGCTTTAATGGCTGATCTTGGGACAGCATCTCCCCTCGTAACGGTGAAATAATGTGTTTTATCCTTTAGGGTTAGCGAATAATCTAACTCAGACTTTTTTCGATTGTTATTAATAAACTTAAGTGTCAGTCCACGTCGCCATCCTTCAAGCGCTACACAATACATACCAAGGCTATATCCAGAAATTCCTTCAGGTATTGAATCTTCTAAGTGAGCTAAATAGGTTGCTTTATCATTTTCCATTTCTTTTTCATCCTTTACCCAATTAATGTGCTTAATGCCTATAACTCAACTAGGATACAGGCATATCAGGAATCCATTTCCTCATATGTTGTGTAATTCGTTGATATACCTCTTTTGCATGAAAATCACCCATATGCGTCTTAATAATCTCTCGTTCCTTTACAATATCCTCTAATAAGTAGAGTTTATAGTCCTTTTTATCAGTTGTATCAACAAATGTCAGTTTCATTTCTGGTTTCGTTATATTTACGATAGCGTTTTGGGATGACTTTTCAATATCTACTGTTAAAAAGGCACCTATTTGTCTATAAATACCCTTTTGTCCGGAAAAGAAATTACCTAGTGAATATATAGCAAAGGAATCAACACCTCTTGAATTTAATATGTATGAAGGTGGTTGCAACACATGGGGATGATGTCCTAAAATAACATCGGCTCCCGCATCTGACAATGATGCAGTAATTTCCTTCTGATCTGACGTTGGAAGCATATGGTATTCTTTCCCATAGTGAATAGACAATACGATAACATCAGCTACGTCCATCTTTTTCAGTTGGCGAATAAACTTTCCAATCGGCAACACATTCGCACCCTCAAATGTATTCACTAAATATCGTTTATTGCTCGGTATTTTCATTCCCTTCATACGCTTTGTATAGGAAATAAAGCAAACCCTTAAGCCATTTTTATGAAAAATACGAAGGGTCTTTTGATCATCTGGAGAGTTATAAGCACCAACATAAGGCATTCCAAGTTTATTCCAATTCTCAATCGACCTTAAAATGCCTTCTTCTCCTTTATCTAGCACATGATTATTTGCCAGGTTGACAATATCGACATTAAAATCTTTTAACGTATGTCCTATTTCCATAGGACTATTAAAATGTGGAAAGTTGGATAATCCTAATTCAACCCCTCCAATGATCGACTCTTGATTGACAATAGTTAGGTAATCCTTCTTAAATAACGGTTTTGCTTCTGCTAATAATTCACTGAAGTCATAGCGATCTTTTCCTATTTTTGCTTTGTTATATAAACGATCATGCAGTAAAATATCCCCAGTAGCAGCTAATGTTACTTTTCGACTTTGATTGTCCATCATCCTGAACCCTCTCTTCTAAACGGTTAGCTTGCGCTTAATGTTATGTTAGTTATCATCTCTAATTTCAAAGCCAATCCGTATTTGTTTTTCCCATGGATATGCTTTCACCTCGGATACCTCGGCACGCTTTGGTCCTTTTTGACATATCTCTTGAAACCCATCGACTATCTGCTCATCAATTCCAGCTACAACGACAACTACTTTTCCATTTTTTAAATTTCTCGTATAACCGTGCAACCCTTGTTTTATAGCTTGTTTACGTATCCATTTTCGAAAACCGACACCCTGGACTTTACCAGTAATAACATACCGTCTTGCATGTAATTTTCCTGCTGGAGCATTAGGAACTTCTAACTGTTGTGCAACATGACTACGTAATAACCTCAGGATGGTTTTATAATCAAAATAAATTTGCTTTCTTTGGTCTGCTAATCCTTTTGTTTCAGGGAAATAGTAATCAATAATGCCCGCGGGTATATTTCTTCGTTTTCCATACAGCGGAAAAATATGAAGTGCAATTCCTGCTGTAGCATTTATTTCAATAACAGTTGCTTGATCATCATCCATTATCAAATCTAACCCAGCATGTTTCAAATCTGGTATGGCTTGTACAGCTTGCACGGCTATTTCCTTTATCGTAGCTGGTAATTCATCTGTCACATCAATCGAGTCACCACCAGCTGAAATATTGCTTTTTCCATTCAAATAAATCACTTCATCTTTTGCTGGTACATCTTGAAGTGATAGCTGTTGGTCCTGTAAATATTTCGTTAGTTGATCATTTGTTTTTATTAACCGAGTAGATAAATGTGGATTCGTTTTTTTAGCCTTATTCTTCTCTTTGATAAGATCTTCTATAGAATGAATGCCATCGCCCACGACATTTGCAGGAACTCGTTTAACTGCGCCTAAAACGGAATCTCCTACTACATAAACCCTAACATCATCACCCTGCACAAAGCGTTCAATAATTAAGTCGGTAAATCCGAGCTCATCTCGCACATAGGTGATACTCTCTAGTAGCTTTTCTTTCGTCCGGATATTGGTAATGACACCCTTGCCTAAGCTTCCATATGTTGGTTTTACGACTAATGGAAACCCTAAAGATAAAGCTTCATTTAAAATTGCTTCATCACGTTCCTGTTGGTAAAATCGTATCCCTTGAGGAACTGGAACACCAGCTTTGGAGAGGTATGCTTTTGTATCTTCTTTACTTGATGCAATATCGACAGCTTGATTAGCTACTTTATCTCCTCTTGAACGATAGAAAAAGTGTGTTTTCTCATCAGAACGCAATGAGAAGGTTTTTCCTAATGGCTGAAATCCAATAATCTTAAGATCGGTTACATCAGAAGGCTCATAATACCATTCTAGCGACAAGCCACGTCTCCAGCCTTCTAATGCTACCAAGTACGTATCAAGGTTAAACCCACGTGCTCCAGCTATTATTTGTTTTGATAGCCAATCTGGATATTGTTCCTCCATGTCATACCCCTCGTTTCCTTAAGGATTACTAGTCAAAATGTTAGTAAACGTCGTATTTTCCATATTAGACGCAGTAAAATAGTTTGGTTGATTTCCGCTCCAGCCAGTCGCTTTCCACGGACAATGCTTCATAGTCACCGGTTACTTGCTGAAAAACTTGGTAGGTTTTCCGCTATTTTCTGCTTATTTAAACTTTTTCACTAGGTCACCAACAACGCGTATTGGCTTTGCAACCTTCCAGGAACTACTTTCCATAATTTGGCGATTATCTTTCTCCATTCTATTTTTCTGTTTGGTCATTAGCTTTAAATCTCTTTCCATTTTCCTTAAAGCATGTTGCATTGATTTGGGGCTAGAAGTGTTATATAGTTCCGCAATATCAAACCCAACTGTTACTGGTTCTTCCCAATCTTCTTCCTCAATTTCTTTCACACCTGAATTGTTTGCGTACTGACTAATCATACCTTTGAATTCATCAATAGCTACTTTATCGGTTCCAGCAACGATGATTTCAATCTCATCAAACACCATATTTTTTACATGCCCATGTAAATGTCGATCCTGTGCTTGTTTTTTCAGCCAACGATGGTAACTTTGGCGTTGTACAGTCCCTCGTACGACATATCGTTTCGCATACATTTTCCCTTTTGGCGCTGGCATTACTTCCACTTCGATTGCAGAACGACTTTCCAATGGTTCTAAAACGTTTGTCATATCAAAGTAAACGCTGGAATTTGCCGTTTCAATTCCTTTTGTTTCCGGAAAGTAATAATCAATGATCGCACCTGGAATATTGCGTGCTTTCCCTTTTAATGGGTAGAGAATCCCGCCAATTTGTGCTGTCGGATTTAACTCAATGACGACTCCTGGTGCTTTTAAGGACGTTCTATTTTCATTAACAATTATATCCACCCCACCATGGTATAAACCAGGTACAGCTTTGACCGCATCAATCGCAATTTGTTTAAATTCATCTGGCAATGTATCCGTTACATCGATTGGGTCTCCACCAGAGGATATATTTGTTTTTTGCCGTAAATAAATCACTTCTCCTTTTTTAGGGACACTTTCTAAGGAGTAGCCCGCGGACTGAATGAATTCTAAGATTTCCTTATCCATTTCAATCAGGCAGCTGTTTAACCGTGCATTTTTCCGACGTTCGTAATTCTTTAAATCAATCAATTCTTCGATAGTATGATTCCCATCCCCGATAATGTTGGCAGGAACTCTGTTATATGCGGCGATGACTTCATCTTCTATGACATAAACACGATATTCTTTTCCTTCGACATATTGCTCCACGACGACCTCAGGATATTCTAGTTCATGCCGTACATACTGAATCGCTTTTTTAAATTCCTGCTCATTCTTGATGTTGGTGACAACACCATTTCCTAAGCTTGCATTTGTTGGCTTTAACACTAATGGGAAATCAAGCTCTTTACTATAGTTAATAATTTCTTCATCCGTTGCTTCAGCTTCAAAGCCCTTCCCTAATGGAACAGGGACCCCTGCTTTATCCAACCATACCTTGGTATCATCTTTTTCAGAGCCAATTTCAACCGCTTCATTGGTTACTTTATCTCCTCTGGTCCGGAAAAAGTAATGGGTTCTTTGGTCTGAGCTTAGCGAGAATAATCGTCCTGGTGGATTAACACCAAAAATGACCATATCCTGAAAATGCTCTGAATCCCTTGTATACCATTTTAATGTTAGACCTCTTCTCCAGCCTTCAAGTGCTATCGCGAAAGCATCTAACCTTGTTTTCCTAGCATTTTTTACGATTTCATTTGGAAGTTGAGGCAGGCTAATCCCTTGTTCCTCTTTCATGTTCCATTCCTCCTAAAGCTTCACTCGCTCGTTGGGGTTATGATGTAATCCTCGTTCCGTTATTGACAGAAAAACTTTGCCAAAATACCATCTACTTTTTAAAAATAGCCCCAATTGCTCGTATTGGCTTGGTAATTCTCCATGACAAGCTGTTTTGTAATTTGCGCCGCTGTACTTCAGCTTTTTTCATATCTAATTCGGTTACTTCTATTTCTTGTTTCAACCGTTGCAATTCCTCTAGCTGTGTCTTTAGGTCTGCTCGGACTTCAAAGCCGACCTTTACTGGTTGTTCATAGGCACTTTCTGTAATATTCGTAACATGTGCTCTTTCTTCATCTTCTAAAAGCCCATTTCTAAAATCGTCCACCATCTCTGGATCAACTCCAGCAACAACGACATCAATATCCCCATTTTCAAGGCTTTCTACAAAGCCATGTAGGTAGCGTTCAAAGGCTTGTTTACGTAATCCTCGCTGATATCCAATATCTTGAACATCACCAGAGACGGTATACTTCTTCGCAACGATTTCCCCCATTGGTGAAGGGGTTACAGTGGTCACGACAGCCTCTCTGGAATGTAATGGATCCAATACTTCATAAAGATCAAAATAGGTTTTACCTTTATTCATTTTTACATCTATTGTTTCTGGAAAATAATAATCTATAATAGCCGCCGGGACATCGCGGGACTTTCCTTTCATCGGATATAAAATTCCACCTAGCTGGGCGGTAGGATTTAGTTCCAAGATATACCCTGCTTCTTCTGGCGATTTATCTGGATGAATAATTAAATCCACCGCGCCATGCTCAAGTCCAGGAACAGCATGCAAGGCTTTAACAGCAGTATCTTTAATGCCCTGGGGCAGTTCATCATAGACATCAATCGGATCACCACCAAGTGATAGGTTGCTTTTACCACTTAAGAACACTTGTTCCCCGTCTTTTGGGATATCATCTAACGTTAGCTCTTTTCGACTTAAAAAATTCGTTACTTCCTCATTCATCGTAATGGGACAGCTAACGAGACGAGGGTTTTCGCTCCGTTCATCATTCTTTAGATCAATTAATTGTTTTAACGAATGCTTTCCATCTCCTACGACATTTGGGGGAATCCGATTAATCGCACCAACTACTTGATCCCCAACGACATAAAGACGATACTCCTTACCTGGAATATAGGTTTCCACGATTACATTAGGAAAATTTAGCTCAGAACGCACATAGGTGAGGGCATCCTCTAATTCTCCCATACTCGTTATATTAGAAATAACCCCTCTTCCAAAGCTGCCATCTGTTGGCTTTACCACAACCGGAAAACCAATGGATGAAACATATTCCTTGATCATTTCATCTGAGTCCTCTTCGGAAAATTGTAACCCTTCTGGAACGGGAATATCAGCAGCTTTTACATATTCTTTTGTTTTTTCTTTGTCTCTTCCAATATCTACTGCTTTATTGGATATTTTATCGCCTCTTGTCCGAAAGAAGTAATGGGTTTTCTCTTTTGAACGAAGGGAAAATAGCTGACCAGGATTATCGACAAACCACGTTCGCATTTCACTAAACTTCTCAGAATCCTTCACATGCCAGCGTAACGTTAATCCTCTTCTCCAGCCTTCCAATGCTACTGCATACGAATCAAGTAAGTTCCCATGTGCATCTGCTACGATTTCATTTGATAAATGTGGTAACCACTCTGGGTTTGTTTGTTCCATCAGAGTTCCTCCTATATTCCGTTCCCGAACCTTGTTATATTAATTGTTCGTTGTATCCTTTATGAATGCTTGATAATCAGCAAATTGCTTTTTGTTTAACAAATCTTGTACTAGTCTTCCTTGAGCTTCTGCAAAATAATCTCCTAGCCACTTATCGGTAGGATCATCAAATTCGTCATAATTACCTGGCTTTGGAGTGAATTCACCAAATACTAACCCATCACGCGAACGAAGGAAATCAATCCGGACAAATGGAGCTGGGATAGCCAAACTAATTTCCTTAGCCATCTCAAGCTCTTCTGGGCTAACCCCTTTTCCTTTGAAAATGTCATCGTCATATTTTCCTGTTCGAACTCGTTTTCCATCACTCGTCCACCAGCAATATTTTAGTTCTGGTACACGACTTATTTCTAGTATGAGCCCAACGTTGCCATAAAAACAATAAAATTTAACATCACTGGCTGGAATTTGTTGCTCGTGATCTTCTAGTACTAACTCTTCCATTGACCACTGATCTTCCTCTACCCAATTAGAAGCAAGATCCTCAGCCATGCTTTCTTTTAATGCATCCCAGCTCATTAGATTAGTCGAACGTTTGATATCGACAATTTTCGTAGGACTATACACGAGATAAACACCACGAGAGCCAGCACCATCAACTGGTTTAATCACAACACCACTTTTTTCAGGGATGTTTGCATACGTATATTTTTCTGGTGAGGTCCAAGGTCTTCTCACCCCTAGCTTGTCCATAAACGCATACGCTCGTTCCTTGTCATCTACCACCCACTCTGGTAATGAGTCGACCAGCTGTTTTTGGCGCATTCGCATCGTTAAGCTAGCACGGAAAGATGAGAGTTGATTCAATGCGACGGGATTTTCCCCTTCTAGTCCTACACGGATCATAAATTCTGGTATATCTTCCACCTTTAAGCTTGGCAAAATTTTTTCATATACATGCCTTTTGTACATCTCTTTCTCATTCATAAAACGGCGTGCTGCGTATCTTAAAGCATTTGTATAATTGGTATCCTTTGCTTTCTTTTGGGTCACTAATTCATCTATGTATGGGAGTAAATCCCCTTCTGCAGATTTTTCTTTTACGAGTTGTACAGCTTCACTGGCATGTATACCTAGTTGATTCAAGGTTGCCTCGTGTAAGCTTTCTCTTGTCTCGTATAGCTGATTTTTCGTTTCTACTAGTTTCGCTTCGAGCTGTTTAATCTGTTGTTCTTGTTCTAATGCTTTTGTACGTCCTGTTATTTTGGCAAAAAAAGATCGTACGTTTCGCAGTGGCGCACTTGCCTTCCATGTCTTACTTTTTTCGACATTTTTTATTTCCTTTTCATTATACCTTTTTTCGCTTTGTTCGTGTTTGAGTAATTCTTCTTTTTTTATTAATTCCTCTATTTTTTCTTCATGATGTGATTTGTGTGGACCTGCTTCTTCCATCGGATGGTTATTACTACTGTTATTTAATTGATCATTGTGTCGTTTGATGGTAACCATCTCCTTTATGAAAGCGTTGATTTTCCACTACCCAATCTGCTAACTGCTTCAAATATAAGGAAGGATCCTCACTAACCCAGTTTTCACTAGCTATTTTCGAAAAGCGTAATTTATTTCCATGTTTTTCCTTGATGGTGTTCCGAATCGTTTGATTGGCTGGATACCATTTCCCGCGTTTTCCGACATAATCCTCCAAATGATTCACACATCGCCTTAATTCGCTAATACTAGAGGCTTCCTTTAGGACTACGCGAACTGTAGCTGGTTGAAGCTTCGGTACATATTGTTGCTTTTCCTGTAAAATTTTCGGATTCATTACAATCACGACATCACAACGAATCGTTTCACCATAGACGAGTAGTTGAATCGAATACCCATCCAGCATTCCCCGTATTGCTGGCTGAATTTCCTTAGGAGTCGTAACCTTGTAATCCGCCAATTGCACTAAGCCAGTTCGTAGTCCTTCTTCTTGCTGTGCTTTCAAAGCTGCTTCTATTTCAGATACATCTTCTTTTAAGCGAAAATCGGCAACAAGCACAACATCAAAATAGCGAGTTCCAGCCTGCTTTTCTTCTCGCTGTGGCCACATTGGTTCTGGTACGGGAAATAAGCGAGTTTCCTGTGAAAAGGGAAAATAAAGCGACACTGCTGATTGATGATAATACCGGTGTGCTTCTGCATATTCTTTTCGTACACCCATTAAAAAGCCATTATAACCAAATGCAGAACTTCCAGTCAGGGAACGAACAGATTGCCTTGGTAGTGACAATGGACCTGTATGCAAATCGACAACATTTTTCGCACCAAACACCTTCATTAGCCGACGTTTAAACTCACTATCTGCCGCAAATCTTACGTTGTCCCAGTACCCGATTTGTTCGATGACTGGTTCTCGTCGAAATAGAAGAGACGACATATTCGAAAAGATGTAATTCCCTGGTGTCCCTCTTCGATAAAGCTTCAAATCTTCCTCTGTTAGTCTTGCATGTTCTGACGTATTCGCAATGACATCCGGATTCTCCATTAAATGCTTCACTTGAATTTCTATTTTCTCTGCATGTGACCAATCATCTGCATCATTAATCGTGACAAAATCACCTGTTGCTTCCTGTAAGGCGATATTTCGCGCTACATAAGGTCCACTATTAACTGGGGTGGAAAGCAATTTAATCCGGTTATCCCGTTGCATATAGCCTTTTACAACATCAACTGTATGATCAGGACTGCAGTCATCCACAATAATGAGCTCAAGATTCCGCCACGTCTGCTCTAAAATAGATTGTATCGCTGTGCCAATCCCATCTTCTGCGTTATAAGCAGGGAGAATAACAGACACCTTTGGACCGTTCGCTATCTTTTTATCCATTGGCTTTGTTTGCAGGTCGTCATAAGTAATTTCACCATCATTTGTTCCAAACGTAATTGGTTGAAGGTTGTATAAACGTAAAGTCTTATTGATCCATTCCAACCGTTTCTCCATCGTTTCTTCCAAATTTGCTAAAGCCAAATATAAATCAGCATGCTCTTTTTGTGTCAACTGTCTTTGTAAAATCTGTTTCCCCTTATCAGGCATCCCTAATCTGTCATAGCATTCTGCCTCGATAATGGCTACTCGTCGCAAACGATCGGTATCATTTTCACGTTGGACCACAGCAGGCAAATAAGCTAATGCTTGTTCAGCACCATCTCTTGTATTTTTATTGGCATACCAAAGCATGAGCTCCCATGCAGCAGCTTGCTTCAGATAACGATTTGGTGGCTCCTTGTATAAGGTTTCTAATTCTTCTAATGCTTTTTCAGTGAATCCAAGATTATAAAGACGATAGAGATGCTTTTTCAATTGATTGGCTGCCTTTTTTCGTTTATAGGCCTTACTATACAGTTCTTTGCGATTTCGTCTGCCAAGTAAAGCAGCAATAATGGTTCGTATAGCGCCTTTCCACTTTCGCATAGATTGAAGCAAGCGCCAAACCTTACTACTCTTTATGTGTAAAAAAGCACCTTGTATCTCCTGTAGCCTTTTTTCCGACTCTTTTCGTTCTATTATCGCTTTTGCTAGTTTTTCATCTAATTCCAGTAGTTCTTGTTCAAGCTTTTGATCAGACTTCCAATCATTAGTCATGGCCTATCAAAGTCTCCCAATCTTCATTTGCAAGATCAACATGATTCCGTTTTTCTACAACGTGATTACTAAAGGACTCTCGAATTCGGTGATTCAACGGATACCATTTCCCCGCGGAACCAAAATACGTTTCCAACTGCTCAAGACAATGCTCGATATTATCTGCTTGTCCATTCTGATTTGGTTCCTCTGTCACCACAACTTGAATCGTCTCAGCCTGAATGTCGGCTACATACTTCTGTTTATCTTCTAAGACGGCTGAATGAATGACAATCAGCTGATCTGTATTAATTTTTTCCCCATAGACAACCATTTGAACACGATCCCCGTCTAAAACGTTTCGCACATCAGTTGTAATAGCAGATGTAAGCGTTAAGTCGAACTGATTCATTTGTACGAGACCAATTCGTTTTGTGTCATGCGCAAGGTGTCTGTTAATCTCTTTTAGAACAAACGAGTCAGACCCCACGATGCGAAAATCAGTTGCAATTACAACATCAAAAAAGCGTCTTCCATCTTGCTTTTCTTCTCGTTTCGGCCACATTGGTTCTGGTACGGGAAAAGGTCTTTTTTCCATTGGATAAGGATAATAAAGGGATTCAGCTTGTTGATGATAGGATTCTAAGCTTTCCACATATTCTTTCCGTACACCCATGAAAAATCCGTTGTAGCCAAATGCTGAACTTCCTGTTAAAGAGGATACGGACTGTCTAGGGAGGGACAAGGGCCCAGTAGAAAGGTCAACATACGCTTGCTTGCCAAATTCCTTCAACAGGCGTCGCTTAAATTCCCCGTCTGCCGCAAAACGAACACTATCCCAATATCCTATCCGCTCCAGGACGGGTTTACGCCTGAACATGATCGAAGACATATTTGGGAAAATATATTTTCCTGGTGTTCCGCGTCGATAGAGTTTTAAATCCTCTTCTGTTAAGCGGGCATGCTCCGATGTATTGGCAATAACCTCACTATTTTCCACTAAGTGTGTTGCTTGCTTCTCGATTTTTTCCCGATGTGACCAATCATCCGCGTCATTGATCGTTACAAAATCCCCGGTTGCTTCGTTTAACGCAATATTACGAGCGACATATGGTCCACTATTTACCGGTGTCTGTAACAATTTAATCCGCGAATCCTGTTGCATGTAGTCTTTCACAACAGCTACCGTGTTGTCTGGACTATGATCATCGACGATAAGTAATTCTATGTTGCGCCATGTTTGCGACAAAATCGACTCAATGGCTGTTCCAATTCCATCCTCTGCATTGTAAGCAGGGAGGATCACAGATACTTTCGGTCCGTCTGTAATGGCTCTGTCCATTGGATCTGTTTGTAAGTCATCATACGTTTGATTTTCTCGAGAAGAAAAAGAAATAGGCTGTAGTTGATAAAACCCCATCGCTTTATTAATCCAGTTTAGCCGCTGATCCAATGTTTCTACTAAGTTAGCTCTTGCTAAATAAAGGTCTGCATGCTCCTGTTCTACTAATCGTTTATGAATAATACTTTTCGCCTGTTCTGGATCGCCTACAAGATCTAAGCACTCCGCATGAATAATTGCAATTCGCCTTAATTGATCTTGATCTGTTTCGCCATCATGGACAGCTGGGATATAGGTGAGCGCTAGTTTGGCACCTTCTTCTGTGTACTTATTTGCATGCCATTGGACTAATTCCCAAGCAGCTAACCGTTTAATCGGTGCATTTTTTGCTGTGTTATGGAATGCTTCTAATTCTTGAAGTCCTCTTTCAACAAAGCCAAGGTTATACAGGTGGTATTTAATTTGTTTTAATTTCTTACGCTGTATTTGCTGTTTTCCATTAATGATGCTTTTCAGCTTTTCTTTTTGTTCAGCTGAAAACATATTCGCCAATGCCTGACGATGGTTTTCACGTAAGACCGAATACAACAACCAGTCAATCGGTCCAATGAGTATCTTTTTCAACATACGAGGCATCCTGACACACCACCTATTTCCTTATGCTTTTTTGTTCGGGACTCTTTGGTTATTCTTTTTCTTCTTCACACCAGTTGCGATCCGATATTTTTCAACCGCTTCTTCCGCACTTCCATCAAATTTGATTTGTCCTTGCTCCATCCAAATGGCACGGGTACAAACCTTTTCCACGAAATTCATACTATGACTTACAATAATGACGGCTTTGGCGCGATCCATCATGTCTTGAATCCGCTCACTTGCTTTTTGTTTAAATGCCATATCTCCAGTTGAGAGTGCCTCATCAATAATAAAAATATCTGGCTTTAAAATGGCAGCGATACTAAACCCGAGTCTTGATTTCATCCCACTCGAATAAGACTTAACTGGTTTATCAATCGCTTTTTTCAACCCAGCAAATTCAACAATTTCATCATATTTTGCATCCACTCGTTTTTTCGGGATTCCTAACAGCATAGCATTTAAATAAATATTGTCAGCACCACTTAGCTGTGCATTAAAACCTGTACCATAACCTAGTAATGAAGAGGTTTCTCCATTTACTTCCAATGTCCCTGTATCAGGGGTTAAGATACTTGTGATCACCTTACATAACGTGCTTTTTCCTGCACCATTATGGCCGATAATCCCAACAACTTCCCCTTCTTTAATCTCAAAGTTCAAATCTTTAAGCGCCCAAAAGGTATCCTTGTTTAATTTAAAAGAAACTCCTACATTTTCGGCTTTTACAACGGTAGTATCTTTAACATCTGTCTCTGTTTTAGCTAAATTAAGGCTCCGTTTTTTGGCAGGCCTTTGTGGAACGGTTGCTTTATAGTGTTCCACGACCTCTTTGGGATCTCCTATTTCACGAACTTCGCCACCATCAATCCACATTAAGCGATCACAGTTTCGCTCTGCATACCGTAAACTGTGTGTCACGATGATTACCATTTTGGCATTTTTTACCAATTCCTTCATTTTTTCAGCCGCTTTTCGACCAAACTTAGCATCACCTGTATTTAATGCCTCATCTAATATGAGAATTTCTGGCTGCAGGTGTGCGGCAACACTAAAGCCTAGTCTTGCTTTCATCCCACTGGAATAATATTTCATCGGCTGGTCAATGAAATCACCTAAATCGGAAAACGCGTGAATGTCATCAATGTAACGAGAAATCAAGTCTTTCTCGATTCCGAGCATCATCCCATTTAAAAAGACATTTTCTCGGCCTGTCAGTTCTTTATTAAATCCCATCCCAAAGGAGAATAGTGCCGTCACCTTGCCATCGACCTCTATCTCCCCTTTGTCTTGTTCTAAAATTCCGGCAATAATTTTACTAAGTGTTGTCTTCCCAGCACCATTGGAACCAATAATACCGAGAATTTCCCCTTTATAGCCGGTAAAATCTATGTCTGTGAGCGGCCAGACTTTCTTGACCTTCTCAGTCTTTCCTCTTTCTTTGAAAAAACGAAACACACGGGATTTATAGTCATCTTTATGCCCACTATAAAAGGAAACACCTATATTTTTCGCTTTGATTACTTTTTCTTCATTGTTATCTGCCATGGTAAAAAACCCTCTTTATAACGCTTTAATGATTTTGTGTTCGTTTTTACTATAATAATATAGAACTAACACCCCAACGATCAGGGAGATTCCCAATATCACAAATAACCCAGTGAAATTTGGGCTTGTTTGATGCATCAAAATATCTCGATAAGACGTAACGAGTATAGCGATTGGATTGAAATCGACTGCCCAACTATATTCAGGTGGTAGGCGTCCACCTTGCCAAATGATAGGGGATGCGTAGAAGAATACCCGCATCAAATGGGACAAAATATTGTCAATATCCCGTACAAAAACAGTTACGTACCCTAGTAATAGGCCAATTGCTAGTAAAAATACCAATGTAATCAGCACTAATAGTGGCAGGTAGATAATCTCCCAGCCTGGAACAACGCCAAAGAATACCAAAAACAAAGCAATTACAATTAATCCGAATGAAAAGTTAAATAATTGCGTAATCGTAAAAGATAACGGAAAGATCGATTTTGGTAATGCGATCTGGTTAATAATGGAACTATACCGTAATATGGATTTAGATGATGAATTTATCGTTGTACTAATCCAGCGCCAAACAACGAGTCCGATAACAAGAAATACGGGATAGCCTTCTCCGCCTCTTCCTAGGATAATCACAACTAAAAAGTAATACACAAGGACGTTTAATAACGGATCTAATAGCCACCAGAAATAACCTAAATAGCTATTTCGGTGTTCTGCTTTTAGTCCTGATTTTACTAAATAAATTAATAAGTCTTTTCGTTTTAATACTTCTTGTAAATATGTTTTCAAACCATTGACACCCGCCTAGATTCTTACAATCATGTATTATTTGGCTATTTTCTAAAAGGTTGTTGCTTTGTCAATTACGCATCCTTAATAAATAGTTGATATTAAATGCAACATAACTTACCGTTCCGGCAGAACACTTCGCTTTCACCAGGGGCACAAGTGCGACATCTGTTCAAACTTGTCGTTTTCACAGTGTCTTCCTAGCCATGGACACGGCCTCAGCCTCCTCAGAAGCAAAGAACGCTTCTTCCGGGGTCTTCGGACACGTGTTGTTTCCATAGGAGTCTACGTATTCTGCCCTCACTGGTAGAGATTTTCTAATTAATAAGTAGTTATAGCTCCTGAAATTAACATTTCGTGTATTTCTTTCTCACCAGAACAGTAGATTAATCAAATCTGTTGAAAATGCGAGACTCCTGCGGGAAAAGGAACAGTCTGAAGACCCCACAGCGAGCGCCTTTTGCTCGCGAGGAGGCTGAAGCGTTCCCCGTGGAAAGCGAGTATTTTCACACAGCGTTGGTTTAGCACTCATATTAAAAAGGATGGAAGTAAGTCAAGCTAAAGTTAAGACGCATCATATATATTAATATCAACAAACTATGTGAAAACAGCCATTTATTCTACTCTTTTTGTGGTGAGATTTTGTACTTCATTAGATTTCGGATTCCTCTTGTAGCATAGTGGAGGAAATACCATATGCTTTTAAAGAGGTTTTGTTTTTCAATTTTTCGGTAGACATACCATTGGCGTCTTGCTGCTTTTATTTTATTACTGGATATCGAATCATCTACTGTTCGGTACTTGGCAAGGATTTCTGGAATGCCATACGCAAGATGACCTCGTTTTGTGAGGGCTAACCAATAGACATAATCCTGTCTAGTTCGTATATCAACCATTTTTAAGTACCCTACTTTCTCCCGATCCAGCATAACGGTCAGGCAGCCTATCACACAATGCCTCAGTAAATCTTCATACCCTACAGCTTTTGGTGCTCGGGATACAGCATTTTTCAAGGTACCGTCTTCTTGCATGCGGATGTATTGTGTAAAGGAAAAACCAACATCTTTCTCCTGCATAAAACGCAGCTGCTTTTCTAGTTTTTCCGGATACCATAGGTCGTCACTATCCAAAAAGGCAATATATCTCCCTTTTGCATGTTCCATTGCGGTATTACGGGCAACAGCTGAACCTTGGTTTTCTTCTAGCACAATTAGGTTGATGCGATCATCTTGTTGTTGATATGCTTTCACATATTCTACGGTTTTGTCTGTAGAACAGTCGTCTACAATGACCATTTCCCAATTAGAGTAGGTTTGTGCTAAAACAGATTCAATGGTTTCTCTAATAAATCGCTCCGCATTATATGCAGGTGTAATAATAGAAATTAAAGGGGTTTGTTTTTTAATATGTGCCACTTTACCAACCCTATCATTTTAATCTAATGCTCTTTACGTATATCTCCTAATCAGCCAACAGCTCGGCATACCAGTCGACTAGTTTCTTTTCTTCTGTTTGCCAGTTTAATTCGTTTAAGACGGCTTTTTTTCCGTTTTCCCCCATTTGTCTTGCTTCTTCTGGGTGCTGTCGCAAATAATCGATTGCCTCTTTTATCTCGGAATCATTATATGGATCAACCGCAATCCCACATTGATATTTTTCCATAAAGTTTTTCCACACCGGAAAATCCGAGCAAATAACTGGCAACCCAGCATTCATATATTCAAAAAACTTCGTGAGTTCTTTCTTCTTATAATGATCGGTTGGCGGGAAAAGCGCAATCCCTGCTAACCAATTATGGCTTAAGTACCGTTCTTCAATCTGCTCTTTTGGAATGAACTGATCAATTCCTTCAATCTCCAGCCTATCTTGGTCCTCCCCAGCGATGGCATACATTTCATTAGCTAGTTCACTTGGACATTTTCCGATAAAATGAACCCCTATCCCCTCATCAATATTGGGGATCTTGGCATGGATTTTGGCACCACGAACATAGGAGACATTACCAGTATACAATAATTTATCTTCAATCGGACTATTTGTACGATCATGATTAATAAAATCCTGATTCACCGTTGGGTAGTTTAGTATACATCTTCCCCTTGGATAGATATCTTTATAATACTTTTCCGCCAAACAAAGCTCCATATGGCGACTGAAGAATTTCTCGATATATTTATACGTTGTGGCAACCCATTTTTTGAACGGTTTTGCTAAATAATCCTTTTGCATGATACTCGTAATATAATCTTCATGAATATCATAAATGACTACATTATGTTTCTTTTTTAACAGCCATGCAACTGGCAAAAGCTCTGGGTCATGAAAATGATACACATCTGCCTTTTGCTTTTTTGCTTTCTGATAGGCATCCAGTGTACCAAAAATCATTCGTTTTAATCTGCTTGTATATTTCTTTACAGGGATATGCTTAATCGGCTTTTCTGTTTGGGAATTCTGGTCCGCAATTTGCGCAATTAACGTCACATCATATCCTGCCTGTGAAAGAGACATACATTCTTTATGGTAAATTCGTGGGTCATATGGATGATGAACCGTTGTCATATGGACCACGCTTTTTGGAGAGTTCATCCCCATCAGCTCCTATTGAAAATTTCGTTGTGGCTGTTCTCCCGATTGATCAAACGTATCTTCATATTGTTGCACAATGTTTCTCGCATCAAACTGCGCTGCTCGTTCTAACCCTTTTTCTATCAGTTTCGTTTTTTCCGTTTCATCTAAAGTTAAGACTTCCACAATATTGGAAGCCAGCTCTTGATCATTTCCTACTTCACATAGCTTTCCATATTTACCATGGTCCAACACTTCACTAGCTCCAGGTTTTGCATTTGTCGCAACAACTGGTGTGCCTGAGGCTAGTGCTTCAGCTAAAACATGGCCAAAGCCTTCGCGAATAGAAGATAAAACAAATACATCTGCATGATGAAAATACATGTATGGGTTTTGCTGAAATCCAATGAAATGGACACTATCCTGCATATGTAAGTCTTCTGCCTGTTTCTTTAAATCATCTTTTAATTCCCCTTCACCGAGGATAACAAGCTGTGCATTGACCTCTCTATGTACTTGGTGAAATGCTTTAAGCAAAGTTGCGTGGTCTTTATCTTTCACGAGTCTCCCCGCTGTTACGATAACCTTGGATTCTCCATGAAAGAGCTGCTGATGTTCTTCTGGCAATTCCCCATGTTGAATATTCTCCTGGATATTGCGTAAGTCAACAGGATTATAGATAACTCTGATTTTTTCTGCTTTTACGTTGTATCGCTTCACAATATTGTCTTTCACACCATGTGAGAGTGCAATCACATCACTAGCCAACTTATACAAAAATCCATATACCTTTAGTTTAAGATTTGCAGAGAAGGTCCCTCCCAAATACGCTGCTTCCCGAACGACAATTTTCGCACGGGTAAAAGAACATAATCTAGCGAGAATGGCAACTGTGTTATAATTTGGAATCGTACTAAAGACAATGTCTATTTGTTCACGTCTAATTACTTTCGCTAATGGAATAATAGCAGATCGCAATCGTTTTGTGTTTAATTTAATGAATTTTATATCAGAATTCAGATATGCTTCATAATTCCCCTCGTAATTCAATGTTACCAAAACTGGGGTGAAGCGAGATCTGTCTAAATGATTAATGATATTTAATAGGGTTCTGGCAGCTCCACCTGCACCCATTTGATAGATGAAAAATAGTACCTTTTGCTTCTCCACCATCTTCAGCCTTTCCTGCCTTTTTTAGATCGGTATACGTTCTAAAGCTATACGCAAGGCATTATAGCATTATACCATAGCATGGGGAAGAAATAAATTGTCGGAAAGTTGATGAGATTTGGGTAGCGTAACGTGGTCGCTTACATAATTAGCAATAAATGAAAGTTGGGTATCATTCGGATATGGAAAATAACCTTTTATACAGGCAAAAACTGCTTCCAAAGATCATCTTCACCAAATTCTTAGCTTTTAGTCATTTGTTAAAAGGAAATAAATCTTGACATCGTTTACTAAAGGCTATTTTCTAAATGATTGTTGCTTTCAGGTATCAACATACTGCACATAAGATGGATTATACGCAATAAAAAAGTGCTGTTGATTTCCGCTCCAGACAGTCGCTTTCACCACGGGCATAAGTGCGACATCTGTTCAAACTTTACGTTTTCACAGTGTCTTCTTTACCGCGGACAACGCTTCAGCTTCCTCGGAAGCAAAAACCGCTTCCGATCTTCAGCTGTTGTTTTTCCGCAGGAGTCGACTGTCTTACGCTCCAATCAACTATCGTATAAACATAATATTTAATAGGAAATGTTGATCAAATCAGTGGAGGAAATATACGTAGACTCCAACGGTTCGTCGGCTAAGCTCGGTCACGTCCTGTGACCAACGCCGACACTAGAACGTCCTGTTCGTCGAAAAGGCCTAGATGAGACCCCGCAAACGAGGAACGAGTTGAGGAGGCTCAGCAGCCACCCGTGGAAAGCGAAGTATATTTCCGGAACGGATAAATGCTCTAAACATCATATACTGCGCACAATATGAATTATGCGCAGCAGTAAGAACAACATAGTATACGAAAAGCGCCTTACTAAATGATTAAAAAATCATAAATCAAAAAGAATTTCGCCTGCCAGTTATTATCCCTATTGTCTTATACGTACCTGATTCCTGATTACCGCTACGCGCAGGTTCACAACTTGTTTCCTTTTCCTTGTGCTATTCTTCTTCATAGTTTCTTGATCTACTTAACGATTAGAAAAAAAACATCCAAGTTGTTACTGAACTTGGACGTTTTTTCATATAATTCTATAACTAGTTTTGTATCCCTTTAATTCTACGATAAACTATTACAGATAATCCTGTAATAATACTTATCAAACCAGCTAATAGCCATCGATACATCGACGTTGCTGTTTCAGGCAGTAATTCACCAGATTCATCCGTTGACTCGTTATCTTTTACTTTTTCACTACCTGATTCCTTACTACTACCATTCTCTTGTTCATTTTCCATTGTATCACTTTCCTCTAGCGATGAATCGTTGCTTTCTTTTTGTTGTTGATTATCACCTGTTGTAGGCTCTTTTTCTTCAGCATTTTGTTCATCCGATGAGTCTTCTTCAGGATTTGCCTGTTCCTCCTGCTCTTCCTCCTCATCATCTACTTCTTTTTGTAATGTAAATGTATCCACTAGTTCGTCATCAATAGTGTAAACCTCCGCAGTTAGTGTATCACCATCAATAAGAAAAGAGGTGAACAGCTGTGTGTCTTCATCAAATAATACATCTACATATTCATATGTTTGAGCAGGATAAAACTTTGGTCCAGCCGAACCACCTATCATATACTGTGTGCCATTCCCATCTGTATGTGGTTGTCCATCCTTCATTAAATGTGATTTCATATAAGCATGATCATGTCCCGTCAAAACTAAGTCAACACCTAATTCTTCTAATACAGGCGCAAACGTTTCAGCAGTTGCTCCAGTCCCTGTTAACGGATTGCTAGAGTATGGAGCTCTATGAAACATAGCAATCGTCCATTGCTTATCAGACTCTTCTATTTCTTGGCGTAACCACTCTTGTTGTTCTTCCATATCTTGTATTCCAAATTCTGAGTTCAACATTAGAAATCGAGCATTTCCATAATCAAAAGAATAGACAAACCCTTCTTTACCGGAAGGACCGTTTTGTGGATAAGGGAACAAGTTTTTAAAGATATTCTCCCCATCTCCATATACTTCATGGTTACCAAGCACAGACATAAAAGGTAATTTCGTCGTTACATCCTGAGAAGCTTCCATGAAATATTCCCATTGTGAAATGTTATTACCTTCGTCTACGATGTCACCACCATGTAAAACAACGTTTGTACCTGGAAACTTCTCCAAACTTAGGTTATATAAATCTGTCCAGTACTCAAATCCCTCTCTATTTTGTGCCTGTGTATCGGTAACAAACATAAACCGAAATGGTTCTTCCTCTGCTGACTCCGTAGTGAAAGTTCCGACTTCACTCCAACTTCCTTCAGTCCCATCGCCAACACGATACTGATATGTCATACCAGGCGATAATCCAGTAGCCTCACTGTAATGAAGCATCATTTCTGCCTCTTCATTTGAAAATAACTCACTAGTTCCCGTATAACGCTGTAACTTTTCACTATCAAATCCGTTTCCTTCTGGCACCACCTCAACTACTGAATCCGTAACCGCCGTGCCTGTTCTCCATGTAAAATGCTGAGATGTTTTCGGATCGCTCACCCAAGTTAAGACAATATTTTCTGGCTTTTGTGTTCCTAGTTGTGGAAGTGTTTCAAAAGACATTACCTGACTCACCAACTCACCTTTACTGGCCTGGATTTTTATTGGTATCCTAGCTATTGTTAACAGATCCGTATTCATTTCGCCATTACGATCTGTCTCCTCGAAAAGAGAACTCCATTCTACTTCTTCAACATCCTCTTTCGGAACATGATAATAGCGTTGCTCCCCATTTGGCATAAAGATTCGATAATAATCAAAACCATCATACGGATATTTGGCAATTGGCATGTATGTACCTACATCAACACTCTTAAATGGTTCACCAGCTACACCACTTCCACCCTTATAGATATCTGTTGGTTCCACAACTTTGATGAGCTTTTGATCATTTAGTATATTAATTTTTGCTCCTTCAACAGCATTTCCTTGTTGGTCTTCTACAGTAATCTTACTAGGTGTGTTTAATGATTTTCCTTCTATCGATAACTTCAATGGTTGTTCAATTGGCGCACGAAAAGGTTTTACAAAAAACGGCAGTGTTCCGATCGATGAATCTGTATATGTTAAGGAACCATTCGTCATCGCTAAATCAACTTCCCCTGATGCATCCAACCCTAGCCGAAACGTCATGGTTGCGAATACTTCTTCGTCACTGTTTGATATGTCTTGAAGATTGTCCCACTTTAAATGAATCTCACCTGTTTTCTCATTGACGGTATTTTCAACAATGGCATTCTCGTATTTTTCTGGTATTTCAATTTGAATACCACTTTTATCACCCTCGCCATCCACCAATTCAAGTAAATTACTATCATAGGAAAATTGAGCTTCCATTCCACTAAGCGTATTTGCTTCTTCCATCATTAGATCCAATTCAAAAGTCGAACCAGCATAAGCCTCTTCAGGACCTTCCCATTTAAGTTGGGGTCCTCCCGTAGATATTTCAAATTTCCAGCTATGAAATTTATGGTTACCTGCATTATCATATACTTCTACCCGTGCTTCATGTAATCCCTCAGCTAACGGAGTATCAGGGGTGTAGGAAACCTTTCCTGTTTCCACATCAAATTCTGGCGTAACTGCATTCCCGTCAATTTTCATAAAAATGCGATCTTCATCAATCCCAGATTCTTCGTCTACTCCTATAGCACTAATTTCTGGCTGATTTGTATTGGTAATTTCATTTTCACTAGGAGTAAAATTGGATAAGGTAGGATTGGTAACATCCTCATCGAATTCACCATAGATAGCTCGAATATTATCAATATAAATTGTATCAGCTGTTTTGCCATCATCATTTGTTGCCATATACCGAACAGGTAAATCCATACGAAAAGGCGCTTCCCAATCCGACGGAATAGAGGCCTCTACATATTTCCAACCTTCCCATGTCACGCCATTTGGGTAATCATTTGTGAAATCAATATTAAAGCTTTGTCCATTAGCATCAGTCACTTGTTGTCGTAGCCAATGCTTATTCCCATCACCATAGACCCACATGCCAATTTTTTCAGGGGTACCAGGAATGTCAATCTCAGTATCCTTGGAGGCATACACACCAGATGTTCCTTGTGTTCCGATAAAATCATAGTCTAATTTCAAGGCATTGTTTCCAAATCGTACTACCTCGTTTGAGATAGAAGCATTAATAGTGTTATACCTCGCACCAGTTACTTTCCAACTACTTATTCCCTCTTCAAAATCCTCAAGTACTATGTAGGGTGCGTCTACTTCCACATCCATTTGGCCTTCACTTTTTTGCGCGTCTATTTCTTGTTGTTCCGGATCCGTTTGTTCCTCAGCTAAAACAGAAACTGTAAAATGACTAAACATATTACTTATCACCAATAAACATAACAATGATAGAATTAAGAACCTTTTCAACTTTATCTCCCCTCCCTTTTGATTCACTTCATAATTAGTTCTTACAGCATTTTAGTGGAAAACACCTCCTATTCTTAAAAAATTTCCTATATTTCTACTATAACGATACTAGATTAAGTAGCTGTAAACTGAAGTTAAATATTCCTTAATATAGTGAAACTTCAATCAGTGGGGGTTTCTTTTCCTCCCCCACTGATTGTTAGTTGAACGAATCGGACATTTACGGGCAGTTTGATCCCCCACTTATCTTTCTTGGATCTCCTCGAAATCTTAAAGTGGGGGTCTTACTGCCCGTTACATGCGGGATAAAAAGAAAAAGGAATTTGGATGTTGACCAAATTCCTTTTAATATGAGTATTTAATTGTTGAACTAAAATCAACCCTTACTATTTAAATCTTCTAATTTCTGCTCCATGTACGCTTTTATATCATCATGTAAATCATCCCGATTTAATGCAAAATCAATGGTTGCCTGCACAAATCCTAATTTACCGCCAATATCATATCGTTCTCCGGTAAAATTATAGGCTAGGACTTGCTCCTTTTCGTTTAATTTTTCCAACGCATCCGTCAATTGAATTTCCCCATCCTTCCCTGGTTCTTGCTGTTGTAAGATCGAGAATATTTCAGGAGAAAGGACATATCTGCCCATGATTGCTAAATTAGATGGTGCCTCCTGTCTTGGTGGTTTCTCCACTAAGGACTCCACTGCTGTTACATCGTCTGTAAATTGTTTAGATGATAGCGGCTTAATAATTCCATATTTCGAAACATCTTCATATGGTACATCATGGACCCCGACAACAGAAGAATCGAACTTATCATGGACATCAATTAACTGCTTTAAGCATGGCTCCTCCGATTCGACAATATCATCCCCTAATAAGACGGCAAATGGTTCATCCCCAATAAAGGTATGTGCACAGGCAATCGCATGTCCGAGCCCTCTTGGTTCTTTTTGTCTGATGTAGTGAATATTCGCAAGCCTTGAGATGGATTGAACCATCTCCAGCATATCGGTTTTTCCTTTTCGTGCTAAGGTTTCTTCTAGCTCATACGATATATCAAAATGATCTTCAATTGCTCGCTTTCCACGTCCAGAAATGATGATGATATCTTCTATTCCAGATGCAACAGCTTCTTCAACAATATATTGAATCGTAGGTTTATCGACAATTGGAAGCATTTCCTTTGGTTGTGCTTTTGTCGCTGGTAAAAAACGTGTCCCTAACCCAGCTGCTGGTATAATAGCTTTTTTTACACTCATTGTTTTTTCTCCTTCGTTCGCCTTCGTCTGCTTTCGTTTAGCATTCGTATATGAATAAGTTTATCACACAGAGGTATTCTAGCAAATCGGTATCACTATACAATGCAATCATTTTACAAAATCTGTATAATAAGATATATGTTCGATGTTGTTTTTTTAATGTCGCATTTTTATATGATGCACATTAAAATTACGCAATTGATTTCCGCTACGGATAGTTGCTTTCCACAGGCACGGCCTCAGCCTCCTCGGAAGAAAACCGCTTCCTGCGGGGTCTTCTGACACGTGCTTTTCCTGCAGGAGTCGACTATCCTACGCTCCAATCAAGCCTTGTTTGATAGTACATTAATAAAAGGTAAAATAGCATAACATAGTGGAGGAAATACACAAAGACTCTCTAAACGAGGAACGAGTTGGGAGGCTCACCAGCCGCCCGCGGTAAAGTAGACACTGTGAAAACGAAAAGTTTGAACAGACGTCGTATTTATGCCTCTGGTGAAAGCGAAGTGTATTTCCAGAACGGTGGGAAAACAATTTCTTTAATTACTACGCATATTAACTATGCATTAATATCAATCCACCTAAATAGTTATTGCTATACAAGAACAAACTATAAAGGTATAGTATTTTTGGAATAGGTTATTGACGAAACTTTATGTAAAAAAGGAAGGCAAAAAATCATGAGCTTGTTTGAAAAGATAAAAGCAAAAAAAGAAAAAATCTCCGTTATTGGTTTAGGCTATGTGGGATTACCATTAGCTATTGAACTTGCGAAAAATTATGATGTAGTCGGTTTTGATGTCAATGAAGAAAAATTGGAGAAATACCGCAATGGTATCGATGTGACAGATGAAGTTGGGAACGAAGCAGTTCAAAATACGACAATGACGCTCACAAGTGATGAAGCGGAATTAAAGAATTGCAAATTTCATATTGTAGCAGTTCCTACACCAATTAACACCGATAAAACACCAAATTTAAATCCTGTCATTGGTGCTAGTGTTACTGTAGGCCGAAACTTAACGAAGGGTTCCATTGTGGTATATGAATCAACCGTTTATCCAGGAACAACTGAAGAAATATGTATTCCAGAGCTAGAAAGAGAGTCAGGCCTGAAGTTCGGTGAAGACTTTAAGGTCGGCTATTCACCAGAACGAATTAACCCTGGTGACAAAGTAAATACATTAACGAAAATTATTAAAATTGTTTCGGGTTCTGATGACGAAGCACTTCAAGAAATCTCCCAAGTGTATGGCTCCATTATTGAGGCAGGGGTCCATGAAGCAGAATCGATTAAAGTAGCCGAGGCTGCCAAAGTTATCGAAAACTCTCAGCGTGATATCAATATCGCCTTTATGAATGAGCTATCAATGGTATTTAATAAAATGGATATTAACACAAAAGCCGTGCTAGAAGCTGCTGGAACAAAGTGGAATTTCTTGAAGTTTACCCCTGGACTGGTTGGCGGACACTGTATTGGTGTTGACCCGTACTATTTCACATATAAAGCCGAACAATTAGGCTACCATTCGCAAATCATCCTGTCGGGTCGCAAAATCAACGATGATATGGGCAAATATGTAGCAAGCAATATTATCAAGAAGATGATTAAAGCTAAGCAAGAAATTGATGGTGCGAGAGTTGCGATATTTGGACTAACCTTTAAGGAAAATGTGCCAGATGTTCGAAATACGAAGATCATTGATATTATCAATGAATTAAAAGAATTTGGTGTAGAGGTGCTTGTGCATGATCCAGTGGCAGATCCAGATGAGGTTTATCGCGAATTTAACATTAAACTAAATGCGTTAGAGGACTTAAATAACCTAGATTGTGTTGTACTAGCTGTACCACATCGAGAATTTAAGGAAACCTACGAACTAGATATGCTAGACCGTTTATATAAAGATGAAAACAAAAAAGTTCTAGTGGATGTAAAAAGTGTCCTGGATCATAAAAAATGTGAAGAAAAAGGGTATTACTATTGGAGCTTATAATAAAGATCCCCGCTCAGGCAGGGATCTTTTTTTGTATTTTGAGAGTAGATCAGTTCTATCGGTCAATATTTAAGGTGGTCTACCAATAATAGTGCTTCATCAATCCCGTTGGCTTAAGTGCACCTTACTTTGGCTCAACATTCCCAACCATCGGCTCAAGTTCACAATTCCTCCGCTCAAGTTCAAAATTCAAAGGTCGAAGTTCACCATTCAACGGCCGAAGTTCACAAAAAATCTACCTATTCAGCACAAATTCACTCCACACTCAGCTACAAAAAATAATAGATCTTGGTGAAATTTGCTTTCCTATAATTACACATGTTTCCACAATCTTATTCATGTTATAATAAGTTCTATATGATTATTTATAGCTAAGGAGCTTTTTATATATGAAATTCTTGCAAAAACGACAAGAAGCAAAAAAACAAAAGGAATTAAAACCTTACGATAAAATCGTTCAGAAAATAAATAAAATGGAAATAAACTATGCCAAGCTTACAGATGAAGAACTTCGGCAAAAAACCGACGAATTCAAGGATCGCCTACAAAATGGAGAAACGATACATGACTTAGCTGTCGAAGCCTTTGCAACAGTACGCGAAGCATCGAAGCGTGTTTTAAGATTGCGTCATTTTGATGTACAGCTTTTAGGTGGCCTTGTGCTGTTAAAAGGAAACATCGCTGAAATGGCTACAGGAGAAGGGAAAACGCTCGTTGCATCCTTGCCAAGTTACCTTGTCGCATTGGAAGGAAAAGGCGTTCATATTATTACGGTCAATGATTACCTAGCACGACGGGATAAGGAATTGATCGGACAAATTCATGAATTCCTCGGTCTTTCCGTTGGCTTAAATGTACCTGGCCTTGGCACCACTGAAAAACAACAAGCCTATCAATGTGATATTACCTATGGGGTTGGGACGGAATTTGGTTTTGACTTTTTACGAGATAATACAGTCCAGGATCTTCGTCAAAAGGTACAACGTCCGTATCATTTTGCCATTGTGGATGAAGTGGATAGTGTGCTCATTGATGAGGCGAAAACACCCCTTATTATTGCTGGAAAGGACAAGCCAAGTGATCGGTTATATGGGGTATGTGCCAATGTAATCAAAAGCCTGAAACAGGATGAAGATTTCACCTATGATCTGGAATTAAAAGTTGTTAATTTTACCGAAAAAGGGTTAAATAAATGCGAAAAAGTGTTCGGCGTCGAGAATTTATTTGATCTTGAACATAGCTCATTATTCCACTCCCTATTACAAGCATTACGTGCAAGAATGCTGTATGAACGTGATGTTGATTATATTGTCGAACAGGGTGAAGTGAAACTCGTCGATATGAATACTGGCCGTATTATGGAAGGTCGTAGTTTGAGTGATGGGCTTCACCAGGCTATTGAGGCAAAAGAAGGACTTGTCATCACCGAAGAAAATAAAACACATGCATCCATTACGATTCAAAACTATTACCGTATGTACCCAACACTTGCTGGGATGACGGGGACAGCAAAAACAGAAGAAACGGAGCTGCGATCTGTTTATGGCATGGACGTTATTTCCATTCCAACCAATAAACCAAACCAGCGTATGGACCACGATGATATGGTTTTTGAAACTAAGGAGCAAAAATACCGTTATCTTGTAGAAGATGTCAAAAAACGCCACCAAAAAGGACAGCCTATTTTAATTGGGACAACATCCATTTTACAATCAGAAGCTGTCGCAGAACACCTTGCAAAAGTACAGATTCCTTATCAGCTATTAAATGCTAAAAGTGTGCAACAAGAGGCAAACTTAATTGCTTTAGCTGGACAAAAAGGGGAAATAACGATTGCGACGAATATGGCTGGTCGTGGTACCGACATTATGCTCGGAGATGGTGTTAGTGAGCTTGGTGGGCTTCATGTGATTGGAACAGAACGGAATGAAAGTCGCCGAATTGACAACCAGCTAAAAGGTCGTGCTGCTCGTCAGGGTGATCCTGGTTCCACTCAATTTATCATATCACTCGAGGATTACCTGTTTATCCGCTATGCGGCCGATGAATTAGAACGGATGAAACCTAAATTTAAAATTAATAAAGACGGACTGATAACTTCTGCCAACGTGACGAAATTTGTGGAAACAGCACAAAAAATTAGCGAAGGTGTCCAATCCCAGTTCCGTGATTTCAATCTAAACTTAGAGATGGTTATTAACGACCAGCGAAAAGTAATTTATCAATTACGTGATCAACTATTAGAAACGGACAGTCCCATTGGCTTTATGATCAAACATACAAAGGATCTCCCATATGCTTTTATTGATTCATTCTGTCATGACGATCTTTTACCAGAAGAATGGGATTTAAATCGATTGGAAAACGAATTAAATACGATCTTGATGTCGGATGTTGCCTTTGGGGAAACCGAGTTTGAAACAGCAGATGATGTGAAAGAGTTTATCAAACCAACTGTAAATGAGCATATCGAACTCATGACTTCGTTTAAAGAACAAGAGAAAATAGAGAAACCCGTGAAAGGAATTGGCCTGTTTGTCATCGATACGTTATGGAAAAAGCATTTGAATACGATGAATCAGTTAAAAGAAGGGATTGGCATTCGCCAGTATCAGCAAGAAAATCCAATTGAACTCTTCCAAAAAGAAGGATACAAGGTGTTTGAAGCCATGTATCATGATTTGGAATATGAACTCGCTGTACGGGTAAATGGGTTTATTCAAAAATCAGTTAAAGCAGATAAAGAAAGTACGAATTAAGCAGTGGAAAGGAAGATTGTATGTTTAACTTCTCCAAGAAAAAGAAAAAAGAGGAAAACGAGGCTGTTGATGCAGCAGCGTATTTAGATCAAGAAGACACGACAACGACAGATGAAATGGAAACAACCTTATCCATTCCAGATAATTGGAACGTATCAAACGAAGAGCGTTATGTTTATGCCTTTCATAATAATGAAGCACCAAATCTAAAGGTGAATCAAATTTCAATTTATGGAATGGAAATTTTAAAGCAGAATGACAACCAAATTGTCGTCACGGGATTAATACGCAATACCGTTCCAAAAACAGTCAAATTTGCCAAAACGAATATCTTACTACTAGGATCTGATCAAAAAGTTATTGCAAAAAAGGAATTTGATCTAGCTAGATTAGGGAATATCCCAGCTAATGGTGCACGTCCTTGGAAGTTTGTGTTTGGAAAAGAGGATATTAAACAAAAACCTGATGCACCATTGCGTGACTGGACATTAGCATTTGAATTAAAGAAAAAACACCAGCTTGATTTAGAGGAATCGTGGGAAAAATCGATTGCTGATGAAACGAAGACGAAGTTAGAACAAATTGTCTCCAATGCACCATCATTAAAGCCTGGTGAAGTGAATTTTATGGGGTTAGATGCAAAACAAAAAGACAGTGGGGACCTTGTTGTGACGATATTAATCCGCAATGGCTCTGAGAAGAATATCTCCCTACAGCAAGTTCCATTAGGTGTGAAAGATGCTAGTGGTGATGAAGTGGCCAAGGGAGGATTTAAGCTAGAAGATTTCAGTGTGAAAGCTAATACAAGTAAACCATGGACCTTTATCTTCCCAACCTCTATGATTACGAAAGAAGATATTGACTTATCTCGTTGGCAGGTATATCCGTTACAATAACACAAAGACTATTACCGATTTGTAATCGGTAATAGTCTTTTTTGCTTCTAGAGTCGGAGTCGCCAAGTCTTATGGAGTTTTTAGGGTCCTCATTCCGCTATTTCTTATAAATACCTGTTTCTAGCATGATATGCTCTATTCGGTCATTTCCCCCCTATTTTTAGTTGCTTTTGCTCATATAACGGAATCAGGAACCTCTTCACTCCCTTTTAGGCCGCTTTTCTGGATTTAGCGGATTGAGGATTCATACTAGTCATAATTGATCCTCATTCTTGTGCCTCTTACTCTACAAACCCAAAAAATAACTTGATTAGAACCCATTCCTGGATTTTACATATAAATTCAATACCTAATCATACTAAAACAACGAAGTCTTAATCATGCCACATATGGAGGTAACCATGGATTTTATACATTACAAGCTGGAAAAAACAGATCAAGGCTATATTGCTTATTTATATGTAGATCCTACTATAGAAGAGTTTTCGGCAGAACTTGGCGAAACGCCTACCGAACGCACCCATAATCTTCGCCAAGTAGTTCAGCAATTTGTCAAGAAGCGGTTAAAAGGGGTGCCGATTATTACAGCGAAAGTAATGATAGGTACAACCCTACTCACTTCTATTCCGATGCAGTTTGATTCAGTAAGTGCACATGATGCCTCCTTCAATATGTCTTATATTTACTTCGGGAATACAACATCGCAAATCCAGGCAGTAGATCGAACAAATGAGAATTTGAATGTGGTCTCTCCATCCTATTTTGATTTGAACCAAGATGGTACATTAAAATTAACCCCAATGCTCGATCGTCACTTCATTCAGGAAATGCACAACAGAGGAATAAAAGTAGTTCCTTTCGTTAGTAACCATTGGGACCGAGAATTAGGACGAACTGCATTGGAAAATCGGGAGGTATTAACAGATCAAATTGCTAAAGCCATCATAGATTATGAATTAGACGGGGTAAATGTGGATATCGAAAATGTAACAGAAGTAGATCGCGATAACTATACCGATTTCGTTAAATTACTTCGGGAAAAGCTTCCAGCAGATAAAGAAATATCTGTTGCTGTTGCAGCAAACCCCAATCACTGGGATAAAGGTTGGCATGGTTCTTATGACTATAAAGCCTTATCCGAGCACGCTGATTATTTAATGCTAATGGCATATGATGAAAGCTACCAAGGTGGCCCAGCTGGACCTGTCGCTAGTATGGGATGGGTGGAGAGATCTATTAAAGCAGTTGTGGAAGACAACAATGTTCCTCCAGAAAAAGTCGTCTTAGGCTTACCCTTTTTTGGACGGTATTGGAATCATGCTGAAAATACGGGTGGCTATGGTGCTTCTAATCACCAGGTAGAATCCCTCATTACCAAATATAATGGAACCGTTACATTTGATGAAGCTTCCCAATCACCAAAGGCATCCTTTACGATAAAAGAGGGAGACCCTACCACAACCATTTCTGGACGTACACTTAAACCAGGTACTTATGAGTTATGGTATGAAAACAATCAATCGATAAAAGCCAAAATTGACCTCGTCCATAAATATAACCTAAAAGGAACAGGCAGCTGGAGTCTTGGCCAAGAAAATGCTGCTGTCTGGGAGCATTATGGAGTATGGTTACGAGAGCATATTGACACAATTCCAGTGGATGGAGATGGGCAGGAAATTACCGACAATACGGAAGCAGCTCCTTCCATAGATTATCCGTTTGTAGATTCTGGGAATCATTGGGCACGAGATGAGATTTTATATGTTCAACAAAAGAAGTGGTTTGAGGGAATAGGTGACAGGAAATTTGCACCAAATGATACGCTCTCAAGAGCAGCAGCTGCAACCGTAATCGTTCGAGCACTAGAGTTACAGCCACTTAAACCAACCACTCAACCCACGTTTGCTGATGTAAAGAATCACTGGGCAAAGGACGCTATTGAAATTGCAGCACAGCACGGAATATTTCACGGAAAAGGAAATGGTGAATTTGCTCCAGACGAAACATTAACACGTGAACAAATGGCAACGGTACTTGACAACATTTTCCGCGATATGTATGATCCTGCTAAGAAGTCTGATCCTATCCCATTTCAGGATATTTCCAAAGACAAATGGTCCTATGATGCCATTGTCTCCATGAAGCAGCAAGGTTTTTTCCAAGGTACAAGTCCTACTACATTTGAACCTACTACTAGTGTATCCAGAGCTCAAATGGCTACGATTTTAACAAATGCAGCCGATCGAATTGCACAACAAAAAGGAGAAGTTGTTTTCCCACGAAATCTGAAATTACAGAACGAAGGTGCAGATGTTACGTTATTGCAGATTTACTTAAAACGTCTAGGATATACAACGCAACCTGCAACAGGAATTTTCGACAAAAAGACAGACTCATTGATTCGATCTTTCCAGCAAGACCATAATTTAACTTCTGATGGAATTGTTGGTCCACATACGAGTGGAAAGCTATTGGACGTAATACGATAGGTGAAGGTTAACTCTTTTATTTCACCTTCACCTATCACACCCGTAATTGTAACTAACACATACGCTGAATCCTATAGTATTTTTGAATCTCTTCGTCAAAAACACCAGAATATAGAGATTTTTTCGTTCCTTCACCTAATTATACCTTTACTACATATTTTTGATCTTGTACCATATACTTAATTGTTTTATATAATAAGGGATGTGATCAATCTTGTTTGAAAAATTTAAGATAAAAGGCTCTCTTCAATACTTTGCTTTCCTTTTCGTCATCCTATTAAAATTCATACTAGTTCGGTACTTATTATTTGATAGCAGTGATGTCCTATATACAATTTGGGTGGAACTAGGGTATATACTGGTCATCTTTAGTTTAATAGAGCTAATCCCTAAAAGAACCCTTAAAACTATTCTATATGTTCCTATCAATTTAGTTATCACCCTATTTCTTTTAGCGCTCCTTATTTATTACAATTATTATGGCCACATTGCTACAGCTCATGCCTTTTCTCAAATAGGGCAAGTAGGTGCAGTTTCTGATAGTATTTTACAATTAATGAATCCTATTTATTTAGTTTTATTTATGGATTTCTTCCTTTTAATCATTTATAAGCTCCTTATAAAAAAGAGAGAGTCAAATCCAGTAGCAAAACCATCATTCACCTTTATTATGACTACACTAGTTACAGGTGTTATTCTAATCAGTTTGAATATAAACATCCACAAAAACAACGAGATTGCCAGTACTGTTCTTGCGGCTGAAAAACAAGGACTTCTGACTTATGAGATTCTTGCTGCAACCGATACCTTAACAAACCAAGAACAAACCCCAATTTTAAAAGATGGGGAAGAAGATGAATTAATTCAAGCAATAAAAAGCACTAAAAATATTTCACCAATCCCGCAAGATCAACGAAAGCAAAATGGTATTGCAAAAGATAAAAATATCATCGTGATACAGGCTGAAGCTTTTCAAGACTTTGTCGTAAACTTAGAAATTGATGGAGTTGAAGTCACTCCATTCCTAAACCAGTTAGTCGAGGAAGGATTATATTTTCCTAATGTTTATCAACAAATAGGAGCAGGGAATACGTCAGATGCTGAATTTCTATTTAACACTTCACTGTATCCTGCGCCATGGACAGCTACTTCTGAGACATATGGAAATAAAGCGATCCCTAGTCTCCCAAAGTTACTAACGGAAATCGGCTATACTTCCCTAACATTTCACGCAAATGAAGTCACATTTTGGAATCGTAATCAATTATATCCCGCTTTAGGATTTGACGACTTTTATGATATTCGCTTTTTCGGGGTAGAAGACATGATTGGTATTGGTCCTTCTGATGAACATGTCTATCAAAAAGCATTTCCAGAGTTAAAAAAATTGCATGATAATCAGGAACCATTTTATGCACAGTTTGTAACATTATCTAGTCACCACCCTTTTAAAATACCAGAAGATAAATATGTTATTGATCTTCCAGAAAGGTTTGAGGAAACTCAGGTTGGTGATTACATAGAATCAATGTCCTATACGGACAAAGCACTTAAACAATTTGCCGATCAGTTAAAAGCAGAGGGAATGTGGGAAGACTCCATATTAGTATTTTTCGGAGATCATTTCGGCTTAAAACCTGATGGACTAAGTGAACAAGGTACGGCAATCCTAGAAGAATTGATAGGACATGAATATACATTTCTTGATCAGTATAACATCCCTTTCGTCGTGCATACCCCAGGGAAAACAGACGGGGAAGTTATCGAAACAGTTGGTGGGCAAATTGATATGATGCCGACGCTGGCAAATCTGATGGGAATGTCTCTCGAAAATCATGTATATTTTGGCCAAGATTTGATTAACTATCCGAATAATCTGTTCGGCGTTCGTTATTACATGCCATATGGCTCCTTCTATAATGACGAAATTAATTTCCAACCAGCTGAAGGGTTCTCAGACGGAGAAGCGTATGACTTAAAAACAGGTGAACCCTTAGAAGACTTTTCTACCTATCAAACAGATTATGAACGTATATTGGAATTACTTGAACTATCCGATAATTATATGAAAAGCTTACCAGCTAGATAACCATACAAAAAAGCAAGGTACTTTTTCTGAGAGTACCTTGCTTTTTTAGCTTATTATTGATTTTCGATTAAAGAAGCACTTATAGCATATATTTCTTTTTGGGTTAATGTTTCTTCTTCAGGTATTTTATCAGCTATTTCATTCTCCATAATCCCCTCATCTAACAACGCCTGCCAGCTATTAGATTTACTTTCTTCAAAAAGGACATTTACTAGTATGTCTGCTGCTTGTTCTCTATTTAATAGTTCGTCTTCTTGATTATAAATATCCGCATGGATCCTGTTAAGACGATCGCCAATTTGGTTATATAAATCAGGATTAGAACGAAGAATTGCTCCTTTTATCATATTAATAAAGCTATGTGTTGTGGCCTCTTCATCCACACGTAAATCATTTGTATACCCACCAACTACTAACCCATAATCGATTAATGTTTGGATAGACACATCATACCATTCCCCTTGATATGGATAATCTGTTTCCAGTGGTTCCACAAACGCTCCTTGTTCAGCCAAACGTTCTCTAAGCTGATCAATAAGGGATTCATCAGCACTCATGTCACGAAAAGATATATCTTCCTCTATTCCAATTGCCGCTGCAGCACCTGCAGCTTCTCCTGTTACCATACCAGTCGGAACAACACGTGCACTTCCTGCTGCTAATGAGGAATAACCTGTTGATCTACCAGTAACTAATAAACCGTCAACTGATTTTGGTATTAAAGAACGAAATGGAATAGCATATTGTTTTGGGTCACTTACGACATATCCATAATCATTAGGTGTTTGTGCTTGGACATCAACAGGATATGCTCCAAATCCAATTCCATCCCAGTGATCTTTATTTGTCCATACATCTGACATAGGGAGCTGATATTCTGCTTCAATGTGACGTGTTTCCCGTACATAAAGTTCGGAAGGAAAACTTGCTATTTTCGCTTCCTCAAATCCAGGAAATTCAGCCTGTAAAAAGTCAAGTATATGCTCAGTTTCACGTTTTCCTTTTTCGATAGCTTCCTTTTTCGATTCTTCGTCTAGTCCATCTATACCAAAGATTTGTAAGGCATTAATATAGTAGTCATTATTTATTTTTGCTAGGTTTAAGCCTCTAAGCCTAGTGTTTTCCTCAACAGGCTCATAATCATAATGAAGATCGGAAAAACCCCATGCTGCTTGATCTGTTACTTCAGCATAACCGAACTTTTCAGAAGCTGCAGTCTCCCTCACCTTTTCCCAATTCACATCATTTAGGTGAATCATTAAGGTTACAGCCATTTTTTTATCGGCTAATCCAATATCTTCTCCTCCAACAAAATAAGGTGCTCCTGACATAACTGCAAAATCAGCATCCTGTGTTGCATCAATAAACCTCTTCCCATTAACAGTAAATTCTCCATGCTTATTTTGGAGGCTCACTGCTGTGGCTTTGTTCTGATCCACCACGGACTCGATTACATCTGTTTCAGCTGACAATCTCAGGTTTTCTTCCTCATCTACTAATTTTTTAAAGGCTACTTTTGCTTCTTGTATGCCAAAAACATTGCCGCCACCAACCATTTGGTGCCATTCTTCAAATACTCCTTCACTAACAGAATTTCCATCTTCCCCTTGAGGGATATCTAAGAAATTCAACATCCCGTATGTAAATAATCCACCTAATTCTTCACGGTGCTCTACTAATAACGTTTTTGCACCATTACGTGCAGCAGAAACCGCAGCTGCAACCCCTTCAGGCTCTCCACCAATCACTATTACATCATATTGCTCATTAAATTCTTTGAGAGCTTCAGGCTTTTGATAGTCATCAAGTTCCTCATCAATTGCTGTATTATTAGGTTGTATCCAATAATAGATACCAAAAACTATTATTATTGCTATAATTAGGATAGATATGCCTATCCAATGTGACTTTTTCATACAACCACTCCAAAAATTACATTTGACGCACAGATAATTAAACATTACCATTAATTTTAGTTGAAATCAATTATTGATAGGGTTGGTATAATGAAAAAGAAACAAATAAAAGAAATAAATATTACGAGAGCTATCGCGATATTGGGTGTATTACTTGTCCATGTGACATCTTTTCCTGTTAGCGTTTATGATACATCAAGCTCTGTATATGGGGTTTACAACTTTTCCAATATCTTTTTTAAATTCGGAACACCTACATTTATCTTCCTTAGTAGTTTTGTTTTATTTTATTCCTATTATCATCGTCCATTAAACAAGTCATTAATCACCAATTTTTATAAAAAGCGACTACTTTATATCATCATGCCCTATGTTATCTTTTCTCTAATCTATTATATGTATAATGCCCCGTATTACACGACGGTAATGTCAAACAGTGAAATGACCATTGATTTTTTGAAAAAGCTTGCAACAGGGGAAGTATTTGCACATCTTTATTTTGTTTTTATTAGTATTCAATTTTATGTCCTATTTCCAGTTCTATTATACTTCTTCAAACGATTTAAGGGCTTAGTCAAGCATGCTGTTTGGATTGGGATTTTAGTACAATGGCTATTTGTCCTAATAAACCATTATTATCTTGGACTAACTAACAAGGGAAGTATTTCGTTTTCCTACTTCAGCTATTATTTTCTAGGTATATATGCTGGTATTTATTATGACCAAATTATTGACTTCCTCACAATAAAGAAACATGAATTAATGAAAACAAGATTTGGCTTGTTAACCTTATTAATCTGGTCTAGTTGGTTAATTGCCTCGTTAGCACATGTGTATGTATGGTATACGACTAGAACAACAGGTGCCTGGGCTCCTAATCTTATTTACGAGTTATTATGGAATGTTCATACGTATTTATCAGCAATTATTCTATTACAAGTTTCCTATGTGATCTATCGTAGACTATCTAATAGTTTTGTAAATGTACTTATTCATTTAGGTACCTATTCCTTTGGGGTTTACCTAGTCCATCTACTGATTTTAAATCTTTATGAGCGGCTTATCCCACCATTCGGAACCCCATTACTCTATCACATAAAGTATATTGCAGGATTTATTGTGACTTTAATGATATCTTGGTTAATTGTTAGTTTATTGTCATCACGTTTCAAGTATTCTTGGATCTTATTTGGGGCTACACCCAAAAAAATCCCTTACAAAGAAAAGCAATCATACACAACTGATGAAAGCGACACAAAGTCAGTTATATAAGGAAGAATACAAGGGGCGTTATCAAAAGGAGTTATCATCCTATAAGTTAGGATAAACAAGTATAACTTGAATAAAACGACATTTTCCTACATAATTGTAAGGTAACAATTATATTACGTGGGGTGTCTATTTAATGAGTAAAATTAAACGAAATGATCCTTGCCCATGTGGGAGTGGAAAAAAGTATAAAAAGTGTTGCGGTGCAAATACTATCAACACGAACCAATTCAAATCAACTAACGAAGAGCTTAATTATATACATCAAGAACTAATTTCTTTTACAATCAATAAATATGAAACTAAACTTAATAAGCAAATCAAATCGTATCAAAAATCATCTCTACAAGATAATGGTGCCATAACAGATGTTTATAACACAGGTCTTATTATCTGGATTATGTTTCATGTCGCATTTCTGGAAAATAATAAAACAATATTTGATAACTTTTATAGGATTTATGCCTCAAAGCTAAGTCCACAAGCGAAAAACATCCTTTCTAAATGGGCTGAGTCAACTCCATCTGCCTATGAAGTAACCTCGGTAGAACATAAGAAACAAGTTGCGGCTATAAAGGAAATTTCAACAAATAAGATATATATCATTCCTTCCCATAAAAAAGACGAATTAATAGTCGGATCTATTATTATTGGATCTCTTGTTCCGTTTATTAATTATCACAACTTTGTTTATACGATGATTAAGTTATATCGACAGGACTCAAGTGCAATGAATGAATTAGTTGACAAGTATAATCAAGCAAGTGGTGGTCTTCATGAACATTTTCCTGAGTTTTTAGCTGATGCACTGATGCAGGGTGCAGATGAACTAAAATGGGATCATCCATTCCATGAAGAAATCGGACAACTTTTGGCAAATCACTTAGTGGAAAAGGACATTAGCGATCGAATAATTATGGAAGGGGTTAAACATTGGAATAAATATTGTCAACAAGAGAATCCCATTATTCAAAAGCCTAATTCGTATGCTGCAGCTTTAGAGTACTTTGTTCAACGGTCGATTCTCGGCAATTCTTCTATTACCCAAAAACAAATTGCAGAGGAATATAACACTTCACCAGGTAGTGTCTCCACCAATTTCCGAAAACTATCCAATGTATTAGGGAATCAATAGTGTAGATTTCTAAAAGAGTGGTACTCATCAAATTATGATGAAGCACCACTCTTTTGTTGTATGTTCCAATGATATGAAGTATGAAGTATATTTTCTAATTTCGATTTTTCATATCGATTACTTCCTTATTCATCGTGTTGGACACGTTCCACATGTGCGATAACTGAAGCTCCAATAGAATATAATTCTTTCAAACGTATTTCACGATTTTGTTGTATCCTTTTACCAAGTTCATCCGTAATAATTCCCTTTTCAATTAAGGATTGCCATTTTTTGTTCTCTTCTTCAGTCAAATACAGGTCTGCTAACACAGAAGCAATATCATCTCTTTGAATCTCATTATCCTTCTTATTCGATATCTCGGAATTAATACGATTCATGGTATCACTCTGCTGTTCTTTTACAACAGGATTTACCCGTTCCATAATACCGCTTACTATTTCTATAAAATCATTCCATGTTGCTAGTTCATCGACACGTAAATCATTCGTATATTTTCCAAAAATGAGTCCATGATCCAATAATGTCTGAATGGATTGATCATACCACTCACCTTTATACGGATAATCTAATTCAAAATGATCAACATAAGCACCTTGTTGTTTTAATCTACCCCTTACCTCCTTTATTAATGTTTCCTTTTGACTCATTTCTCTAAGTGTAATCTCTTCCTCAATGGCTACCTTTGCTACTACACCTGCTCCTTCCCCAACTGCCATCCCAGTAGGAACAACACGAGCACTTCCAGCTGCTAAAGAAGAAAAACCAGCTGATCTACCAACTACTAGTAAGCCGTCTATCTCTTTAGGAATGATCGAACGAAGAGGAATAGCATACTGTATCGGAGCTGCTACAACCCGTCCATAATCTTCTGGTGTTTGAGCTTGAATATCGACTGGATATGCTCCCAACGCAATGGAATCCCAATGATCTTTGTTTGTCCATACATCAGACATTGGGAGCTGGTATTCCGCCTTAATATGTCTTGTTTCTCTCACATATAGTTCAGAGGGAAAACTAGCAATTTCCGCATCTTCAAACCCAGGGAATTCTTGCTGTAAAAAGGATAAAATATGTTTCGTTTCCCGTTTCCCTCTTTCAATTCCCTCTTGTTTTGACTGCTCATCTAAGCCATCAACGCCAAATATTTGTAACGCATTAATAAAATATTCGTCATCTATTTTCGCTATATTTAATCCCCTTAACCGTGTATTTTCTTCGATTGGATTATACTCTCTTAGAAGATCACCAAACCCCCATGCCACTTGATCCGTTACGGTAGCCGGACCAAATTTTTCAGTACTAGCAGTTTCCTTCACTTTTTCCCAATTAACGTTTTTTAAGTGAATCATTAATGTAACAGACATTTTCCTATCCTTTATCCCAATATCTTCTCCACCTAAAAAATAAGGAGCACCACTCATTGCAGCAAAATCTGCATCTTGTGTGGCATCTATAAAAATCTTAGCCTGGACATCAAATTTGTCATTTTCATTCTTTAACGTTGCAGCAGAAACTCGTTGGCGCTCTACTACAGAATCGGTCACTTCTGTACTAGTTAATAGGTTGAGATTCTCTTCTTCCTCAACAAGCTTTTGAAAAGCGGCTTTCGCCTCTGTTACATCAAAGGCATTTCCTCCCCCAACAAGCTGATGCCACTCCTGAAAGATTCCTTTACTTACGGAACCACCATCTTCACCTTGTGGAATGTCAAGATAGTTGAGCATTCCATAAGTAAATAATCCCCCTAATGATTCACGGCTTTCTACTAGTAGAGTCTTAGCACCATTACGTGCAGCTGATACCGCTGCAGCAACCCCTTCTGGTTCACCACCAATGACTACAACATCATAGGTTTCATTTCCTTTATCATTAGTAGTTCCTTCTTTATCTCCAATGCCCTCATTATAATATAGAAAGCCTACAGCACTACCTAAAATGAACAATAATAGTACTGATAGACCAATCATCCGTTTCCTCATTACAATAATCCTCCAATAAAACCGTTCGTATTATAGCTATTAATTAATTAATTCAAATTGTAACCATAGTAAAGCATAACATATCTTCATCACCACTATAACCAGTATAGCTCATCTAATCACAGCTTACACTTGCGTATCCCTATTATTATTAAGACACAACACAAAGCTAATATTCTTAAGGTATATTGCTAATCCTATTAAGCTGTAATAAAATAAAGAAGGCACGTTTTTTTAAAAAACTATATCTACAAGAAGGTACGTTTTCTTTTAAATAGAATCGTTTTTATTTAAATTGATCTATGTGACATAAATAGAAATGGCCAAAAAGTCTTATATTAGCCACAATTTTTTAGTTTTTTATGTAGAGAAATCTACTTTTATTTTTTTGATCATAAAAGGTAGAAAGTCAAAAAGGAGTTACAAAAAAATGTCAGACTTACGAATAGCAGAAAAGAAATTCCGCCCTGAATTAGAGGGGATACGGGTTGTAGCCGCATTATTAGTAGCAATCTATCATATTTGGTTAGGTTCTGTATCCGGTGGTGTGGATGTCTTTTTTATTGTCTCGGGATATTTAATAACGACATCTTTAATTTCAAAGATGGAAAAACAAGGTGAAATTCGCTACTTCGAGTATGTATTAGGATTAATGAGACGATTATTCCCAATAGCCTTTGTCGTTATTTTCACCTCATCTATTCTTGCCTTTTTACTGTTACCACAAACACAGTGGAGACAAGTAATATCTGAAATGTTTTCGTCGGCATTTTACTTTCAAAATTGGCAGTTAGCCACCAATGCTGTAGATTACTTAGCTCAAAATAATGAAGCAAGTCCATTTCAACACTTTTGGGCACTATCACTCCAAGGTCAGTTTTATATAACGTGGCCTTTAGTTATTTTCTTAGCATTCATAGCTGCAAAAAAAATATTCAAAACACCACCTCGCAAAACGCTTTTAGCCTTATTGAGTATACTTTTTGTCGCTTCACTCACATATTCGATTTATATCACAAATGTAAATCAGCCATGGGCTTATTTTGATACTTTTGCACGTATATGGGAGTTCAGCTTAGGTGGGATATTAGCTCTATTAATTCCATATTTAGCTTTCAATAAGTCCATTTCTACCATCATGGGTTGGATTGGTTTAATTATTATATGTTTTACAGGTATGGTGTTACCTGTCTCTACTGTTTTTCCTGGTTATGTAGCATTATTACCGACAACTGGTGTTATCTTAGTTATTCTATCGGCAGAGAATGCAGGTCGGTTTGCTGTGAAAAGATTTTTAGGCTCTAAGCTTTTAATGTTTCTCGGGGGCTTTTCATATGCCTTCTACTTATGGCACTGGCCTCTTCTCATTTTCTATTACACTTATTTCAATACGGAGACTATCTCTACTACCGCAGGAATATTTATTATGTCCATTGCGCTCAGCTTATCGATTATAACAACTAAACTAATAGAGTCCCCAATTAGAAGACTATCAGTGAAACAATCAAAAGTGAAATTAATATCCATATTATTCCTTTTTATAGTACCAGTTGTAGCTCTAAATATAGCCTGGGGACAATACTTAGACAAGGAACAACAGTATTTAAAGGAACAATATGATACTGTTGATTATCCAGGAGCTCGTGTTCTATACGATAATATTGAAGCTGCCTCAGATGTAAAACCGATAGCATCTCTAGACCCAAATAATGAGTTACCTGCCTTTTATACTGAAGATTGTTATGTATATATGAATGCTTCTGGAGTTAAAATGTGTTCTTATGGCGAAACAGATAATCCAGAATATACGATAGCACTTGTAGGTGGATCTCATTCAGGGCATTGGTTCCCTGCTCTGGAAGGATTTGCTGATGAAATGAATATACAGATTGATGTGTATAACAAAGATGCTTGTAGATTTTCAACTCAAGACTTTAACGGGAAATTAGATGATACTTGTATGGAGTGGAATGAGCTAGTTGTTGAACCATTACTCGAAAGCAAACCTGATTTAATCTTCACAACAGCTACGGTTGCGGACGGCTCAACGGTCCCACAAGGATATATTGAAATGTGGGAAAAATTTGAGGGAATTACAAACATCTTTGCGATTCGAGATAACCCAAAAATGACCGAGGATATTCCAACGTGTGTAGAAGTAAATGGACCTGAGGATTGTACAGTATCTAGATCAGAGGCATTACCAGAACCTCAGCCATGGGAAGTGACAGAGGGAATACCTAATAATGTCTACTTCGCTGACCTATCTGATTACTTCTGTGATGACAAAACTTGTCAATCTGTCATTGGAAATGTACTGGTATACCGGGATGATCATCATATTAGTACTTTATATTCCAAAACACTTGCGACACCATTGAAGAAAGAAGTTTTAAAGGCATTGGAACAAGAATCGGTCAATAATGAATAAAGGGTGAATGGCTATGGGCCATTCACCCTTTCTATTTAGTTAAAACTTATACCACTCCAGGTAGAAGAGTCTATCAGACGTCTCCTCATTCCTCTCATTTATTCTTATTCACTTTCAAACCCTAAAACTCTTGCCATCATTGTCGAGAATTGACCACGATTAATACTATCTTTGGGGCCAAATGTACCATCTGGATAACCAGTTATAATTCCGTTAGCAACTAACGTTTCGATAAATGGATACGACCATAAGCTTTCATCAACATCAGGGAATGTCATCTCACTACTTCCTTCCAGATTATACGCACGAACTAAGATAATTGCAGCTTCTGACCTTGTTAACGTATCTGTTGGTCGGAACGTCCCATCATCATACCCAGTAAAGATTCCTGCTTCTACAGCTGCACCAATATGCTCGGATGCCCAGTAATCATCAGGAACATCAGGGAAATCACTCTCTGCTAATGGTAAACCCATTTCTTCCACAATAATTTTCGCTGCTTGGGCACGGCCAATCAAATCACCAGGTCCAAACGTACCATCTGGGTATCCATTTAAAATCCCTTTTTCTACTAGGAAGGTAATCGTATCTTCTGCCCAATGACCATTTATGTCGGGAAAAGCGCTATAGTCATACGAATAAGAGCGAACATCACTCGTTAAATCATCCAGTATTGCAAAGGCTTTTACGTTTGTATCCTGGTCAATCCATATAGGTTCCTCGTATAATTGTCCATTGTCTACACTTGGAGTGGTACCATCCAACGTATAGTAAATAGATGCCTCACTGATATTAGTCGTTAATTCCAACTGAAAGGCCTCTGTGAAAGCACCTGAAGTTTTACTAGCAATAGGAGCATTCAATACGTTATCAATCTCGTACAAATAGGTGACGACATTACTAATATGTCCATCTTTGACTGCTATTGCCTTTAAAGTGGTATCCACCTCAATCTCAATTGGCGCTTCGTATACAGTTCCATTTGATAGACTCGGATCTGATCCATCTAGTGTATATCGAATTTCATTTCCTTCATAACTGTTTAATTTTACATTAATCGCTCCTGTATAAGTCCCACTTTCTATTGATGCAACGGGTACTGGAACTTCTTCTACTTCATTCTCCAAATAGGTAATATCAAAAACGTACGGATTATTATCCGAATAGTCTTCAAGGTTAGTAATTACCACATAATATGTGCCAGTTTGTATCCTATGATATTCATTAGTGTTCGATTTCAATTCCCCATTATTTTGCCAATAGTAGTCATCTTCTACAATCACATCCCCATAGGAGTCTACTAATAATGCCACAGGTTCATTGTAATAGGCAGTACTATCTGTAGAAGCTTTAATCGCAATATCTCCATTATATGGCAAATCTACTTGATAATAATCATAGTCTTTATATTGTTGGAAATACCCTCCACCCATTGATCCATAGTGGATATAACTAGCTTGATCCATATAATCGTTTGGTTCTGTCTCAACGATCAAATCAGTATTATTAATCGTACTAGACTCCATTGTTAATTCATATGGCTGTTCTGACCAATGGTTAAAATAATCATAGATTGCGATATAATACGTTCCTGGTTCTGCTTCAAAGGAATACCATTCATCACTTCCTGACAAATTATAGTCTATTATATGGCGATCTAACACAGCATCCCCGTCTGTTTTATATAGGGATCCTATTAAATCAAGATGGTAACTGTTATTGATAACATCTATCGTGACGGATGACTTTTCCGTCACTTCAAAAGTATACCAATCCACATCCTTTGGTAAATCCACCTTATCACTATATACAGAACCTGATTTAATTTCTTTTGCCTCTTCTTGGTTATTTGCTATATCTTGATCTAATGCAGGTAAAGTTGTGGTTAGTGCACTATAAGCATTAACTCTTCCATATCCATCAAATGTGTTCCATTCCATATTGACTAACTGTTCAGCTCCAGCCTGAAGAGCCCACTCAATTTCATTTGGTGCCCAATCTGGGTGTTTTGCCTTTAGTAAGCCTGCAACTGCACTTACAATTGGAGACGAAAAAGAGGTGCCATTTTTCCCTTTGTAGCCACCTAGGTAATCTGTGCTGTATATATTAGATCCAGGTGCTGTAATATCGATGAAATTACCATAGTTTGTGAAACTAGTAGGCTGATCATTTTCGTCTGTAGCAGATACACTTATGACGGATGTATAGGATGCAGGGTAGGAATAGGAATCTATCCCATCATTTCCAGCTGCAGCTACTACTACAATTCCTTGGTCATATGCTTCTTGTATCGCTTCCTCTACAGACTCATCATAGTTATAACCACCATAGCTCATGTTAATCACATCAGCACCTTGACTTATCGCATAATAGATCCCTTTTATGGAGTTAGATGTTGGAACTTCACCTTTAACATTTGCAACTTTTACTGGCAGTATATTGGCATGAAAGTCAATTCCTGTCACACCAATATCATTTGTATTACTGGCAATAATACCAGCAACATGAGTTCCATGACCATGATCATCTGATGGATCACTGTCATCATTCACATAATCATATCCTGCTAGCACACGGCCAGATAAATCCTCATGGGTGGCATTCACTCCTGTATCTAATACCGCTACAGTGACATCTGATGATCCTTCAGTGATATCCCAGGCATCAGTCATACCAATTTTATTCAGATACCATTGTCTACCCATTTCTGGATCAGTGGGTGTCATAGTAGATTCCATTAAATAATCTGGTTCTGCTGATCTAACATGTTTCGTATTTTTTAGCTTCTTTAATGTTTCTTCGTAATCATGATCGGCAGGAACCCTCACGAAGTACAGACCTTTCTCCTGTAAGAACGTACTTTCTTCAACCAGCTGTACATCATATGCTTCATAATCTAGGGTTTCGCCATCCTTTACCCTGACGATAATGCTACGATCGTTCACATCATCAAGGTTAATCTGAGGAATACTTTTTAACTGAGCTTGATTCTGTTTCTGATAATACTGTCTCAAATCTGCTTGATCGTCATCTATTTCTTCTATATTTTTAATTGTTTTTTTACTAGATATACCAATACTACGTTTGATTGGCTTCTCTTTTAGATAATTATATTGTTCTAGTAATACCCCTGCTTGATCTGTATAGGATTTACTAGGTTTTACTTCGCTTGCTTCCATATTCTCAGTATGTTCTTTTAGTTTATTATGACTTGAAGTTATACCGTCATCGGCAGCACCTTGTATCGGAAAAATCACCGTTATCATCCATACTATTATTATGCTACTACTTATATATTTTCTACCCAAAAGATCAGCCCTTTCCTAAGGCAATAGCAATGTCTGTTCTTATTGTAACGTATCATATTGTTTGATTCTATCAATATATTAAATTACTACATCTTTCCATAATAATCATAAAAACACTAACCATTCCCTAATTCCACCATACTCCTACCCTGAATTTCAATGGAGCTGTCATGGTAATACCTAATCATAACTACTAAAAATTGTATACCCAAGTATACATTACATCCTTATTTTAAAGTGTTAAAATTACAACGATTCTAAGTTTTTAAATATCAACATACATTGAAAGAGGTGGGTGGTATGAGAACGTAATCACAGCAAAATGTCAATAGACATAATACCTATAAATAAGGAGGAATATAGTGAATGGAAACATGGATATTGGAAAGCAAAACAAGGTGGATAAAGACGTTTATACTCTTGTTTAGCGTTATGGCCGTGTTTGGGGCTCTTATCTTTCTTGGAGCAAACACATCTCAGGCTGAAGAGGATATCGTCTATATTAGTACTGCAGAAGATCTTGATAAAATTCGCTTAGATATGAAAGGACATTACGTGTTAACCAATGACATTGATTTAAACGTTGCACCTTACAACACTGGTTCGGGTTGGGAACAAATTGGAGATGGAGACGACCAAGGGCGTTTTGAAGGTACCTTTGATGGAGCTGGACATACCATTAAAGGATTGATGATTGATCGTTCGAATTCGAGTGCTCCCCATGGGGATGGTTTATTTGGCATCATTAATAATGGTGCTACCATTAAGAACGTCACCTTAGAAGATGTGAATATTAACTCACGGAATCACACAGGTGCATTAGTAGGTGTTGCAGATAGCGGTACACTTATTGAAAATGTACAGGTTACTGGTAATATCAATGGTGGAGGAGCTTCTACTGGTGGTGTTGTTGGATCATTATCTAACGCAACCATTAAAGATAGTGAAGCAACTGTTACGTTGAATGGGGTCACTTCTGTTGGCGGACTTGTTGGTCAAGCTGGTGGCTCTAATGCTACTGTCAATAACTCTACATCAGCTGGTTCTATTACAGGACGTGATAATGTTGGTGGCCTTGTCGGCAAGCTAGGTGGTAATGTTTGGGATAGTTCCTCCTCTGCTTCTGTTAGTAGTACAAGAACAAATGATGACATTGCAAATGCCGGTGGTCTTGTTGGGAATTTCAATACATTTGATGGAGAAATAAAAAATAGTAGTGCCACAGGCCATGTTGAGGCATTTGTAGACAATGTTGGTGGATTAATCGGCTACACAACTGTGAACACCTCTGCCTCTATTACCGATAGTTATGCAACTGGTGATGTGTCAGGTAGACATAAAGTAGGCGGATTGATTGGCTATCACACCAAAGTCTTAGTAAGTGATAGTTACGCCAAAGGGAATGTGGATGGTGAAGATCATGTTGGTGGATTCATTGGGTTAATGGAAGAAGAATTCACAACAGTTGATAAAAGCTTTGCAGAAGGAAATGTCAACGCTAAAGGTGCCAATGTCGGCGGATTCATCGGTAAAATGACTAGTGATACTACTATTCAAGATGCTTATGCTAAAGGAGACGTAAATGGTGCTGAAAATACCGGTGGATTCGTTGGAGCAAATGAAGTTGCAACCATTGATCGAGCATACGCTAGTGGTGCTGTATCTAGCAGTGGACAGAATCAAGGTGGTTTTGTTGGAAATGACTATCGTGGTGACTACGATTCCAACTATTATGACGAAGAAACAACCGGTTTTTCTGATAACCAGGCAGCAATTCCAAAATCAACTGAGGAAATGTATACAAGAGTAACATTCGAAAATTGGAACTTCACCACTACTTGGAAAAACGTAGAAGGTGATTACCCACTCTTACGAGAAGAACCGTTTACTCTCATTACAGATGTTGACCCTAATTATTGGGGAAGAGACCACATCACTGAGGCTGTAGAACGTGATGTTGTAGATGGTGCACCAGATCCAAATAATGATGGCAAATTTCTGTTTAAACCTAGGAAAGACATCTCGCGGGCAGAAATGGTGATTATCTTAGTAAACGCGCTAGGTGTTAATTTAGATGTGGATACCACGACGTTTAACGATAATGATGATATACCTCATTGGGCCATTCAACATGTTGCAAAAGCACAGGAATTAGGAATCGTGGAAGGAGATCAGGACGGAAACTTTAATCCTGGTCAACTCATCTCTCGAGCAGGAATTGCTACCATGGTTCAACGTGCCTATAATTTAGATGCCACATCAAGTGGAGATATTGGATTTGAGGACGAAGATGATATCCCTTCTTGGGCAAAAGAGAGCGTAACAGCAGTTTATGATTATGGCTTAATGGAAGGCCAAGGTAGCAATAAATTTGCACCTAAGGCTACAGCCAAAAGGGTCGAGGCAGCAGTTACAGTATTACGCGCACTTGATATAAAGTAATAAATGACATATAAAACCCTACAGGGCTTATAAGCCCTGTAGGGTTTTGTACTTTAATTACTTATGTCAAACCATACCTCGTCATCCCCACTTTGGTTAAATACAGCTAGTGGTTCATCGGTCTCATCCACCATAAAATACGTCCATCCTTCATGTTCGCCACCTGTATAAATATCTGTTCTTAGATTAGGACTTAATCCAGATACTGAAACCCAATTATCATACTTAACACCATCTTTACTAACAGCATCAAATTTTGCGTGATTGATATTGTAAGGCTCCTCTTCTAAATCTAATACTTTGATTCTAAATTTAGCAAGAACATATTTCATACCAGGCTCTGGTGGATCATTAAATATATTGGCGTTTCTAATTATTTCCCATGCTTCATTTCCTGAGATGGATTCTTTCAATTCTATTTCATATTTCTGATAGCCATCTAACCAATCCTCATGTTCTACTGTAACGATATCTCCAATGTTAGCTGGATTCGTTCTAGAATTATCTTCTAATGGTTGATCTGAAGATGAATCTCCATCCTCTGGAGCAGGTTCTACTTTATAGTCATCATTCATTCCTCTTGCTAACATAACGGAGAATTCAGCACGAGAAATACTGTTTGACGGCTTAAAAGACCCATCACCAGTACCATTACTAATCCCATTTGCTGCAATGGTATTTATAAAATCTTTTGCCCAGCTATTTGAAATATCATCAAAATATTGACCATTTCCCTCTTCTAAATCAAATGATTCTGCTATAATCTTGGCCATTTGCTCTCTTGTGAGGGTATCCTTTGGACCAAAATCACCATTTGGATAACCATTTAGATAACCTGCTTCTACAGCAGCTTGTACTGCTTCAAAATAATATGCTGACTCGTCCACATCTGGAAATAGTGAATTTTTCGGTATGTTATTTGTATCTAGATTCTTTGCTCTTGCCAGCATCAAAGAAGCATCTGAACGATTAATATTATCAAATACACCAAAGGACCCGTCAGGAAGACCCTTAACTACTTCCTGATCATATAAATAATTAATCTCCTCTTCTGCCCACGGGACCTTTTTTAGATCTGGAAATATCGTTGTTGCTGCAGCGCTTGATGAAAACAAAAGTACATAACTCAAAATCGCAACGACTATTATGCCACATTTTTTTAACGTATCATCCATCCTTAATCCTCCTCTTATAATTTATTGAATATTCAATATTATTTTAACATAATAAATAATCAAAGGAAATGGGATAAACAGGGGGACGGTTCTTCTGTTTCACTTCACGGTACCAAAGCAACAGTATACTATGCTAGTTTCTCGCCAACTATATCCTTTTTCCCTTTACAAGTTGAATAAGTTCACCGATATATTAGTAGAGGACATGGTTTAGAAGCTATCTGCTAATGGCAAACTGATCGAAAGGGTAGTGGACTTAAAGTTTTGGAAAGAAGATAATCCAAGTTGTCAAAGAGGTTACACATTTAGGTGGCACTATTTCGTTCGCCCTTTCTTAAACTAAGCGTTTAAAAGGAGAATTACAGGATGCTTTATACATTAAAGGAAAATCCAACAACCGTGCAGCGAAAGAGGATTCATTCTAGGACAATGACCATGATTAGAATGGCTCATAAGTTCCATATGGATCATGCCAACGTATTGGAAGGCATCCAGAAGTTAGATGAGTTAATCACAAAACACCAACCATTCATAAAACGAGAAAGAGTCCCACTATGAAGACAATTTTAATTGCAGATGATTCCAAGTTTATGAGAAACTATTTAAAACAGAAACTTCAGCAACAACGACTTCTAACTATTATAGAAGCAATTAATGGCCAAGAAGCGATTGACATATATAAACTCTCGAAACCAGATATGGTTTTTCTTGATATTACTATGCCCAATGTAAATGGTTTAACTGCGTTGACAGAAATTATCGAATTTGATCCGAATGCTAAGGTGATTATGTGTTCATCCATGGGTACAGAATCAAATATCATCGAAGCCATACAATTAGGTGCGATAGATTTTATAGTAAAACCCAACTTTGAAACGTTGGGAACGATTCTTAAAAAGCTTGATAGCAATACAAATTAATCATTTACATGAATGGAGTGTCCAAATATGGCAACATATGGTTCCTGTCAATACTGCGGAAAAATAGATCACCTTATTAACAACCTATGTGACGATTGTTATCAGGAAGAAATGCGTCATTTAAACGAAATAAAAGCATTTTTATCAAAATACCCAACTTCCAATGCCATGGATATCGCTTTAAAAACGGGCATCCCCATTGACAAAATTACCCGACTCGTCAAAAAAGGGTCGTTACAATAAACAGGGATAGGTTCTTTCCTTCCACTACCATCCATTAAAAAAAGAAGACTAGCTTAATAGATTCGTTTGGAATAAAAGAACTGACCCCATGTTTCGTCTAGCTCCATCAAAAGTTGATCATTTAATAACTTTATATAAGTTCCTCTTGAGCCTAAGGATCTCGTTTTAATAACACCAGCACTCTCTAATTTTCGTAATGCAGTAATAACAACAGAACGAGTAATCCCAGCACGATCAGCAACTCTAGATGCAACAAGTAGTCCCTCGCTACTACCCATTTCATCAAAAATATATTTTATTGCTTCTAATTCGCTAAAAGAAAGTGAGCCAATGGCTAATTGAACAACAGCATTGCCGCGAACTTCTTCATCCTTTTCAACAGACTTTTCATGTAACATTTCCATACCGACAACTGTTGCACCATATTCAGCCAATAGTAAATCTTCATTGTGAAATCGTTGTTTTATACGAGATAGGATTAATGTACCTAGTCTCTCGCCTCCCCCGATAATCGGTATAATAGTGGTTAAACCATTTTTAAATAATTCTTTGTTTGCAACAGGAAACGCTGTATATTCACTTTCACTACCTAGATTTGTCGTTGTTTCGTGAATTTCTAGTAAATTGGCATTGTATTCTTGTGGAATTTGACATTCTTTCATTCGATCATTTTTACCTTGTTGAAGGATAGAAAAACTAAGTAAGTCTCCTTCCCTGTTCAAGATGAACGTATTGGCATTGATAACCTCTTTTAATGCTGTAGCAATCTCATCATAGTTATGCCAATTTCCATTTGTATTTTGGATAATTGCATTGATTTTTCTAGCTTTTGTTAAAATACTCATAGATATTCTCCTATAGGATAAGTGTTTGCCGATTATAGAATCTTTTATAGACTAATCCAATTATTTTTAACAGCTAATAATGCTGCATTTGTACGATCGGATACATGAAGTTTTTTATAAATAGTTGCTAAGTGGTTATTGACAGTTCTACAGGAAATAAAAAGTCTTTTTGCTATATCGGAATTTGTATGTCCTTCCACAATTTGCTCTAATACTTCCCATTCTCTTTCTGACAATATACCCTTAGGCCTTTTCGGTTTAATACCAGAAGCACTAATATATTCCCTTAGGAGAATGGAAGACAAATGGGGATGGATATATTGTTGGCCATTCAACATATATTTAATAGCAAATAGGAACTCAATTGGTTCCATACCATTAAATAAATAGCCTTCTACCCCTAATTTAAATAAATCTATTAGTTGCTCTTCTTCAACATCTTCCAACCATATTCCAATCTTTACATCACGATCTTTAAAAAAGCTAATTAAGTAAGCTAAATTTTTTATTCCTTTAAGATCGACAATAAGTATATCTGGTTGGTGATCTTCATTAAAAATATGATCATATTCATTTCCATTTAAAGCAGTAACATGGCAATTTGTCAGTTTCTCTTGTAAAAACGTTATTAATCCATCTCTTAATAAATCACGATCTTTGATAATGGTTATCTGTTCCATTTAATGGTCTTCCTTTCCTTTCTAGCGTTTCAGTAAGAACTGCAACCATAAGAGAATGATAGTTAACACCTTCGAAAACTATCATTCTCTTTCTTTCATATTAAATTTTAAATTCCCGGACTAACCCATTTAATTCTTCAGCCAAATGAGCAAGTTCACTGGAGGAAGACGAGACCTCTTCCATAGAACTGTTCGTTTGTTGCGATGATGCAGATGTTTGTTCAATTCCTGCAGCTGCTTCCTGAGAAATAGAGGCAATATCTTCAATAGATGCACTCATTTTATTACTATCATTTGTAATAGCTGATAGGTTATTGGAAACCTCTTTAATATTAGTTGCCATTTCAGTGATGGCATGGTTAATTCCAGTAAATGTCTTAGTGGAATGTTCAATCTGCTCTGTTCCTAGTTCAACCTCTTTATAACTATCCTGTAAGGAGTCCACCACAACGCTTGACTCGTTTTGGATGGTGGAAACAATTGAGGTTATATCATTCACAGAATCTGACACTTGTTCGGCAAGCTTTCTAACTTCATCTGCCACAACCGCAAATCCTTTTCCGTGATCACCTGCACGAGCTGCTTCAATAGCTGCATTTAATGCTAAAAGATTGGTTTGCTCTGCAATATCATGAATAACATTTACTAATTTTGAAATCTCTTGTGACTGTTTATCCAATCCTTCTACTTTTTGAACAGCACTTTGTACAATTTCATCAATCTTTGCCATTTGTTTACTAGATGCTTGCATAAGCTCACTTCCATCTTTTGTCATACCCATGACCTCACTAGAAGCCTGTTCTATCTGTTTTCCATTTTCATCCATTTCGCCTACCTTGGTATTAAACGATCCCATCATAGACGATAAATCACTAGAACTATTCGCTTGTGTTTCTGCACCTGAAGCCAATTCTTGCATCGTTGTAGCAATTTGCTCTGAGCCGCTTTTCACTTCATTAGAGGATTGTGTTAGTTCCTCACTTTGACTGGAAACCTTTTCAGAAGCATTCGAAACATTAGCTATAATACCTCTTAATTTATTCTGCATATTATTAAGTGCATTCGCTAATTGTCCTGTCTCATCCTTCGATTTCACCTTTATCTCTTCCTGCGTTAAGTCCCCATTTGCAAGATAGTCCATGTGCTTGGATACTCTATTAATTGGCTGAGCTATGCGATTCGCAAATAGCCAGATAATGATAATTCCAATCACTAACGTAGTCCCTATTACGATAAAGATGATGTTTAAAATATTAGTTGCAGGTTGGTTAAAATCCATCATATATGTACTTCCATTCACAACCCAGTCCCAATTTTGGTCTGTTTTGGAATACGATATTTTTGGTTCTATCTGATTTTCATTGTCAGGTAAAGGCCAATCATATTCGATAAAATCTCCACCATTATTCCCTACTTCTATCATTTCTTGGGCAAATTTCGAACCATTCTCATCTTCTGCATCCCATATATTTTGGCCTTCTGTATGGGGATGAACGATTTGATTACCTTCCTGATCTAATACAAATAAGTAACCATTCTCACCTAGGTCAATATTAGGATTAATCGGTCTTGTCCCATCTTCATTCATTTCACCTAATATAGCAACTTTCACTTTTTCTTGCGCCTCTTCTAATGATAGATTCCCCTTCTCTACCTCTTCATTCATTGTATCAATTAATTCAATTGTTAATTCAACACTGTTCTTTAAATTGGTTGACCCTAAGTCATTTAGACTATTTGCGCTGTTTTGATAGCTAAATACGCCTAATACAATTAATGGTACTGTTAATAGCAATACAGAAACAATGATTAACTTCGATTTAATCGAATTTAGCTTAATTCTTTTCATATTCATACTCCTTTCTTACCTATTTTTTTGTTGATAATCCTGGCAGGTATCATAAAATCACCACTATAACTTCTTAGAATTGTTTCTCAATAAAAGACTTTACAATAAAACCTTTAGCCCTAAAACCCTCACTATTTTTCACTCCCCTCTTCTATTACCTCACTAATTTCCTCAGAATGTAACAGTTGCTCTATATCTAAGAGAATTAGTAAATGGTCATCTAACTTAGCGATCCCCTTAATGTATTCCTTATCGATTCCACCAAACCACTTATTGTTTTTATCTATTATAGAAGAATCAATATCCATAACATCATCTGCAGAATCAACTATTAATCCAACCTGCCTATTATGTAAATTCACAACTATTATCTTTGTATGGTCGCTATAATCTGTCTCACCTAGATGTAGACGTTCTCTTAAATCAACTAAAGGTGTAACCTCCCCTCGGAGCTTAATCACTCCTTTGACAAATTTTGATGTGTTAGGGATCTCCGTAATACGTTGTACTTTTTCAATTGATATGACATGCTGTATATCAATCCCGTAATGCACATTTTTTAATTCGAAGGCTACCACTTTAGCTATACTTTCCATATTTATACCACCTTTGATTTGGTCAATACTATTTATGTTTTTCTATTTAACAGATTTAACATTTTTCACCTTTGCCATGTTCGTTTTCGTATAAACTTAACCAAGAAAAAAGCAGTCCATATTTTGAACTGCCAACCAGAATTTTTTTTAAACCCTAATTTGGTAGCTAGGCAATCATAGTTATCATAACCTTAGACCCTACACTTTGCGTCCTATCCTTTCAAATAGTTTGCCTTTTTCAAATAAATTGCTGCTATGTTTTATTTAGTCGAATCATTGCCATTAATGCAGGATAATTCCGTATTTGTGAACTTTCTTTTCCCCATTTCATCTGCAATATTTTGAATGAATTCTTTGCTCAATCCCTCTTCTTTTGCTTTAAGATATGGTTCAATTAACAGGTGATTTGAAAATGCCTTCATAAAATATCCCCTAATTTAAAAAAATTCTTTTATTTATCTTGTTTGAGTCTTCTATATTTTTGCAATTTCTCTTTCTAATACTAAATTTTATAGTATATTTCGACTATTTTCAACATTTTTTTACAAAATTCTACAATAATTTTTAAAACACCAATTACTGGATTTTATTTCCATTAACAGTTCATGAAAGGGAGAACCAAAGAGACAGCTCTTCTGCTTCACCCTTACATAGCAAAAGAACCGACCCCATGTTTACCATTACCCCCTAAACCTCCCATACTCCTTCATAAACGTCATCCTCACCGTTCCAACTGGTCCATTCCGTTGCTTTCCAATGATTACTTCCATTTGGTCTTGTTGTTCTGTGTTTCGATGATAATAATCTTCTCGATATAAAAAGGAAATAACATCAGCATCCTGTTCAATATTGCCTGACTCTCGTAAATCTGACATCAATGGCCGTTTATCTTGTCTTGCCTCTACTCCCCGTGATAATTGTAAAAGAAGGATAATGGGAAGAAGCAGAGGGACGGTTCTCCCGTATCATTTTGAAGCACAAGAACCGTCCCCATGTTTCCTCTTTCCTCTCCATTGTGAAACTAGTTTGATATTACATTATAAAGACAGGGACGTAATAAAGAACAAAAGTTAGTATTATTAGTGCTATTCCACTATAAATTAATAAATTCGTATACTTTTTGGTAATAGCCATATCTCGTTTTTGATAAAAACCCTCTGGTGTAATGAGCATTTTCTCCCTGAATTGTTGTTCTTCTGATGAGACTTCTCCTAGTTTTGATCCAATCCAAAGTGATAGTAATGACAATATCGCACCGATAACAGCAGCATCTAAGTATACTGGTAATGTATACCCGAATTGTCCCATTAATTCTCCACCAACAACACCTAGGAATCCCATAATAATAGCCCAGAACGCACCAGTTTTGTTGACACGCTTGGAAAATACACTTGCAAATGCGACAGGACCCCAGGACGCAGCAAATAATGTAGCAGCAAAGTACCCTATCCACATAATTGCTGGTGGTTGCCATAAAGCGATACCTAAAATAATTATACTTACTCCAACCATTGAAATTCTACTAAACAGTAACGTGTTTTTATCATTTTTATTTTTTAACCCTAAATCATGTGCCACACTATTCCCGATTAGCTGCAAGAAAGTAGAACAAGAAGAAAGCGCGGCAGCCATGATGCCAGTCAAAGCTAGTACACCTAACCAACCTGGCATAATATTCATTGCCGACCAGATAAATACTTCTTCTGAAGGTGAAATATTAGGATTGATAGCTGCAACAGTTCCCATTCCAATTTGTAAGAAAAAGTAGATAAACATCAGTGATATCATAGCAATGATTCCAGAACGTATAGCTACATGCTCATTCTTAGCCATAAGATAACGACTAGTTTGCCAAGGGCTAACGGAAACAACAGTACCCCAAACAACCCCTAGGATAATCGCCCACAAAAACACCTCTATCGGTGCACCCATATATGCATTTTCACCTGTTAGACCATGCCAAGTTAATGCATCTGGTCGTTCAGCTAAATTAGCGGTATTTAAAATTGCCTCAGGCCAACCGCCTCCAACATAAATAATATATGGTATGGCTATAAATGTGGCTACTACGAAAATAATAAACATTAATGTATCATTTGTAAGTACACCTTTTGCGCCTGACAAAAACGTAAAAGACGTATAAGCTAACCACATAATAATTAGCGAGACAAAATAAGGCACGTCTAATATAGACCCTAAGAGCAATGCACCACCTTGAGTAACTGCAACTAAGTATGCCGCTATACCCACAACGGTTGTTATTCCAGCTGCCTTACGAACTTTACTCGAATTAAACCGTTTTCCAAAATACTCAGGAAGTGTTAAGGCCTTACTCCGTCGTAAAAACCTTCCAAATAAAAACACACCAATTACATACCCACTAGCATTAAAAATCGTTAGTAATAATAACGTGATTGCGTACCCATCGTAAGAAAAACCAACTTCTCCCATAAACGATACTGTGCTAAGAAATGATGCAACTAAAGATCCCGTAATCATTAAGGTTGATCCATTTCTACCTGATACATAATAATCTTCTACATTGGAAATCCTTCTTGATAGATACAAACCAATTAATATATAGATGGCAAATGAAAATAGGATACCAACTGCAAATAACATATTATATTGTTTCCTCCTCGTTTTGGCTATTCATATCTACGGAAGAATCCTTCTGTTGGCGATTTAAATACCATTTTGTAATTAACCCCATTATCACTAAGGCACCTCCATAGCAAAATGTAAAGATCAGTTCACCCAAACAAAAACCCCCTTTATATCTAAAGATTCTAACTTCATTTCACAAAGTTACTTCCTTCTGGAGACTATGGGAATAGCTACACTATCCCGCATAGACCATCTTCAGTGAACCCTAACCAAATCAAATAAAACCTATATTATATGCTAATACCTAGTTTAAACCCTTCCCACGTCGCTTCATCTAATGACCTTGGACTTAAAGCATCCCCAATTCGATGAACTTTTTTTACTTGATCCTTTAATTCTCTATATAACTGTAAGGATTTTTCGGCATTGTTTCCTACTGCTACAATAACGGCCTCTGGTTCTTTCACTTCTTTTCTTCCGCTAAACATATGTTTAATAACTATATGGTCTTCTTTCATTTCACTTAACTTAAAGTGCGGGGACAATGTAACATTATATTTATCAAATGTACTTAGTATTTTATTGCGAATATATTGTTGGACTACTTCCCCTACCCCATATGTCCCAGAGACAAGTTCAACGTTCTTTCCTTGTTTTGCTAATAATTCTGCTGCTTGTACACCTGGCCAATCACCTTTCCAATCAAGCACTAAGACAGAATCCTCTTTTATTGATTCACCATCTAAAACATCCCATGAAGTGTAAATCGAATATGTGGTGTCAGATGGATGATGCGGAACATCTGGTTGTGAGCCACCTGCTAAAATCAGCGAATCTACTTGTCTATCTTTTAAATCTGCAATAGAGAATCGTTTTTCGAGTTGTATACGTACACCTAATCGCTTTAATTCCCTTTCCAGATATTCTCGCCAATCGTTTACTTGTTCTCTATTCAATGCACCTTGCATCACATTTAGCTGACCACCAAGTTTGTCATTTTCCTCTATTAATTCAACATCGTGACCTCTGCGTCTCGCCGTAATCGCTGCCATCATACCACTAGGACCCCCACCTATCACTAACACTTTACGTGGTATACCTGCTGGAGGAATTTCGTTAAAATACTGTTCCCTTCCAGTAACTGGGTTGACGGTACAACGAATAGGTAAATGCTCTTGGTAACGCCCGATACAACCTTGGTTACATGCAATACAAGGGGTTATTTGTTCTTCTTGCTGATTTAATATTTTATTCGGCATATGCGGGTCAGCAATGAGTGCACGTGTCATCCCTACTACATCACCAAATCCCTCTTGTATCATTCCTTCAGCAATATCAGGCTTGTATATTCTGGATGTAATAATGAGTGGTAAATCACCGATTATCTCCCTTACTTCATTAGTCCTTGCAAAAAGATCATCTGCAGATTCCGTTGATGGCGGTACAATATATGAGCTTCCTTTGTAAGTAGCAGATGAGCCAATTACGAGACTCCAATAATCTAATAAACCTAAGTCATTAAGATGTTTAATAACATCTAATGTTTCCTCTGTGGATAATCCTTCATCATCCTTTGATTCAAGCGATAAACGCATTCCTAGAACCATATCATCTCCAATAGCTTTTCTAACACGCGTTATTACTTCCCTCGCAAAGCGCAATCGATTATAAAAAGAACCTCCCCATTCATCTTGGCGTTGATTCATCTTTTCCGTCCAAAACTGCCCAAGTAAATAGGAATGAGATCCAATGAATTCTAACCCATCTAAGCCAGCTTCTTTTAGATGAACAGCAGACTGGACAAATCCATCAATAATCTCTTCTATTTCCTCTACTTCTAGTTCTCTAGGAATAATATGAAAACGCTCGGTTGGAATAGCAGAAGGTGCAACAACATCTGTATTATCATCATTCATGTAGGATTCTCTTCCGTTATGCATTAATTGTGCAAAAAGCCTAGCACCATATGCATGAACATTCGTTGCTAGTTTGGAATGTGTCTCAATAATTTTCGGATTGGAGGCATCAATTGCATGTGGTGTGTTAAGTCCTGTTTTATGAACACCATGCGCCTCCATGACGATTAATCCAACTCCCCCTTTTGCACGTTCTGTATGATAAGCGATAAAATCGTCTGTAGGTAGATGATTTTCCGCAAGTGTTGTTTGATGTCCACTTGTCATAATCCGGTTTTTCAATTGTGTATTACCAATGTACATTTGTGAAAATAAATTAGGATACTTCAATCTCGAACTCCTTTCTAATCATCAACTTTTATTTAGCTTTACTGGTTAGCTTTCTATGTTCACCCCTTTTTTGAATCCGCTTTCAATTAGATCCTGATACACCTCCTATATTAATCTGTATTTCTACATACTTATGTTATTTACCTTAATAAAATTACAATTATGAAAATATAACCCTCATTCAACAAAATTCGGGTGGCGCCTGAACGATCCCCCTTAAAGAAGCAGAGGGACGGTTCTCCCGTTTCAATATGCAACAAAAGAACCGTCCCCATGTTTACCATTACCCCCTAAACCTCCCATACTCCTTCATAAACGTCATCCTCACCGTTCCAACTGGTCCATTCCGTTGCTTTCCAATGATTACTTCCATTTGGTCTTGTTGTTCTGTGTTTCTGTGATAATAATCTTCTCGATATAAAAAGGAAATAACATCAGCGTCTTGTTCAATATTGCCTGACTCTCGTAAATCTGACATCAATGGCCGTTTATCTTGTCTTGCCTCTACTCCCCGTGATAGTTGAGAAAGAAGGATAATAGGAATATTCAATTCAACAGCCAATAGCTTAAGCTCTCTTGTGATTTCACCAACTTCTAAATCTCGTCGTTCCCGTCTAGTACCAGGCTGGATTAATTGTAAGTAATCAATGATGGCAACAATCTGTTCTTTTGGATTTTCATGAACAATTTTACGAATGGAGGATCTAATTTCCATAAGGTTTCGCTTTTCATCAAAGATCTTCAAATTCCACTTCCCCATTTCCCCAATAGCCGTCAATGCATGATGGTAATCATCACTGGAAAATGTCATCCCTCTCCATTTTTGGCTATCGATAAGTCCCTCTCTGGAAATCATTCGCTTTAACAGCTGCTTTGTCCCCATTTCTAAGCTATAGATTGCGGTGGTGCCAGCATTATGACAATGCTCTGCTGCTACATTTAGGGCAAAAGCAGTTTTCCCAACAGATGGCCTTGCTGCAACAATGATTAAGTCACCACACTGTAGGCCACCTGTCATCGCATCTAAATCGCGAAAGGATGTTAGGAATCCGGTTTCTTGCTGATTGGTCGAACACATTTCATCGGTAATCTCTAGCAAATAATCATGGGTCTTCAACGATAGCTTCATCCAAATCCTCACACCACTTATGCAATCGATCCTGTATAAAGGGGTTAAGGTTCCCAAATGTCAGTTGATACATTTCCGTTGCCCGCTCTCCTCCTCTTTCTTGTCTTAGTCTTTGTTTAGGTATGGTCAAGTTTTCGTCAACAGATGGGGAAAGGAATGGGTCAACTGAGTGGACCAATGACACCATTTGATACACTGGAGCACTCCCCCTTTTTCCTTTTTGAAACATGATCAATCCCTGTTCAAGAAGCTGCATTCGGGCATTTCCTACTCCTTGCTTGGATAGTCCTGTCATTTGCTGCACGATGGAATTTGGTGCATTAAACGTTTCCTTCCAGCCTGTTATATTATTGATGCTCATTAATGTATACCATAAGGCAATCGCACTAGTGGATAGCTCATGTAATAAGACCCATTCACGAAAGGCTTTGACTTCTTTGAAAAAATTCATGTCGACATCCCTCCCTTATCCTCTCTGAAAAAAATCGCCTTTGCTTAATTCGTTTCTTAATTTCCGTTTGGCTGTTTTAGCCCAGCTCTTTACTGCTTCGACCGTAACCCCTTCTTGTTGTGCAATTTCCTTCTGTGGCATCTCTAAAATGATCGCATAGTAAACCCATTTCCACTGATTTTCAGTTAATCGTGATTGGACGTTTTCCCAATTTAGGTCTTCATTGCGTGTTATCTCTACTGAGGGATCTATGAGTGGCATTTTGGTAGCAGCATTTCGATTTCCGTTATCCTGTCTGACCTGTTCTTCTTTCGTAACTTTGTCTAGGTTGGCGCTGTCTCTGGATTGCTTTCGGATTCTATCAATTAAGCGGTTTTTGATGGTGTAGTTAAAATACGTAGCAAGGGGGCCTTTATTTGGCTGATATTTCTTATAAGCCGTCCACATGGCATACATTCCTTCGACATAGTACTCATTATGGGGATCCTGTATTCCTAGCTTATGAATTTGGTAATGAATTCTGTTTTTATTTTGCTCAAATATCTCCTCAAATGTTACGTTCTTCTTTTCATCCATATCCTCTCTCCTTTATCATTATTGCCGGCAAGATAAGATTAGCGCAATGATAAGCATTATGCACGGTGCCTAACTTTCTACATTCCGTGGGAAAATGGGATTTTGAGAAGAGGAAATGATGTTTTCGACCTACATTTTGCTTGAAAATGGAAATTTTACCCTACTAGTGACAAGTTAGGACAAAATTACACTTTTTTTGATATTTTTATTAAAGAATATGATTGATATCATAAGCTTTTAGGTATGTAACCTTTTGCTTATATGGTGGATTACGCGCAGTAAATGTCCTTAATTCTTTATAAAGTGTTTATAAAGTGAGTGCTAAACCTACGCTGTGGAAAACACTCGCTTTCCACGGGGAACGCTTCAGCCTCCTCGCGAGCAAAAAGCGCTCGCTGTGGGGTCTTCAGACTGTTCCTTTTCCCGTAGGAGTCTCACATTTTCCACAGCTTTGAATAGTTTTCTAAATTAAGAATACAAAATATTGTCATTATCTATCATTCGCTTCCAGCAACTGTTATATCGTCAATAATGATGATAAAAACGAGTGTAGCACAACTAATAAAAAATTAAGTGCGGCATATGATGTATTACTTTTATGGATGAAGCATGATTAATTTAAAGGTTTATGAATTCTAGGCATATAAAGGGAAAGGTGGCAGAATTATAAAGAAGTGAACGAAAAGAAAAGCCATGCAGAAATTGATTTCTACAAGGCTTCCTTTTTTATGCTTCTTTCGACAAATTTAGGTGACACTAACCCTTAATTTTGCCAATTTTTATCGGCATTTTCTTTTATGTATAACCGGGTGATCTCTCCACAGTCTAAGCAAATGTCACTGTACATTTGCGCAACACTGACAAGAATACCTTTCCGATATTGTGGTCCGATACTACCTGACTTTGCGGTTAATCCAATTGAAACGCTCTCTTCTATCGTTGTACTACCACAAGCGAACAAGACATTTTTCCTTCCTCCCTTTTCTAGTAATCTCCTTTTTTACATTACCATAAAGGGGGAAATATTTCATAGGTGTCGTCACCATGACATCCCAACATTTGTCGAAGGTTTAGTTATATTGGTGGCTCCCATTATTAACGTTCAAACACCTTTCTGATGTTCATAACAATAGATTTTACCTTCAAATTTTTTATTATTCATGCAAAAGGACTTCACTTTATCCGATACAACCTTTTCACAAACTACGCATCGTGGCTGTTGCTCAGCGTTTCTTTCCGTTTTTTCGTTCTTTAAAGAATGAATATGCGCTTTTCTTATGTCGGGATCAGTTATATTCGATTTGAAAAGAACATCGTAAATCGTTGACATATCACGTTCACTAAGTAAAGGTTCTTTATGTTGCAATTTCAATATGGATACTTTTCGGTGGATAAACTCAGATAGTTCTATATCATAAACGATAAGTTCATTGGAGGCAATCTTTCGATAATCCATATCCACTTTGAACGTGCAGCGTTTTGTAAAAGAGACCATCGAAATAAATAAGCTATGATACTTCTTATCTATCACTAATTTAAGTGCTTCTATATGTCCGTAATTTTGAACAAAAGGATTCATCATCTTAAATTTACCATTTACGAGCCATGTTTTTCTCCCTACCCCACCGTAAATGGTCCCTTGATAATTTTTCGTTTCTACAACGAATACGCCATAGGGGGTAATGACAACATGATCAATTTGGGAATACCCTGATTTTGCATTTGGATTTTCGATAAGTATGTCGCTTAAAAACCGATAATTCTTTGGCAATTGATCCAATTGAATATCGATCTTATACTCACCGATTTCTCCTTTTCGTTGCGAGACATACTCATTATTTTTCTGTGCTTTTGGGTTAGTCGACACTTTTGATGACTGTTTATTCGTTGGTTTTTTCTTATCCTTTTTCTTCTTAAAAAAATTTATTAATAACATAGTTGTCTCCTTTACCTAACTTTAAACTATACGACAATTGTATCAAACTCTTATAAATAGTACACAGCGATGTTCTATTTTTCCTGCTAGAATTTAAAAGTTGCCCTAAGTCAACAAACAAGGTGTATACACTGTGGTAGTACCCTTCTTTTAAAAGGATAATTGCTTAAAAAAGAAGGGGATTCCTATTGGAAAATAAGGAGATTAAGAAAGAAAAAATCAAGCAACTAGTCGGTGAGGAAATTGTTATCGCTAGAAAGTCCATGTTGAAGACACAGGAAGAGTTTTCGGAAATGATAGATTTAGATGTAAAGCAGCTTGGCCAGCTAGAACTGGGTTATTCCTTACCGAGCTTTATGACACAAGTACATCTTCGAAAAGCAGCAGGATTAAGTATGGATCAATTAATAGACAATCTCATTCCCTACCTGGAAGATGATAAAAACTAATTCATACATAGCCCATCAGTAACGAGTCGACCCCCCTCCCTCTGCCATCCCCGAAAAGGAGTGCCACAAATGTTTCCTATTTTATCCCATTCCCCCATCACCCAAAACACAATGGCCATTTTGCCAGCCGTACATATCGATTATAACTGCATTGTTTTGGAGCGGAACAAACAAATACTTGTCAAGCAAACGCCAATACAGCTCATCAAAAATGGTTGTTTGGATAATCTCGCAACCTATGAAGGAAGAAAAGCAGCGGTCATTAAACGAACCGGCTTCACACGGAAAGTGCCAATCCCCATTAATCCCGATCAACACCTCTACACATTCCCAACCCATGCTGCTGATCACGCGGATTGTAGCTGGATTTTCTACCAGCACGTTTCTTATGTTAATGCCTTGGCAAACGACCCAACACAATCTATGATCCGCTTTTCTAACGGAGAAACCCTTACATTACATGTATCCCCTTATATTTTACGGAAGCAATTAAAACGTACGTTGGATTGTGTTGCGTTAGGTCACAGAGACACCCCGAGATTTGTCGAATGTTTAGCTGAATTTGATTAATGAATCCACCCCAAATCATCAAATAACACTGTATTACAGTACTTGTTTCGTTTCTGGGTTGATGTTCCTTCATAATAGCCTAGTAATATATCCATATTCATAAAGTAAATCCTGCAAACATTTATAAAAATATAATACAAAAAAGGAAAAGCCTGCAGAAACACTTCTCTCCACAGACCTCTCCCTCCACAGACCTCTCATTCGACAAACTTCGGGGAGCCACTATGACCTTACCTTATATAAAACAAAAATGATAACTTCCTAAGGACCATTTATCATTCAAATCTCGTGGGTGTCTAGGACATCTTCCTTTATTATCTTTAAAACACTTTAATTTGTGTTGAAAGGGGATTAATAACCTCTCAACCTCTCTCTTTCTCCTGATATATTTTTTCTGATCAGAACCCCAGCCAACAATAAGTATATTACTCTCCTCTGCTGTTTTTCTTATATACTCATCATTAACTACTTCATATTCTTCTTTTCTATATTTCAAATCACTTGGACTCGTTGTCATAAATGCAAACAAGTTAACAATATCCATACCTCCATATCCTTCATCTATTAAATAATTTGTTAGGCTAATAACCGTCTTATCGTTCTTTATAGAATCTGCTTTACTAGGATTAAGCATAATGATAGAAACGATATCATTTGATTTATCCCAAATACGAGTTAATTGATAACGATAATTATTATTATCTGAAATAATCGTACGTGATGTAATCGTATTTTCAATTATTTGAACCATAACTATACCCTCCTCCTTTCAAAATAAATTTTTTTCTATTTCTACAAGTAATTCTTCATTCGACTTATCGATCTGAACAGTGCCTGTTGATGAATATAATCGAGTTAGCATTTGAACCATCATTTCCACTTCACCAGGTTCACATTCCCACTCCTCTACCACATAATTACTTGGTTGATCATCGATTTTTATTTTATACAACTCCTCTTCCAGTTGGTAAACTTGAACATAATAAGTAGGTTCGTACTTCCCAGTGATCACCCAATTATCATTGTCATCAAGGTCCCCAATATTGGTGTAGTATTTTCCATTTTTCTTTATCGTTTGCCCAATTGTTTCATTTTCACTGTTTTTTGCCGCATCCTTACTTTGCCTACTCCATCTAAGAAACAAAAAAATAATCATAAACAGAAGAAAATAATTCATCGCAACACCTCGCTATCTTTATATAGCTATTTTACAAAAACCTTAATCTTTGGTAAGGGCAAAATTTACACCTACAAAATAGAATACGAGTGTCCTAGTGATATCATTTATACAGTTTATCATCCTTCATTTGCTTGATAAGTTTTGCAGGGTTAATACTTTGGCGTCACTTCCCAAGCCAACATCCATCTTACTAAGCCATCACTGATCACAGCTTGTATTGAAAATCGTAATCACCCCTCATTTAAAGGCTGAATGGCTGCTTCAAGTCCAAACCCGTCAATAATAAGTGAGCATTAATTTCGATTTCAATAAGCGATACTTATACATATGAAAGAGTTTTTCCTTGTATTCGCCAACGCCGAAATGAGTGTCTGGAATAAAACTGAATCCATCCGATGGAATGTACTCACCAATTAGGTGAAAAAAATCCGAGCACTTCAGTGCGATGAATAGCTCTCCTCTTGATAAATTTCGGGAAGTGATAGGCACCCTTACTAACTAAGAAACAACTGACGAAACCACAACCTCCAACTGCAAAGCAAAAGCAATCCTGGAAAACATTTATTAAAAATCATTTAGAAGTTACTTGGACAGTTGATTTCTTCACAATTCCAACATTCAACTTTAAAATATTATATGTTTTAGTCATTGTTCATCACAAGACAAGAAGAATTATTCATTTCAATAATACCCCGAATCCAAATACAGAATGTGTCATACAACAATTCAGAAATGCTACCCCTTAATGGTGAAGTACCTAAATATTTAATACATGATAACGATCCGATATTTAGAGCCAACAATTTTCAGGATTCTTGCAAACAGCTGGCATTAAAGCTAAAAGAACTGCTTACAAGTCACCTTGGCAAAATGCTTATGCAGAAAGAACGATTGGTACACTCAAACAAGAATGTACCGATTATATTATCCCTATAAACGAAAAGCACCTTTATCACTTACTGCATGATTACATTCATAATTACTACAATACGAACCGAACACACCAGGGAATTGGTGGACAAACACCGATTCCTACACCAACACATCTACCTGTGAAAGTAGAAGAGGTGAAAATGAAAGCAACTCCAGTGATGAATGGACTCTATCATACTTACAAACGGATTGCTTAATCTTAATTTCATAGAATAAAAGATGAGCCTTTTTTTAAAAATTGAATAGGGAAGGCTTTTTTGTCATGCCTATTTTTAATAGGATTCTTTCTTCATCAATCAAAATAGAACAACTTTACATTTTTCTTCAGCTGTTTTCGGAAAAATATGCAAAGAAAAGAAGCCCATCTGAGGAAATTTTGTGTAATCTCCTCGGATGGACTTTTTGAAGTGGACACCAAGGAATCAACTCCACAAACCTCTCCCTCCTCATTAAACCTCTCATTCGACAAACTTCGGGGCGTCACTGTGCAAATCCTAATTAAACGTACCGGATTCACACGGAAAGTGCCAATCCCCATTAATCCCGATCAACACCTCTACACTTTCCCAACCGACCATGTGGATTGCAGCTGGATTTTCTACCTTCACGTTCTTCAAATTAATGCCTCGGCAAACAACCCAAAACAATCTATGATTCGCTTTACTAACGGAGAAACCCTTACATTGCATTTATCCCCTTATATTTTACGAAAGCAATTAAAACGTACGTTGGTATGTGTTAGCTTCTGTAACTGGTCAAGAGTCTAAATTGTTTCGTATTTATTCAACTATTTCCCTCTACAGAATTTCCACAACACTAACACTTTATCACATAAACACCATTATAAAACATCGTTGCATAGAACCGAATATTATCTTATGTTTAGTACTGCATTTCAAATTATGGGGGGAATTATATATGAATACAACTTTGGCTAATAATACAGAAATAGACAGTTTAATAGGAAGTGATATTGAAGACATTGCAATAGCTGCGGATAGTAGCGTAAAAAGTGTAATAAGCTATTTAAGTTTGGATAAGAACTTTGTGAAAAAGTCTAATACAAACCCTGACTATCAAAAGATAATAGATGCACACATCATAAAAGCGTCTATTCGTGCACCACGGAAAAAGTATAGATATAAAGTTACGAATATATTATTGGAACTAATACAGCATTACATCAACGAAAACAAAGCAAGAGTGAAAAAAGGCCAATCCAAACTTAAACGAAATAAAAAGCAAATTCATCAGGAGATTGTAAACCATGGATTTGATATCCATTACAGTACGACCTGTAGACTGATTAGTGAACTAGAAGAAAAGAAGGTAGAAGCCTTTATAAAGTGTGTCTATTATCCTGGACAATATTGTGAATTTGATTGGGGGAATATTGCAATATACATTGATGGGAAGATGCGTCATTTAAAAGCTGGCGTATTTACTAGCGCATATAGCAACTATCGATATGCTGTTCTTTATGAATCAGAGAACCAAAAGGCTTTTGTAGATGTGCATAACCAATTTTTCAACCATTGTAGAGGTGTCTATCAGACGATTGTTTACGATAATATGAGTCTTGCTGTAAACCATAGAAAGTCAAAAAACGGTAAGAAGAAACCTTCCAAAGTCCTCAAATCATTATCAAAACACCATAAATTTAACCACCGTTTTTGTAATGTACGGAAAGGCAACGAGAAGGGACATGTTGAAAAGACAATAGGTGTTATCAAAGATACGATTTTTTCAAAACAAGACTCCTTTTCATCAATTGAACAAGCAAATAAATACTTAAATTCAGAGATTGTAAAACTAAATAGTAACGAAAGTCAATACGATCGAAAAACACACATCCAACGTTTAAAGAAGAGAAAAGTTGCCTTCTTCCATTACAACAAGACTTTGTTTATATAGAACAAGACAGAAGAATAGTAAAAAATACAGCCTTCATTCAGTTTAAAAATAACTTTTACTCTGTTCCAACGGATTATGTAGGAAAAAAAGTAGATGTAAACTATTCAGATACTATCATCCACTGTATCTATCAAGGCCAAATAATTGCTAGTCATACTCGTCTGCATGGAAAGAGTGAATACGGACTGTCACTCATTCGCCATTTAGATTTATTCCATAAAAAGCCAGGTGGATTCAAACATAGCTTACTTTTCCATCAGTTGCCTAAAATTATACAAAAGACATATATAAACTATTTTCATGAAGACACAAAAGAGTTTATAAACTTTGTGCAAAATCATCTAGAGGGAAACAATCAGATGATGGGAGAAATCCTAAAAAACAAATTATCTAAAATCAAAAGGAAAATTACAAAGGAGAAAATTCTTGCACTATTTGAAAGAAAGTGACCAATTCATTGTTGGCTAATCTATTATAACAAGATATAAGGAGGAGGAAATTCATAGTAGTACTAAAATAAAAAACTATCCATCTACTACTTTCAAAAAAATAAAAGATTAGTAGGTTATTTTATTACAAATACATACGACTGAATATTGGTAATTAATATATAGTTTGTAATTATTAATAATTGTGTGCTGCAATCCTTAACTGACCTATCGTGTCTTTCATGCGAATATATGAATTTTTTAAATGCGAAAATACACGACAAACTTCGGGGCGTCACTGTGACCTTACGTTACGTTAAAATTCAAAACTAAATTTAGCTTAAAATTAATTTTTGCCCTGCTATCCATTAGTGCATATTCTGTCACTCGCAAAAAAACTCTGTAGAGAACTAACTCTACAGAGCTTTAATAATTTTATCTAAAGTACTTAGAAATTTTTATTGCAAATCTGCTGCTTCATCGCCAGTTCCTGGCTCCGAAGTATTGGTAGATAGTACATCTGAAATACTCTTTAACAATGGTGCTAAATTAGTACCTTCATAACTAGATGCCGCATCAACAATGTTATTTTGAGTAGTTTGTTCTAAACCATCATCACTAATTGCAGCAATTAAATCATCTAAATCAGATACAAATTGAGTAAGTGATTTATCATTAATTGTGATGAAATCATTTAGTGTTTTTTGACGATTAGTAACAATTTTTACATTTTCAAGAATATTAGCTACATCAGAAACAGTTGCATCTCCATTTAGTGCTTTTGAATCAACTACAGCTGTTTTGAAAGCAATTCTCATTTGTGTAGACTCACTTATTCTCGTGGTTACTTGTTTAATACTAGTGAAACCTTCTTCAACTGGTCTTGTTTCGAAAACATCTTGCGCTACTGGGCCAGCAAAGGAATAATCAACGCCTTCTTTATTATACTCTGTTATGAAATCATTATCTACATCATTAATATTTACTCCTAATAAATCACTATATTCTGTTAGTGCATCAAGAGCAGCTTGTTGAGTTGGAGATGCTAGTTCATCAGCATTTAAATCATTTAAAGCTTTAGCAACAAGCGCTTCTTCAGTAACATCAAAGTTAATTACTAGGATATCATCATTATACTGAACGTAAACATTAGCATTTCCTACACCTTTTGCAGTAACATCAAACGTGTCTTCACCTTCAATAAACTCAACGTCTAACACTGCTGTGTCGTCAGTAGTAACTTTGGCATCATTAACTTCATCATCACTGATGACAAATGGGTCTCCAAACTGGTCAGTAGCAGTTAGTTGTAGTCCTACTACACCATTTTCTTCATCATTACCTTCACCATCTAGTGCAATTTGTAACCCTTCAGTTTCTTCATCTGCATCTAGTTCATCAGCATCAACAATAGCTGTTGTTCCAGTTACAGGTGCTGGACTTTCACTGCTGAAGTTTAAAGTGATTGTATCTTCTTTAATGTTAGAAGTTTGAACTTTATAAGTTACTGAACCACTAAATTCTGCTGGTACTGTAATAACTCCTTCAGAATTAATATCAAAGTCTTCTTCATTTATGTCTTCTGATGATTCAATTGTATCAACGAACCAATCTAAATCTTCAGTGTTTACAGCTACCTTATTATCAGAAGAATCATATGCAGTAGCACTTAGCTTAACTTCTTCTAGTCCACCTTCTGTACTATAAAGTGATGCAATATTTTCTTCATTAATTTTAACAGTATCAATTAAATTACCTACTGAGTCTACAATTAAATTAATAGTAGTTTGAACACTATTTTCTGTTTCTGCGTCATTGTCATCGAAAGTAAATGAAACTTCGTCAGCACCTTTAGCTGCACCTGTAAGCGTTACTTTATAGCCTACTATCGCACCTGTCTCATCATCTGTAACTTCTTCGACTTGACCAGCTTGTACATTACCGTTTGCAGAAGAAACTTTTATAGATTGTTCTTCTTCAAGTGCCTTAAATGCTTCATATTGGTCTTCAGGAGTAATTAGTACATCTGTTGACCCTTCTAAAGCAACCGTATTATTTTCAGCAACTGCTGTTAAAGAACTAATTGCACGAGCATCACCTACTTCAACTGTGAACGAGGACGAAACTTCTGATTCAACTTTTGTTAGAGTAACAGTATACTCATCTTTAGAAAGTTCTTCAGCCGCTTTTACTTTAAATGCCACAATTTCATCGGTATTCGTTACAGAAACATCTGCATATTTATCCGCTTCTGTTTCGATTTCATCTTCACTAGCACCACTAGATGTTTGATAAGAAAGAAGGTCTGAAAAAGATACTTCTTCACCCTCAGAATCTTCAATTGTTAACTCATAGTCATCACCATTTAAAACTTCTTCAGTTAGAGTGATTTCTTTACCATCTTGGTCTAAGAAGTTAACGGTTTGATATTTAGCGTATTCATCTTCATCTCCTGCAACAACACCTGTAATAGTTTCTTGGCCAAAACCAATTGTGGTTAGTTCTGCATCAGCAAAATTTAAGACATAATCATAGCGTTCTTCACCGACTGTTAATCTTACATTCACTTCTTGAGCACTTGGTGAGTTTACTGTTAAGCTGGTAACATTTCCATTTTCATCTTCAACAAGTTCTGTAGTTACATTTGAAGGGAATTTCTCAACGTTAATATCGCCATCAGTAGCATCTATTATTTCGTTATGTTTGTTACGGAAAGTTAATTCTTTTTCTACTGTTGTACCTGTCTTTAATTCAGTAGCATCAAATTCTAATTCGTCCATTGAAACAACTTCGTCGTTAATAGTAGTTTCTAATACAATTTCATTTTCAAGAGCAATTGTATTTTCTGCATCAACAGACTCACCCACATAAGGTGTGATACTGTAAGTTCCAGCTTCTGTTGAAGTTGCTTTAATTTCGATGTCCCCATCCTCATTTTCTTCTGCAACAACCGTTACATCATCTGCAGAAAGTTCTTCATCTTCTGTTTGAATATCGAAATTAATATCAGATGCGTTTAAGATTGCACCAGGATTTGGTGAAATAGTTCCTAGTAATTGTTCTTCATGATTATATTTTTCATCACCAGTAACTTCGTCAAAATCTAATGAAGATAATTCAGCATCACCTACTACAAATGTAACTGAACTAGAGAATCTAGCATCTTCTTCATAATAAGCGGTTACCTCATATTCACCAGCATCATCTGGATTGAATTTATAATCATTTGTTATTAGTGCATTCTCCCCATCATCTAAACTTGGGTCTACAACTACACCATTAACTACCCAACGGATTTTATCACTTCTATTAATTGGGAAATCATGGTTGTATTCGTCTTTCGCATTGATAGTTAATTCAGGTGTTTCAGAACCATGTGCAAATTCTGTTGTATCTGCACTTAAGGAGAATGAATCTAATGTATCTTCTTCTGTACCTTCAATTACTGTATACTCTAATGTCGTAGTGAATTCCTGTACATCATCATCTTCACCAACAGTGTTTTTCAATGTAACAACAACTTCGTCCGCTTCTTCAATTTCATGCCCAGTAGTAAAATCATCTGTATTAAAAGTTACTTTGTTATTTTCATATTTCACTTCAGTGTCAATAGTTAATGGCATACCATTAACTGATGCACTATCAATTTCTACACTCGTATCATCAGTTTCAAAAACTTCACCGTATTGGTTTACAAATTGAACTTCAAAATAACCGTTATTTTGAGTTAATTCAGTAGATACTTTTTCAAAACCAGCAATATACTCATCTACAACACGAGCTTGGAAAGTACCTTCATCGAATTTAGCCCAATCAGCAGAAACAGTATATTCAGCCGCATCTTCTAATTCAGTTTCTTCAGCTAGTTCGAATTCTGCTACACCTTCTTCAAGGCTTTCTGCAACATATGTAGCTTCTAGTTCTGTTTCACCTGATACTAGTGTTACTACTTTATCTTCTAAATCTGCTTCTTCAACGTCTTCATCTACAGAAACTTCTACTGTAGTAGCATCTGTTGCTGTTACTTCAGAAACTTGAATTGGTGCTGGAGCTACTTCGATTGGTGCTTCAGGCTCTTCACCTTTAAAGCTAACCAAGTTATAAGATACACCTTTTTCTTGCTCAGTAGTAATTAGGGTAACAATTGTTTGAACTTTTGTTTCTTCAGGAGTTTCTGCAAGTTGGAATGCTGCAACTTGTAATGGAACTTCTTCAACAATAATATCGATAACTTCTAGTCCATTATCAAATTGGAAATCTTCAGGAGAAAGGTCTTCTTCAGATACAGAACCATCTAACACTACTTGCATTGTTGTAGCGTCAATCGCACTTACACTTTCAACTGCTGGAGTTTCTACTTCTGCTTCTCCTGCTTTAATAGCACGATCTAACATTGTTGCGAATTGTGCACGTGAAATTGTTTTTTGAGGAGATAAGAATGTTTCTCCATTTACCTCTTCACCGTTAAGCACTTCATTCTCAACTGCAATTGCAAAATAGTTTTTATCTTCGATTGCCCATGCAGGAATGTCGTCAACATCTGAGAAAGATGATAGGTCTGCTTCACCTTCTAAACCAAATGTTTCTACAAGTGTTTTCACAGCTGCTTGACGAGTAAGCTCTCCACCTGGATTAAATTTATTGCCAGGGATCCCGTCCATATATCCAGCTTCTACAACTGCGTTTACTGCATCTGCATACCAAGCATCATCAGATACATCATTAAACCCAGCAGATTCGCTAGCTTCTAACCCTTTTGCTTTTTTAAGGGTTTGTGCTGCTGATTGACGAGTCATAGCATCGCCAGGGTTGAAATTACCACTTTCATCCCCTTCTAAGATTCCAGCACCTACTAAGTTATAAACAGCGTCTTTGTACCAAGTATTACCAGGATCGTTCTCAACGTCAGGGAAACTAACGCTTTCAGCTGCTACAGCTGCTGGTACAACAGCTGATGCTACTAATGCTGCACTTGCTGTTGTAGCAAATACTTTACGATTTGTCTTTTGTTTAGACATTAATGTATTCCTCCCTACAAGAATTATAATTACTATTATTCTGGGAACATATAAAACTTATGTACTAAGTATTTTGGAAGTGTTTCCAAGAATAATAGATTGTTTGAGCAAATAACCAATGATTCATTTTTTAGTATATGAAATATAAAAATATGAGTCAACTGTCGCGGTCTAATAACTGAGATTTTTGATAGTTTCATGGATCATTTGCTTATGATACTATGATACACCAATCATGTGAAATTTCAACTGGTATAACTCCTATTTTACTAGAAAATATTAGTTGTTTGATCTTAATTTGGTAAGATTTTCTCATTTATGAACTAGTTTACAGTCAATGTATATGTAACCTCTATCTAAAAACCTTTACTTCATAGGTATCTGTGGACCATAAGAGATTATCTCTATAAACCATATTACCTATTACTCTAGATTAATAGTTTCCCTTTTTACTTATTTTCGATATATACAGGTTCTTCGTGTTTGGTCAATATGTTACTATAAGTTTAACTCTAATAGATTGATAGTCAGGGAGGGACCAAACGGTGAAACGTAGGATAAGAACATGTATGACATTCATTCTAACTCTATTCATCCTATTTCCTAGTATTGCTGAAGCAAGCGATGATATCACAGGTCACTGGGCAGAGGATGATTTACGAGTACTTATTGCAGAAGAGATAATGGAAGGATCTCAAGGGAAGTATAACCCGAATGAAAAAATTAGCCGTGCAGCCTTTGCGGCCCTAGTCAAACGAGCTTTGGATTTACCTGAAGCAACTAATACAAAGAGCCCATTTTCAGATGTTGAACCAGATGATTGGTTTTTTGATGAAGTAATTACTGCTAATAAATATGGCATTGTGAATGGAACAGACAAGGGAACATTTAAACCTGAAGAAACAATTAACCGACAAGCAATGGCTGAAATCATTAAAAATGCATTGGATTACAAAGGTATTCAAACAGAGGCAGGAACGCTTTCGTTTAATGATAGCGAAGAAATTGACTCCTGGGCACGTCCTGCGGTGAAACATTTATTAGCCTTTGACATTATTAAGGGAAAACCAGGCAATACATTTGCACCATTAGATGATACTACCCGCGCAGCAGCAGGAACCGTTATTAAACGAATGCTAGATACATTTGAGAATACGGAAGAAGATCCTCCAGAGGAAGAGACAGATCATCAATATAATGAAACGCTTTACGATGTTGATTTTTCCCGTTTTATAGAAATACAAGCTAACGTCTCTCCAAAAGTAGATGGAGCTGGTCGTTTTATTGCAAGTAAAGAATTAGTAGAGTACTATGCAAACTCCTATAATGTTGCCATCGATTCACCTGAATACTTGCAATTTCTTGTATTATCAGAATCAGCAAACCTAGATGCAGAAGAGGTTAACAACAGTATATTAAACGATAAAGGAATTCTCGATGCAAAAGGGGCTGACTTTGTACAGGCTGGTGAAACGTACAATATCAATGAAGCGTATTTGCTAGCACATGCACTGCATGAAACAGGAAATGGAACATCTCCATTATCTGATGGAAGAATTAAAGTAGGAGAAGTAGCTGAAAACAAATGGGCTGTTAATCATCCTGATGGTATCTTTATTGCTACTTATGTCCATGATGAAGAGAATGATCGATACTATTGGGATATTACGCAAAATGATAGCTTTGATATGAAGAAGGCATCTACTATTAAGGAAATATACAATATGTTTGGAATTGATGCTGTTGATGAATATACCGATATTCGCGGTGCTGTTCACGCATACCAAGAAGAGTGGTTTGAACCAAAGGATGCCATTATTGGTGGAGCAAAATTTGTCCGAGAGTATTACATTGATCGTGGACAAGATACTCTCTACAAAATGAGATGGAATCCAGATGAACCAGGTACACATCAATACGCAACACATGTAAGCTGGGCCATCAATCAAACGGATCGAATTAAAGAAGTATATGACAAACTTAATACGTATGAACTCGTATTTGATATTCCAGTTTTCGAAAATCAACCAGACTCATCACCAAAACCAACAGGTGATGCGCAATATGCAGTAAATACGTCATTAGAAGGTGCTATCGGAATTACAAATACAAATGACTTAAACTTTAGAGACTACCCTGTGGTCACAAGTACCAATTTAATCCGCAAGCTTGCAATAGGTACAGAAGTAGAAATAATTGGTGAAAATGGTGGGTGGTATAAAGTGAACGTAGCTGGAGACCAAGGATGGGTTTCTGGTAATTATGTTGACTTAAATGTATTAACCATTACCAATATTAATACATCATTAAATGTGAGAAATGAACCTAACATGAATAGTGACGTAGTGGGATCCCTAGAGAATAACGATGTTGTGGCTAGTTACCTCGATGAAAATGGTAATTTTATAAAAGAAGGTAACTGGTACAAAATTAAATTTAATGGCGAAGAAGCATGGATACATGGTGACTATGTAAGAGAATAAAACGAAGCCCGTAGAGAATTATCTCTACGGGTTATTTATGGCATCCCTTTTTATTTTTAATATATCTACTATTGGTTCCCTCCCTGATATGTTATATAATTAAACAATACTAGTATTTAAATTAAAGGAGAACATCCTATGAAACAGGTAGACCTATTGGGTATCCCATTTCTATATACAAACCTTCAACAATTTGTTTCCTTATTAGACAAGCGTATCCAACAAAAAGAAAAAACGTTTGTTGTGACAGCTAATCCGGAAATGGTAATACTTGCACGAGATGATGCAGCATTTATGAATGTCATCCATCAGGCTACATATATTACTGCTGATGGAATTGGCATTGTAAAGGCGGCAGGTTTATTAAAAAATCCCTTACCTGAACGTGTGACAGGCTATGATACCATGTTACAACTATTAACATTAGCAAACGAAAAACACTATAATGTTTTCCTATTAGGTGCACATGAGAACGTATTACAAACTGTCAAAACTAAAATCGAAATCAACTATCCGGGAATACGTATTGTCGGGGCTCATAATGGATACTTTAACTGGGAAGATAATAATATAGCCGAATCGATAAAATCGGCAAAGCCAGATATTACGTTTGTCGCATTAGGTGTACCAAGACAAGAAAAATGGATTGCAGAAAATCTGCACTCTTTTAAACATGGTGTTTTTATAGGGGTAGGAGGTAGCTTTGATGTTATAGCAGGTACCGTCAAACGTGCACCAGCCTTTTGGCAGAAATTAAATTTAGAATGGTTTTACCGGCTACTGAAACAGCCTAGTCGCTGGAGGCGTATGCTCGCTTTACCTCGCTTTGTCCTATATATTGTAAAGCAAAAAATGAAGGGGCCTTCTTCATGAGTAAGTCCACTTTTGTTAAAAGCACACTTATTTTAACGATTGCTACGTTACTCTCAAAAGTATTAGGTAGTATTTTTCGAATTCCACTACAAAATATTGCCGGAGATGAAGTATTAGGGATCTTTAGTTTAGTCTATCCCGTCTATATGGTTGCACTTATATTATCTGTTGCAGGTATTCCCATCGCCATTTCTAAGCTAATTGCAGAAGCAAGGGTGACAAATGATACTATAGCAATTAGTAATATTTACAAAACAGCCAGTATCTTAGGTCTTTTGCTTGGATTAGTCAGTTTTAGTCTCATCTATGGCTTTTCTAATCCTATTGCACAAGCTTTAGGTGGTACAGAAACGAGATTAGCACTAATTGTAGTGGCTGCAACACTACTGATTGCTCCTTATATGGCTGTGTATCGAGGCTTCTTTCAAGGGTATGAAGATATGCGGCCTACTGCTATTTCACAAGTGATTGAACAGTTTATACGAGTGGTACTGATTCTAGGAATAGCCTATTACTTTGTGATCCAAGGATATACAGATGCCGTTGTTGCTGGTGGTGTCATGGGAGGCTCCATTGTCGGTGCAATCGCTTCTCTAATTTATTTACGTATTCGCTATAACCGTTCCCCGTTAAACGTAAAACGCGAAACGGGATATTCCTTCCGTGTATTTAAAACATGGAGTAAAAAAATATTAACTGTATCCATTCCAATCGCATTTGGAACAATTACAATGGCACTAATCAATTTTGTCGATTCGTTTACTATTTCCTATGCATTACGATCAACAGGGGTGGATTCGAATAATATTACGTATTTGTATGGGATATACGGAAGAGGACTTGCTTTAGTCCAAATCGCAACCGTATTTGCCACTTCCATTATTCTACCACTTATTCCCTTAGTAACGAAAAAGCTAGATCAACAGGATGATGATGGATCGAGAGCGATTATTAATCAGACACATACCATGACACACATGATTTCCTGGCCCGCTGCATTAGGGCTATTTGCCTTAACCCTCCCCTTAAACCTAGCATTATTTACCGATTTTGAAGGGAGCTGGGTCCTTGCTATTATCGGTATTAGTTCGGTATTTACATCCTTTACAATTGTCGGGACAGGCATTTTACAAGGATTAAATTTGGCAAATAAAGCAGCAAGGATCATCGTGGTTGGTGTTATGTTGAAGATATTCTCCAACATATTTTTTATTCAATGGTTTGGATTAGAAGGTGCTGCCTTATCAACCTTGCTGATTTATATGCTATTATTTATCATTAATAGCTTCTATATCTTCCAACGGATAACGTTTACTTTCATCAATAGGGACTACCTTAAAATGGTATTTGCCTCTATTACAATGGGTGCGTTTATTGGAGTTCCTACGTTGTTCTTCCATTTGGAGGAATGGACAAGAATACAGGCAATTTTGTATATCATTTTTGCTATTCTTCTAGGCGCAGTTCTTTACTTCCTACAGTTGTTTATGATGAAAGTAATAGACAAAGCTACACTAAAAGAATTCCCTGTTATTGGCAAAATACTAAAATAAGCGTAACGGAAAATAGACAGAAAGGCGGAAGTAACGTGAAAAAACAGTACTGGATATGGGGAGCTATCATCGTACTCCTTATCATTTCACTACCAGGCCTATATGATCGATGGACTACAGAAACAGAGAATAATACGTATGAAATGGTGCTTCCTTATCACGAAATTGAAGAAGTAGCAATAAATGGGGAGCTAACCATTGATACGGCACTCCACACATTAAAAGAGGCAGGATTAACAACTGTTAGTTTAAACCCGATTACCTTAAATAGCCTAGATGATCAGGATAAACTTGATGTATTAACCAAAAGTCAACTAGAGGATGCTCTCTTATTCACGGACCAAGAGCATAATGTGGATTTGGAAGAAGATGGATTCTATACAACCATCCCAACGGAATCATACTATGATGACATTATCCAATCTCACTTTACTGTTCGTGAAAAGCATATTGGTGATTTACCTCTTTATTTTTTTCCAGAGGAAGAGGATCCTAGTCTGCATGCACAGTTAGGATATGATGAAGGAACCATTGATCAAGTTCAGCAACATGGACTCGAGTATGTTGTCCGTTTAAAAAACGAAGATAGTGACAGGAATAAACAATTGGTACAAGACCTAAGGGAGGCATATGATGAGAATGGCTCCAAGATTTTATTCTCTGGAATGGAGGTTATTGGACACTCCGATACGGGGAAAGTAACAACATGGGCAGAGGAGTTACATGGGATCGGCTACCAATTCTATACCATTGAATTTATGAACCAAAAAGGTCTTACTACCATTGCAAACACTACAAATTATGATGTGGTTCGTCTCCACAGTATTAATTTGAATAACGATACCTTTGAAGAAAACGTAGATCGAATCACCCGAGCTGTTAAAGAACGAAATATACGATCGATCTTTTTACATTTGGAGAAAACAGAGCCAAAAGCTAGTATAGAAGGTGCAGCTGAATTTATCCGAACGGTTCAAATAGAAATGCCAAATCAATTTACTATCGGAACAGCAAAACCTTTTCAACCTATTGATGTACCTGTTTGGATTCAACTTGTCCTTCTATCAGCTGGTATTTTATTTACATATCTTGGAACAAATTATATGACAACAAGCACCAAACTAAGTAGTGCTGTTCTTATCTTTATGGGACTAGTAGCAATAGCTTATTTGTTCACACAGCAGCTTATTTTATTACAGGGCTTTGCCTTAATTATTGCAGTAGTGACACCTGTTTTAGCGATAGTAGCTTCTACAAATCATCATATAAACACTGTCATACAGATAACCAAACAGTATGTAAAAGCTATAGGTATTAGTATTGTAGGAATTATGATTGTGGTAGGTCTGTTAAATGGAAATGCGTTTCTTACTGGGTTTGAGCAATTTAGAGGTGTAAAGGTTGTTTATAGTCTGCCAATCGTACTTTTAGCACTATATTTACTCTGGAGACAAGGTCTAGCACTTGCTAATGGAAAAGTACTAAAACGATATATGAATATGCCTATTAGATACTGGCATTTAGCTGTTATATTTATTGCAGGATTGATAGGGTATTATTATATAAGTCGTACAGGCAACGCTGGAATGGTTAGTGAGTTGGAGATAATTGTTCGACAAAAGTTAGAAGAATATTTATATGTTCGACCAAGGACAAAAGAGTTCTTAATCGGATTTCCATTATACATGTTAGGTCTTTACTTGATACCAATTAAAAATATATGGGGGAAACTACTGCTAATCTTAGGTTCTATTGGGTTTTTGTCAATTGTTAATACATTTACCCATTTACACATTCCATTATATATTTCAATTCTAAGAACAGTTTATAGCCTAATTATTGGGTATATCATTGGCTTAATACTCATTTATCTATATAACGTAATTTATCAATACATCTCAAAACGAATTAAAGTGAGGTCATCGTAAATGCATGTCGTTTTATCTGGATATTATGGTTTCGATAATGTCGGGGACGAAGCCATCTTATTATCCATCATTCAAAGCTTGCGGAAAATACAGCCTGACATCGACATTACGGTGCTTTCGAATAACCCTAACCATACACAAAATGCCTATCAGGTAAAAGCTGTCAATCGCTGGCGTTTAAATGAGGTTCGTCGTATCATCAGCCAAAGTGATGGTCTCATTAGTGGGGGTGGCAGTCTTTTACAGGATGAAACAGGGATGAAAACAATCCCATACTATACAGGGATCATAAAGATTGCAAAGTGGTATAAAAAGCCAGTATTTATTTATGCACAAGGGATGGGACCGTTTAATAAGCCTCTAAGTAGATGGATGGTGCGTACTACCTTAAATAAGGTTCACGGGATTACCGTTCGAGATGAGGATTCTAAGGCCCTGCTAACGACTATTGGGGTGAAAAAAGTCATCCAAGTAGTTCCTGATCCCGTCATCGGACTGGATAATCATTCTTTTACTAGTAGTTGGTTAAACGGACAGGAATTGTCAAGTGACTTTATCACGGTAAGTGTAAGGGATTGGTCATCATCTGTTCCCTATCTGGAAAAGATTGCACAAAGTTTAGATCAGCTTGCACAGAAAGGATACGCTATTGTCTTTATCCCTATGCATGGAAAGATCGATGAGAAAGTTTCGAGGAAAACAGCATCTTATATGCATGCAAAAAGCTTCATTGCACCAGGAGAAGCTTCGATTGAAGAGAAAATAGCAGTTATCAGTGAATCAAATTTATTGATTGGAATGCGTCTACACTCACTTATTTTCTCAGCAATTAGCTATACACCATTTGTGGCACTATCCTATGATCCTAAAATAGATGCTTTTGCAAATATATGCTCATTGCCAGTTGCAGGACACGTGGAAAAAGAGGACTGGAGTGGTGATTCACTAACTATCAGTGCGATGGAGCTTTTAGCAACCGAATATGCTCAACTCGATTCGCTGAAAAGGTTAGTTACTGCGTTACGACAAGGTGCACAAGACACGGCAGCACTTGCGATCAAAACACTAAATGCTAAATAAAAAAAGGGTTAGTTTCCCATTACCGCGTGGGAGAACTAACCCTTTTTGCTAACTTCATTATTGGACGATAATTTTTACCGACAATACCTGTGATTTCGACAACGAGTTCTATCACGATCAAGATCGCAATTAGTAGAAACGTAGATCCCCATACAGTGGCACGGGTGAATAGAACTGCTGCTATACTAAACAAACTGCTCAATGCGTAGATCAAAATGACCGTTTGACGATGGCTAAAGCCTAATTGAATTAAGCAATGATGTAAATGTGATTTATCTGGTGCAGATAGCGGCTTTTTATGGATAATACGACGAATAATTGCGAGTGTCGTATCAAGGATTGGTACCCCAAGGATTATAATTGGCACAATTAACGAGAACACGGCAACATTCTTAAATAGACCCATGACAGCTAGTACACTAACCATGTAGCCTAAAAACAAGGATCCTGTATCACCCATAAAGATTTTCGCTGGATGGAAGTTGTATACAAGAAATCCTAAGGTACTACCTAATAAAATAAAGCCAATTAGAGCAATTAGCATATTCCCCATCGAAATGGCCATTGCAGAAATCGTTAATAGAACAATAGAGGATACACCTGCTGCCAGCCCATCTAGGCCATCGATTAGGTTGATTGCGTTGGTCACACCAACGATCCAAAGTATCGTAATCGGGATCCCGATAAGTCCAAATTCAATTCGCTCCCCAAATGGTAGTGTCATAAATTCAATTTGCACACCACCAAGTACGGTAACGAGTGCTGCGACAACTTGTCCTGTGAATTTTGCCTTTGCCGTTAGTTCATAAAGATCATCGAGCATTCCAATTGCGACGATCAAAATACCTCCCACTAAAATCGGCCAAGCTTTGATTGTTTCTGGAAGGAAAACGAGTACTCCAATCAGAAAACTGATAAAAATGGCTAGACCGCCTAAACGGGGCATAATCTTTTTATGGACTTTTCGATTATTTGGTTGGTCCACTGCTCCAATTTTTATAGCTAGCTTTTTCACAAAAGGTGTGATGCTTAATGCTGCTATAAAAGCAATCACTAGAGCTACATACAGCATTTTAATCCCCCTAATACGTTCCCATTTCAAATCTATATACTTATTTATTGGGCGTTCCATTATTAAAAAAGTTTCATTGTTTCATTTATATATAGGGTCATTCTATTTTATTATATATATTTTTGCCATAAAATCAATACAATATTAGGGTGATCTATGAAGAAATCGTGGCAAAGGCATATTTATTGGTACGTCACTCCTCATACAACCTCATCCGCTCGGCTCGATACGCTTGTCGGTGACTTCCTTCCTCAAAGTCTGAGACGATAATCTCATAGACGACTTCTGCTGGATTTTGATCTGTTACTTCGATAATTCTACTATTTCTTGCGTCTTCATCAGCCTCCACTGTTATATAGCCTGACGTAATAAGGCGGTTAGCAGTGTTTGGTAGAAAATCTGCATCTCCAACTATATTGGAGTAAAAGTTAGTTCCACGTTCTTCCCCAAATGACCATACTTCTTCTATTGCCATGTCCTCATCGTTAATACGATATTGCACTGCACGGCTAAATTCCTCACTGACATCTTTGTTTCCTCTTGTAATCACGATATTATTATCAAACAAGAGATAGTCAGTGGTAGCCTCGTCATTATCTTGATCAGGAATGTTCATGATGGCATGTGGTCCTGCCGGGAATTTAAGAGAGTCACCCTGTGGTTCTAGTAAATATTGTTCGAACTCCTCTGGCCATTTATCATGTGCTGCCATAATCCATTTAATCTCGCCATCTGGATAGCCAATTTTCATTGTTAAGTCTTGATGTCTACTCGAAATGAGCAATGTGTTGTCCGTCTCATCAAGATAAACCGCATTTTGGTGGAACCAATCACCATCAGCAGCAGAAGCTCCGTAATAGTCCTCATAGAAGGATGCTGGGAAAATATCTCGGAAATTGAAATTACGAACAGTTTCCCCTGTTTCCCGATCAATTTCTGTCATTTCATCTTCTATATAATCGGAACTGGTATCGTGTGTAGTCGCTAATAGATTTCCATTTGGTAATTCAATCACATCATGGTGCACAACATTGGTATCCTCATAGTTTTCTAGTTGAACGAGATAGGCGTTTTCCACTTTTCCAAGCATGTCCATTTCTAACAGCTCATTATACTGGTCTTGTCCCTCTTCTTTGGTAATGTAGAGAATATTTCCGTTCTCTAGTCGTTTAAAGACATGTGAATTCCACAAGGTAGAATACCAGCGGACATCTGCATTATGATCCACGCCATACACATAGCGGGTACTTGGCACAATAAAGGTTAAGCCTTCTTCCATTTTGGTTGCGTCTGCCTCGGCTACCTCTGTTGTGAGAAAGTCATCTGGCAATGCCTCTGTTTGGATAGATAGTTCAGTAGTTTGAGTGTCCCCATCTTCTGTTGTCGCTTGGACGGTTACGGTGTTGGTGGAATCCGCATACAAGCCGAGCACAGGAATTTCGTGTTGGGTGTTGAAGTCTGAGAACTCTTTTGAAATATCTGCTTCATCATCTTTTCCTTCCACAGTGATGGTGATCTGTGTTGGATCTTCTGTTTCAAACATGATGAGTGCTGTTAATGGGGTCACTCCATATGGATCCACAGTGATGAGTGGGTTTTCTACTGTATAATCCCCATTTTCGTAGGTCTCGTTCCGTTCGGCGTCGATTTCTTGCTGCTCATTGATTCGTCTTTCATCATAGGTTGTTAATTGGTTTATCGTTTGATTATCTGTCTGATCGTCATTTGTTAATGTTTCATCTTCCATCGTCATGGTAATAGTGATGATCGCGATGACCATGATGATGGTTGCGAGTAGTCCTGCCTTATTCATTTGTATCCCCCTAGAAATGTAATGTATCGTTATTATTTTATCATCTTAGAGGGGTTAGTGGGAGGTTCATTTTTACATAGAGGGCTCTTTTGTTAACTTTGTTGTTTTCTACGTCGCATAATCTGTATGATGTGTTTTAAGAGTTATAGCTATAATTTCCGCTACGGAAATACACTACGCTTTCACCAGGGGCATAAGTGCGACATCTGTTCAACTGGTCGTTTCACAGTGTCTTCTTTACCGCGGGTGGCTGGTGAGCCTCCTCGTGCTACTCGTCTTTAGGGGTCTTACCTATGCCTTTGCTCCCGCAGGAGTCTTCGTGTATTTCCTTCGCTGATTTGTGCATTATAATTCCTATCATTATTGTTACTAATACGATCGTTGATTGGAGCGAAGGACAGTCGACTCCTGCAGGAAAAGCACGTGTCCGAAGACCTGAGCAGGAAGTGATCTTCTTCCGATGTCTAGCTACAGCGCCTACACCCTCGAGGTCTTAAGTCAATCCTCTTTGTGGCAAAAACCGCCACACGAGGCTTGGCTTAAGCTTGGCAGATAAGAAAAAACTTACTGCATAAGTGCAACTAAGGCTTTCGCCACTTGGCGAAAAGCCAAGTTTTCTAATCGGGTGTGACCAAGGCGCTTACGCTTTTCTATAGAAGAGGCTGAGGCCGTGCCTGCGGTAAAGAAGACACTGTGAAAAAGAACAGAGAGAGTTTGAACAGATGTCGCACTTATGCCCGTGGTGAAAGCGACTGTCCCGAAGTGGAAATCAGCGGTTTAAAATTGCTGCGCATAATACATCTTATATGCAAGACGTTTCATACTAGAAAGCAACATTCTTTTAGAAAACAGCCACATAGAAAAAACCAGTAGCCATTTTCGACTACTGGGGTTCTGATTAACTTTCTACCTTCCGATTTTTTGCAACAATTTTCTTGCTTCCTAAAATAAGGTAATTGAGCTGTTCTTTCGGGATTTTATTAAATTCTGTTCGTTTGGCAAAATAGAATATAAATCCTAAGGCGATCCATGCGACTAGTGCAATTCTTGACTCGATTCCTAAGAATGCAGGTGAGCCTGGAATGAGTAGTAAGGCGAGGAACGTGATACTTGCAATCATTCCGAGGACAGCGACAGCCTTTTTCCCAGGTGCAACAACGTGAATTTCCTCATTGAAGCTGGCATCTTTTTTCATTTTAAAGAGCGAAAAGGCAGTAAAACATGTGTAGAAATAAGCTATGGTCACACCAATACTAGACATATCAACGACCCATAATAATGCTTCACGGCCAAACCATGGCGCAAACATCGAGACGATAACGGTAAAAATAATCCCGACATATGGTGTTTCATGTTTCGGATGCAGCTTGGAAAACGCCTCAGGGATAATTTTCGCACGGGACATTGCAAATAAAAGTCGACTAGACGAAATAATAAAGCCGTTTAATCCCGTGAAAACCCCCATCGTTAACGCCGTGACGAGTAAGACTAATCCCATCGTGCCTAGGAGTTCTTGTATCGCGACTCCTGTTCCCCATGCGGCACCTTGTTCGGCAAGTCCTTGCCAAGGCTGTGCCATTGCAGTAGCGATCACCATGAAACTGTATAAAACTGCTGCAAAAAGAATGGCCAATATAATTAACATAAATGCTTTTTTTGAGGAAAAGTGGAATTCCTCCGCAGCCTGTGGGACATTATCAAAGCCAACATAAGCCCAAGGTGCAATCGCAACAATAGATATGATCGCTGCAAATGCAGTTGTTTCAGCAGGGAAAAATGGCTGTACATTAGATAAACCAGCACCAGGCTGTGCCCCAACCATAAAGGTAATTACGACAATACTTAAGATCATGACGCTACAAAAAATAAATTGCATACGCCCTGTTAACCCAGTCCCGCGAATATTTAAAAATCCGAATAGACCTAGCGCAACAGATGCAATAATAATTTCCATGCCATAAACATCCCAGCCTGCAACTTGATATAAATGCAAATTCTCGATTAAAGCTGGGAAGACAAATTTAAACATTAACGCAAATGCCGATGCATTTAAAGCAACAATACATATGTACCCAAGCGTTAGGAACCAGCCACTAATAAAGGCATGTGTCCGTCCCAAACTGATGTAGGAATACGCAAACTCTCCACCAGATACGGGAAAGCTTTTAATGAGAAATCCATAGCTCACCGCAATGACCATCATTAACACAGCACCAATTAAAAACCCTAGAATTACCCCAACTGGCCCTGCAGTAGACATCCAATCAATCGGCGACACAAATGCACCCCAGCCAATCGAAGAACCAAGTGCAATCGCCCACACCCAGTGCGCCTTCAAGGATTTCTTTAACGTAGTCCGTTCTCCCATCTGATTCGGTTCATCACTCATAATTTGTCTCCTTTTAATGAAATTTAATAGATTATATTGATGCATGTTGCACGTTGTATTCGTTTACATGCACCACTACTAGTTATATCAGAGTTTAATTTGTGTCCGCAATTTTCATACAGAGAGGATGGCCGACATATAAAGAAGGATTTGATGTAAAAGGGGGATTTATTCAGGAAATGGAAAATTTCATCGGGTTTTGCGCGAATATGGAGGGGGAGAAGGATTTGGGAGTAAGTCATGGAAAATAGAGTGCACGAGTTTGAATGCTTGTTGCACGAGTTTGAGCACATGCCGCATGAGTTTGAGTGCTTGTTGCATGAGGTTGAGCGCATGTCGCACGAGTTTGAGCACATGTTGTAGGAGTTTATGCGCATGTTGCACGAGTTTATCGCGTCTTCGCATGACTTTAAACACTTCATGCACGAGTTTGGCTCATCTTCGCACGAGTTCACATCATCCTCGCATGACTTCCCACATCTCTTGCACGAGTAACCCACACCCGAAGAAAATATGCTAAGTAATAGTAATAAAATATTGATGATAAGACCCATAACCTAGGTAATAGCACGGTGAACTTGGGTAATAATGAAGAAATTTGAACAAGCATCATGACAATAAAAAACTAGTAAGAACAGATTCCCGCTTACCAGTTTTTAAACTATAGATTAAACTATTTCAACCCGCTCCATAATATCAAATTCCGCACCTTGATATTCCGTAATATCACTTTCCCCGACAAATGAAATATTCACCTTTTGTTGTGGATTTGCATCTATATGAACACCCTCTACTTTCGCTTTGTATGTCCCACTATTTTTAATAACATCATGCATAAAGCCATTATAAAAGGCAGGCACATATCCTAATTTATAAGCGGATTGGGTAGTTATGATAACAACTGCTTTTTCATCTTCGGGATTTATTTCATCTAGTTCAAATATAACTTCGTCTCCCACTTTTAAATCATGTAGGGCATTTTCTCCTTCATAATACCTCCAACCAGCTCAAAAATCGAAATCAAAATGATCTTCTTAACGATAGATTGGTGCAACGAACTCATAAGGATCCGTAGCCAATCTTCCACCAATTTCTCTGTTTTCTGTATCCAATCTCTACGGTATAGTAAAAGTTTTACCACCCGCTCTTTATATATGTCACTCATAATGGAAGTAGGTACTGTATTTAAAATCTTGACTATTTAAAAACTTAACAAAACACCGTTATTCCATTCTAGAAATCTGGAATAAATTTATGTATAATGGATATAGATAAAGAGAGAAGTGTTAGTGACACTTCTCCCTGCAACCTCTACCATCAGGGTGGTGGTTGCCAAATTACTTGTTAGTTTTTCGAGAACCACCCTTCTGCTTGCGACGGCGTAGGGTGGTTTTCTTGTATTTTAAAACGTTTTTCCGAAAGAAATAAGCGCTCACCTCACGCACGATTCCTTTCAAAAATTCACGTAGAAAATCAAGAAATGTATCCATAATCATCACCTCCTTTCCTGAAACGGAAAGAAGAATGACAACCAACCACCCTAACAATATTCAGTTGCAATTTAATTCTACCATATTTCTATTTTAACTATTAAAAAAAATAGCCATGCAGAGATTTCTCCCACAGGGTTTTCACAGTATAGGACAAAATACCAGTCCTTACACGTATTGGAATTGCTACATTTACTCAGCAACTCAGCACCATTGCATGAGTTTAACATGTCTTCGCACGAGTTTGTCCCTTTGTTGCATGAGTTTATCTCGTCCTGGCATGACTTTATGCCGTTGGTGCACGAGTTTGAGCGCATGCTGCATGAGTTTGTGCTGTTCTCGCACGAGATTGGTGCATCCTTGCATGAGTTTTCAGCACCCTTGCACGAGTCTAGCACCTTCATGCACGACTTCAACCTTATCTCGCATGACTTTCCCACTATCCCGCACGACCTCAGCACCAAGCCACACTCAACTCACCTACCAATCAAAAAAATCACGCGGCCAACTCTCTCAACCACGTGATTCCCTTCCATTCTACTGGCTCAAACGCACAATTGCTTCATACAACACATTAACGCCTTGTTCAATATCCTCCCAGCGTGTTTCTTCCTCTTCACAATGGCTTTTTCCATTAATACTTGGAACAAAGATCATGGCAGTGTCTGCGATGTTATGCATATACATGGCATCATGGCCAGCACCGCTTGCCATGCTTCGATACGACACTTCTAAATCACGACATACCTCATCAATCGTCCCAACTACGCGTTCGGAAAAGACAACAGGGGGATGTGTCTTAATTTCATCAATCGTACAGGTCAGCTCATCTTCACTCACAACACGACGAATCAGTTCATGCACTTCCGCAAAGTAAGCATCAAATTGGTCTTCATCCGGACAACGAATATCGATGGTAAATGTTGTCTCACCAGGAACAGCATTGATAATGTCCGGGCTCGTTTTAATTTTCCCAACGGTTGCAACCACGCCATCTGGCTTCCCATTCGCCCAATCGGATAGTGCACGAATCACGCCTGAAGCTGTCACAAGTGAGTCCTTCCGGTAAGACATTGGGGTTGTACCAGAATGATTGGAATCTCCATGGACTGTCACTTCCAGCCATGTAAAACCAGCAATACCAGTGACAACACCTACCGTTTCGTCGTTTACTTCTAAGGTAGGCCCTTGTTCAATATGCATCTCAATAAAGGTTTCGACATTTTTCGGTCTGTTTTCTTCCGCTCCAACAAAACCGATTTTCTGTAATTCCTCTTCAAAACGAAACCCATCCCAATCTGTGCGTGCATAGGTATACGCTTTGGAAAATTCTCCTGTGACCGCACCACTTCCGAGCATTTGTGGAGTGAAGCGAGCACCTTCTTCATTCGTAAAAGCAACCACTTCAATTGGGTTTCGATGGTCGATGCCTTGTCCACGAATCGTCTCCACGACTTCTAGTGCACCAAGCACACCGAGGACCCCATCAAATTTTCCACCTTTAGGAACAGAGTCAATGTGCGAGCCTGCCATGACAACTGCTGCATCTGGGTCCGACCCTTCCAAGCGGCCAATGATATTACCAAAATCATCATAACGAACCGCTAGTCCAATCTCTTTCATCCATTGCATCAATAATTCTCTGCCTTGTCTATTTTCCTCCGACAATGCTAGACGTGTAACACCACCATTAGGGGTTTTGCCGATCTCTGCCATTTCCAGCATTCGTTTTTTTAATCTATCCTGTTGAATCACGTAGCATTCCCACTTTCTGCTAACGTATCACTTGCACCATTCCAAAAAATGAGCTCCCCATTTATAAATGTCGCACTAACGTTGATATCTTTAATTTTCATCGGATCAATAGCTGTTGGGTCTGCATCAAGCACGGCAAAATCAGCTAACTTGCCAACTTCAATGCTTCCCACTTCATCCTCTTGAAAATTCAAACGAGCACCATCAATCGTCATTGTGCGTAACGCTTTTTCCACACTAATGCATTGATCTGCACCAAGCACTTCGCCATCACGCGTCACCCGATTAACGGCAGCCCAAATGGAAAATAACGGTGAAATGGGTGTGATTGGACAATCAGAATGCAAAGTGTACAGTAAATCACGATCTGATGCCTCTTTTAACGGATTAATTCTTACAGCTCGTTCTGGTCCAAGGAAGATATTCTTATGTCTGTCCCCCCAATAATACACATGATTAATGAAAAAAGACCCTGCCACATCCAACCGCTTCATCCGATCCAAATCCTCATCTGTTGCCGTTTGGACATGCTCAATACGATGACGATGATCCGCACGTGGAGCAATCTCTAACGCATTTTCATATGCATCTAAAATCGAGCCAATTGCGTTGTCACCATTGCCATGAATCGTCACGCGGAATCCTCGGCGATGGAGGTCAAGCACTTCATCATTAAAAGCGTCCTGATCATTCAGGAGCTCCCCATAAACCGCTTTATCATTGTAATACGGTTTTCGCAATGCGCCTGTCATCCCTTGAATAGAGCCATCCTGAAAATGCTTGGCACTGTCCAGAACTGCTTTGTGATCGGTACGTGCTTTAATTTCGTCATCTAATTGTTCTCTTGTATACCCTGCAAATGGTGCACCTTCCTGTAATAAGTGATGCAAGACCATATATCGCATTCGCAGTGGATTGTGTCCATTAGCAACTGACCTGATATGTGCTTCATATTCGGCAATCCCTTGGTCGAGACCCACTCCAGCATCAGAGCTTGTGGTAATCCCTTCTGCTAAAAAGTCTTCCGTTGCTTCGCCAATCCAGGCAGCTAATTCATCAATAGATGGATCAGGAATTTTTGCCTGAACAGGTGCTAATGCTGGGAGCTCATGCAATACACCATTCAGCTTTCCGTTTTCGTCACGGCCAAAGTGACCCCCTTTTGGATCAGGGGTATCATCCGTTAACCCAGCAAGCTCCAATGCCTTTGTATTCGCCACTGCAAAGTGAACCGATGTATGTCGCAAAAATACAGGATGATCTGGAACAACAGAGTCTAATTCATCTCGAGTTGGGTGTCGCTTTTCTGCAAGTAAGGTGTCATCATACCCCCATCCCATCACCCATTCGTCTTGTGGGGTATTTTCCGCTAATGCTTTTAATTGTTGTAAAACAGTCGGAATATCACCCGCAAGGGATGAACTACAATCCGCTTGTTTACGAAATTGCGCATACATCAATAAATGGTTATGGGTATCGATAAAGCCTGGGATCAGTGTTTTCCCCTCTAAATCGATCACCTTTGTGTCTGGTGTAACCTTAACTGATGGTTCTGCCTCTTCCCAAACATTTACAATTTTCCCATCTGCTACCGCTACCGAACGTGCTCTTGTGTTTGTCTCATCAAGTGTTAGGATATTCGCATTCTTGATGAGAACATCGATCGTTTCCATCGTTCTACTCCTTCTTTCTGTTTTTGCATATTATTGATTAGTAGGATCTGCTGAATCTAAGTCTTCCCAATAAACTGCGCGTACTTGCTCGGTATTATCGTGTTGTGTCATGAGACTAATCACAACCAAGCTGATAATCGAAACGAGGAACCCAAATACCGTATGGTCAAGGGCAATGCCTAAATATGGCCAACCCAATGTCGCAATAAGTGCTAACCCCATGCTGCCAACAATCCCTGCTTTTGTTGTTCGTTTCCAAAACATAACCGCCAAGAATGGGAATACTAAAACAGTTGCAGATAAGCGTAATGCCCACTGATAGGCAGTGGCAATATCTGTCACAAAATACGATACTAATAACCCTAATAACGAAATAATGACAACCGTGATCCGTGCTGTTTTCATCATTTCCTTATTGCTCGCATTTGGCTTCATTAAGCGCTGATACAAGTCACGTGTTAAATTCGAGCTTCCTTGTAAGATAAAGGATGTCGCACCCGTCATTAATGCTGCTAGTAGTCCAATAAAGACAATTCCCCCAACAGCAGGTGGCAATAACTCAGCCGTTACATAAGAAAATAGTAAGTCAGGATCCATGTCTAATGGCACATACTGACGCGCAATGACCCCAATCGAAAATGGTAAAAAGGAAATCGCACCAGCAATAAGAAAGCCAGTAATCCCTGCTTTTTTCGCCACTGCTTCACTTTCTGAGGCAAAAATACGTTGCCATGTCGATTGCCATACCATGTAAAATGGTGCAACAGACAATGCATATAATAAAATTTCCCCTAATCCATCTGGACCAAGTGGACTTAAATATTCAATTGGTGTGTTGGCGATGGTATCTTGAAATCCACCAGCATACACAATACTTGCGATAAATAGGATGATGATTCCAATAATAACGATAATCGACTGAATCGCGTCGGTTAGTATTGTCGCTGGCAATCCACCTAAAATTGTGAACCCTAAAATTAAGGCAAAGGATAACGCAATCCCAACATTTGGTTCAATTCCTAATGTGATTTGGAAAATAGTAGACATTCCAACCATTTGTAAAGCTAGTGTTGGAACAGAATAGATAAATGCGGATAAAACGGATGGAATGATCCCTGCTCTGCCGCCAAACCGCTCACCAAATAAGTCAGCTAACGTGTAAAGGCGCTGTCTCCGTAATGGACCAGCAAAAGCAACGATCAATAATAGTGATAATAGAATTCCTGGTAGAGCAAATTTGAAAAATCCAGAAAGTCCAACAGTAAAGCCCATTCCGACCCAACCAATAAATACCGCGGCACCACACCACGTACTAATGATGGTTCCCGTAATGCGCCAAAATCCTGTATCCCAACTTCCGATTAAATAGTCATCATAGGTTTTCACCTTGAAAAAATAATAAAATCCCATTGCAAACATAATGACAAAATAAATAACGATATAACTTAAATACCAACTCATGACCTTTGTAGATTCTCCTTTATTTCTGATCCGATTTATTTTATATATGTAACATTTTCCGTTAGTTAGACTATCAGAAATAATCTAGTGTATAATAGGAACTTCTCCTCGAATACAGCAACGAATCCCTCCAGTTTTCGTTCTTGATTTGGTTCGCTGTGTTGGTAAAAAATATTGAAAAATCAGCGAGTATTCGTACTAGTTTACCATCATACCGAAAATAAAGGATATTCTCAACATTGTCATAATGTCCGTACCAGTGAATATTCTGATAAGAGTAGATTAATAGAATAGGTTGTGGAGGGAGGATTTCTGGCTGGGGTTCAGTCATTCCAAAAAACCCAGTTTCAGCACACCTTGCTTGTGCCAAAACTGGATTAACGCTTACATTTGATTTCGTGATAATTTTATTTTAAACGAATACATATCTGAACGGTAATATGCATTTTCAAATTCAACAAAATCCCCGTTCACATCCACTAATTTCCGCTCCGCATTCAACATACTGGAACGGATCGGGATATTCAATAATGCCCCATCTTCTTTCGTTAAGTGAGCCGATTTAATAATTTGATCTGCCGCATATGTATTCACATCTAATTGCCTTTCTAGTAATTCATACAATGATTCTTTATTCAAATCATAGTTTGCTAGTTTTAGACCAATTTCCACAGGATAATAATTTGTCTCAATCCCAATTGGAATATGATTGGCATACCGAACCCGCTTAATATAGTAGGCTTCCGCTAAACCTGTAATCTCACGCAAATGGTTACTCAATGTAACAATCTTGGACTCTATTAATCTCGCGCCAGGATCCATTCCCATCCGCTCAATTGTCTCTGTGGTACTGCTTAGGCTCCCAAGCCAGTCATCAATTGGCTTTAACGCCACAAATGTTCCTTTCCCACGCTTTTTCTCTAATACACCTTCTCGAACTAACTGATCAATACTTTGTCGGACCGTACTACGACTAACATAATACTCATCCATCAGCTCCCGTTCACTCGGGATTTTTCCAATATAAATCCCCTCATATATCTTCTGTTCCAATTCATTTTTCAATTGCAAATGAAGGGGAACCGAATTTGTATAATTTAACGCCATCATTTCACCTCTTCAGGAATTGCTCCTTGATTTGGTTGTGTTATTAGGACTATTATAACATATTCATGAGGGTTCGCGGGAGAATACGAGCGCTGTGGATGAGCTTCGGTTATTATGTGGGGTTCTGGCGAGATGTTTAGTCGCTAGGCTGGAGGTTCGGTTGTTTTTTGCCTGAGGTTCAGTCGTTATGGACAAGGATTCGGTTGTCGTGGCCTTAGGTTCAGTCATCATGCCCAATAATTCAGCCAAACAAGGATATCATTTTAAATAGGCACGAAGCTTTTTCCTTTATAATAAAGGCTAATTAATAGTCAACTTTCTCTAAAAAAATGCTCGTTTCGTCATTTATCAACAGACTTGTTTATAAATCTAGCAAGTCATCCACATCACCGACAACAATCAATCCATTAATTTATCAACTATCAACAGATTTATCCACATTATCCACAGATTAGAATCTAAATATCCATAGCATTTATCCACATTTTTAGAAAGGATGTGAATAAATGCGTGGATATGTTGTGGGAAAGTCTAAATTATATTGAATTGTTGTACGAGTTTATTAGTTTATCTGCACGATTTCGACAGCTTCTCGCACGAGTTGAGCTGTAGGCTGCACGAATTTGCGTGTTTCCCGCACGACTTTATTTGTTCCTCGCACGACTTATGTGCTCCTAACAAGAATTTGACCAGAGGAAAAAATCCTACCCAACAAATCTAGTCATTCATACTAACCAAATCAACCTCCACATCTACTAATCTTTCCTGGATTAATTCTTCCAAATTCTCCTGTGCATCAAATCGTAGTGCTCGTTCATCATAGTCTGGATGCTCCTCTTCAACATTTTCCATGAGCCTTACAATTAGTTGTTCAGCTTCAATAATGACCTCATAACGGTTTTGTTCCCTAGACCAAAATTCTTCTACATCAATTCCGTCCATTATCTGCTCATATTCTTCGTACGACTCTACATCTTGACGAACAGACGCAGCCCGTTCCTCTTGTTCAGACTCATCAGCTTTAACGCCTTCCTCTTCGGCAATTTCATGGATCATTTGATTTCGGATTAACTCCTGTATTGCAACATTTGGGGATATTTCCTCTTCCTCATTGCCATAACCTCCTAAAAAGGCAATTACTTCTAATCGTTTCATTTCGTATAACACATCTTCTCCAGTTATGTCATAATCCCCTATTTGTGCTACAACCGTTTCTGAGGTAAGATCCTCCTCTGAAAGCTTTTCTACAACTTCAGATTTTTCTTCTACCTTTTCTTCTTGATCTTCTTTTTCCTCTGTGGCTTGTGCGCATCCTGAGAGTCCAAAACCAACTAACAGAAACCCAAGCATTATCCATTTTTTCATTCAAAAAAACTCCCTTCATATTGTGCAAAAAAATCTTCTACCGCCATTTTGCTTATCTGTTTGTCATGCATAAATAATACGGCTGTTGCGAGTTCCTTTACTTCGTTCATGTGGTGGGTCGTAAATAAAAGCGTCCGGTCAGCTGTCCCCATTTTTTTCATTAACTGTAAAACGTCCATTCGACCAAATGGATCAAGTCCTGAAGTTGGTTCATCTAAAATAAGCCACTCCGGTTTTCCTAAAAGAGCAACACTTAACCCCACTCGTTGGCGCATCCCTTTGGATAGTTGGTTCATCTGTTTCGCTTTATGTTCCCACATATTGGTATGTCTCAGCACATGTTCCACTTCATGCTTTGGAAGTTTTAATGTATCCGCAACATATTGGACATTTTCTTCTACAGATAGTTGCGTATATAACTGAAATTTCTCAGGTAAATAGGAAAGTTTTCCACTCCAAGCTGCAGGACGATGAACTTCTTTTCCATTGATGGTAATCATCCCTTTTTTTGGCCGATTTAATCCTACAATATTATGTAGCAACGTTGTCTTTCCTGCACCATTTTTACCTATAATTGCAACACGTTCTCCTTTTTCAATTGCAAAATTCGCTTGCTCATAAATAACTTGGAATCGATATTTCTGTGTTGTATCAACTACTTTAATCATGGAAGACACCCTTTCGTTTCAGTCCAACAATAGAACCAATCATTGCAGCTCCAATCCATATGACCGTATTGGATAACAACACGACCCACGGATTTTGAAAGGTAAATTGCTCGTAAATCACACTCAAATTAGACAATTGATATACATTTAATTGGACAAACAAGAAATATTGAACCGCATGAATTGGTGAGAGAAAATAAACGATAGAGAATCCAAGTACGCCATCTAACGAAACAGATGGCACCCAATACATTAGGATAAGATCAAATAAATAAATAAGTCCTAGCCATAGTCCTACAATAAATCCAATTAACGTTAGCTTTTGATGAATAACAGATCCGAGTAAAACACCAATAGCAATAAAAATGGTGGCAAGTATGATCATCGAAAGTAAAAATACCGCAAATTCTTGAATATTTAATCCATTAAATACCATTTTTGCTGGGATCATCGCAATCAGATATGCCAATGTGATGGTTGGTATGAATACAGAAATGAGAGCAAGAAACTTTTTTAATACAAACTTTTGAATCGGAAGTCCTCGTGCAACCAAAATCGGCAATGTACCTTGATTCTTTTCTAATGCCATCGAAAAGGCACCATAAAAAGTCGCTAAGAGAGGCAGAAAATAGATCGATGTTTGAAATATAGGAATTAAACCTGTTCGAAATGTGACAGGCACATTCATTTCATTGTATTGGAACAAGACAAACCATGCCGTTAGGACAACAAGTCCAGCTGTTAATAACAACAAAGAACTTCTGTAAAGCTCTTTCCACTCTTTTATTATTTGCACCATTTTACTGCCTCCCTTCAAGTTGTTTTCCAACGCTTCTGAAGCTTCCATAAAAACATTCCTATTAAAAGTACAACCAATACTATATATGGAATGGAGGATATCGAAGTACTTTGGTTGATTGGAAAGAAATCCTCGACTTTCCCTTCTTCTGAACCAAAAAACTTATGTGACTTTTCGTAAAGTGCTAGTGCAGGACTATCTAAAAATAGTGCACCAAGTGGCTGTTCTGCTAGTACTTTTCCATAAGAAGATTGATAGGTATAGGTATCATCCCCGATTCCATCTTGATCGAGATCCACTATTGTATAATCAGACCACGCATTTCCAATACCTTGATCACTCCATTGATTCGCATCTTTGCCACCATTTGAACTATAGGGAAGATTATTTTGGAGAATTTGATTACCTGTTAAGACATTTTCCTTTGAACTAGCCCATATATCGAGCCCAATCCGATTATTGATAATTTGATTGTTTTTTAACGTATTTCCCTTAGACTGATCCATGAAAATTCCTTTTTGATTAAAATGAATAGAATTGTTTTCCAGTTCAATATTGTCTGCCGTTTGTAGCAGAATGCCAAAAGACTGTAATCCATGATGATCGTAAAATATATTTTCCTTTAACGTAATATCTTCTGAATACATAATGGCTGCACCACCAGTATTTTCATAGAATTCATTTTGGTAAAAATCATTATGATCTGAATACATATAATGAAGTCCGTAACGATTGTTAAAAATATGATTTCCTGTAATCTCGTTATTTTCAGCAAATGAGAAGTATATTCCATCTCTCGTATCGTGAATAGAATTATCTTGAATAAGGTTATCTGAGGAATGGAATAAATGAATACCATTTCCACGACGGGATTGATTTACTGATTGATTTCCGACAATGGCGTTCCCAATTAATTCATTATGGTTACTTTCCTCTAGATAGATACCATGCAGTGTTTGTTCGATTGTGATGTCCTTTATTCGATTATGATCAGAAAGAATTTTAATCCCCGCGTAATCATGGTCTAATATCATTCCACTTTCTCTTATTGTTATATTTTCTAATGTGATTCCGTCATGATTGATGGTGATGACATCGCCTGTTCCTGTGCCTTTAATAACCGTATTTTCAGCACCTTTTAATACAATTGACTTATCAATGACGACATCCCCTTCATACACTTGGTTTTTTAGCTGGATGACATCTCCAACAGACGCTTCCTTTATTAGTTCATTTAATGAAATAGTGGGTTCTGCCTTCATGATTAAGGGATCCATTATTAACCCAATGAAACAAATCAATGTGATACCCATTAGTCGTTTAAACATGGCGTTCTTTTCCTTTCCATAATACGATTAGTAATATAATAATGGCGATTGTACAGAGAACTGCTCCATACGAAAAAAATGAAAAGGTTTCAAAGTTTGCAAGTTGGTTCGTTCCAACTATTGGTGGAATAAATGGATCAATGTTAATCGGTGCACTTGGATCTAAGTTGGTTCCAAATGTACGCAACCAACGATATATGTCATAAACGCCAAGCATTGCTAAAACCAATACTACTCCAGTCCAAATCATTAAAGCTGTTCGATTCCGGATGAGAGCAATGATAATGGTTATGAACGCTATTCCTCCTATAATATAAGGAAGATAGTCCAATTCAGGAAATGATGCTTCACTGAATTCTTTCATGCCAATATAATGGTTCAGTGAATTAATAATATCGATTTCCCCGTCCATTTTATATGGGTATACCCAAATATATAATCCTTCTTTATACTGTGGTGCTACTAAACGTAGTGCCCACCATGGAAAAAAGATTGATACCACAAAACATATTCCGGAAATAAATAGCCAAATTACCCCTTTTATATTAATTTGTCCCATATAACCACCCACTCCAATTATTTAAGAGCTTATTAGAAGATTTTGAAGAAAGGTGCAGCCACTTATAGGGCAACACCCTTCAACATCTATCAGGTTTATCTTTCTATTTTTTATTTTGGTTCAACTAGTAAGTATCCGGTCATTTCTTGGTGAAGTGCAGAACAGAAATTCGTACAATAAATTGGGTAGCTACCAGATTTATCTGCTTCAATTGTCAGTGTTTTCGTTTCACCAGGCTGAATTTCAAAGTTTTCGTTATAGCCATTAATTCCCATACCATGTGTGATATCTTCGTCTCTATCAGTGTTGGTAATATGGAAATGGACGGTATCTCCTTCTTTGACTGTTACAGTATCTGGTCGATCAGAATCTGCATCAAAGATAAATCGGGAGCGCATCGCTATACCATAAACATGTACCTCGTCTCCATCACGCTCAATTCGTGTATCCGCTTGATCCCAAACAGCATTTTCTCGGTCTTCGTCTTTATCGTATACTTCTGTTGTATTAATTTTATCTGCGTTAATAATTTGCGCATAGTGTGGTTCTGGTTGTGATGGTGCAGATCCTACTACTTCAATCGTTTCACCACTTATGTCAATTAAGTCCATGCTTTCTGGGTGAGATGGTCCAACAGAAAGATAATGGTCTTTTGCAATTTTATTTAATGAAACGAGCCAATCTCCACCTGGTGCTGCAGTATCTCCTTCAACAGCAGTAAGGTGACCTGGAGAGTAAGATACTTCCTCTTTATCGATTACTTTGCCAGACTCTAGATCCCATTTAACGACTTGTGAATCAATGAATAATGTTGTGTAAGCATTTCCTTTATCATCAAATTGGGTGTGTAGTGGCCCTAATCCAACTTCCACTTCTTTATCGACAACACTTTCATAGGTTAGAATAGGTAATCCTTGTGCTTCCCCTTGGAAATCTTCATTTTCGATAGCTTCAAGTGCTTTTTCAACACTAAACATCGTTGTCGTTGGCGATAATTTTCCACTTGCGATGAAGTGATCTCCATCTGGTGTTACATCAACCCCGTGAGGTGATTTAGGAGCTGGAACTAAGTATACAGATCCAGGGTGCTCCAGTGGATCAAACATTTTAACACCATTCACTTCTTCATAATTTCCTTCTTCTACTTCTTTTGAAATTTGCTCCCAATTAAACATAACAATATAGTCTCTGTCATTTTGAGATGCGTTTATTTCTAATGTTGTCGTTGCTTCCTCTGTGTTATAAGTAGATAGAAAGCCCCAGCCATTTGATTGTCCTTTACCTGCATCGGATAGATCATAAGACCATGGTGGTAACATTACTTGATAGGCAATCTCTAATGAATTATTCTCAAAGTCTGGTTTAACCGCAGACATGACACCTTTATACTCTTCACTAAAATCATCTAATCCGACATATTCATCACCTAATGGAACACTAAATCGAGTTGGTAAGAAAAAGTACTCCGAATTTGGTGTTACAAAAGCGGCACAGTGAGGACCTGAGATATTCGGAATTTCTAGAATATCGGTTGTATGGAATGTTTCCAAATCAACATAAGCTGCACGGTTATTCCCTACATCTGAGGCAAAAAGTGCACGACCATCATATTCTCCTTCTGTTTCAGAAATGGCTGGATGGTGGAAGTCTCCCCATTTGTACCCATTGAGCATTTCCTTTGATTTCTTGTCAAATCCATAACCTGTTGCTGGGTCTGGACTAAATACTGGGACTTGTCGGATTAAACGCATGGAAGGTAAACCATAGACAAATAATTGACCTGAATGTCCCCCAGAAGCCATCATATAATAATCATCCTGCTCACCAGGAGCCACATATACTTTTTCCGCATTTGTTTTATTATCTGCGGATGAGACAGTCTCGGTTTGGTTAAAATCAGTAAAGACAATCATTGCAACTAATAATCCCGCTAAAACTCCTATAATACCTGACATAATTCGTTTTGTATTCATTGTTTGGCACCCCCTAGATTAATTTTCTGCTGCTTGTTTTAGTGCTTCAAGAATTTGTTCACGCTCTTCCTCTTCTAATGGGTTATCAGCTACTACTGTTGACATAACGGCTGATGTTGGTTCTTGCAAAAACTTATCAAGTGATTTACCATGTTTTCCTTCTACTTCGTTATAAGCTTGGGAAAGATCTGGTCCTGTTGTTCCCCCTTCAGCTCCAATTGACTCAACAGCATGACAAGATAAACAACCATTTCGACTTAACGCCTCGGCTTCATCTGGAACCTGTGAAATCGCTTCCGTTTCTTCTGATGCTCCTTCTTCGTTTGCATCGGCGGCTTCATCCGTGTCAGCTGATTCCTCTGTTGCTTCTGCTTCTGTTTCGGTAGAGGCTTCTTCGGCAGTGGAGGCTGAATCAGTTGTATCAGCAGGGCTTCCACTATCAAAGAACAAGTAGCCCACTCCAAAAGCAAGAACAAAACCAACTACAAATATAATGCTGTTCATCTTCATCTTTCTTTCCTCCCTTTTAATTAGATCGTTAATATTGCATGTATCTAGCATAGTGCTGGAGGAGTGGTGATTAATGTGAGTTATATCACGAAAATATTGTGAAATATTTCTGGTATTTGGTTTATTTGTAACGGTGTTGTGAAGATGTGAGGGTGTGTCACGTTTTTGGGGGTTTTTGAGGGAGTGTTAGGCATGGGATAGTATTAAATAAGGCTAAGTTTCTTATAAGTTGATGAGTGTGTTGTAACTTAAGGATACTAGTCGCACGAGTTGAGGTGGTTCTCGCATGACTTTGGAGGTGTGCTGCATGAGTTTGGCTGCTTCTCGCATGAGTTTATGTGCTCCTCGCATGAGTTTGGCTGCTTCTCGCACGACTTTTGAAGTGCGGCGCATGAGTTGGACCTTTCCTTGCATGAATTCAAGATCTCCCCCTTAAACGACTTTAAATAATCCTAATCAAACCTATCCAAAAAACAGGTACTGCATCGACACAGCACCTGCTTCTTTATTAAATATGAATGTCTATTTCTAAATCAACTAGTTGGTCCTAATATAGTTTCTCATATCATTGGTTTATAGAGAAATTCAGTTCTTTTTAACTAATACTGACGTGATGCCATCAAGGTGGTTTTTCCTGTTAAGGAACGAATAATCGCAAGCATTTCCTTCCGTCTGTTGGGTTGAGACTACCCGTTGGCTCCTCTAAAATAATATTATAAAATCGTAAAATAGTATGACACCAAGTCCAAGACGTTGTAGCATCCCTTTTGAATAGGCTTGTATCGACTGATTACGGTCATCCCACAAAGAAACGAGATTAGTTTTTCCTTTATTTTTCATCATCTACTTTCCCCTCACCAAGCGAGACAAAAAATCGCATGTTTTCCCTTCCAGTTTAAGGGTTTCATTTTCGGCTGTATTATCAATTAACTGTTGAGGTGACTCCTCTTCCGCTTGAACAATTGGTGATGCGACCAAAAAGACAAAGGAAAACAATAGACTCCCCATCACCTGTTTCATTTGGCTCTGTCCTTCCATAATGGAATAACAAGTAGTATTAGAACTGCTGCTAACATGAACGCGCCATAGGTGAAATAGCTATTGGTCACAAAGTTTGCGATCGTATTTTCCCCAATCATTGGTGGTACAAATGGTTCTAATTCAATAGGAGCATTAGGATCTAATTCTGTGCCGAATTTTCTTAACCAACGATGCATGTCATAAATACCAACAGCACCACTGACTGCAAATATTCCGATTAAGCCGTAGAGAAACTTTTTATTCCGCAAAACTGCACCGACTACTATTAAGACACTGATTGCAATCACAATGTAGCGTATATATGGTAGTTCTGGGAATGTATCATTACTAAATGGTGTCATGCCAATGTAATGATTTAAGCCATTAACAACATCTATATCACCCTCTAACCCAGTTGGATGAACAATAATATCAAGCCCTTCTGGATATTGTGGTGCGTAAAATTTCATACCCCACCAAGGAACAAAGATTGTCCCAACTAAAATCACTGCAGCGATAACCATTATAATTGCTGACTGATTGGATAGGTTCTTTTTCATTCCAGACACCTCCTAAGATGTTTGGAAAAAGAAAGGGGTAGTCGGTCCCCTTTCCGTTTTCCAGTTAGGGAACCTTATTCAGCAGGTTCCACTAGCCACTCCAAAAGCAAGAACAAAACCAACAACAAATTTAGTACTGTTCATCTTTCTCTTACTTTCCTCCCTTTTGGTTAGATAAATTATTTTTTATTGATCTATGTCTAGCATATTGGGAATTAGATGCTGAACCCGTGATAATTCTCACGTTTTTTGGCGGTAAATGTTTCCGTTATATGGAGTAATTGTAAAGGCTCTGTGAAGATGTGAGGTAATGTCACATAATAGGGGTTTTAGAGGGGATGAGATGGGTTGGGTGGTTTTTTTGGGGAGATGAGGGTTGGGTTGGGTTGGATGGTTTATTGCGCGAGTTCGGGTGCTTGCCGCCCGTGTTTGAGTGCGCGTTGCACGAGTTTGAGTGGATTGTGCACGAGTTGTGTGCGTTCTCGCATGAGTTTGGGTGTTTGTCGCACGAGTTAAGTGGGTTCTTGCACGAGTTTGGGTGCTCGCTGCACGAGTTGAGCGGGTTCCCGCACGAGTTTGGGTGCTCGCTGCACGAGTTGAGTGGGTCTCGAACGAGTTTGGGTGCTCGCTGCACAAGTTCAAGCATATCCCGCATGAGTTCTGCCTAATTAACAAAAATAACAGCACAGAAATTCCATCCATTTACATACTGCCTTTTATCCGACAAAAATAGACAAAACTCGGAGAGTGACAGGCACCTACCCTCGTTGGCGTTTAAATTTATGAAACCACTTTCGCATCGTATGAATGACAGGACGTTTACCGCCGAGGACAATCCCTGCTAGTTCAGCGAAAATGTGTAATAAGCCAATTACAAGAAATGTTACAATGATGGAAGTCATCATACTGGCGTTAGAGAACATGATCGCCATCGCACCGAACAAGACGCTAAATGCATAAATGATAAGAACAGTTTTTCGGTGGCTATAACCAGCCTCAATTAACTGGTAATGGACGTGTTTGTTGTCCGCCATCATAATATTTTCTTTATTATATGCTCTTCTAACGATCGCAAATAACGTATCAAAAATTGGAACGGCCAAGACGATAACTGGAATGATAAAGCCGAACAAAGCGATATTTTTAAACAAACCAAGAATGGACACAACAGCAATCATATACCCAAGAAAATTAGACCCAGTATCCCCCATGTAAATTTTGGCGGGGTAAAAGTTATGATATAAAAAGCCGAGATTTGCACCTATCAAGAGAATACAAAGGTAGGCTGGCAATAGCTGCGAGTCGATGATTGCCATGATCAACATACTAGTTAATGCAATCGTAGTGACCCCTGCTGCTAACCCGTCCAAGCCATCGATTAGGTTAATAGCATTTGTGATTCCGACAATCCAGATGACTGTTATGAGTACACTAACAAAGCCTAAATCCACGACTCCGATAAGTGGTAATGTAATCCGTTCAATAACAAGACCGGAAGAAATTAAAAAAGATGCTGCAATTAATTGGCCACTTAGCTTCACAACTGGCCTAAGCCCAAATCGATCATCTAACCCACCTGTAATCACAATAACGATCGCACCTAATATAATCTCTAATAAGTGTGGGTGGCTCGGACGTAAATAGATCAATCCTAATAGAACACCAAGGAAAATACTTAATCCGCCTAGCCTCGGTGTTATTTTTTTGTGTATTTTTCGATGGTTCGGTATATCCACAACCTTTAATATAAAAGCCAATTTTTTAATAGGATATGTTAATAAATAAGCAGATAAAAGCGCAATGAAAAACGCAATGATCACATCAGTATAATTAGTCATAAAAAATTCTCCTATTATTCGTATTAAATAAGCTCTAACCCATAGCTTACTTAATGAGCGGATACTTCATTCATTCAAAACACATTTCAGTAGAACGCTTCTTCTATATATTTCGAAAATGTTATGTCATTTATGTATGTCCATGCTATATGCCAGGTTATTTTACATTATACCGAAAGCGACTATCAAGAAAAAGCACCCTTGGATAGTTCTTCATGCTAGCACTGTTTTCTTTAATGAGAAGAAGCATAATACTGAAATCCAATTGATCCCGTCCTCTTCTCCTTACCAACCTGCCTTGACTCTCCCTTCCCACACTCTATAAAAAAATAGCAAAGGAACTCCGTTTAGGTAAACGTTCCTCTGCTATATTTCTTACATTCTTTATGCTTTCGTTGCCTTTCTTCCTTTTATCAAGAGAATGACAAGTCCTGCTAGCAACAACACGGCACCTATTAATAAGTAATTATATAGGTTTGTGGCTGTGTTCGGAAGTATCTCTCCATCATTCTCTGTAGAAGCTGCTGCAACATCATTCCCCGATACTTCATAAATACCATACGTACTAAAATGGCTGATTTTCGCCACAACTTCTCCTGTTTCTTTATTGACACTAATGATATGGTCTGGATAATCAATAATATTGGCAGCATCATCAATATACCGTAGAACGAGGTTGTCCCAATTATTTACGTTTGATGGGTCGACATAGAACGTTGCTTCAAATGACTCTGCGAAATCCTCTTCATATTTTTCGGTTAAATCCAAGTAGATACCGAAATCAAAAACAGAACTCAAAGCACCATCATGTTTATCCGTCACATTTTCTAACATTACGTCTAATCGTGCGTGACCAGCTCCAATTTCTTTTAGCTCGTTTGAAGGAATACGAAGCGTCACATCGTCCTTGGAAAGGGATATCGTTTTACCATCCTCATAGGTATCCAGGGCACTTTTTAAAAAGGTTACAATGTTAGCGTCCTGAACGGAAATATCACCATTTAGATCCTTATATTCCTCTATATTTTGTTGATCAAAATAAACATGGCCTGTGACCCCTTTTTCCTCTATTTTCACATTATCACTTGGCGGATCTTCTTGGCCAGATTCGTTTGATTCTGGATTAGATCCTGTGTTGGAATCTGGTTTGGATTCTGAATCTGGTGCCTTATCTGGTGCATCATCTTTTTCTTCTGCCCCACTTCCTGGCACTTCGAAGATTCCATATTCACTAAAGTGGTATACATTCGCAACCACTTCACCTGTTTGCTTGTTGACACTCTCAAATTGGTTTTTATAATTTTTCGCATTGCCATCCTGATCTATATAACGAAGGACTAAATCATCCCAATTCCTGACTTCTGCAGGGTCCACTTGAAAGGTAACTTCCACTGGTTCTGAAAAGTTACGGGTGTATGGACTCATTTCATCCAGGAGAATATTAAATGCAAAAACCGAACTTAGAGCATTTGGATAAAAATAAGAAACATTATCGATTCCCACCCAAACATTGGAATAACCTGAGGTGATCTCTTTTATGACATTAGTCGGAATTGATAATTTCATTTCTCCATTCGTCAGTGTGACGGATTTTCCGTCAGTTAACCCTTCAACAACATCTTCTTCAAAATAGGCACTGTTTGCATTTTCTGCATAAATATCCCCATTTTCATCTTCATATTCTGCTAAGTCCGTTTCAGTATTAAATTCATAATAAACTCGGTCTGTTACACTTCGATTATCTTCTACCTCATCGATTGCATATGTATTCATATGATTAATCTCTGCAACAACCTGACCTGTTTCTTTATTGATGCTGCGGATTTGTTGCTTGGATTTAATATCTTCTCCACTAGGGTGTGTGTATCGAAGCACTAGATTATCCCAATTTGTGACTTCATCTGGATTCACTTGAAATGTGATGGAGATTGGTTCTCCTAGCTGTACTTTACTTTGCCAATTAGTATTGTATATATTAAGATCAATGACGTTGCTTAGCGCATCAAAATAATGATAATGGTATACTTCCGTAATTGAAAAAGTAACGAAATCGTTAGCACCTTTATCATATTCTAGTGCATTTACTGGGATGGATAATGTGGTATCATTGTGATCGAAAATTAAATTTGTTCCATCTGAAAGACCCTCTAATACACTGGTTGGAAAGTTTGCACGTCTCACATCATTTACCACTACATTGGAACCATCATAATACATATCTGCTGTGACACGATTAAAATCGTAATAATAATAAACGTCCCCTGTTACACTATTATAAATTTCATTTGTTACGGCATTATAAACTTGATCTGGAACGCTTGCCACGTACACATCATCTCGTGCACTTTTCCCATCTGTTGTATCTTCAGGCTGATCATCACCTGCCAATGTAACGTTCGTAAAAATCGGTATTAATAATAATACAAATGCGGTTAACCCACTTAGAAATGATAGATTGAACTGTTTCATTGATTCGTCTCCTTCTGCATCTTTTCCTTTTTTTTGCTGCTACCCTCCCATTTTCATAGTCTTAAAGTCTCATAATAAAAATGGTAGATATATACAGTGTAAATGTCAAGATTTTAGAATTTTAGGTTATTTTTCTGCTTTTTCCAGTATCATGTATATTCTATTTTTTTCTAAAAGATATTGCTTTCAGGTAAAACGTCTTGCATATAAGATATATGATGTGCAGTAGCCCTTGCATTACCTGCTACCGCTACGGAAATACACTTCGCTTTCCGTGGGTGGCTGGTGAGCCTCCTCGTGCTAACCGCACTGCGGGGTCTTACCTATGCCGCTGCTCCCACAGGAGTCTCGGTGTATTTCCTTCGCTTATATGGTGCTTTTTGCTTTTCTACTTTATATTTACTGACTAATTCAAGCCTTGATTGGGGCGTAGGACAGTCGACTCCTGCGGAAAAAACAACAGCTGAAGATCCCACAGGAAGCGGTTTTTGCTTCCGAGGAAGCTGAAGCGTTGTCCGCGGCAAAGAAGACACTGTGAAAACGACCAAAGAGAGTTTGAATAGATGTCGCACTTGTGCCCATGGTGAAAGCGACTGTCCGGAGCAGAAATCAACAGCACTACTTTACTGCGCACAATATAGATTATGCGCAGTAGAATACATCAAAGTATACGAAAAGAGTCTTTTAATCTAGTCCATCAACTTCCTGGGCCTCTTCCATTTTCTCTATCGTTTGATCTGTTATTTCGAACTGGCGGCTGTTATGATATTCTCCAATTGGATTCTTTTTAAAAGATTCATATTGCTCCTCTAAATCCGAATATGTGTTAACAGCATGAGTGATTAGTTCTTCGGCCTCACTCCGATCACCTGTCTCCAATCGCTCTCTTGCCAAATCTACCGAAGACGTTATCATTGTTTCGTAAATTTTCGTGTCATATGGATCAACATCGAGTGCTTCATCATAGTAATCCAATGCTTCTTCTGTCAATCCCAGCCTTTCAACCATGACTCCTGCTCGGTACAAAGTCCTGGAGTTATTTGGTTCTAGTTCAATCATTTGGTTCACCGTATCCCGAACATCTTTAACACTCGCTTGATTTTCTGCTGTTAAACGGACATATGTATCACTCAACAAATCTAAATATTGTACATTATAAGGGTTTTGGGATACTGCTTCTACAAGTAGCTCTTTTCGTTCTAGCAGATTGGTAGAATTTTTTGCATTGGTAAACACCTGATCTGCATCCATAAAACGATAGGAAAAGATAAGGGAAACAACGACTAAAATCGAAAAGGCATACATCCCAAATTGTTCATAATATGACGCTTTTTCCTGCTTTTGCTGCTTCTGTTTCACGGGTTTTTTCATTAACCCCATCGTACATAGCCAAAAAACAACAAACCAAACTGTTCCATATGCCAGGTTAAAATCAATAAAGCTATGGATGAAAATGGTTACTATTGCCACTATAACTGCAATATAAGACGTTTTTTCCGTAGCCTGTCGATAGTTTTGATAGATCCTATAAAATAGAAAACTGAAAACGGTTAGCACGATGATTAGTCCAACCCACCCAATATCAATCATAAATTCTAAATATGCATTATGTATTTTATTCGATTGGTATGGGAGCTGCTGGTACTGTTTATACATCGACCCCCAAGCCTGTCCCCCAAAGCCGATAATTGGCGAGTCTTGGCTCATGTTTAACGCATCTTCTGCAAATAACAGACGTTCTCTAGCCGTCGAACTACTACTTATACTGGACACCCGCTCTTGGATCGTGTCTGGCAGCTGTTGATAGACCAATCCTTTATAGGATAAATCGGATATTAATAGAACGGACAATAATAGAATAGCTACAGGTGCTAAAAACCGATATAGTTGTTTTTTATCTATTAAATCAGGGAAATTCGCTCGTTTTCTGGTATATAGTTTTTTCTCTAAAATCAAGATAATTGCAACCATTACACTACTCAATCCTATTAAAAGTACAACAGCAGCTATTCCTGCTTGGAGTGCAGCAGAGCTAATTAACGCAAATACAACGGAAATTCCTGTATATAACAGATATTTCACTTGTAAGGATGGTTTGAGGAAGCAGAGCCCAATTAGCCATGCGATTGGAAAAACAACATACATCCCTCGTGAATACGATTCAATAAAACTGACCATGAAAAGCACTAATGGAATACTATAAAAGATGTAGTGCTTCATCGATTCGTCCCGTCTCAAGAGCATGATTAACGAAAATAAATAGAAAACACTCATCATCATGCCAAACGTATTTGGATATTGAAAAACCCCTGCAAAGCGTTCATTGATAATCGCATCATGGAAATCGAGCCCATTAAAATGATTCAGCATCATATGTATTGCCATCCATACGCCTGTCAGCTGAAAAACGCCTGGGAGTAGCCTCTGGATTTTCGAGTCTTCTCGTACTACCCAATACAGCATAAAGAAGAAGGCTATATAGCTCGTCCATCTCAACAACAATTGCCAAGCACCTAAGGGATTTTCTGCGATGAATAGTGTAATGGCATAACAAAATGGAATGATTGCCATGAACCAAATTGGCTTTAAAGAGGCGATCTCCTTTTTCACCATAAGGATAATCATGAGCATCATAAACAGACTACATAAAATTACTTGAATACCATAAAAATCTTCATCAAAATATAATCCCTTTTCATAAGGGGATAATAGAAAAATAATTGCTAGAAAGAAAAAGATAAACCCCTTCATTGTCATCCTCCAAATCTATCCATAAAATGTAACACACGCACATACTAAGTATATAGAAAAAGATGTACTCAGGGAATAGATATTATATGACTTCAAACCTAATTCTATATGACTAACATCAATCCCATTGCATATTCTCATATTCTATGGCATACTATCTCTGTAACGCGTTACAAAAAATGTATACACATGTAGGGGAGCTAGTATAGCTAGCTGAGATTGCATCCGTTAGATGCGGACCCTTAGAACCTGATCTGGTTGGTACCAGCGGAGGGAACATCGTCAATTTTTCGGCATGGATCATGTTTATGTAAGCATCCAATGCGCTAAAGGACTTCCCTTTGGCGCATTTTTTATTGGTCTAGATCTCTTAGGCGAAATGCGTCAGAAATCCTCAACGCTTTCATACATAACAGCCTTTTTCACCGCCGTAAATCTATGTCCCTCCTGCCTTTACCACCACACTTTTTCATAATCACAAGGAGGAACTATTATGCGAAAACTTTTTAACGGAATGATCTTTACACTACTTGTCTTCACCATGGCAGCTTGTGGCGAGGACGAACCCGAAACGTCGGAGAATTCTGGGGATGATGAACTAACCCCTGTATCATTTGTGTTGGACTGGACACCAAATACCAATCATACTGGCATTTATGTCGCCAAAGAACAAGGATATTTTGAAGAACAAGGACTAGATGTTGAAATCATGCTACCTGGTGAAGCTGGTGCAAATCAATTAATCGCATCTGGCAATGCAGACTTTGGTATAAGCTATCAAGAAGGATTGACAATGGCACGTGCAGAAGGATTACCACTCGTTTCCGTTGCGGCCGTGTTACAGCACAATACAGCAGGCTATGCTTCTCCAGTGGACAAAGGACTCACTTCTCCAGCAGATTTCGAAGGTCGCATTTACGGTGGAAATGGTAGTGATCTAGAAGAGGCAATGATGGGAACAATCATGGAACAAAATGGTGCAGATATTAACGAAGTAGACTTTATTACGATTGGGGATACCGACTTTTTCACAGCAGTAGAACGGGATGTTGACTTTTCGCTTGTATACTATGGCTGGACTGGGATTGAGGCAGAGTTACGCGGAGTTGACTTAAATATGGTCTATCTTGCTGACTTTTCCGAAAAACTAGATTACTATACACCAATTCTAGCAACGAATGAAGAAATGGTAGATGAGGATCCAGAACTCGTTGAAGCGTTCGTTCATGCTGCAGCAAAAGGTTATGAATATGCGATTGATAATCCAGAAGATGCTGCATCCATTTTAATCGAAGCAGAGCCTGATTTAGATCCTGAGTTAGTCAAAAATAGTCAAGAATGGCTTTCTCCACGTTATCAAGATGATGCAGAATCATGGGGCATCCAGGAACAGGATCGTTGGGAAGACTTCTCTGACTGGATGGTGGAAAATGAATTGATTGAAGAACCAATAGACGTGGATCGAGCATTTACCAATGAATTTTTACCAAGTAATGAATAGGGAAAAAGTGCTTTTGTTGTAAGGAAACATGTTAAAACTATTGCGCATAATACATCTTATATGCTTGACGTTTTATACCTGAAGGCAACAATCTATTAGAAAAAAGCCATTCCGTAAGATGCATATTTGAAAAAGAACTGTCTTTAGATAATAGCTTAGGAAAAAAGTCGAAAACAAGGAGGTCGGAACATGGCCAATGCATTAGTTAGTGTGCAGATCATCCCGAAAACTGAAAACCCAAACGATGTCTATCACTTTGTCGATGAAGCAATTGCGGAAATTGATGCAGCATCGGTTACCTATGAAGTACATTCGCTGGAGACAACAATGGAAGGCGATTTGTCGGAGCTTCTTACTGTGATCCAACAAATGAATGAGAAAATGGTTGCCATGGGAGCAAGTAATGTTATATCACAGGTAAAAATCTTGTATCAGCCAGCAGGCATTACAATGGATACGTTAACGGAGAAATACCAATGAAGAAACTGATCCAAAAAGGATGGCGACCGCTCGTTGCCATTCTTCTCTTTCTAGTCATTTGGCAACTGGCAACTCAGGTTTTTTCGATTGAAACGTGGCTGCTCCCAGCACCATCTGATATCGTAATCGAGGCACAAAATGTGATGGACCGCTTTTGGCCACACTTTTTTGCCACCTTACAATTAGCGGTCTTTGGTTTTCTTATTGGCACAACAGTCGGACTTGTGATTGCAACGATCTTGCACCTTATGCCACGGGTGCGTGAAACGTTTTACCCATTTCTCATTTTGTCGCAAAATATGCCAGTTATCGTTTTAGCACCTTTGTTAGTTATTTGGTTCGGGTTCGGTGCTTTACCTAAATTCATCATTATTACATTGGCATGCTTTTTCCCAATTGCCGTATCCGCCTTAAGTGGGTTTCAACAAACGAATCGGGAATTGTTCCATTATATGAAAATGATGGGTGCAACCAAATCACAGCTATTTTGGAAATTGGAACTGCCAAATGCACTGCCATCCGTATTTTCTGGATTAAAAATTGCTGCTACCTATAGTGTGATGGCAGCCGTTATCTCGGAATGGCTAGGCGCACAGGAAGGGATCGGCGTATTTATGACAATAGCTACGTCATCTTACAAAACAGCGAGTGTATTTGTCGCAATCTTCATTGTTATGGTCATTAGTCTTACCTTTTTCGGGGTAATCCAATTACTCGAAAAGTTTCTCATCCGTTGGCAACAGAAAGGAGAAGAGGGATGACACTAGAGATCCAAACCATTTCAAAGTCATTTGATACTAAACAAGTCCTTGATGACATATCCTTTTCCGTGAATGCGGGAGAATTTGTTTCCCTGATTGGACCCTCTGGTAGTGGGAAAAGTACGATTTTCCACTTGATTGGTGGACTACTCAAACCAGATCATGGTGACATCGTGCTAGATGATCAAGTTATTACCAATCAAACTGGTCATATTAGTTACATGCCACAACAGTCTTCTCTTTTTCCATGGCGAACGGTGTTGGACAACGTACTTTTAGGACAAGAATTACAAGGGGAAAAAGATACAGAGAGAGCTATGATGATGCTTGAAAAAGCAGGACTCGGTGATGTCGTGCATGCCTATCCAAACCAGCTGTCTGGCGGGATGAAGCAGCGTGCGGCGTTTATCCGAGCATTGCTTAGTCCACAGTCATTACTGTTGTTAGATGAACCATTTTCTGCACTGGATGAATTTACCCGTCTGGATATGCAAAAATGGCTGTTATCCATTTGGGAGGAATACGAACGATCTGTGTTATTTATTACGCACAATATCGACGAGGCGTTATTTTTATCTGATAAAATTATTATATTATCGGCAAATCCAGCTATTATTAAAGCAACATTTACAATCCCTTTTGCAAGGCCGCGAAGTGAAGAACTATTACTATCAGCTGAATTCCTTGATTGGAAAAGACGTTTAACAGAAGCAATTCAAGCGTAATGTCCGATTGACAGGTGGCTTCGTTATAGTACACTAAAGGAAAATGAGTGGAGAGGAGTACGTGAAAAGTGAGTACCACTATTTTTGTATTAGCGGCAGTTCTTGCTGTCATTCCTATTTTAGCAATCGTCAAAGTGAATTTAGAGCGGATTAAAGAAAATCCAGAAAAAGTAGAAAAAGCAAGGACTAATCTTTTTATTGGTGTAGCCATTAGTGAGACCATCCCTATTTTGTTAATTGTATATGGACTCATCACGATGACACCAGTCGGGACGATGGAAGAATTGTATCTCCCAGGACTCATTATTATTGTGTTAATGGCATTTGCAGCATTTTTTATTTTTCTGCAACGTAGTGTCGGAACTAACGATGAAACAAAGGGTATCGTTACGAACTTTTCATTGATTAGCTTGGTTCTCGTAAACGCTATACCCATTATATCGCTTGTAGGCCTGTTCATGATGGCACCATAATGGAATGAATTATTAGAAAAACTCGCATTCGCTCGTCTTTTAGCGAAGGTGCTAGTTTTTCTTATACTTGGAACGTTAAAAGTTTAGCTACGTCGAGTCCACTTCTTGGCTAAAATTTTATACTTTCCTAAGGTGCATAGAAAAGTGCTTCTACCATCGATAGAAGCACTTTTTTTGTGCAAGCTGTTTGCATTATAATAAGTATGAGAATCGAAAGTAGGTGGACATATGGAAAATAGTACGATGATTGCAAAGGTTTGTATGCTTGCAGGGAAAATCATGTTAAAAAGTGGGGCAGAAACCTATCGAGTAGAGGATACGATGAGTCGAATCGCTCATGCGTTTGGTCTGGAAAATGCACAAAGTTATGCAACGCCCACAGGTATTAATTTTTCTCCTGATAGTGCAGAAGCCACAAACTTTATGCGCATATCTAAGCGTGCCACTGATTTACATAAAATCGATGAGGTCAATACGATTTCTCGAAACGTAACAGCTGGAGAGCTTAGCTTAGATGAAGCACTGATGCGACTCCAAGATGTCGATAAAGCGTCCTTGTCGTTTCCAGGATGGATACAGATTATAGCGGCAACGTTTGTTAGTGGCAGTTTCACCATTATGTTTGGAGGAACATGGCCTGATTTTATCCCAGCCTGTATTGCAGGTGGACTTGGATTTGCGGGAATGCTTGCCTTCGCGCGTTTAGTGGATACTGGATTTATTGCGGAGTTTTTCGCGTCTTTTATTATCGGAGTTAGTGCGTTTCTGTTTATCTACTACGGTTTTGGTGCAAGTTTGAATAAAATTATCATTGGTGCGGTGATGCCGCTTGTCCCTGGTCTTCATATCACCAATGCTGTGAGAGATTTAATGGCTGGTCATTTGGTTGCTGGGGTTTCGAAAGGAGTGGAAGCCATTTTAACCGCTTTTGCCATTGGTGCTGGGGTTGCCGTTGTATTTGGTATATTTTAACGTAAGTGGAGCGGTAAGTTTATCTGGGAAGGAGATTAAACAATGACAATCATAGAACAACTGATAACAAGTTTTATTGCCGCTGCAGGGTTTGGTATCCTGTTTAATGCACCACGCCAATCCTTGATCCAATGCGGACTGATAGGGATGTTTGGTTGGATTTTATATTACATGTTAGTAGATGCGGGAATGGATGTCGTGCCAGCAACCATTTTTGGTGCAATGCTTGTGGCTGTCCTTAGTCAAATTGCATCAAGAGTTTTTAAGACGCCAATTATTATTTTTAATGTATCTGGAATTATCCCACTTGTCCCAGGTGGAATCGCCTATGATGCCATGCGTCACTTTGTGGAAAATGACTATTTTACCGCTGTCCAATTATCAGCAAAAGTCATGTTACTCGCTGGTGGGATTGCGATTGGATTAATGTTTTCAGAGGTAGCCAATCAGGTGATCCGAAAAATAGTTTGGAAGGTGCAAGGACGGTAAGTTGTAGAAAAACACACGATCATCATCAGGTATGATAGCATCGTGTGCTTTCGCGTTATTCCGATATGACAATATTTTCCTTTGATTTATTATCAGGCGAAGCAGCATTTAACATTAGGAAAATAGCTGATAAAATGTGTAATATCCAACCTACAAATGGAATCCATCCAATACAAGACGTGACAATACCGAGAATACTACCTGTTATTTTGCCTTCATCCTTTGTCGTTAAAATTAATGTAACAATATGTAAAACTAACATAATACCTAACGGCGTCCAATAAAATCCTACTACGATGGATCCACCCAAAATTGGAATACCAAGCAGTGCCTCTAATCCACCTGTCACCCATTTTAAAACCCGTGAAGCCGACATCCTTTTCACCTCCATTTTTGTATAAACGTATAACGAAACATGATTCATCGTATGCGTCTATTTTACGTGAAATTCCTTTCCACATAATCATTTATCTTATTATACCATTATTTGGTGGGGGGTTGTATAGGGTTGGGTGGGGGTGCTTGAGGCACGTGGTGCACGAGTTTCTGGTGCACTCACAAAAAAGTTGATGTGTCTCTTGTTGGATTTACTTTCTTGCTTGTTGAATTAAGGCATAGGTGTGCTCTGTTACCTTTTTATGACTTCACTTGCTGATTCAGTCACTGACAATGCCTCTCTGTTACCTTTTCACAACTTCACTTGCTGATTCAGTCACTGACAATGCTTCTCTATTACTTTTTACGACCTCTCTCACTCAACTGGTCACTGAAAAGAGGTCTCGATTAACCTTTCCTTCTTTCCTTGCTGATTTTCACATTGACAAACCTCCTCAATTAAATCTTTCTTCTTTTCATGCTGAATTTCACTCTGAAAAGCAGCCTCAATTAAATTTTTCCTTCTTTCCATGCTTACTTTCAAATCGACAAGCCGTCTCAGTTAACTTTCCCCTTTTTTTAAATGATTTTTTTATCCAGAACCGATTTCGTTTCAATTATTAATATTATCTCGATTATATGTGCATCTATAAGTGCTCTCGCTAAACTTTCAAAGCAAATTTTGAAACTTCAGGACGACACCCCCCCACACGCACAATAAAAGCTCCCAGCCAACACTGGGAGCCTCATCTTATGCTTCTTTTTTCTTACGTCTTAGAACTTTATTCGTTAAATCATCAAATAATGTATAGACGACTGGAATCAATAGGAGCGTGAAGATACTTGAGATTCCAAGACCGAATATAATGGTTACGGCTAATGGTTGTTGCATTTCCGCACCTTCTCCTAGTGCTAATGCTAATGGAACCATCGCTAGGATTGTCGTTAAGGTTGTCATTAAGATTGGGCGTAAACGAGATTGACCTGCTTCCAATATTGCTTCATAGCGGTCCATCCCTTTATCCCGCAGTATATTAATGTAATCCACTAAGACAATCGAGTTGTTTACGACAATACCCGCGAGCATAATGATCCCGATAAAGGCTGGGATACTTAATGGTAATCCTGTTACAAATAGTCCAACCATAACACCAATAACGGTTGCTGGCATCGAGAACATAATAATTAATGGGAATAGGAAGTTCTCAAATTGAATAGCCATCACCGCGTACACTAGGAAGATCGAGAAGACTAGCGCTAATGCTAAGTCAGCAAATGACTCTGCCATATCTTCTGCCTGACCACCGATGGAATAGCTATATCCTTCTGGCATACTTAACTCCCCTAATGCTGATTCCACATCACTTACAACACTTGCTAAGTCACGATCCACCACTTGGCTGGATACGTTCATTTGTGCCTGTTGATTTTGCCGCATTAAAGCAGCAGGTCCTTGCATCTCTTGGAAAACAGCTACCTCATCTAATGGAATCACCGCACCAGTTGGGGATTGAATTTTCATGTCCTGTAAATCACTAATGGTGCTACGTTCATTCTCTGGATAAAGCATTGTCACATCCATTTCATTGCCATCTTCCCGATATTGGGTGGCAACTTGGCCTGTGAACTGTAATTGAATTTGGCCTGTAATTTGATCTCTAGTTACCCCATAACTTGCTGCTTTTTCATCGTCAATGGTGATCGTTAACTGTGGTACCCCTTCATCTGCTGCTGATTCTGGGTTGTGGATACCTTCAACCGTTTCCATTTGGGCAACAACCTGATCGGCTAACTCGTTTAAGACTTCATGTTCTGGACCGTTTAGTTGAACCTGGATTGGGTCTCCCATACTCATTCCGCTTTCCATTGAGTTTACCGTGATTTCTGCACCTGCAATGTTTTGTACATCCTCATCAATTTGTTGAACAATTTCTGATGTGGATTCCTCACGTTCACTGGATGGGATTAATTGGATCGTGTACGTGGCACTGTTGCCACTTCCACCAAATCCACCGCCACCAACACTGACAAAGTCTGTATCGATGACAGCATCATAGGCTGTTAGCTTTTCATTAACTTGATTCACAATTCCTTCTGTATGCGCTAAAGAACTGCCTGTTTCCGTTTCTACTCGAATTTCAATTTGACCTTGGTCTGCTGCTGGCATAAACGATGCACCAATTAACGGTATTAAGGCTAAGCTTCCGATAATAGCGACAATCGTTCCGAAAATAGTTGTTTTCCGGAAGCGCAAGACACCTTTCAATACACTTTTATATGCATTGGTTACTCGTTGTAGTATACGATTAAACCAATAGCGACGGCCTTTTTCTGGATCTGCTAAGGCTTTCGATAATAATTTAGACGACAGCATTGGCACTAACGTGATCGCAACAACTAGTGCTGCAATTAGAGAAAATGCTACCGCTAGAGCTAATGGTGTAAATAAGTCAGACGCAATTCCTCCCACGAACACAATCGGTAAAAAGACAACCAATGTTGTGGTGGTAGATGCGATAACAGCTGGTGCTAGCTCGGAAGCACCTTTTATGGCAGAGTCGACTAAGTTATACCCCCGTTGCCGGTATGTGAAAATATGTTCTAAGATGACAATCGAGCTATCAACCATCATCCCGAGTCCAAGTGCTAGACCACCTAATGTTAAGACATTCAACGTTTCACCTGTAAAGTACATTAAGGTAAACGTGGAAATAACAGCAATTGGAATGGAAACACCAATGACAATCGTTGCTCGAATACTTTTTAAGAATAAAAGTAGAACAAAGATCGAGATGGCACCACCAATTAAAATATTTTTCACAACCGAATCAATCGATAGTTCAATAAACTCGGACGTATCGATCACCACGTCTAAGTTGACATCTGATGGAAGGTCACCCTGGATTTCTTCCATGCCATCTTTAATATTGTTTGCTACATCTACGGTATTTCCATCGGTTTTCTTCATGATGGATAACACAATCGATGGTTCTCCGTTGACAAGTGTTGTGGAAGATGATTCTTTGTAGGTATCCTCGACACTGGCAACGTCATCTACATGAATCGTTGCACCTGTTTCAGTTTGAATAATCGTATTTTCAATATCCCGTATCGATTCAAACTCTCCTGTCACACGTAGCTGTAAGTCTTGAGTACCTTTTTCTACTGCCCCACCTGAGGATGATTGGTTGGCACTATTTAATGCCTGAATGATCATTTGCGGGTTAACTCCGTATTGTTGCATACTGGCTTGGTTAAGCTCTAGTTGGATTTCGCGTTCTTTTGCACCTTCAACCGTTACCGATGCAACGCCACCTTGACGCTCGAAATAGGGAACAATTTGATCATTTGCTAATTCGGTTAAAGCGGCAGCATCTTTTCCTGTTAAACTAACCCACATCACAGGCATCTGCTCTGGACTAAACCGCATGACATTTGGTTCGCCTGCACGTTCTGGTAAAAAGCCTTTTACTTGATCGATGCTTTCCCGCACATCAAGCAAGGCTTGGTCCAGATCGACATCTGTATTAAACATCATTAACACAAGGGATGAACCTGATTGGGATTGAGATTGAACCGTTTCAATTCCTTCGACAGAGCTGACGGAGGATTCGATTGGCCTTGAGACTAAATTTTCAACTTCTTGTGGAGCGGCATCTTCATATGTCGTTGCTACTACCGCAACAGGTAAATCAATTTGTGGAAATAAATCAACCACTAACCCGCGAAGGGATACGATTCCTAATGCGATAACAGCTAATACGATCATAATGACACCGACTGGACGTTTTACGGATGTATTAACTAGCTTCAAGACTCATTCCCCTCTTCTGTCACGTTCACTTTCGATTGATCGGAAAGGGTTAATTGACCATTTGTCACCACTTGGTCCCCTTCCGCAATAGTATCGCCTTCAATGGCCGTTTTGTCTGATTGTGTTTCCGTGATCGTTACCGCTGCTTTGTTCGCGACATCATCTTCAATCACATACACAAATGTTTCATCACTTTCTTCGACAATTGCTTCTGTCGGGACAATTATGGCATCTGTTACACGACTTTCTGGTACCGTTAATTCAGCTACCATGCCTGGCAATACATCTCCCTCTTCATTGTCGATCGTTGCTTCCACTGGATAAAGACCTGTATCATCTGGCATTTTATCAATCGTTGTAATTTCTGCTTCATATTCATTTTCACCGATGACTACTTTATGAATAGCTTCTTTTTCAAAAAGATCTCGAACACCAGCAGTTACACTAAATTGTAATTTCATCGTATCCAAATCAGCAATGACAGCTAATGGTTCCTCGCTTGTAGCCATTGCACCTTCTTCTGCCGTTAAATTAATAATTTCACCGTCTTCTGGTGCATAAATCGTTTGATTTCCAGCTGCAGTTTGAATGGTTGCAATTACATCATCTTCTTCTATGATATCCCCGTTTTCTACCTCTAGCGTATCAACCTCACCAGGAGTTTGAACCATAATTGGTGTTGCTGTATTAGGGGCGGTTCGACCATAAACCGACTTCTGGATAATCAAATCACTCACGGTCACTTCTTCTGTTTCGACTGGGATGACTGGTTCTGCTTCTTCCTCATTTGCGTCTTCTTCTTGATTACAGGCAGCAAGTACAAGTAATGACAATAGTGTTATTCCTATGATCCATTTTTTCATTGCTGTCTAACTCCTCTCTTTATCTAAAAGTTCTATATTCAATAATGCAGCAATTTGCTTACAATCTTCTATTAAAGCTGGGATGGTCTGCATATGTGCCAGCATTCCTTGTATCACAATGGACTGTGGCTTTTCCTTGTTTACCTCTTTCTCGATTATTGCTAATGCATCAGAAATTTGTTGTTGTTTAGCTTTTGTTAGATTTACGAATTTTATTTTTTCTCTTAGGGTTTCCAACCTTTTTTCGATAGACGCATTGCTAGCACTTTTTTTATATTCGAATGGTATATCGGTTTCTGTAAGGAGTGGGATTTCATTTCGTGCTATCATTCCTTCTATTAGGTCATCTAATCGATTCATCAGATAAGTACTTACTTTTTGTGGTTCAATCTCCAGTTGATCCATGACAATCCATTTAAAATAACCAATCATCAACCCTTCTAATTGAATGGCAACATCCGTAAAATAACGTTCTCGTTTTTCCCCATATATTGCTTGTAAATTTTTCCTAATCCAAGCATAGTTGTCCATCTTCATCTGGCGAATCATCCGGTCTATATCTTCTCCGATCGTTATATTTTCTCGGACCATCATAATAATAAAATCCTTATAATGATAAACATAATCCGTGATGACTCCAATTTGCTTGGTAAAGCTTATTTTCGGAGGGTCTTTTTCCTGGATAACCATTTCCAACTGCTCATTAAGTTTCGTATGATAGTAGTGAAAAGCTGACTGAATAAAGTCTTCTTTGGATGTGAAATACAAGTAAAAGGCACCTTTTGAGACTCCTGCAGTTGTTGCAATCTCTTGAATCGATGTTTGATGATAGCCTTTCTCAGCAAACAAAGCCATTCCCGTTTCCATCAATATTCGTTCTTTCTCCTTCATATCAACACCTAGTTTCGTTATACGGATTCACCTAGCAGTATGTTTCAAGTTGATTTAAAAAACATTAGTTTCTAACAGATTGTTGTTTTCTAGTATGAACATCTCGCATATAAGATGGATTATTCGCAATAAATGTTTAGCATGTCTTCCTTAATTCTTTATAAAGTGAGTGCTATACCTACGCTGTGGAAAATACTCGCTTTCACCATGGGCACAAGGGCAACATCTGTTCAAACTCCCAATGGTCGTTTTCACAGTGTTTACTTTCCCTCGGGGAACGCTTCAGCCTCCTCATGGAAAAACGTAAGCGCCTTGGTCACACCCGATTAGAAAACTTGGCTTTTCGCCAAGTGGCGAAAGCCTTAGTTGCACTTATGCAGTAAGTTTTTTCTTATCTGCCAAGCTTAAGCCGAGCCTCGGCGTGGCGTATTATGCCCGTGATGAGGATTGACTTAAGACCTCGAGGGTGTAGGCGCTGGCCGATGAATACGCCACGTCCTTATGTCTATCGGCACTAGGACGTCCTGTCCGTCGAAGTTAGACATCGCGAGCAAAAAGCGCTCGCTGTGGGGTCTTCAGACTGTTCCTTTTCCCGTAGGAGTCTCGCATTTTCCACAGCTTCGAATAGTTTTCTAAATTAAAAAGACACAATATTGACAATGTCTATCATTTGCTTCGATCAACTGTTATATTGTCAATGGTAATGATGTAGCACAACTTAGCGGAGGAAAAACACGAAGACTCCTGCGGGAAGTGGGAGATCGGTGAGACCCCACAGGACGCTAATCCGAGGAGGCTCACCACTCCCCCGCGGTAAAGTAGACACTGTGAAAACGAATAGTTTGAACAGATGTCGCACTTATGCCCCTGGTGAAAGCGTAGTGTTTTTCCGTAGCGAAGCTATGTGCACATCCAAATTATTGCGCACAATATAGAAGGTGCGACGTAGAAAACAATGTATTTGAGAAGTATCAAATAATTTATCAACACGGTTGACTGACCAGTCAGTCAATCCTTGTTATAATATTTCATGCACACTTACACATAATACCGCTTCTCTATAGTTGGTGCAAGGAAAACCTTTCGACAGTAATTGGTTTGGAACCTTATGAAACTGTCGAATATTGGAAAATGGTATGCTATACTATAAATGCGTGTTCAAATAGGAGGATTAAAAGGACCGAGAAGTTCAAGGCAGTGTAGCTTTGAGTAACGGAATGTATGCATTTAATACATGAGTAACGGAAAAGCAAGCTAACAGAAACACCGATGTGTCATTTTCACCGGACTTTTTGAACAACCTCTATAAAAGAAATATGCTTAGGGGAGGCTATACATATGGATGTTGCAGCGATGTCAATGGTCATGTCCACACATCAAGTTCGTACAGATGCCAGTCTGAAAGTAATGGACAATATAAAAGATGTTGCCGAACAACAAAGTAATCAATTACTCGACATGCTCGAGCAAAATCAAGCACCTGAAGCCGCTCACCCATCACTTGGTAATATGATTGATGTGAAAGCATAATACGGTAAGAGAAGAGCTAAGAAGTAATGTAACTTACTCCTTAGCTCTTTTTTAGTTCGTATGAATAACACGTGTGTCGCCAAACATGTCATGGATTCCTTGCTTTTCATTTGTAAAAGCGACAACAATATATAGAAGTGACATAAAGAAGAATACGCGATGAATAAAGCGACCAACTACTTCTCGAAAAAGCAAATCACTCCACGTTAATTCTTCTTGATCCTGTCGAATAACTTTTAGTCCAAATATCATTTTTCCTAGTGTTTGGTTAAAATACTTAGTCATCAACACAAAATAAAGATAGAAAATAACGGCCCCTAAAATAGCATTCAACGTCCAATACCCTATTTCAATCGCTATCCCATCATTGATGAATTTTAATGGGGTCAATAGGATGCCGCTAAGACTAAATATAATGATTAGATCAGCCAGATAAGCCCAAAAACGCATCCAGAATCCTGCATAGCGCAGTGTAGGTGCTAACTTTTCTTGCGTTGTTTCTTCCTGAGTATCATTTATCTGTTCATCCATGTGACGACACCCCCTTATTTAGAATATAAGTACATAGCACGTGGACCATCTGCTTGGCGAATCATTTCCAATAAACCATTTATTTCAGCACGTTCGCCAAAAAGACTTTGCGCAGATGCCATGAAAAGCTCGTTAAATCCTGGATTGGTTCGATATCGAATAACGTTTGTATCCCCCAACTCAAAGTCCTCTTCCATCATCTCTACTGTTTCATCAAATGAGCCTAATGCATCAACAAGGCCAACATCCATCGCCTGTGATCCAGTATAGACACGTCCATCCCCTAATTCACGTACTCGTTGTTCAGACATGTCACGTCCATCCACAATCACTTGGACAAAGTCTGCATACATTTCATCGACCATCGATTGTAAAATCTCTTCTTCATCATCCGTCATGTCACGAGAAGTGGACATGATGTCTTTATATTCACCACTTTTAATCGTATTGAAATCAATTCCCCACTCTTCTGCTAGATCTGCAAAGTTAATGCTTTCCATAATGACACCAATTGAGCCAGTAAGTGTTGCAGGGTTAGCAACAATTTTGTCAGCTGGTGCTGATATGTAATAGCCCCCAGAGGCAGCAGTATTACCCATGGATACATAAACTGGTTTATTATATTCTTCCTGTACCTCTACTACCTTATCATGTACTTCTGCACTTTCTACAACGCCACCACCAGGTGTATTGATGCGCAAAATAATACCATCAACGGAAGGGTCTTGTCCTGCTTCTTCTAACATTTTCAGGAAACGTTGATGGTTATACGCTAACTGATTAAGAAGTGAGGTGCCACCACCAGTATCCTGGATGACGCCTTCCACATCGAGTACTGCAATTTTATTTTGACTTGTTCCCTCTTGAATTACTTCTTCCTCAAATAATGTATCTGGTACATTAAATACATTTTCAAAGTTGGCTGTTGCGATGCTGGAGAAAAATTGAAACCCAACTGAAACAACAAACAAGCCAACTGCTATAAGTAAGGCAATCCAACGTTTTCCATTCATTCGTAAATCCTCCTTCATTTTTCATGCATATAAAAAATGGTATCGTAAAATAGGAAAAAATTCCATAAGTAGAGGTGAAATTAGAAATACTTTTTATTATTTTCAGCGTGGTTGCAGTAAAAAATCCCCCGATTACTCAGGGGATTTTATGCTTATCCTTTATTGATCGTCATCATTGTTGTTATTATCATCTGTACCCATGTCAGTGTTATCTTCATTAGCTTCATTGTCTTCATTTAAATTGTCGCCATTGCCGTTGGTATCAGTACCTTCGTCTTGGTTTCCATTTTCATTTAAGCCTTCGTTCCCCTCATCATCTAGAAGCTCACCATCTTCATCCAACAATTCATCTTCTTCATTACCTTCATTATCCCCATTACCTTCATTGTCTCCATTCCCTTCGTCATCAGGGTTCAATGGCGCCTCTTCTTCATCAATAGGAGCATCCTCATCAACTGGATCCTCTCCATCATCTGTTCCACATGCAGTCATTAATGCTAATGCAAATACTGGTGCTCCTAGTTTTATTAACCATTTTTTCGTCATATAAGGTTTCCTCCTTTAGAATGTTCATTATCGCTTTTAGGTTAACCATTCTAAGCAAAGTCATACTTGAATTTTTGCTTTGTTATCACTATTTTTTCCATTTATTACGTTTCTAAACAAATATCGACAATTTTCTTTTAAAACTTATTGGAATTATGTATGCGTTTCGAGGGTAATCTATAATAAAAATCCCATGCTTTTTTGTTAGCATAGGATTGGTATTTTCGGTTATTGAGATGGTCCATCAGGATTTGCTTGTGCATGATTTAAAAATCGCAACAAGGTGTGTTGTCGAGGTAAAATGCATTTCTATCTCCCTTGATATTCGGTCAAAACAGTATTTACTCCTAAAAAGTTGATAATTACATCGAGAAGCACAATCTGGAACAATACTCACTTCTAGATGCCTGATAATTGGATACTTCACCGAAACAAAATCCGCTTCCAAATGCACTGGAATTGCATCGAGATGTGTTGTCGAAATACCGAGATGCGCTTCACCAACAAACCTTATTTTATTGCAAATGTAATTTCGCCTTCACAGGCAACTTCGCCATCGACAGTAGCAATTCCTTTTCCTTTTCCAATCGGACCTTTTACCCGCGTAATTTCTACTTCTAGGCGGAGCTGATCGCCTGGCTTTACTTCGCGTTTGAATCGAAATTTATCAACGCCAGCTAAAAAACCAAGCTTCCCTTTATTCTCATCCATGCCTAATACACCAATAGCACCAACTTGTGCGAGTGCTTCCACCATTAATACACCGGGCATTACTGCATATTCAGGAAAATGGCCTTGAAAGAATGGTTCATTAGCGGTAACATTTTTAATTCCAACAACGCGCTTCCCTTCTTCCATTTCGATTACTTTATCCACTAACAAGAACGGATAGCGGTGTGGAATTGTCTCTTTTATTTGTTCAATGTCCATATTAGCACTCCTTTTTATGTATTGATTTTATTACTCCTCATAATCCATTTGCTGTTTCTTTCATCACCTAAGCCGTGATCTTCCTCAGTTTGATCCATGTTTGTGGGTATTTTACTTACTCCTCCCACAAGATGTCTTAGCTTAGGTGCTTTTGTTTTTCTATCGAGTCATATTGTTTTATCTATAGGCCCTTTTCTTATTCTATGTTGTTTTTTATGTCGCATAATCTATATTGTGCGCAATAGTTTTAATATGTTTTCTTATCATCCTTTATAGGATGAGTGGTTAACTACCGCAGCGGAAAACACTCGCTTTCCTCGGGGAACGCTTCAGCCTCCTCGCGAGC
>NZ_WIXL01000001.1:400947-401191 GCF_010993955.1 Oceanobacillus halotolerans | reverse complement strand
TTCCCGTAGGAGTCTCGCATTTTCCGCTGCTTGGAATAGTCTCTCAACAGAAGTAAGAATAGTAAGAAGATATGATGATAAACATATAATTTTATTGGTATTTAGCTGGCAACAGTTCTGTCAGCGGATTCCCATTAATGATGATATATAACAAAAACACATCACTAGCGAAGGAAATATACGAAGACTCCTGCAGTTCGTCGGCTAACGTCGGTCACGTCCTGTGACCAACGCCGACACTAGA
>NZ_WIXL01000001.1:35316-400908 GCF_010993955.1 Oceanobacillus halotolerans | reverse complement strand
CGGTAAAGAAGACACTGTGAAAACGAATAGTTTGAACAGATGTCGCACTTATGCCCCTGGTGAAAGCGAAGTGTATTTCCGTAGCGGTATTCATAGCTAAACTATTGCGTATAATACATCAACTATTCACCAAGATTTATACATGAAAAAGCAAAAGTCTTTTTTAAAAACAACACACTTGTTAAAAAAGCATGTTCCATATGATGGACATGCTCGTTTGTTATTACGCTTCTTTTGTTACTATATCAATGATGTGATGCCATGTATCTAGGTCTAATACATCAGTGGGATTTCCATCTCCAAGTACACCAAAACCAATCATGAGCCCTGCAATTAAAGCGATTCCTGCTAGCAAGAGTACTACTATAATCCGTAACCAAATTGGGAAAATACGTCGCCTTGGCTTCTTTTTTTTTCGTTTTTCCGCTTTTTGTTTTTTCTTTTGTTCTTTCCTGGTTTGAGCCTGTGATTCCTCTTTTTTCGCCTGTACATTCTCATTCTCAGAGGTTTTCACTCTTTTTTGTTTTGTCCGGGTTTCTTTTTGCTCTGCAGTTTGTCCTCTTTCATTGCTTGGCATGGATACGTACTCCCTTACTTTGGCCGATTTCACTTATCTAGGAATACTATAAGAGATCTTTTGGCTTTCGTCAATGGTTAGTTAGCGTAGTTGATTGATTAGTCCTTGCATTTCATCTCCCATAGATATAGACCTTGCATTAAATTGATAAGACCGTTGTGTATTGATAAGATCTGTCATTTGTTTGGAAATATCAACATTTGACGCTTCCAGCGCGCCACTTTTTAAAACTGATTCATTTGCAGCAGTTGGTTGAATAATATCAGCTAAATTATACCCTAATGCAGCTAAATCTGGCATACGGAAATGATTATCCCCTGTTGCTTCTAACACTCTTGGCCGAACGGCTTCGACAGTCGCTAGGTTCCCAACTGTTTCTTCTGCATTACCACGAGAGACAACGATCTCACCATTTGGCTGAATCTTAATCTCATCAAAACCATCTGCAAAGGTAATTGGACCATTATCCCCTAGAACTGGGTGGCCATCTTTTGTCGTCAGCATCACATCTTGGTTCCCATTAATCGGACTTAGGAAAAACGCGCCATCCCTCGTATATCGAGTTTCGGTGACATCATTTTCTGTTACTTGAATTTGATATAATTGATTTTTCCCAAGCAATGCCGTATCTAATGGACGTTCTGTCTCAGTTAAAGCACCCTGTGTTAAATTACTATTAATAGCACCAAGTCTAGCACCAGAACCAACCCTGATTCCGTCTGGTGTTAGCCGCCCTTCTGCATTTTGTGGATCTCGCATATTATTCATTTGTTGAAATAACAGCGAGGAGAATTCTGCCTCACGTGTTTTATAACCAGTTGTTTGGCTATTTGCCATATTGTTACCTATCACATCTAACTTTTGTTGCAACTGATTCATCGTAACCGCTGCCTGTATCATGGAACGTGACATGTCCTTCACTCCTGTAGTCCTATTTACGATTGTTCAAATTTATCCTAGCCTGCCAATTTCGCTAACTGCTTTGCCTAAGCTTTCATCATAAGCCTTCAATACACGCTGGTTCGTTTCAAACATGCGATATGACTCCATCATACTCGTCATTGATTGCAGTGCGTCAACATTCGATTGTTCGAGGAATCCTTGTTGTACGGAAAATGTCGTACCTACTGGTATTGCACCGGCTTCCCCATTGAATAAGCCATTTCCTTCTTTTTCGAAATCATTGGCATTCGCCGTATAAGCTATCCCAAGTGGAATTTGCTGACCAGCTACATCTAATGTGCCATTTTCCATCACCTGAAATTCCATCCCATCTGTTTGAATTGGATTTCCAGCTTGGTCTAATACGTAATAGCCTTGTGTCGTAACAAGGAATCCTTGTCCATCCACCGTGAAATTGCCGTTTCTTGTATAACGTACTTCCCCATCTTCATTTTGTACGGTAAAGAAAAGCGAGCCTGTCTCGTCTGGAAGGGTACCGTTGACTAAAGCGAGGTCTGTTCCAATACCAGTTTCTTTTACGTCACCTTGCCCATGATTAGGGACCATTTCATGGACATATACACCCGTATTCAGTGTCCCAAGCGGATTTTGGGTAGGGAGATTAAGTCCTGTTGTCGTTGGGATATTTCTGTTCCCCATTTCATGTATTAACATTTCAGGAAACGCTCGTAATGTCGCTTGGTCTGATTTATAGCCTGGTGTATTGGCATTTGCTATATTGTTGGATAATGCCTCTTGCTGACGTTGCTGGGAAATCATTCCACTTGCAGCAGTATAAAATCCTCTTAACATTTCTCTCCCCCTATTTTCAGAAAAATTTCGTATTCAATCGTCCTTAGTTTTTTCTTATACTTGGGACATTAAAATTTCAGCCACGTCGAATCCATTTCTTATAATTTCCTAACGTGTAAAAAAATGCTTTTATGGTTTTATCATTGGCCAAAACGGGTATTTGCTAATTATCGATCTTGATTAAATAATTTTCTTTTTTTCCACTTTATCGATATTTTCCAGCATAATGCCTGTTCCTTTTGCAACACAATCCATTGGGTCCTCAGCAAGGAATACGGGAACCTTCAGCTCTTCTGCTAATAACTGATCGATCCCATGAATCAATGCACCACCACCTGTTAAAATAACACCACGGTCAATGATGTCAGCAGATAATTCTGGTGGTGTCCGTTCTAGTACGGTTTTCGCACCTTGCGTAATTAACGATACAGGTTCGCGTAATGCTTGTTCAATTTCGTCGGAATAAACGGTAATCGTCCGTGGTAGTCCACTTACCATATCCCGTCCACGAATATCCAATTGCTCTTTACGAGAATCTGGAAAAACCGTTGCCACATTAATCTTAATATCTTCTGCTGTCCGTTCTCCAATCAGCAATTTATATTTCTTTTTTATGTATTGGAGAATTTCGACATCAAATTTATCGCCAGCCATTTTAATGGATTCAGCTGTCACAATGTCACCCATCGACAATACCGCAACATCTGTAGTTCCACCACCGATATCTACGACCATATTTCCACTTGGCTGATAAATTTCCATACCTGCACCGATTGCAGCAACTTTAGGTTCTTCTTCTAAATACACTTTTTTACCGCCAGATTTTTCTGCTGCTTCTTTGATTGCTTTCTGCTCTACTTTGGTAATATTCGTTGGGCAACAAATTAACATTCTCGGTTTGGATAAAAATCCACGTACATTGATTTTATTTATAAAATGCTTTAACATCGCTTCTGTTATATCAAAATCCGCAATAACACCATCTTTTAAGGGACGAATTGCTTCAATATTTCCTGGTGTCCGTCCAACCATGCGTCGAGCTTCTTCACCGACTTCAAGGACTTTTCCAGTGTTTTTATCAAGTGCCACGACAGATGGTTCGTTTAGCACGATCCCTTTCCCTCTCACATGAATCAACACATTGGCAGTTCCAAGGTCGATTCCGATATCCCTAGAAAACATGTATTAAGATCCTCCCTGCTACAAATACTTACTGAACATATTCCTACTAGTATTTTATTTTACCACAAATTTCAACATTTAACTGCATATATCGTGAATTTTAATGCGAAAACATCACAATGTTAAGTCTTCCTATTTGCAAACACACCTAAAAGCACAGCCTGTATTTTTGGACTGTGCTTTTAGACACCTTTTTTTAGTATGTTTATTGGGTACGTATTGCTTTTTTTCCCTTGGCATCACCTCCTAAAATTAATAGGGAAAGGAGTATTATATGACGCCTATCCACTGAGAATGGATACTATACTGTGGGTAAGGTGATTATCCGATTGGTTTTACTGGGGGATCTTCTGGTGAATTGACTTCGTACTTTTTTTTGGTTGCAGCGCCTCCACGTAGATGACGGATAGCTTTATGGTGTTCTAGGATTTCTTTTACTTCGTTAGCAAGCTCTGGATTTACTACCGGTAACCGTTCTGTTAAGTCTTTATGGACCGTGCTTTTGGAAACACCAAATTCTTTTGCTATCGTACGGACAGTTTTCCTCGTCTCCACGACTTGTTTCCCTATCTTGATCGTCCTTTCTTTGATGTAATCGTGCACACCGTTCGCCTCCCTATGTTGGTTATTTCCGAGGTGTGATTTGAGACAAGGTGATTCACTTTTCGATATAGCTCACTTATCTACAAGAAAGTAATGCTGTGCAGCTAAAAGCGTAGTATGTATGATTTGGATGCCTGTTCATGATTGTTTACATGGTCGTTCATGGATTACAACATCATCTATCAGGTTATAAATAAAAGGAATACTAGAAAACGGGTAACTATCAAAGGAATTTAGAAAAATCTGGAAATATGTAGTCATCGATCGACAAAGTTTACCTAGATGAAAAGCTACACAAGCCCTCACCTCAGACATTATAGATTGCTTGGTTTGATACATTTTATTAGGGAAACGTTGTATTTATGCTTAAAATTATAGGATTTCAGTCGGAGTGCATGTACAAATTTGAGATTAGCCTAGGATACGAGCATTACGGAAGGAGGGATTAATTCGATGAAGAACTTATAAGTGGAAATCCAAGAACAAAAGCTAGAAGTGCCTTGATTACCCCCGATTAGAAAACTAGGCTTTTCGCCAAGTTCTTATGGCGAAAACCTTAGTTACACTTATGCAGTGTGAAAACAACTACTAAAACTAACAAAGAAACATTAAAATTTTAGCAACGTCGAGACCACTTCTTAGCTAAAATTTTATGCTCCTAACGTGTAAATAAGGGAGCACCCTGAGATAGATGCTCCCCGTTATTTCTTAATAAGCGATATCAAGCTGTTTTAATGCATTCATAGGCAATTTACTAAAAAAGAAATCACTCCGCTTTTCAATGAATGTTTTATAGGCATGCATTAAAATATTCCGATCCTGTTTTGCCAAACCTAAGTAATAAATTTTGAATGGCGTATCTAACGGTATTTGATTTAAAATTCGTATTGCTTGATCATGATTTCCTTTGGCAATCTCAAGATGAGCTTGTTCACCTTGATCCTGCGTTGCGATACCATCTGTCTCATTGAACTGTGCAGCCAAGAATGGAATATCTTGTTGTACAATTCTTTTCTCCAATTGGTTATAGTTATGTTGTTTCGATAAGCTTAATGCCTCGTTCATATGATACATCCCCTGCTTAAACGTATCGTATGTATAGGTTAATCCCAAATCAATATGTAGGTTTATTTTGGATCTGACACTCGGAATATTATTTAATGCACGAAAGGCATATTTCCTTGCCATAATTAATTCATTGCGCTTCCAATAATAAATAAATAATACTTGGTAAAGACGAATACGAAAGTAAGAAATAAGAAATGAATCATTAATATTATCAAATAAATACTGCTGTTTTTCTAAAAAGTTTCCGATATCTCCAAACTCTCTTCTCTCACATGCAATATAAATCTTGAAAAATTCTAGTAAACATTTTAGTTCGGGCTCATTCGTCTCGATCCATTCTGCTCGGCGTAATAACTCACTTACTGGTGTCAGCTGTCTTTTACGTTCTAAGAATAATTGATAGACAGCCGCCCATTTACGATTAGAAATACTACTTGAAGCTTTATTCTTATTTACTAACTGTTGTAAGTCTTCCAAATAACTATTAACATATAGAAATTCCATGCCTTTTTTGTTAATTTCATCTGAATCGGATTGGATACAAAATTTACGTGTTAATTCATTTGCCGTTTCTGGATCATGTTCTTGTTTTAATAGTAGAATTACTTGATCAAGTGATAATTCGTTTGGCATTGTTAGGGATATTGCAGAATTAGGCATTAAGTCCGATTTGATATACTTCATTTGTCCCCGTTCCTTTCTACCATATGTATTCCATCTTTATAGAATTATAGCAATCTTTTTTATTAAATAGATTAAATAAATAACTTAACCAATGACTATAATAACATCTTTTCTACTAGAAAAAAAGACGAAATCGTTCGACATTTTCTGCTTAAAATCCCCATAATTGTTCCGATTTTTGATACAAAGGAAAAAAACCCCAGTTAACAAAACTAGGGTTTTCTACCTATTACGCCTTATTCATTCTCAGATGGGTCCATTTCATCATCTGTTGCATCATCATCATTATCTGAGTCTGCATCTTCACCTGATTCCTCATCTTCCTCTTCATCTGGATCTGTTTCTTCTGTAGGATCTTCTTCTTCAACTGGGTCAGATTCTTCTACTCCATCAGTAGGAGCATCTACATCAGAATCTCCTGCTGGTGTCATACTGCTAGATTCACTAGCATCTTCGGAATCTTCTTCAGCTGCTACATCATCCAAAACAGTCACAGACTGGTTAAAGAAGTCTTCTGGATTGTATTCTTTCCCATCTTTACGAAGTTCAAAATGGACGTGGTTTCCGTTATCTTGTCCAAAGATATTTTTTCCAGCTGTACCAATTGCTTCACCTTGTTCTACCTCTTGCCCTTTTTCAACATTGACTTCACCTAGACTTGCATAATAGGTAACAACCTCATTGCCATGATCTAGTGAAACAACATTTCCTAATAGTGGATCTTCTTTTACTTCTGCAACACTTCCACTTAATGATGCAGTTACATCAAATGCTTCCCCATCTGAAGATACAATGTCTACACCTGTACTTTGATAGTAGCGGTTGTTATAAAGGACCAGTGCAGCTTCTTGATCCTCTTGATCTGAGTTGTAATCATAAAATTTAGTTACGATTTCTGCTTGATCTTGATCCTCTACAGGCATTTGAATGATTTCCTGTTGTTCCATCACAGGTTCGGCATCTTCATCGTAAGGATTTGGGGTATAATCATCTGCTGTTTCCCCTAGCTCTTGGCCATCTTCTACCTCAGGTATTTGGTTATCAACGTTTTGATACCAAACAACTCCTGCTAATAGAAGGGCAGCAACCGTTAAGTATACCGCTGGAAAAAACCACTTTTTCTTGATTAGACGTTTCCACTTGTTTTGGGTTACGCCGTTGTTTTCCTCTTTCATTGATCATCACCTCAACAACCATTCTGATCAGAAAAAGGAAAAACTATACATCTTCCATAAAAAAATTATTGATTTTATGTGTTTTTTATCGATTTTAGGGTACATTAAGAAAATTGTCCGCATTTATTGCTGTTAATTCTTGTTTTTCCCAGGGATTTGACTGGTTTTTTAGGACGTGAACAAGGAGATCTGCTAAAAAGAGGGAGGGGAGTACTTATCTGTTACTTTATTGATAGGACTGAGCACCAAATGGGAATTGAGGTTACGCGCAGGTGTGAAAGCCACCATATTAATTCATAATTAACACCCCAGAAGTTAGATGCTACTGGTCTCTAACTTCTGGGGTGCAATAGGCTTCTTATATATAATGTCCTACCTACTAACAAGCATTGGTGCCGTATCGGTTACTTCGCTGATCTCTACACCTTGATAGTAATATTGGACAATTTCTCGATAATCTTTTCCTTCTTTTGCCATCCCATTTGCGCCATATTGGCTCATTCCAATGCCATGGCCAAATCCTTCCGTTTTAAAGATAAGGTGATTATTTTTCTGCTCAATCGTAAAATCGCTGGATTGTAATCCTAAGTCTTCCCGTATATCTCTGCCAGAGAATGTATTTCCTGCAATCGTAAGTTCGTGTACCCTGTCACTTTCTGTTCTTGAGATTTCAACAGATACGTTTTCGCGATCGGGTAAATCAATAGCCAGCAATTGTTCCACCTCTTCTATTGTAAATACTTTTTGATCTAAGAATTTTGGTGAATCTTCATCCCACGGGCTTTCGACACTGCGTAAATAAGGAAGTTCACTTTCCCAATAGTCTTCGGAGTTTTCGGTGTATCCATTACTGGTCGAGAAAAACGCAGGCGTAATGGTTGTATTATCATAGGTTAGAATTTCACCTTTTGTAGCAACGACTGCCTCATTAATTTTATTCATTTTCCAATGATAATCATTTCCCCATTGTTGGCGGAGTTCTGCTTCATCTTTATATACTTGGTGTTTTACTGTATCAGTCACATAGACATCTTCTGTATTTCCTCCTGCTCCTTGATGGATCATATGGTTAATAATATATGTTCTCGCTGCTAATGACTGTGCCTTCAAAGCCTCCAATTCAAACTCTGCAGGCATTTCAGATGCCACAACTCGTGCAACGTAATTTTCTAATGGGATATCCTCTACTTCCTCCGATTCATTGCGCATGACTGCAACGGAAAAGGGGGAATCATCCGCAGTTAAAGCTACTTCGGTCATCTCCTTTTCCACCGTAATATCTTCTTGTTCATCGCCGCTCACGAATGGTGTGACGATTAATGTCGGAATGACTAGAATAATGGTAAGTAAACCTCCTATAGCAAAAACACTCGGAAACTTCAACGGGATCACCTGCTTGAGCATCGTTTGTATCCGCAGTGGTTTACCTTGGCCTACTGGTTTGTTTGGCCCTGTTTTGTCTTTTTGCTTCTTTTGTTGAATTAACATCGTAGCTTTCTGTTTTTTTCCAAATTTTGATTTAGATGGTCGGTTGTATTTAAATTTGCGATGATTCATAGATGACCTCCTTCATTAAAAATTTTATAAATTTACTACGAATATGGAGTGTCAGGTGATTGAAATTTTTTCTAGCATTCCTATTACTATGTCTATACGAAAAGGAAAAACAATAGAACAAAAAAATAAAAAACCTATGTATTGTCCTTTCACAAACAATACATAGGTTTACAGGATTATATTTTATTTTTAACGCTTTTCATAGCATAGGTTGCTATTGATTTATACTGCGACAATAGCGTCTTTGATTACCACTTCGGACAGGCGATTTTTTAGCGGAGACCATTTCTTTTTTATGATTTAATGCCTGATCCTTATAAAAAAATATCATACAAAATGACAGGCAACATGATGACCTTCTTGAACTTCTCTCCATTCTGGTACAACTTCTGCACAGATATCCTTTGCTAATGGACATCTAGTTCGAAAGCGGCAACCACTCGGCGGATCGATAGGACTAGGTAAGTCACCCTCCAGAATAATCCTTTCTCGCTCACTTTCAATTTTAGGATCTGGTATCGGTACTGCAGACATTAATGCCTTTGTATATGGATGTAGTGGATTATCATATAGTTCCTCACTAGAAGCGAGCTCCACCATCTTCCCTAAATACATTACCGCGACACGATCACTAATATATTTTACCATGGACAAATCATGTGCAATAAAAAGATAGGTTAGATCCCTATCTTGTTGTAACTCTTTTAATAGATTGACTACCTGCGCTTGAATAGAAACATCTAGTGCCGCAATTGGCTCATCTGCAATAATGAATTCAGGATTTACTGCAAGCGAGCGTGCGATTCCAATCCGTTGGCGCTGACCTCCACTAAATTCATGTGGGTAGCGTGTGGCATGATTTTTCGATAAGCCAACTAATTGTAATAAATCATATACTACTTCTTTTTGCTCTTCAGTACTTAAATCCTGTCTGTGTATTTTCAATCCTTCACGTATAATTTCAAGTACATTCATACGTGGGTCTAAAGAAGAATATGGATCCTGAAAAATCATCTGCATTTTTTCTTGGTAATATTTTCGATCTTGTTTGGACAAACCATTTTGGAGATTTTTTCCACTATATAGAACCTCCCCATTTGTGGCTTGATATAAATTTAAAATGGTTCTGCCTACAGTTGATTTACCACAGCCAGATTCTCCTACCAATCCTAAGGTTTCTCCTTTATAGATATCGAAGGAAATGTCATCGACGGCTTTTAGTTGTTTTTTTCCTACTTTAAATGCTTTTTCAAGCTGTTTGACCTCAACGAGTTTTTGTTTGGACAACATGATCCCCTCCAGTAAAATCCGGCTGTTTAATACGAGGTGCTCGTTCATCCTGCAACCAACATGATACAGAATGTGTTTCAGATACTTGCTCTTTATCTGGTACATGATCATGACAAACCTTCATCACATACGGGCACCGTGCTGCAAATGGACACCCATCATGAAGATTGGAAACATCAGGTGGAGATCCCTTAATTGGAATGAGTGGTACTGACCGATCCTGATGCATTTTAGGCATCGATTGCAGGAGCCCCCATGTATAAGGGTGCTGCGGATTATAAAAAATTTCCTCTAGTGTCCCTGTTTCTACTATTTCCCCTGCATACATAACCGCGATGCGGCTTGCCATATTTACAACAACACCTAAATCATGTGTAATAATAATGATTGATGTACCAGTCTTTTTTTGTAAATCTTTCATTAAGTCTAAGATTTGTGCCTGTATTGTTACATCTAATGCTGTAGTAGGTTCATCTGCAATTAATACTTTTGGATTACATGCTAAAGCAATTGCGATAACCACACGTTGTCTCATACCACCTGAAAATTCGTGTGGATAGGCATCCATCCGTTCTTTTGCATTTGGAATCCCCACTAATTCTAGCAATTCCTGTGCACGATTATAGGCTTCCTTTTTAGTTAGACTCTGATGCTTTCTAATTCCTTCTACTACTTGTTTTCCTACTTTCATCGTTGGGTTTAACGATGTCATCGGATCCTGAAAAACCATGGAGATTTCTTTTCCGCGGATTTTTTCCATTTCTTTTCGGCTATAGTTTAATAGATTTTCATTCTCATAAGTAATAGATCCTTCATCGATCATCGTTGTTTTTTTCGGTAATAGTTGCATGATACTCTTGGCTGTTACAGACTTTCCGGATCCAGACTCGCCAACTATTGCTAGTGTTTCTCCTCTTTTCAAATCAAAGTCTACACCTCTAACAGCTTTGATGACCCCATTATAGGTTTGAAAAGAAACATCCAGATTGTCCACAGATAATATTGTATCAGTCATGGTTGTCCCCCTTAATTATTTTCTCATTTTTGGATCTAAGGCATCGCGAAGTCCATCACCTAAAACATTAAAGCTAATCATGATTGCACTGATCACAATAGCTGGGAATATAAGTTTATAGGCAAAATACCTCATTTCTTGATACCCATCCTCGATTAACGTTCCTAATGATGCAAGTGGTGGCTGTAAACCGAGACCAATAAAGCTTAAAAATGCTTCAAAGAAAATAGCGGTTGGAATAGTAAACATTAATGTGACAATAATTGGACCTACAACATTCGGAATAAGGTGTTTCCATAATAACTGTTTATTAGATGATCCTAGTGCACGGGATGCAAGTACAAATTCTTGACCCTTTAGTTGTAATATTTGTCCTCGGACAATCCTTGACATATTAACCCAGCCTGTAATAACTAATGCTAATATAATAGACGTAATACCAGGCTCCAGTATGAGGATGAATAATATGATTAGAATTAGATTTGGAATTCCGATTAATATTTCAACAATTCGTTGCATAATGTCATCCACTTTGCCACCATAAAATCCAGAAGCAGCACCATAGATTACACCAATCATAAGATCTAAGAAAGCTGCCACTAATGCAATTAGTAAGGAAATTTGCGTACCTTTCCATACCCTCGTCCATAGGTCACGGCCAAATTCATCTGTACCAGCCCATGCTGGTGCATCCGTAACACCTTGTTGTTCATATATATTAACACCATCCACATTTGTTCCATCTAGACCCATCCATTCTAAGCCAGGGATTAGTGGAGGTAAGTTAGAACGTAGTATATCTTGGTCATCGTAGTGATAGCTATTCATAATAGGACCAGCTATTGCTAGAACTGATATGACAATAATGGTAATTAAGCCCATCACTGCACCTTTGTTTTTAAATAAACGACCAAGTGCTTCCCTCCAAAAACTAGTAGGTGACTCAGAAAGCTCTTCTGCCTTTCCTTCCTCCAGGGGTTCATGAACAAATAAATCATCTGTAATTTCCTTGCGCTGATTAGCCATCATTCTTCCCCCCTGTAATTCTAATTCTCGGGTCTAAAACACCGTATAAAATATCAACCACAAATACGATAAAGATAAATAATGCACTATAGAATAAGGTGATTCCCATAATGACACTATAGTCATTGACTAATATTGATAATGTGAACTGTTCACCTAACCCTGGAACCGCAAATATTTTTTCGACTACTAGTGTCCCAGTCATAATACTTACAGCAAGTGGTCCAAGTACTGTGACAACAGGTATTAATGCATTACGGAGAACATGTTTTAAAATGACAACCACTTCCCCAATACCTTTTGCTCTCGCAGTATTCACATAGTCTTGTCCCAGTACTTCGAGCATTTCTGTCCTTATAAAACGAGCTACCGTAGCAATAACTAAAACAGATAAAGCGATAGATGGCAAAAAGGAATGGCTATAGTCCTTCCATAGTGCTGCTGGTAGCCATTCTAGTCGTACACCTATGTAATATTGCAGTAAAGCTGCAAACACAAAGGAAGGAATCGACATGCCTAAAACGGCGATGAAAACAGAACCATAGTCTAGAAAACTATTATGTTTTAAGGCGGAAATAACGCCTAAAACAACGCCTAGTAATAGACCGATTACAACAGCCTGTCCACCAATCAATGCGGAGGGGCCTATTCGTTCCCCTATCATACTTCCAACTGTTCGCCCTTCATATTGAAAGGAAAGACCAAGATCTCCTTGGAGTAGATTCCCAATGTAGGTTATATATTGTACCGGCACTGGCTTATCAAGACCATATTTTTCTTCCATTAATTCAAGTTGGCGTTCACTTAATTTATCAGGGTTACTAAAAGGGGTACCAGGTAATAGTTGCATTAAGAAAAATGTGATTGTGACGATAATAAATAATGTTACAATCATATATCCTGAGCGTTGTAAAATATAACGGAGCATAATCTCACCTCGCCTTTTTTCCTGTTTGTTGTGTCCGTCTATGTACTATTTATCGCGCCGAACAAGTTACAAGAATAATGGAAAAGAGGATACACCACAGCATCCTCTTTTCCCAAAAATCTAGTTACTCTACATCAGCCCATTTATAATCCCATTCAGGTGCTGCTGGATGATGGACGACATCTTTTACAAATGTACGTGTTAACATGGAATAAGCACCTTGGTATAATGGCGCAATATGCATCTCATCCATTAGAATTTGTTCAGCTTGAAGTAGTAGTTCATAACGTGCTGCTGCATCAGTTTCTACTCTTGCTTGTTGGACAAGCTCATCATATTCCTCGTTTGAAAAATCCATTCGGTTAGCTGGACCATCTGTTACCCACATGTCAATAAATGTCATTGGGTCACTATAGTCAGGTCCCCAAGTGGATATAACCATTTCATAGTCAACGGCTTTTTCTTGTTCTAGACGAGCAGAGAATGGAACAGTGTTAATCTCTACTGTCAATCCATCTAAATTCGTCTCAAGCTGGTTTTTGATATACTCGGCAGCTTTCTGATGGTTCTCATCATCCGAAACCGTTAATGCGACATTAAATCCATCACTTCCGATTTCAGATAAACCTTCTTCCCATAATGCTTGTGCATCTTCAACTGTCCCTTCATTAAATTGTCCATTAATTTCTCGGAAGTCCTCATGATTATCAGGTGAATTAGAGAAGTTTAATGGTACTAATCCATTTAATGGTAGGGAACCATCATTAAGTATGGTATTAGTTAGCCCTTCTTTGTCGATTGCCATATCGATCGCCTTACGTACGTTAGCATTTTGGAATTGCTCCAAGTTATGGTTAAAACGCATAAATACGATATCTGGTAGTTCAATTACTTCAAATTCTTCAGCATCTGTATACTGGTCAACGTAAGAGGAGGATAGTTCAATACGATCCACTTCCTCTGTTTCCCAAAGGTTTACTGCAGTAGATGTTTCTTTGACAACGTTTACATTAATTTGATCAAGATTAACTGCTGAAGCATCCCAATAATCAGGATTTTTCTTATAGGTCCATTCTTGATCATGACTCCATGAATCTAATACAAATGGACCATTGTATAAAACATTTTCAGCTTCTGTTCCATAATCTTCTCCCATTTCTTCAACATAGGATTGATTTTGTGGCAGGAACGTTGGGAATGTTAATAGTTGTTTAAATAAAGCGTTTGCATTTTCGAGTGTTACAACTAATGTCTTATCATCAGTTGCTTCTACTCCTAGTTCATCAGGAGACTTATCCCCATTGATGATGTCTGTAGCGTTTAGCACACTTGCCGTTTCAAACATGACATTGTAGTGTCCTACTTCCTCAAATGTACGCTTCCAAGCAAATTCAAAGTCATGTGCTGTAACAGGATCCCCATTACTCCATTGCGCATCACGGATTGTAAAGGTATGGACAGTACCATCTTCACTTACTTGGTGATCCTCTGCCATTGCTAGCTGAGGGGTATGGTTTTCATCACCACGATATAGTCCTTCTTTGACATTATTTAATACGGTAAATCCTATGCCATCGTGTGCGTGTGATGAATCAAGTGTTGGAATATCAGATTCCTCAACTAAATTAATAACCTTTTCTCCACTAGATTCATCACTTGTACCTTCTTCTTCTGAACTATCGTTTTCTGTTTCAGTTGCTCCATCATCACCATCCTGTTCAGACGATGTTTCGTCACCAAAGTTACATGCTGTAATAAGAAGCAAGAATGATGATAAAAGTAGGAATAATAGTAACTTCTTCAAATAAACTCCCCCTTCTAAATTTTCTGAAATAATCACCTATAGAATACCATAAAATTGTTTATATAGCTAGACTAAATTTTTATAATTCTTTATAATTGATTTATATTTCAAACTAGGTGGTATAACAAATGGTTATATGTACTATGGCCTTTATCGCACTTTTACTAATTATTTCAACAGGATTAACCTATCTATTTGATGGTACATTAACGATGCTTGACTGGATAAATACGCTGTTTTTGTGCTCCATTTTTTTTACAATCATTGGGGCCATTTTATTTATTATCCAAGCAGGTTTCTTTGACAACTTTAGAGCTAACATAAGATATGTTTTTAAAAAAATTAGTAAAACCGAGCAGGTTGTGAATGACATCGAACGGGGCAGTTCCGATAAACCTATCTATAGGGTCAAAATTCCGATATCTTTCCCTGTTTTAATTGCTGGTTTAATACTAGTCATTTTGTCGACTGTTATTTCATTTATGATTGCATAACACTACTGAAAATTTTTCGTTAAACAAACGTTTGTTTAAGACCATTCATCTCTAGGAGACACCTGGTTCAACGATCAACGTTTTCTTCTTAGTAGATAAGTTAGCTGGAGCCCCTAATGGAACCGCAATGTGTGGCAGACAGTGCCCAATTTGAAAGCCCTCTAAAACTGGACAATCCAGTTTGGAAAAATAATCATGAAATACTTCTTCTAATGAAAGGGATAAATCCATTTGGGCTTCGGCCTTTGCAAAATCGCCAACTACTATTCCTGCTGCTTCTTGTAATTTACCCGCTAACCTTAATTGATTTAGCATACTGTCTACACGATATGGTTCTTCATCAATATCTTCTAGTAATAGTAACTTGTCCTTTGTATCGATTTCATAGGGTGTACCTAATGTACTCACCACTAATGATAGATTTCCTCCAACGAGAATTCCTTCTGCATCTCCTTCATTATAAACCGTTAAAGAAGATATCTTTTCCGAATAAATCAATTGAGATGGTTCAAATAATTGGTTGAACATCGATTGTGTCAGTCCATCAAAGTTTTCTTTCGCAATATCAGAGGCCAACATTGGTCCGTGAAACGTAACAAGACCTGTCAGCTGACGGATCGCTGTATGTAAATACGTAATATCACTGTATCCCCAAATGATTTTTGGGTTAGCTTGTATAAGGGAATAATCAATATCAGCTATAATTCGTCCCGCACCATAACCACCACGAGCAAAAATAATCGCTTTAATAGTCGGATCTTGTATCATCGCATGCAAATCCTCTAGTCGTTGTTGATCTGATCCAGCTAAATACCCGTGAACTTTATCAACATGTTTTCCCATTCTTACATGTAACCCTAAATCACGAAAAAAATGGGCGGCACTCTCAACATCTTTTATATTTGGTGGTCCAGAAGGTGCGATTACCCCAACTGTGTCACCCTTTTTTAAACGTTCTGGTCGTATCATGGACATCCTCTTTTCATAGTTTGATCATCCGAATTCAAATAGTTAAAAATCGCTAAGCCAATATCATGAAATAATTCCTTCGATACAAGGTCATTCATCCCTTGGGAAAGAACAGAGGCAATTAATGTTCTATTCCCTACGTAGAAAATACCAACATCATGCCTTACCTTAGTAACATTTCCAGTTTTATGTGCTAGCTCCCATTTCTTTGGTGTACCTATTCGTCCCTTTTCAGATGGCGGTAACTTTCCTGGTAAACTTTCTCGAATTTGTTGCTTCTTCATGATGTTAATCATTTGCTGACAGGCATGCACGGAAATGATTTGACCATTAACTAATTGTTTTAATAGTAATGTCATATCATTAGCTGTGATTATATTGGATCCTTCTTTTTGAACTGGAACTATCATTAACTTGTTATAGAATTTACTATTAAAAGCACCAATTGTATCCAATGTTTGTTGAATTTCCTTTGTTCCTACTAAGTCAATTAACATATTTGTAGCAGTATTATCGCTTTGGATGATCATCAACATCAATAAATCATAAATCGTAAGTGGTGTACCTGGTGTCATATGTTGCAACACACCAGATCCGCCAACCATATCCTCTCGCTTTAGCGATAGCTTATCACTTAACGTAAAAGCTCCATCCTCATATCGTTTAAATACCGTAATCATAATAGGTATTTTAATAATACTAGCGGCATAGAAGGGACGATCTGCCTGTTCTGTAAAAATTTCATTGGTATGAAGGTCTTCTATTGCGATTCCCCATTCACCGCCAGAATCCTCTATAATCGCTTGTATATCCACTTTTAACTGATTCATCATATCCCCCTATGAAAATGTAGTTTGTGATGCTAATTGTGTCATCACTAACATAGCTTGGTAGGCTTCTACTATATCATTTGCTTGAAATGAGACAGTAGTTGTTTCTGGAATAAGGATAGTTCCTGGCATAAGACTTGCTCTTTCTGCTTGGCCGTAGTTATTAAATTCAGCCTTTAATAATGGTTTTTCTGGTGGTGAAAGTGGACTAACTTGATGGCGATTCGCTAATGCTTGCTGTACACTTTCTTGCAAGCGTACACCAGCTTTTTTCGGAGTAATCGTTTTAACGGCTGAGCGAGATATCGTTTCCTTTACTGCTACTGTTGTTACATTTGGTATTAATGCTTCTGCTTCTTTTGTAGCTTGGTCATCACCAGCCACCAATAAAACGGGTACATCATAATAACCTGCAACATATGCATTAAAACCAAGTTCACCAATTTCATGATCATTAATATAAAAATTTCGTACCGTATGATTAATTGCATGTGACATAACGCCAGAATGACCTGCACGTGCATGGTATCCTACAAACATGGCACCATTATAGGTATCATCAAGACCTTGTACCATTGAAAATGGTTTCGCATTTCCTGTAATTAAACTTGCCTCTGGATGCAACTCATCTACTAATATATTGTTCATTTGAGAATGGCTATCATTAACCAACACTTCCCTACATCCATGCTTGAAAGCTGATTCTACAACATAATTTGTTTCATCGGTCATGATTTTTCGTGCCCGTTCATAGTTATGCATATGACGGTCAACGAACGTATAATCTGGCAATCCTGTTATCCCTTCCATATCGACAGAAATATATAGTTTCATTAATAAAACCCCTTTGTATATTTCATAATCTTCTATAATCTTATCATATAATTATAGAGTGGAAAACATTATTAGTTGTTTCTAACAAGCTAAAAGATTGTTGCTTTTTTAGTATTAAATATGTATTGCACATAAGATGTATTATGCGCAATAGTTTTAACATGTTTCCTTACATCCTTTTAGGATGAGTGGTCAACCATCGCAGCGGAAAACACTCGCTTTCACCATGGGCACAAGGGCAATATCTGTTCAAACTCCCACGGTCGTTTTCACAGTGTTTTCTTTCCCTCGGGGAACGCTTCAGCCTTCTCATAGAAAAACGTAAGAGCCTTGGTCACACCCGACAAGCTTAAGCCAAGCCTCAGTGTGGCGGTTTTTGCCACAAAGAGGATTGACTTAAGACCTCGAGGGTGTAGGCGCTGAAGTTAGACATCGCGAGCAAAAAGCGCTCGCTGTGGGGTCTTCAGACTGTTCCTTTTCCCGTAGGAGTCTCGCATTTTCCGCTACTTGGAATTGTTTTACTAACAAGTAATTAGGTTCTGTAGCTAAATTTTCTATTATTCGCTTGAATCAATTACGCATTGTAATTTGTAATGAAGAAAATTAGAACACCTCAATCTAGCGGAGGACAAACATGGAGACTCCTGCAGTTCGTCGGCTAACGTCGGTCACGTCCTGTGACCAACGCCGACACTAGAACGTCCTGTTCGTCGAAGAGGCCTAGGTGAGACCCCTAAAGACGAGTAGCACGAGGAGGCTCAACAGCCGCCTGCGGTAAAGTAGACACTGTGAAAACGAATAGTTTGAACAGATGTCGCACTTATGCCCCTGGTGAAAGCGTAGTGTTTTTCCGAAGCGGGTAAATGCACCAACCATTACCTCAAGTTACTGCACATAATATAAATTATGTGACGTAGAATAAACAATGTATGCGAAAAGATCCTTTAACGAAAAGGTCCATGCGTAATTAATTGTCGAGTCCATTTCTTGGCTAACATTTTATCCTTTCCTAACGTGTAACAAAAAAACAGATGGCCTAATGACCATCTGTTTTACGATACATTTCCTATTTGTTATGATAACTTGGCGACTATTTTAGAATTCCTATAATTCAACTCGGCAACTGGATTCATTACACTTCCGTCTTCATCAATCCGCTCAATATTAGCACCTAATTGCTTTAATTTACCAGCAAAATCAACATAGCCTCGATCAAGATGCTTTAATTCTGTAACACGGGTATAGCCATTTGCACGAAGGCCAGCAATTATTAATGCTGCGGCTGCACGTAAATCGGTCGCAGCAACTTCAGCGCCTTGTAATTCACATGGGCCTTCAATAATGACACTTCTACCTTCGATTTTCATTTTAGCGTTCATACGGCGAAATTCTTCCACATGCATAAAACGATTTTCAAAAACGGTTTCAGTAATCATACTAGTACCTTCCGCACATAACATTAAAGCCATCAACTGGGATTGCATATCGGTAGGAAAACCAGGATGAGGTAATGTTTTGATATCTGTTGATTTTAATGTTTCAGGTCCTATTACGCGGATACCATTTTTTTCAGGCTTTATCATCACGTTCATTTCTTCTAATTTTGAGATAACAGAACGTAGATGCTCCATTTCTGCGTTTTCAATTAAGATGTTTCCTCCAGTAATTGCAGCAGCAACCATAAACGTACCTGCTTCGACACGATCTGGGATTATTGGGTGTTCGGTGGCATGCAATTCATCCACACCCTTGATACGGATCGTTTCAGTCCCTGCGCCAACTACTTTTGCACCCATTTTATTTAAGTAATTGGCAAGGTCTACAATTTCTGGTTCTTTGGCACAATTTTCAATAACCGTTGTTCCTTCTGCCAAAGTAGCTGCCATCATAATATTCTCTGTTGCACCAACACTTGGCATATCTAAATAGATTTTTGCACCTTGTAAACGCCCAACGACATTAAGTTCTACAAAGCCATTGCCAACATGGACATCTGCTCCCATTGCTTCAAATCCTTTTAAATGTAAATCAATTGGGCGTGAGCCAATTGCACAGCCACCAGGCATAGCAACATTTGCATGACCATAACGAGCTAGTAAAGGTCCTAATACGAGGACAGATGCTCGCATTTTACTAACATATTCGAATGGAGCCTCTGTTAATAATGATTTTGAAGCATCAATTGTAATCGTGTTATTTTCAAATTGTACATCTGCATTTAAATTACGTAATACTTCATTAATTGTATATACATCAGCTAAAGCAGGAACTTCTGTAATGACACTTTTGCCTTTACTCGCAAGAATACTCGCAGTAATAACGGGTAATACTGCATTTTTGGCACCTTCGACTTTTACGGTACCGTTCAGTTGATTCCCGCCTCTTACGATGATTTTTTCCATATTTCAAATCCCCTTCAGATCTGTTTTCCCTATATTAGTATTCATTTATTAGGATAGGTGTTCCAATTGTGATTTTTTCTTGTTGATTATGTGTTTTTTTTACCACTAATTCCATATTCATTGGTTCCTCTAATAGCATAATTTGATTATCCCATCTTGGTGTATGACCCGAAATAATCTGTTTATAAGTAGAACCCGTTACACTATCATTCTGTCTATTAATTTCATTAAATTGAAAATCCGAATAAAACTCTTTCAAAAAATAAACACTATCGATTATATCATGTTTCGTAGTAGTCAAACAAGAAAATATTTTGGCAGAGGCTGTAAAATACTGTTGCAATATATTATTTTTTGTTGATTCGTAGTCTTCCTCAATCGAATCATTCCACGTATTACCCTCAACTACTGCAACAAGCTCCACTTTATACTGTTGTTCTTTCGGAATGATGAGTTTTATGAATGATTCCAGTTCATTTGATGGTCTAATGTCTCTAAATGAATATTCTATACTGTTATCATCTTCTTTTCTAGAGGCCTTATAACTATTTTTTAGCTGGTCGATTGTTTCCTTCACCTCTTCACGATCTATATGTTCCTTTATCGTAACTTCCCACTCATCGATACCTAGACCTTGGGCTAATGTATATGTAGCTATATCTATTAATTCATCTCTATCAGGGTGTTGAGCCAATGATAGATGTGGTATAAACAGAAAACATATCGTTATAAATAGAAATAATTGCTTTTTCATAAAAAAACCTCCCTGTTCTACTATACTTATAGTGTGAACGGAAGGAATCTATTACATACATATGAAATTTCGACATATACTAGATTGCTAGTTTACGTTGTTCATGCAAAAGAGGCTGAGGAACTTATTCACTTTTAAGCTATTTTACATGAATTGAGACCATTCGATGTAGTCTATTTTCGAGCCCTATTTAATATCCTAATTAAAATAAATAGGTAAGGTCTTGTGACCATTGAAGGAATTCGAGGAAAAACCGACTGACACCTGAGCCAATAATGATCGCAATAAATACTAATAATATTTTCGCTTCTTTTCCTTTTCCTTTTCGAATAAGTGGGTCAATATTAATGGTCTGGATCACTTGCCAAGTAACAAAGATAAACAGTAAATGTGAAATCATACTTGTGATAGCTATTTGCCCAATAGAAAACATGAAAAACCACCTTATATATCCATAATAATTTGCTAGGTTATAACTTTTACTTTGCCATGTATCTTACTAATTGTCAACGAATTGCTTAGGAGAAAACACCTATAGGAGATACCTGTTTTGGCTGTTTTTGTAAAAGATTGCAGAAGAAACGAATTTCCTGGGAAATATCGACAAAGTATTACGGTTTAACTTTTATTTTAAAGGAGATAACCGCGTTTTTAGTAGAAAATGATATTGTTGTCATTCTATGTCATTCTGTTTCCGACAAAGCCGGCTAGGACCTAGGACCTTGGGGTTCAGGTGTCATATTCTGAGGTCCAGTCGTCCTAGCCTCGGGTTCAGTTTTAGCTATACGTGGTTCGGTCGTCATGGCCCGAGGTTCAGTTTTCGTATCCAATGGTTCAGTTTCCACACCTGTGCCATCCTAAACTAACGTTCGAGTCTAGGTGAATCAAAACACCCCACCCAGAAAAGCCAGAACAAAAAATCTCTTGTAACTATCATTCAGTTACAAGAGATTTTAGTAATTAATTAGTACGAAAACGACGATTCGGAAATATATAGATACATTATCCGAATATCTTTTTAATGACTAACATCTAATCGATTAATTGCTCGCTTGAGTGCTAATTCAGCCCGTTTAAAATCAATATCGTCTTGTTTTGACTGAAGGCGTCGTTGTGCACGTTCTTTTGCTTCTTTTGCACGCTGAACGTCGATTTCGGAAGGTTTTTCTGCAGTTTGTGCAAGAATTGTTACTTTATCTGGACGCACTTCCAAAAATCCGCCATTGACAGCAAGTTGTTCGGTATTATTTTCCCGCTTAAGACGAACAGAACTTATCGTCAATGGAGCAACTAATGGGATATGACCAGGCAAAATACCTAATTCTCCATTTTCTGCCCTACAGCTAACCATTTCAAAACGATCTTCTAATACTGGGCCATCAGGAGTAACAACACTCACAGTTAGTGTTTTCAATGTAACCCCTCCTAATCTGGTAGAGGATTAAGATATTTCGTAACGAATTATTTCATAACGTAATCCGCTGCCTCTACTAAATGCCTTCCTATATTATTCCATTTCTTTTGCCTTTTCAACTACTGCTTCAATACTTCCTACTAGACGGAATGCATCCTCTGGTAGGTCATCATACTTCCCATCAAGGATTTCTCTAAATCCTTTAACCGTTTCTTGTACAGGTACATAGGAACCAGGTTGACCAGTAAACTGTTCTGCTACGTGGAAGTTCTGTGATAAGAAGAACTGTATACGACGTGCTCGTGCTACTGTTTGTTTATCCTCATCCGAAAGTTCATCCATACCTAAGATCGCAATGATATCTTGCAATTCACGGTATTTTTGAAGTGTTTGTTGTACTTCACGTGCTACTTCATAGTGCTCATCCCCAACAATTTCTGGGTCTAATGCACGGGATGTAGATGCTAATGGATCCACCGCTGGATAAATCCCTTGTTCTGAAAGTTTACGGTCTAAGTTTGTTGTCGCATCCAAGTGCGCAAATGTCGTTGCAGGTGCAGGGTCTGTATAGTCATCGGCAGGTACATAAACAGCCTGAATCGATGTTACAGAACCTTTATTGGTTGATGTGATACGCTCTTGCAATTGACCCATTTCGGTTGCAAGTGTTGGTTGGTAACCAACGGCAGATGGCATACGGCCGAGTAACGCGGATACCTCTGAACCTGCTTGGGTAAAACGATAAATATTATCGATAAATAACAATACGTCTTGTCCTTGTTCATCACGGAAGTATTCTGCCATTGTTAAACCTGTTAATGCAACACGCATACGTGCACCAGGTGGCTCGTTCATTTGTCCGAATACCATCGCTGTTTTTGTGATAACGCCTGAATCTTTCATTTCAAAGTAAAGGTCGTTCCCTTCACGTGTACGTTCCCCAACACCAGCGAATACGGAAATACCACCGTGTTCTTGTGCGATGTTGTTAATAAGCTCCTGAATTAAAACGGTTTTACCTACACCAGCACCACCGAATAAGCCGATTTTACCACCTTTAATATAAGGTGCTAATAAGTCAACTACTTTAATTCCTGTTTCCAAAATTTCCGTATCAGTTGCTAGATTTTCAAATTCTGGTGATTGACGGTGAATTGGATCGCGGCGAACATCATCACCTAATGGTTCATCTAAATCAATATTATCACCAAGAACGTTAAATACACGTCCTAATGTTTTTTCCCCAACAGGGACAGAGATCGATGCTCCTAAGTCTTCTACTTCCATGCCACGTTTGACACCATCAGTAGATCCCATTGCGATGGTACGAACCGTATTATCACCAAGATGAAGTGCTACTTCCATTGTCAAATCAACACTTACTTCTGAATCGGAAGCTGCTTCACTTTGGACAGTTAATGCATTATAAATGTCTGGAAGCTGGCCGTCTTCGAATTTTACGTCAACAACAGGTCCCATTACTTGTGTAACTTGCCCTTTCGACATCAATTTCCCTCCTAACTAACTTATCTTGGCAAAGGAGTTATTCTAACGCTGAAACCCCACCAATAATTTCTGTAATTTCTTGTGTAATCGCTGCTTGGCGTGCACGGTTATATGACAATGTTAAATCATCAATTAACTCTTCCGCATTGTCTGTTGCACTACGCATTGCAGTCATACGTGCTGCGTGTTCACTTGCTTTACTGTCTAATAATGCGCCATATATTAGACTTTCTGCATATTGTGGCAAGAGCACTTCTAAAATCTGCTCTTGATTTGGCTCATACTCATACTGACTGGTTGAAGTTGATGAATCAATTTCACCAATCGGTAGTAATTTGTCTTCTGTTACCTTCTGGGAAATAGCACTAACATAGTGATTATAGAAAATCGTTAACTCATCAATTTCTTCATCACTAAACATTTGTACGGTTTCCGAGGCAAGCTCCTTAATATCGACAAAGTCTGGTTGGTCACTTAAACCAATAATACTTTTGGCTACTGGCATATTTTGTTTTCTGCAAAATTCATAACCAACTCGACCTATTGCAATCACCGTATATTCATCTGTTGAATTGTGTCGTTCCTGTACTGCCTTAAGTAACGCTTTTAACACATTACTATTGAAAGCACCTGCTAGGCCTCGGTCAGATGTGATGACAAGGTACCCTGTCTTTTTCACTTCCCGATGCTCTAACATTGGATGGCTAGCATCCACATTGTTACTAGCAATACTTGCAACCACTTCTTTTATCTTTTCACTATACGGTACAAATGAACGAGCATTTTGTTCCGCCTTTGACATTTTGGAGGCAGAAACAAGTTCCATTGCACTGGTGATTTGTTTTGTTTTCGTTGTTGAATCGATCCGATTTTTTATGTCCCGAAGTGATGCCAAGCTTTTTCACCACACTTTCTGACTAGGTTAGAGTTTAGAAAGAGCACGATTTCAATCTTGCACTTTCTATTAACTCTTTTCCCTTGTTCTTCACTTTAATTTATTTGATCCCAATACATTCTATTTTTCGGATGGTAAGAATGTTTTCTTAAAGGATTCTACTGCATCATTTAAATCTTCTTTTTCTGGTAGTTGACCAGTTTCACGAATAGATGCTAGTAATTCTTTACGGTTTTCATCTAACCATAGATGGAATTCTTCTTCAAAACGTGTAATATCTTCAGTTGGAATATCATCTAAAAAGCCATTTGTTAGGGCATAAATGATCATTACTTGTTTTTCAACAACTAATGGTTTATGCAATCCTTGTTTCAATACTTCTACAGTTCGTTCCCCTCGGTTCAGTTTTGCTTGTGTAGCTTTATCCAAATCTGAACCGAATTGTGCGAATGCCTCTAGCTCACGGAAGGATGCTAGGTCTAGTCTTAATGTACCTGCTACCTTCTTCATCGCTTTGATTTGAGCTGAACCACCTACACGAGATACAGAAAGCCCAGCATTGATCGCTGGTCGTACACCAGAGAAGAATAGATCAGATTGTAGGAAAATCTGTCCATCTGTAATCGAAATAACGTTTGTTGGAATATAAGCACCAATATCACCAGCTTGTGTTTCCACAAATGGTAGTGCTGTTAGTGATCCGCCACCTAAATCATCATTTAATTTTGCCGCACGTTCTAATAAACGTGAGTGCAAGTAGAATACATCCCCTGGGAATGCTTCACGACCTGGAGGACGACGTAATAATAAGGAAAGTTCACGATATGCTGCAGCTTGTTTGGTTAAGTCATCATAAACAACAAGCACGTGTTTTCCGTTATACATAAAGTCTTCACCCATTGATACACCAGCATATGGAGCGAGGTATGACAATGGAGCTGGTTCAGACGCACCTGCAGATACAACGATTGTATAATCTAGTGCACCGTAACGACGGAATGTTTCTACTGTTCCACGAACGGTAGATTCTTTTTGTCCAATCGCAACATAGATACAGACCATGTCTTGATCTTTTTGATTTATGATCGTATCAACTGCTACGGTTGTTTTACCAGTTTGGCGGTCCCCGATAATTAACTCACGCTGACCACGGCCAATTGGTACAAGTGCATCAATCGCTTTGATCCCAGTTTGCAATGGTTCATCAACTGATTTACGTGCCATAACACCTGGAGCAGCTGATTCAATTGGGCGTGTTTTTGATGTTTCGATCGGGCCTTTCCCATCAATTGCTTGACCTAGAGGATTTACAACTCTTCCTAGTAACTCCTCTCCAACCGGTACTTGCATAATTCTTCCTGTACGACGAACTTCATCGCCTTCTTTAATTTCTGTATATGGTCCGAGGATAACGATCCCGACATTGGATTCTTCCAAGTTTTGGGCCATCCCCATAACACCATTTGAAAACTCAACTAACTCACCAGACATGACATCGTCAAGTCCATGAGCACGAGCGATCCCGTCACCGATCTCAATAACTGTGCCGACATCATTAACTTCAATTTCAGCGTCATAATTCTCAATTTGCTGTTTAATCAGTGAACTGATTTCTTCAGCTTTGATGCTCATACCATTTCACCCCTATCTTCAATTGTTTACTGTTACAATATTCCGCTCGATACGGCGTAATTTACCACTAATTGATCCATCAAGGATCGTATTACCCATACGGATTTTTAAACCACCGATAAGACTTGGATCGACCACATTTTCTAACTGAATTGTTTCTTTATTAAAACGCTTCGCAAATGTGCTTTCAAGCTCCTGTTTATGTTCATCCGTTAATTCTCGTACAGAATATACGGTTACTTCTGCAATTCCTTTAGCCTCATTAACACGATCAATAAAGTGGTCTACTATTGCTGGTACATGTTCTATTCGATGCCTATCAACGAGTAGTTTTAATGTACGAATCACGTCCACTGATATTTGTTCGAAAAGGGCCTCTTCTAAAAACGCCTTTTTCGTTGCGACCGCAATACGAGGATGTTTCAGGAATGGTACAAGTTCTTGATTGCTTTGGAAAATGTCTCGAACGACACGGAATTCTTCAACAAGTTGATCCAAATTTGATTTTTCATTACCGAGCTGAAAAAGAGCATCTGCATAACGTTTGGCTACTACTCGTTCACTCATCGCTCTTCTCCTATCTCTTTAATGTATTCTTCGATCAATTGTTCTTGATCCTGTGCGCTTACTTCTTTCTCAATTACTTTACTTGCAATTAAGACAGACAAGGAAGCCACTTGATCTTGAAGTGCTTGTACTGCTTTTTCTTTTTCATTTTGAATTTCTTCTTGTGCTGACTTTTTAATACGCTCCGCTTCTTGACGCGCATTTTCAACAATATCGCGTTCTTGGTTGGCACCAGCGTTTTTTGCATCTTCAATAATCTTTTGTGCTTCTTGTTTCGTTTGTTTCAATTGGACTGTTGCCTCTTCTGTTGCTTTTTCAGCTTCTTGACGACTTTTCTCTGCCGCTTCGATTTCTCCAGCAATATAATCTTCACGCTTTTGCATCATGTTCATCACTGGACCCCAAGCGAATTTCTTCACTAATAAGAGTAATACAATAAAGAAAAACAATTGCATTAGCATATCTCCAACATAGAGACCTCCAAGTGAAGCATATATAATAGGGAATTCATAGAATCCTTGCACCGTATTCACTCCTTTCACCGTGATAAGTGAATATTTATATACATTTTTTTGTCTTTTCTAACTATTATCTAATCATGAAACAACGGCGAAGGTTCTTAGAAGATTATCTTCGCCATTCGATTCGATACTTCGTATATAAAAAACTACATAACCATTAATGCAATAACTACTGCGATAATCGGCATCGCCTCAACCAAACCTACACCAATAAACATTGTTGTTTGAAGTTGTCCTTTTAATTCTGGTTGACGTGCAATCCCTTCAACTGTACGACTCACGATTAAACCGTTACCTACACCAGCACCTAATGCTCCTAATCCTACTGCAATTGCAGCTGCTAAAGCTCCCATAATATGAATCCTCCTCAATTAGTTGTATAATTTTTTAAATAATTCCAGTTAAAAAACTGGGTTATTCACCATATTTAATGATCTTCACTTACTTTATGAGACATGTAAACCATTGCTAGCATTGTAAAGATAAATGCTTGGATACCACCGATAAATACGCTGAATCCTTGCCATGCTAAGAACGGTATTGCCCCTCCAATAAACCCTAATGCTCCTGACATTGTTAAACCAACTAATAAACTTAGTAAAACTTCACCAGCATAGAGGTTACCAAAAAGACGTAATCCTAACGTTAATGTGTTAGAAAACTCTTCGATAATTTTAATTGGAAATAAGAATGGTAATGGTCGGAAATAATCTTTTACATATTCTTTCCCACCTCGAATCTTAATTCCATAGAAATGCGTTAGTATAATTACCATTGCTGATAGTGTCAGCGTAACACCTGGGTCAGCTGTGGGTGATTTCCACCATACATCACCATTATATACTCCATTCGTGATAACCCCTAACATGTTACCAACAAGGATGTAGGTAATTAATGTTAAGGCTAGAGGAAGGAATAGTTTCCCTGTCTTCCAATCCATCGTGTCGTTAATGATTCCTTTCACAAAGTCAAGGATCCATTCCATGAAATTTTGTACACCAGTTGGTTTCATTTGTAATTTTCTGGCACCTAAGACACTAAGAATGAAGACAATTAATGTGGTTATCGCTATCATTAACACATTGGATAGGTTGAAATCTAACCAAGCAATCCCAAAGACGTCTTCGACAATTGGTGCTCCATGATCCACCTTTTTCACCCCTCTCTTAAGCACTAATCCTTATTCTTAAAAACTACAAAATCTATCATAATGACGATATAGGATGTCATTAATCCCAATAAAACGGCAATCATGTGGAAGTATTCATCAAATCGAAGTGCAATAATAACGGCTAATGCTGCAGCAGCAAATCTCGACACAGTTCCTATTCCCCTCGGTTTTTCTTTTTTAGAAACTGCTTCTGAAAAATCGCTAATTTTAGTTTGAAGAAGCCATAAATTGTAAAAACTAATAATACTTCCTAATAAAAGACCGAGAGAGATACGAAGGTAAGGAGTAAATCCTGCTCCTAGCACGAAGATTGCAAGAAGGTAGAACATCCACTTACGTTGTCGTGCTGCCATTTTATTATATTGTGACATGAGTTACATTTCTCCTATTAATCAATCATTTAGTAAATAATGTGAGAATCGTCACTACATATGTAGCAATTAAAGGATATGCTTAACGTAGATTGAATTTAGTTGTACCGATAATTATTGCATTTCGGTGAAAACCTTACCATTCCACACTAAGCAAGTGTACAATAGCGGTATCGTGTTGTCAATTGGTTTGAAGCGTTTCTATAGGTTCGTTCTCCTTCCATTTTTTTCTCCTTATTAATAAGTGTTGTAAGCGTTAACCTAGCCTCTAACTTAGGGATTAATCTTCACCAATTGCCATACTATTCATAGTTGCCATTATATATGAAAAAGCATGCCGACAATATGACATTTTTGTGAACACTATTCGTCACTTGTCGACACACATTATTATTTCTTTTCCCCTATTCAATAAATAACTCTGTTTCATAACTTTCTACACTACCGTCTTCTGCATGCACAACAATGAATGCTGCATATTCACCAGGTTCTCCTATTTCTGATTGATCCATATATCCCTCATTCATACCTGTTTTAACATCCTCTATTTCTAGAAATGTTCGTTCATACATTAGGGTTACTGGATCATAAAGTATTACTTCAATTCTTTCAGCTGGTTCGGTTACATACAGACGATAAACATACGTATCATCCTCAAATGGTTTTAATGTGAATTCAAATCCCATTGCTTTTGGTTGATCAGCAGTTTGATTCACAAATAAATAAGGAAGTTGATAAGTGTTGTCATGTTGATGTAGACGTAGCCATCCTTGGTGAACGCCATTTTCTAGTTGTGGGCTTGTTACACTGACTTCAATTGAAATCGTTTTCTCCTCATTTGCTTCTATCGTAAAAGATTGTGGCAGGCTCCATGTTAACCCTTTCTCCTTTTTTGGGATATCGAATGAATAGGTTTGCGCCTCATTTGATGTATTTTCAATCGTTATTTCTTTCACTACTTCTTCTCGATAGGAATCAATTTTCCCAAAGGCTAATAATGGATGGTCAATAATGGTACCTGTGTTAATTGCTTTATCAGGTTGAATTTCCCCTGTTCCTTGTATAACTGGATCGAGCATTTCCCCTTCTTCATCCTGTAAAGGAGAAGCCGTTGTCGTTAATGCTCCCCTAATTTGAGTTGGGGTCCAATCTGGATGTGCCTCCTTAATGAGTGCTATTGCACCAGTTACATGAGGTGCTGCCATGCTTGTCCCTTGTAAAATTTGATACCCTCCTGGAACGGTACTTAAAATATTGGTTCCTGGTGCAATCACTTCTGGTTTTATGTCCCAATTGACTGTAACAGGACCACGTGAGCTAAACTTAGCTATCGTTGTGTCGGTCTTTTCAAAAGTGGTTTCCACAGTTGGATTATCTTGTTCACGTAACCACTCTGCGTCATCCTTTGAAATAACTGCTACTGGAATAGATATAGGTTCACCTTCATTCTCAATTGATCCTTGCAGTGCTTCCTCCTCATCATGATAGATCAATACGGCTACAGCACCACTTTCTTCCGCGCGTTTTGCTAATTCATAAAATGGAACATCACTACGTTTAATCAAAGCAATTTTATCATGAGCACCCTGTTGATTTTTCCTAAAGTCCACTACTGGATAAGGGAAATCTAGTTGCCATGGGACGGATCCAATCATGGTTGTTAGTGAAATTGTTTTGTCTTTAGCAGGTTCATATAGCTGTGGAATTTCTTGTGGCTGGGCTAGTGCACCTACCCCGACTGCTTTTGTTGCCGTTGCTGGTGAGCCAACTGTCCATCGATCAGGTCCACTATTTCCGTTTGCGATCACAACTGATACTCCTAACTCTACCGCTTTATTCACTGCCATACTGGTCGGATAATCTGGGCCATTAACCGAATTCCCAAGCGATAAATTAATAATATCTACCCCATCATTTACTGCTTGTTCCATTGCTGCAATAACTTGAACGGTCGATCCCATTCCACCAGGACCAAGTGCACGATATGCATAAAGGGACGCATCTGGAGCTACTCCTCTTAAAGCACCATTTCCCGCAATAATTCCTGCAACATGGGAGCCGTGTAAGGTTGGTGGACCTTGGTTTGGCTGGGTTTCCATCGGATCTTTGTCCAAGTCAACAACATCATACCCACTAACATAATTACGAGCTAAGTCTGGATGGTTATAGGCAATTCCTGTGTCGATCACACCTACTTTTACACCTTTTCCGGTATAGTCTGTATTATTTAGCGCGTTAGGAACGACAATGTCCTCTTCTTCAATTGCCTGTATATCTTCATAAGTTGTTTGTAAGGCTTCATAACTCCTGACAGGATGAACCGCCTTAATAAAGTCCAATGAATCCATTTTTTCTAGATTATCTGGTGTTCCTTTGATTGCTAAACCAGTAAACAAGGTATCATAGGTAGCAACTATCTCTATAAACGGATGATAGGATTCAATATAGGATTTATGTTCATGCGGATCTCCTTCTACTTCAATAATAATGGATTGTGTTTCATCATCGGAATTTGCTTGTATATTTGTCGGGATTAGGAAGACTATTACCGCTAGCATCACGAAATAGAAGTAACTATACCGCATGAAAAAATACGCCTCCTTTTTCGGTTAGGTTTTGTATTAGAAAGCAATTTCATACATTTGAGTGGATTTGTATTTGTGGATAAAAAGTGTTGGCTCATTCTCTTTTTTTTGTTTTAAGTTTTGGCTCTTTTCGTATTCTATGTTATATTAACGTCGATTCTTCTAATAAAAAGGCTCTTTTCACATACTTTGTTGTTTTCTACGACACATAATCTATATTATACGCAATAGTCTTTAGCTATAATTACCGCTACGGAAAAACACTTCGCTTTCCGCGGACTCCCCACGAGCCTCCTCGTGAAACCCACACTGCGGGGTCTCTTAGGCTCGTTTTTCCGCAGGAGTCTTCGTGTTTTCCTCCGCTAGTTTTGTGCTATCCTTATTCTTATCATTTCTGTTGTTAAAAATAATAGTTGATTGGAACGTAGGACACAGTCGACTCCTATAGGAAAAGCACGTGAGCAGACCTGAGCAGGAAGTGGTCTTCTTCCGATGTCTAGCTTCAGCGCCTACCCCCTCGAGGTCTTAAGTCTATCCTCTTTGTGGCAAAAAGCGCCACGCCGAGGCTCGGCTTAAGCTTGTCGGGGGTGACCAAGGCGCTTTTAGCTTTTATATAGATGTCTAGCTTCAGCGCCTACCCCCTCGAGGTCTTAAGTCTATCCTCTTTGTGGCAAAAAGCGCCACGCCGAGGCTCGGCTTAAGCTTGGCAGATAAGAAACTACTTACTGCATAAGTGCAACTAAGGCTTTCGCCACTTGGCGACAAGCCAAGTTTTCTAATCGGGGGTGACCAAGGCGCTTTTAGCTTTTCTAAAGAGGAGGCTGAGGCCGTGCCTGCGGCGAAGAAGACACTGTGAAAACAAACAAGGTTGAACAGATGTCGCACTTGTGCCCGTGATGAAAGCGACTGTCCGAAGCGGAAATCAACGGTTTAATTTGCCTCGCGCATCATACATCAACTATGCATTAAGTTTTGTGCTTAAAAATCAATTTTTTATAAAACAGCCTTCATTTTTATGGTTTGGCTATAGATAAGTGTGCTCTGTTCCTTTTTAGGGGTTTCTCATGCTGAGTTGGGCACTGACAAGCACGCTCTGTTTCTCTACTTCTCATACTGATTAAGTAACAGATAGCTTTCCCCATCTAAAAGCACAAAAACTCAGCCATAATAGCTGAGTTTTTAGGATACTAAAATTATTTCGTTCCAAATAGACGGTCACCGGCATCGCCTAGTCCTGGGATGATATAGCCTTTTTCGTCTAGCTTTTCATCGAGTGCTCCTAAATAAATATCCACATCAGGATGTTCCTTTTTAATGACTTCCACGCCTTCTGGTGCGGCAATTAAACACATTAAACGAATCTGTTTAGCACCACGTTTTTTCAAGGAATGAATCGCATCATTTGCTGATCCCCCAGTTGCAAGCATCGGATCAATGACAATCAATTCCCTTTCCGAAATATCAGATGGAAGCTTGATATAATATTCAACTGGTTTTAATGTTTCAGGGTCACGGTATAATCCTACATGCCCTACTTTTGCTGCCGGTATAAGCTTGAGCATACCGTCTACCATTCCTAAACCAGCGCGAAGAATGGGAACTAGTCCAATTTTCTTCCCAGCTAACACCTTTGTTTTTGCTTCCATAACAGGTGTGTTAATGGTTTTTTCCTGAAGTGGGAGGTTTCGTGTGATTTCAAAAGCCATAAGCATTGCTACTTCATCAACTAATTCGCGAAACTCTTTCGTACCTGTTCCTTTATCACGTATGTACGTTAACTTATGTTGAATTAATGGATGATCTAGTACATGTACATTTCCCATATGACGGACCGCTCCTTTTATATAATGTGTGTTCAAATCTAGTCAGCGATATATATTTTTGAACACCCTAATACTACCATCTTACAAATTGTACTGAATAATACAGATGCTTTCAAGTGAAGTCATGCCGACGTGTTTTTAAGGATGCACTTCTTTCTATCCAGAAAAAGGATGCTGCCCTTTTCTAGGAAGCATCCTTCTACAATTAAGCATACAATGGCTTTGTCGTTGTTAATGCAAGCACACGGTCTGCTGCTTCTTTTAAAACGGCTTCATCTTCATGATTTTTAAGGGTATAGGCTATAATAGAAGCAATCTCTTTCATTTCAGCCTCACCAAAACCACGGGATGTTACTGCTGCAGTTCCAATTCGAACACCACTTGTGACAAATGGGCTTTCGGTATCAAACGGAATGGTATTTTTATTCGTCGTAATGCCAATATCATCCAGTACTTTTTCCGCTACTTTTCCAGTTAATTTAAGTGGGGTTACATCTAATAGGAGTAGATGGTTGTCCGTCCCACCTGATACAACACGGATCCCTTCATTTGTTAGTGCTTCAGCTAATGTCTTAGCATTATTGACAATGGCTTTTGTATAGGTCTTAAAGTCATCGGATAACGCTTCTTTAAAAGATACTGCCTTCGCTGCAATAACATGCATTAATGGACCACCTTGCATTCCAGGGAACACAGCCTTATCAATCTTCTTGGCGTAGTCTGCCTTACAAAGAATCATTCCGCCACGTGGACCGCGTAATGTTTTGTGCGTCGTTGTCGTGACAAAGTCTGCATATGGGACAGGACTCGGATGTTCGCCAGTTGCAACCAAGCCAGCAATATGTGCCATATCAACCATGAAATACGCACCTACTGTATCTGCTATTTCACGGAATTTCGCAAAGTCAATGGTACGTGAATAAGCACTTGCACCTGCTACAATTAACTTCGGCTTTACTTCCTTTGCTTTTTCCAATACTGCTTCATAGTCTAGTTGTTCGGTCTCCTTGTCTACACCATAATCCACAAAATTATAGAGCTTTCCACTGAAATTAACCGGGCTTCCATGGGTTAAGTGGCCACCATGATTTAAATTCATTCCTAAGACGGTATCTCCAGGCTCTAAAGTGGTAAAGTAAACTGCCATATTTGCTTGTGCACCAGAATGGGGTTGCACATTTGCATGATCAGCACCAAATAGTTCTTTTGCGCGATCTCGTGCTAAGTTTTCTACTATATCAACATACTCACAACCACCATAATAGCGTTTATCTGGGTATCCTTCTGCATATTTATTCGTCAACACAGATCCCATTGCTTCCATAACTGCTTCTGATACAAAGTTTTCTGATGCGATTAGTTCAATTTTCTCCTGTTGGCGTTTCTTCTCTAATCCTATTGCTTCATATAGTTCTTGATCTACTTGTTTTACATGTTCCATTCCATTTCCTCCTTACAATTCTTATGTACATTGTTGATTTGTATCTATTGGTTTATACTGTGCACGTTCACCACCAATGAGTTTTGGCCGTGTACGTGCGACGTTAGCCCGCGCATTCCCGATAAATCGGTTCGTAAAACGTAACGGGACAGCAACTGGTTTTAGATGCATCCCAATCATCGTTTCCCCAATATCTATTCCTGCATCTGCTTGTACCCTCTCCACCACTACTGGATCGTTTAACTGTTTATAAGCGAAGGAGGCCATTGAACCGCCTGCTTTGGGCACTGGTACAACAGACACTTCCTCAAGGTGATATACCTTAGCGGTTTGACGTTCCACTACTAATGCTCGATTTAGATGCTCACAACATTGAAAGGCTAGTTGGATCTTCGTTTGTTCCTGTAGTTTCTTCAACCCATGAAAAATAGTTGCCGCAATCTCTTCTGTTCCAGCAGTACCTATTTTCTCCCCAGCCACTTCGCTTGTTGAACACCCAATGACAAAAAGGTCTCCTTCATGTAAGTATCCACTCTCGACCCATTCCCTTGTTATCGCTTCCAATTCCTGATCAAACGTTTGATCAACCAATCCTATCACCTCTAGTAGTAGAGATTTTTTCCCTATGGAAGGAGACATTTGTCACTAGACAGGTGGACAAATGCCTCCTAAGCATACTCCTTATTGTTGGTCCTCATATACTGTCACTTTTCCAATACGTCGTTCATGACGACCACCATCAAAATCGGTTTCCAACCACACTTTGGCAATTTCCCGTGCTAGACCAGGACCGATGACACGTTCCCCCATCGCTAATATATTGGAATCGTTATGTTGTCTCGTAAGTTTTGCACTATACACATCATGTGTTAACGCACAACGAATTCCTTTCACTTTATTAGCGGCAATAGACATACCAATGCCAGTTCCACAAATAAAGATACCACGATCAAATTCACCCTTTGCTACACGTTCTGCAGCAGGGAGTGCATAGTCAGAATAATCAACAGATGTTTCACAGCTACATCCTGTATCCTCATATTCAATTCCCATTTCGTCTAGCAATTTTTTTACTTCATTTCGTATGGTCATTCCTGCATGGTCTGCTGTAATAATTACGTTCATCGATTGAACACCTCTTCTCTTGTTGTTTCATCCAACTTCTTTTATTATAACACGTTAAATTGGCGAATTTGTTTATTTAAGCTTTGTGCTTGTTCTTCCAGTTCATGTGCCAATTTATCAACATTTCCAATCGTGCTAGCCTGTTCTTGAATGGATGCATTGACTTCCTCTGCTCCTGCAGATGTTTCTTCGGCAATTGCAGCTACTTCTTGAGATTGAGAAGCAGTTGATTGAATCGATTCTAATTGTTTATTTACTAGGCTAGAAATCGTATCAATTTCTGCAGCAACATCACGAACTGAGCCTGCCATTTGTTCAATAGCATGATTGGTGTTAGACCCATTTTCTGCTTCTTTATTAGCATAAACGACATTTTCATTCATTTTCGTGACAACCTGCTGTACATCTTCTTGGATCGCTGTAATTAATGACGAAATACGTTGTACTGCTTGAGCACTTTGATCCGCTAGTTTGCGGATTTCTTCAGCAACAACCGCAAAGCCTTTCCCATGTTCCCCAGCACGCGCTGCTTCAATCGAAGCGTTTAGTGCGAGTAAATTAGTTTGTTCGGCTATTTCACCTACCATGGAGATAATGGATTCTACTTGCAAGGCATTCTGCTTTAAATGTTCGACATCCTTTAAAGACATTTCTTGTTCTTGAGCAAGCTTTTGAATCCCTTCCACTAATTGATTCACGACTTCTTTACTATTATATAACGTATCCAACATTGTAGTCGATTTTTGTTTGGAATCCGTTGCTTTTTGCTGAACTTCACCTGCAAGATCTGTTGCTACTTCCACTGCCTCTACGGTATTTTGAATGGCTTCTGATGAACTTTCTGCACCTCTAGAAATATCATCAATGGATGCTGCAATTTGATCCGAGTGCTGCGTCACTTGACTTGAGGCATCTTTCATTTGTATAACGGTTTGATTTGTATGGTCAAAATGGGTGTCAATATTGTGAACCATATTCCGTAAATTTTTAAGCATTTTATCAAACGAAATACTTAAGGCACGAATTTCATCATCCGATTTTGAAATTTCAATCGTTTGATTTAAATTACCATCTGCTGCGTCGGAAGCGACTTGCTCTAGTTTTTCTAATGGCTTTGTTATCACACGAGCTGCAAAATAGGCCAAGATACCTGACCAAATAATTCCTAGTAATAAGGTAATAATCATAAACCATTCTTCTGATAATCCAATGTATGGTGCAACATAATCATACACCACATAGATAAACAAGGCACTACACGAATACGTAATAATTGCTAAGATCGTCGTAAATAAGACAAGTTTCAAACGTAAGCTAAACCGATACTTCTTCATTCTCGTTCCCCCATCAAATCCATTTTAATTTTTCAAGAGCCATTATCCATTTTCTCTTTTATCTAGCTTTTTTTCTAATTCTTTTAGATAGGTTTCTATTTCTGTTAATGTATGTTGATAGGTCTGTAAGTCACCACCAAATGGATCAGATATATCATCATTTCCAATTGATGCCTCTAACTTTTTTATGTGTTGTATATCATCTGCTAAATGTGCTTCTAGCTCTTCTGTTAAGCGATGATTATCTAATTTGTATTGATGTTCTTGTATAAATACCGATCGCTTTTCTTCTAAATCTGCGTATGCTTTCGTTAATTGCTGCCATACTTTATTATCGGTATCGGAAACGTATTCCTTAAATGTGAAAATTTTATCGTGAAATCTTGGTTGTTGTAGTAAAAGAGATTGTTTGTGTGCAGTTGTCATCGTCAACACTAAATCTGCCCATTGCATTAACTCATCTGTTACTGGTTGGGAACGATGATTTAGTTCAATACCTTTTTGTTTTAACGCCTCAATTGCATGTTGATTCGCACGTTCATTTGAACCCGCGTAAATACCTGCTGATTGCACTTCTATAGATGGCATATGATGTTTTACTAATGCTTCAGCCATTGGACTTCGGCACGTGTTTCCTGTACAAACAAATAAAATTTTCATCGGTATCCTCCATACAATCATTTCTACCTAATTTTATGTATAATCAAACTATATCATAAACATCAATACATGTCAGAAAAAATAAGAAGAATTAGGGTATTTTAGCATGAATCATTAAGGGTAAATAAAAAACTAAAAAACTTTTCTTCTTTTTATAGGTTTGTTAGTGCGATAGCCAAACTTTGAGGGTCAAAGTTCGTTGCGATAACGTACGATAATCTTCATCAAGGGGAAGGAAAGTCAAATCTTGCATGGATAAGAGGAAAATAACCTTCATCAAGAGTGTGAAAATATAAACTTGTTTTAGATAATTGGAAAAATGATCTTCATCAAGAGAATGAACGTCAAAACTTTTTTTCGAATACAGGGAAAACGATCTTCATCCAAAACATCGCAACACATAAATTGGCTACACTTACGCTATAACACATGATACAACAGCAAAAATTAGCATGCGAAATATGCAATTTCACATGCTAATTTTTGTGTAAGTTAGTTGTTTTCATCCTTTATCTGAACCCGTTACTATTAAAAAAAGAATCCTTCAAGTCGTTACCCAAATATAATATATAAGCCAAATCCACACAAAATACTACCACCTAATATTTCACTATAGACACCTAGCAAATTATGGACTTTTTTACCGAGTAACATTCCTGTCCAGGTTAGTACCATACTTGCTACACCAAAAAACAATAAAACAATTGCCGTCTTCATTCCTGACATGCCTAAGCTGAGGCCAACCGAAAAGCTATCCATACTAACTGATAATGCGAATAGTAATAGGCCAAATCCTACTGGCTGGACAATGGTTGTCGTTTCGTGATTAAATGCAGAGAAAATCATCTGTGCACCGATCCCGACTAATAATAGTCCACCTAGTAGTAATGTCATATTGCCAACTTGATGAGAAATTGCTTGGCCTAACATAATGCCAATAAAAGGCATCAAAATATGAAAAAGGCCAATCACCATTCCGATTAATGCAACACGTTTCAGGCGAATCTGTTGCATTCCCATTCCTAAGCTAACTGAAAACGCATCCATTCCTACAGCTACTGCCATAAATATAAGGGTTATGAGTTCACCTAATTGATTGATCGACATCCATTCTCCTCCTCGGACATGCTTTTAAACTATATGCAAACCAAAAGGAGAATATGATGTATTTTAGGTTCCTATCACTTCCAGTTTTTTTATCGTTAAACCTGCTAATCACTAGATATGGCGGGTTGCGGCTTTTGTTAGACGGTTCATAACAGCTTGTCCAATTCCTTTTTCGGAAAATGTCTCACACAAAATAAGGTCAACATCGCCTTCTTTAAAGGTACGTAATGCATCATACAAGGATGCAGCAATATCACCAAGATTATGCTCTGACCCTAGTGAGATGATAGCATCAGCTTGAAGTCGCACAGTTGTTTCCGTACTAGCCATAACCCCTATCCTTTTTCCATTTGCTTGTTGTTCCGTTACGATTTCTTGTATGCGTTTTGCATCCCCAGAAACGAGCCATAGATCAACTGCAGGCGCATAGTGTGTATATTTCATACCAGGTGATTTCGGCTTTTGGCTTGATTGGTGATGGACTAAAGCAGGATCAACCATCACATTGCCCACAACTTGTTCTAATTGTTCTTTTGTAATACCTCCTGGTCGTAGAATAATGGGGATATCTTGTGTACAATCAACTACCGTCGATTCTAAACCTACTCCCGTCGAACCACCATCCACTAATCCAGCAATTTTACCAGACAAATCTTGCCATACATGATCTGCTGTAGTTGGACTTGGCTTTCCTGAAAGATTCGCACTTGGTGCAGCGATAGGAATATCACATTCCTTTAGTAATGCTTGTGCAACAGGGTGATCTGGCAAACGTACCCCAATAGTAGATAGGCCTGCTGTAACATTAGTAGCGCATTTTCCATTGCTTGGTAAAATATATGTAATTGGACCAGGTGAAAAGTGAGTCATTAAGGTTTTGGCAATTGGAGGCAACTCATCTACCATTTCTTTTGCTTGTTCGATTGTTGCCACATGGGCAATCAATGGATTATCTGCTGGGCGTCCTTTTGCTTGGAAAATACCTTGAACGGCTTTTTCATTGGTTGCATCTGCTCCTAAGCCATAAACAGTTTCGGTTGGAAAAGCAACAGTAAGTCCATCACGTAACATGTTAGAGGCTTCTTTAATCACTTGTTTATCAATTGATTCACGTATATGCCAACATTTTGTTTTAAACATGTGCGATTACTCCTTTTCTTCTTCCTACATTTTAGAGGAAGAAAGGAATAGAAGCAAAATTAACATACACTTCTTTTACATACTTTGTTCTTTGCTACGTCGCATAATCTATATTATACGCAATAAAGTTGTACATTGATTTTCACTACGGATAGTCGCTTTCACCACGGGCATAAGTGCGACATCTGTTCAAACTTTACGTTTTCACAGTGTCTTCTTTAACGCAGGCACGGCCTCAGCCTCCTCGGAAGAAGACCACTTCCTGCTCAGGTCTGGACACGTGCTTTTCCTGCAGGGGTCGACTGTCCTTCGCTCCAATCAACTATTATATTAGCATCAATGATGATCTAAATATGATTAGTCCACGAGCTAGCGTAGGAAAAACACGGAGACTCCTGCGGGAAGTAGGAGGTCGGTGAGACCCCACAGGGCGCTAGCCCGAGGAGGCTCACCACTCCCCCGCGGAAAGCGAAGTGTTTTTCCGAAGCGAAGCAATGTGCATATTCTAGTTACTGCGTATAATCCAACTTATATGCATGACGTTTTATACGGAAAGTAACAACCATTTAAAAAAATAGCCATACATAGTAACCGTCACTCCAGTAGACAGCACGTTGGAATGAGGATGCCTCCCGATAAAAATAGTAATCCACCCACCTTTCCTAACGTGCAACAATAAAATAGCCTGTGGAAGGGGGTTATCCACAGACTATTCACATCAACTGTTAATATTTATATTTAACCACAGGAAATACACGGCTTTTCTACAGGTTATCCACTGTTTTTGTGTATAACCTGTGGATAAATGCATTGATTATCATTACGAAACAGAGTATGTCCACCATTTCCCCTTTTCAATTGGGTACTTATCCACGATTTTAGTATCCTTTTGTGGATAAAACTGTAATGCTTCTAATAGTTGGTCTACCATTGGTTGGTGACTATGTACAAATACTTCCTTCGCTTCCTTTCGCTTAGCAAGCGCTAATACCGCCTCTATTAATGCTGGTAAAGAAATAGCTGCATTTTTAGTTACATAGAGTTGTTTTAACCAATACACATCTTCTTCTAATGTATCCAAAACAAAACAACCTTCTATTTTCTCTTGAAGTAATACGACATAACCTTTTTCCAATAATAGGTCTCGATCAATACCTTCGTGATCATGTACGAATCCTTCTAGTTTTCCTCTTGAAGCTTGATTTGCTGGTAATAGTTTCATTTTATTCACCTCTACGAATAGTTGCTAGATTACTAGCTTTTTCTATTACTATATGCAGAGGTTTTTATTTCTATGACAAGCCTAACCATTTAAAGAGGAAAAACTTTACCTCTACTTCATCCTCTTCCTTCTCTTCCTTCTGCTCACTAGGAGAACTAGCTTCAGCCGTTTCCTCTGTTTCCGCAACACTTGTACCATTAGAAAAATCTAAGAAGCATAATGGCGGGAATAAGACACACCACCAGTTGGCACCATTGCCTTCCCCAATCGTAATAAGTACTGCTTCATACTCTCCCGCTGGGTAAATGAAAGATCCATACATTTTAGTAGGAAATGTCACATTTTCCCCATAATCTACTTCAAAAGACTTATTCTCATTCTCACGTTCTAAAACAGATGCTACTACTGATTCAATTTCTGGTAAACGTTCCTGAATTAAATCTCGTGCTTCTTGAATATCGGTAATATCTTTAACCCATTCAGAAATGGTTTCATTCACTTCATCACGAACTGCTTGTTTAATTTCTTGATCTTGATCTTTATCACTATTTGCTAGTATACGTAAGCGAATTGCTTCATCTGGAATTACTTGATATCCTTGTTCCACTTCTGGTTGTGCTTCATTACTAACTCCTTTTGTTGGCATAGATAAAAATACGATAAAAAATATAAATGCAAAAAAGATTAATTTCTTCATTGTTCTGTACCCCCGTTTACTTAATTTACAAACAGTATGGGCACAGTTAATCGTTTTTAAACTAGTATTCTATTATTTTTTTAATAAACTTTTGATTATACGCGATACTATTAATCGAAACTTGATACCAATGGAATGTTCCACTATCTAATCCCACAAAACATCCATGTGAGTTGGGATGGTTAATCCGTTCATTTGTTTATTTTCTTTCACTTCACCAGTACAAGCGATTGATTGGTTGTGCCTGTCGTCATGGTCTTTATACCGATAAGCCACCACTTTTTCAAGATAACCATTCTCCTCAAAGTAATACATTGCAGAGCGTGTCACACCTTCATACGACATAGTGGCTTTAGCTGTGTTCATTTATATAGCTCCAGGTGATATAAGGCTTATCCCGGCAGTTGTATTCCATGGTAACTCTAGTAAATAACAATGTAAGGTAGACTAATTGATTTTTTCTTGAAAACCGACATTCACAATCGCAATAAGGGAGGCAACTTTGATGAGCATATGTGCCTTTCCATTCTTGAAAAAGGCCCTGCCAACCACTTTGCCTATTAGTGGTACGGAAAGCTTGTCTTTCCAAACAAATGCTGGGTGATCTTTTGTGACGTATTGTTCTGCTTCTGCTTGAAACCACTTTTTTGATCGGGTCTTAGTTTCATTTGACCGGTTTACTCAAAATTTGCACGATGGCTAGCTGGTTTTCCAATAATACCAATTGTACTTCACCAAGCCTGCACTGGGGAGGGTAGTGGGGAAAGCATCTCTGCAGTAATGATGTCTGAATCTAAAAGACTGATTTCTTCCGTTACTTGTGCATTAAAATGCCATGTTGCTGCTCCAATGATAATCGCTGCAACCATAATGATGTTTGCAATGGTACCGAACTTCGCATCTTGCCAGGAAAGAATGATAACATATTGTGAGAGAGCGGTTGTGATAATGGCAACAATCCACCAGTTCGAATGATTAAATACCCATAAGAAAAAAACGACTAAAAAGAAATCGTTGTTATGAGCCAGAGCAATCGAACTGGCTTTGAGATTGACTGTGTCAACTGATTAAATTCAACTAAATCAAATGCCTTCAAAAAAGCCATGGTGTGGATTACTCCGTGAACAAGGACAACAAACAACAGTAATACTTTCATTTGTTACGCCCCCTTTTAAATTACTTATGTTATACCTTTTTCCACAAATATAACGGAATGAAGGTACAATACTTTGACTTTTAAAAGGGCATAGCAAAATGGACCAAATCAGTTTTGATTTGGCCCTAAATATAATTTCTATTCTAAGTTAGTCTGTTATCTAGGGTGATGTCCCAAGGATTGATTCTGGCCTCGCGTCTCAAGTGGATGGTACCTCGCATCTAAGTAATCGATTAACTTCTCTTCCCCTATGTTTTGTTTCGCTCTATATACTGGGGTAGCAAACATCCCTTTTATCGTATGTTCCTTTAGTAACGCAAAGAACGCTGTATCCTTAAAGCGGTAGAGAACCGTTTTTCTACTCTCTGACGTAAGACGGACAAACGATTTGCCGTACTCTTTCCTCGCTAATGTATCTACCTGTTTCATTCCTTTTTTATAGGTGTTCAAATACTGCCTGTTGTTAGTACGTAAAGATTGCAAAATAAATTTTGTCACTCCAGCTTTCTTTGCACCAGGGTAAATTGTATCCACTGCCTCACGAAGTACTTTCGTAAAGTTGTACTCGGAGTTAACACTTGAATCAATAATTGCTCGTTTTTTATATAGTTCATCCCGCTCATTATATGTGTAAGAGATATGTGCTCTACCATCCAAAGGACGAGCTCGGTTATAAACTTTTCTTAATTTTTTCTGAGACATCTATATTCCCCCTCAAAATATTGTCGTCACTTTTCATATTATTGGAGGGGGCTCATCCCTATTACAAATTTGTGGGAACGGTAAACAAAAAGACTATCTTTTGGATGATCTTTTAAACGGATAACAATGCTGTTCATGCTAGTAAGGTGGGATGAGAAGTGTTCTCGCGGGCAGTATGTCTTCTAATTGCTTAAAATTGCACCGATACCTATTATCGGGATAAAAATCTCTTTTGAATGCTTGGAAATTGCTTCCAGATCCTCTCTCAAGAAGCGGTAAACCCTTTTGGTGCCTGAAATTTCATCGAGATCCGTTATCGGAACAAAAATACACTAAGACGCACTTTCAAGAACAAAGCTTACCTTCTAAAACAGTAAAATGTTCTAGAGAAGAGCCACAAGCCAAAAAAATGTACGTTTATGGGAGGTGTGCGATAACCATTCGATCTTTTTGATTGATATCTTGTTTAATGGTGATCGTACTAGTTGACAGCGTTTGTTTTAGTAATGATTGAACTGCTTCTCCTTGTGTTTCTCCTATTTCAAATGCTACTTTTCCACCATGATTTAATACATGTGGCAGATCACGAATAATTTGTTGATAAGCATAAAGGCCATTTTCTTTTGCAAAGAGTGCAAGTGATGGATCAAAATTTTTTACAGTATCTTGTAATGTCATTTCCTCCTCCCAAGCAATATATGGGGGATTTGATATAACCCAATCAACCTTTATCCCTTCATCCATTAGTGGTTTTAGAAAATCGCCTTGGCGAAATTGAATAGTCGCTTCAAGCTGTTTCCCATTTTGTTTTGCAACACGCAACGCTTCGGCTGAAATATCGGTTCCATAAACCCTCACGTTTTGTAATTGTAATGCGAGTGTAATGGCAATCACACCGCTCCCCGTTCCAATGTCTACTATTGTTTTCGTTTCCTTCGATGTGTCATGCTGGATGTTTTGTATAACATAATCGACAAGCTCTTCTGTTTCTGGGCGAGGAATCAACACTTGTTCATTTACCGCAAACTTCCGTCCATAAAACATTTCATAACCGATAATATGTTGTACGGGAATACCCGTTTCGGCATGTTCTTGAATTGCCTGTTGAAAAGACTGAAGTATATGCTCTGGAACGGTCTCACGCATCATTGTATAAAATTTACTACGATCAACGCCTAAAAAATGCTGCAACAGGATTTCAGCTACATTCCTTTCCCGATTATGTTGTTGTAAAAAAAGAGAAGCCCACTCGAGGACTTCAAATTGTTTCATCGCTTTTGTCATATTATTCACCAATTTGTTCTAGCTTTTTCGCTTGTTCTTCTAATGTTAATGCATCAATGAACTCATCTAATTTTCCTTCTAACACTTGATCTAGTTTTTGCAACGTTAAGCCAATGCGGTGATCGGTAACACGTGTTTGTGGGAAGTTATACGTACGAATACGTTCAGAACGATCACCTGTTCCAACAGCAGATTTACGGTTTTCATCATATTCTGCCTGTGCTTCTTGTTGATATTTATCATAAATGCGTGCACGCAATACTTTCATCGCTTTTTCTTTGTTTTTAATTTGTGACTTTTCATCCTGACAGGACACCACAATACCTGTTGGTTCATGTGTTAAACGTACTGCTGACATCGTTGTATTAACACTTTGTCCCCCAGGCCCACTTGAAGCAAACGTATCAACACGAATGTCTTTCTCATGAACTTCCACTTCAACCTCTTCTGCTTCTGGCAAAACCGCCACAGTGGCTGTAGACGTATGGATACGACCACCTGATTCTGTTTCTGGCACACGTTGGACACGATGTGCACCATTTTCATACTTCAATTTCGAGTAGGCACCATTTCCATTAATCATAAAGATAATTTCTTTATAGCCACCAACCCCTGTAGAGTTTGCCTCAATGACTTCCGTTTTCCAGCCTTGATTTTCGGCATAACGCGTATACATTCGATACAAATCTCCAGCAAATAGGGCTGCTTCATCGCCACCTGCAGCACCGCGGATTTCCATAATAACGTTATTATCATCATTTGGATCCTTAGGAAGTAGTAAAATCTTCATTCGTTCTTCTAATTCCGTTTCTCGCTCTGTTAATTCCGAAATCTCTTCTTTCACCATTTCATACATTTCATCATCCAGGTCATCTTCATACATGGCCTTGGCATCTTTTAATTGAGTTGTAACGTCTTTATATTCACGATATGCCTGAACAACTTCTTCTAGGCCAGCCTGTTCTTTAGAATACTCTCGTAATTTATTCGTATCATTGATCACTTCTGGGTCACTTAACAATTCATTTAGTTTTTGATAACGATCTTCCAATGATTGTAAACGATCTAACATCAAAGCCACCTCTTTTTCCGATTAACAGTCTAATTATAGTATACTCACGTGTCGAGGTCAAAATTCTATTGGTGTTTGTGGCGGGCGGGGTACGGCCACTTTAGCCTAATGTTCTGTCCTCGTGTTCCGTCTATGCGGATCGGGCCTTCACACATAACAAAAAAAGAGCACATCACGTACTCTTCAGTTCGTTACCTCGGATAAGGTTTTTATGAGTTGTCTACTGGGTTTGTTTGGCACTTCGTGATGATGCCGACATCTAGGTTCGTAGGATTCAGACGCTCCTACTAAAATAACTGGATCATCATAAGATGCGGGTTTTCCATTAATTAAACGTTGTGTTCGACTTGCAGGAGATCCGCAAACTGGACATATTGCATTTAGTTTTGTTACAGATTCACTCAATGCCATTAACTTAGGCATTGGGCCAAATGGCTCTCCACGAAAGTCCGTATCCAATCCAGCTACAATAACACGAATGCCCTTGTTCGCGAGTTCGTCTGCAACTAATACAATATCCTCATCAAAAAACTGTGCCTCGTCAACTCCGATAATATCTACCTCTTCATCGATATATTGTGAAATTTCTTTAGAGGATCTTACTGGTTGTGCGACGGTAGAAGTTCCATTATGAGAAACGACAGAGTCACCGGCGTAACGATTATCAATCGCTGGCTTAAACACACGTACCATTAAGTTGGCATAGGTTGCACGACGAACACGACGAATTAATTCTTCAGATTTACCAGAAAACATACTACCACATATAACTTCTACCCAACCACTTTGTTTCATGACATACATAACAAGGGATCTCCCTTCCGTTGATTTGCGGTATGTACCTTAGTGTAACCGTAAGCTTCATTTTGAATATCTATATTAAAATGACTTAATACCCATTACTATTACCATAAAGGTCGACCTACTATTTAGAAAAATTGGCTTTTCTTCAACATACTTTGACAAAACCCTCATTTGCACTTACTACGTACAGGACGTGCTTGTACTGGCGTTGTCACAAGGCATAACAGTGTTAGCCAGAAAGCAGTAGGAAAGTTTTATACTTTAATAGCTATCAAGTAAAAAAACAGGCAAAATATAGACGTTTTGCCTGTTTTTTTACAAACTTTTTATCTTAGCTAAGCAGTCGCCTCAGCCTTTTATTTCAATCCAGCTTCGGCTCCTAGCGACGTGTGACATTTCCCTCTCTGTTCTTCGATAAGTCAAGCTCGAAAGAAAACCACTTTCGGCTTTCCTTTATCTTGAACAGATCAGTCCAATGCATACGTCGCTAAGCAGTCGCCTCAGCTTTTTATTTCATATTATATTTTTTCTTGAATCGGTCTACACGGCCGCCGACTTTGTCAGCTTTTTGCTTACCAGTGTAGAAAGGATGTGATGCTGAGCTCACCTCAACGCGAATTAATGGGTATGTGTTGCCATCTTCCCATTCAATTGTTTCATCAGATGATTGTGTTGATCCACTTAAAAATTTGAAGTCTGAGCTCGTATCAAGAAATACAACTTTACGGTATTCTGGATGAATATCCTTTTTCATGTTATTCCACTCCTTTTTGCCCTGAATCCCTTGGAAACAGAGTTTATTGTAAGAGCCGTAATAGGTATAACTACCTTATCTAAACTCACATAAAGAGATTATAACAGTGTACGCATTTGATTGCAATAGAATCCCTCTATTTTTAGAGAACCAAAATTAGCTAGATATCTTAAGTATTATCGTTTGACACCTTTACGCTTCATTTCCTCTTCCATTTGTTGGAAGAATTCCTCGTTGGCCTTTGTTGCTTTCAATCGTTTCAAGAAACGTTCTAAGAAGTCATGGGAATCTTGCATCGTTTTCCGAATTGCCCACATTTTATCAAGGTGACCTTTGGAAATAAGCAATTCTTCTTTTCGTGTCCCAGATTTTAGAATATCAATTGCAGGGAAAATTCGACGCTGTGCCAAATTACGATCTAAGTGTAGTTCCATGTTTCCTGTTCCTTTAAACTCTTCATAAATCACGTCATCCATACGGGATCCTGTGTCGACTAGAGCTGTACCTAATACAGTAAAACTACCGCCTTCTTCAATATTACGTGCAGCACCAAAGAAACGTTTTGGACGGTGGAATGCAGCTGGGTCAATACCTCCAGATAAAGTACGTCCACTCGGTGGAATAACTAAGTTATAGGCACGTGTTAATCGAGTGATACTATCCATTAACACAATGACATCCCGTTTATGCTCCACTAACCGCATAGCACGTTCCAAAACAAGTTCTGATACTTTAATATGGCTTTCTGGAACTTCATCAAATGTCGAACTGACGACATCGACATCTGGATGTACAGAACGTTCAATATCTGTCACTTCTTCTGGACGCTCGTCCACTAATAAAATTATTAATTTTGCATGTGGATGATTCACGGAAATACTGTTTGCAATTTCTTTCAATAACATCGTTTTCCCCGCTTTTGGAGGGGCCACAATTAGCCCACGCTGACCAAAACCAACTGGTGCCATTAAATCAATGATTCTTGTTGATAAACTGCTCGATTCTGTTTCCAATTTCATTAATCGGTCTGGATATAACGGTGTTAAGGCAGGAAAATGAACACGTTCCTTCGAAGTCTCTGGATCGTCACCATTTACAGCGTCTACGTGTAATAACCCATAATAACGCTCATTCTCTTTCGGAGGACGGACCTTTCCAGATACTTTATCACCATTTCGTAAATCAAACCGTCTTATTTGTGACGCCGATATGTAGATGTCCTCTGCACTCGGGGAATAATTGATTGGACGCAAGAATCCAAATCCTTCTGATGGAATAATTTCCAAAATGCCATCCATGAACAAGTAACCATCTTTTTCAGCCTGTGCTTTTAAAATAGAAAAAATAAGTTCACGTTTTGTTAGCTTTGCATAGTAGCTAACCTTATACTCTTTTGCTAAAGCATAAATTTCTTTCAATGTTAAATTTTCTAAATGAGATATTGTTAATTCTTCTGCCATCGAATTCACCACGCCTATTTGATTTACTTTTACGACAATGTAAAGATCGCTTCCTGTAATTTTTTGTTTTTATATAAGGTTTTAAGTTATGAAAAAATAAATTAAATAATAATACTATAAAGCCAATTATACTTAATCTGATTAATATAGTGATTTTCACTTCTTAAATGGAAGGTCTGTTCTTGCACTTTTAGAAAAGGTTAGCATATTATGGTCTATGAAAATCGAGGCCTTTATCGTAATAAGCCTTTTTTTCTAAAAGAAGTGAAGAATGATCAGAAGCTAGAATAGAAGTTTTGTATCAACCATCATTCAAATTCAATGGCTGCTACAATATGGTTGTATTAAACAGTATGCTTATAAACTATATTACAAACTATAATTCCCAATCTTTACATATCATAAACATCTACCATAATACCCTTTTTAAATAAATTATTCAACTCTATTTTTAAGAAGGTACTAGATATGCAATAGAGGGAAGCCGATGGTTGGCTTCCCCTTATCTATTATCTACGTTTATCTACGGTTGTATAACAAGATTTGGTTTTTTCTTTAAGCTATGTTCCCCATCAATAAAACGAACTGTACCACTTTTGGCACGCATGACAACCGTTTGTGTTGTTCCTTTCGTCCCTTTAAATTGAACCCCTTTTAGTAGTTCGCCATCTGTTACACCTGTAGCTGCAAATATGGCATCATCACCACTACAAAGGTCATTCATGTAGTACACTTTATCCATATCTTCAATGCCCATGCGTTTGCACCGTTCCATTTCTGCATCGTTACGAGGCATGAGCTTTCCTTGAATTTCACCACCTAAGCATTTCAGCGCAACAGCAGATATGACGCCTTCTGGTGCACCACCAACACCTAGCAGTAAATCCACACCTGTATCATCAAATGCGGTATTAATGGATGCTGCGACATCACCATCAGGAATTAGTTTGATTCTGGCACCAGCCTGGCGAATTTCTTCAATTAATTCCTTATGACGTGGTCGGTCTAATACGGTTACAAGAAGGTCTTCTATATCCTTTTGTTTCGCATCTGCTACTGCTTTTAGATTATCATAGGTTGATGCATTAATATCTACTTTCCCAACTGCTTCAGGACCAACCGCTATCTTCTTCATATACATGTCCGGTGCATGAAGCAGTGTCTTTGAATCAGCAATTGCGATGACTGCTAATGCGTTCCACGTACCTTGTGCTACGATATTAGTTCCTTCTAACGGATCAACCGCTACATCTACACCTGGTCCAACACCTGTCCCAAGTTTTTCTCCAATGTATAGCATTGGTGCTTCATCTTTTTCTCCCTCACCAATGACAACAGTTCCTTTCATTGGGATGGTATCAAACACATCACGCATAGCAGAAGTTGCTGCATCATCTGCTTCTTCTTTCTTTCCTCTACCCATCCAACGAGCTGAAGACAATGCCGCAGCCTCTGTTACGCGTACTAATTCCATTGTTAAGCTTCTCTCCATGTATTCCCTCTCCTTTTAGAAAATATATCCTCATCCCAAGAAAATATATTAAAAAAGCTAGAAGTGCTGTTGTAGCTGGACATCTCTGAATGAATTTATGCATTCTTAAGTTATTGCCAACGAACAAACTGGTGCTCCTATGATGGGAATCATGTTTCATCGTCATCCTGCTTTACGAATTCTGAAATTGTTCAATTTCATGGTCCGTCATCTCTTCTCGCCATACATTAGCACCAAGGTTCAATAGCTTTTCTGTAATCTTTTCATATCCTCGGTCAATATGGTCAAGACCTGTTATCTCTGTTATTCCATTAGCCATTAGGCCTGCAATCACTAGAGACGCACCAGCACGTAATTCATTCGCTGTCACACGTGCTCCTTCTAACTGTACAGGACCTGAAACAATTGCTGATCCACCTTCAACCTTTATTATAGCATTCATACGCCTTAGTTCGTCAATATGCTTTAATCTTCCAGAATAAATCGTATCTGTTACAACACCCGTATTTTCTGCTTTCGTTAGGAGCGTAGTAAATGGTTGTTGTAAATCTGTTGGAAAGCCTGGGTAGACTAACGTTTTAATATCAACACTTTTTAATGGGTTTTTAGGTGTGATTAAAAGTTGTTCATCAGCAGCTTGCATCTCAACGCCCATTTCCCGTAATTTTGCTAGTACTGATTCCAAGTGTTGTGGAATGACATTATCAATGATCACTTCATTTCCTGCAGCGGCTGCGGCAATCGCATACGTTCCTGCTTCAATTCGATCAGGAATAATCGTATGTCTGCATCCATGAAGCGATTCAACGCCTTCGATGCGAATTACATCTGTTCCAACGCCTTTTATCTTTGCACCCATATTCGTTAAAAGGGTGGCAACGTCAATAATTTCAGGTTCTTTAGCGGCATTTTCAATAATGGTTTTCCCTTTTGCCTTTACAGCAGCTAACATAATATTAATGGTCGCACCAACACTAACAACATCCAAGTAAATACGTGTGCCAACTAGTTCCTTTGCCCGTATGTAAATAGCACCTTGCTCATTGGTTACCTCAGCACCTAATGCTTCAAACCCTTTAATATGCTGATCAATTGGTCTAGGTCCTAAATTACAACCTCCTGGAAGTCCGATAACAGCTTGGTTAAACTTTCCTAACATTGCTCCCATAAAATAATAAGAGGCACGCAATTTTTTAACTTTACCATTTGGAAGTGGCATTGAAACCATTTGAGAAGGATCAATATGAACAGTTTGTCCATCTTGTTTTACCTTCCCGCCAATTTCTTCCAGCAAATCACCAAGTGTATTTACATCAGAGATTTCAGGTAACCCTTCAATTGTTACATCGGAATCTGCCAAAATTGCAGCAGGTAGTAATGCTACTGCACTATTTTTAGCACCACTTATTCTAACTTTTCCATTTAATGTATGGCCACCTTCAATTAACATCTTTTCCATCAGAAAAACCCCACTTTACTATATGACGTAGGATACTTTGCCAGTGTTACAGACTCTTTAGGATACAATTAAGAAAATGCGCTTAATTCATGTCATGATGTGTGGTTCCGTTCATCACAAGTAAAACTATGATATCCGGTCACCTCATGAAGAAAAAGCGCATTTCTTTTTCTTAGTTGTCTGTATCGTTGATCGTAAAACACGCTAGAAGAAAATGTTTCAACCTATTTTTACCGAGTTTAACACATAACCCGGATCTATCGTCATTTAAAAGGTCCTAACACACTAGCTAGTATTCCTTTTAATTGTTAGTTTGTACGTTTTTCCCATTTTCATCCATTATTTTTGTTCCAATCTGCAAGAAATTTTTCGATGCCTTGATCTGTTAATGGGTGCTTTACGAGCTGACCGAGAACCTTGTATGGAATCGTTGCAATATGTGCACCATTCACAGCTGCATCCATTACATGTAAGGGATGACGGATTGAAGCAGCAATAATTTCTGTTTCGATTCCATGGCGATCAAAAATTTCCGCAATGGTTGAAATCAAATCCATCCCATCATGACCAATATCATCTAGGCGGCCGAGGAATGGAGATACATAGGTTGCGCCTGCTCGTGCAGCCAAAAGTGCTTGGTTGGCATTAAAAATTAAGGTGACATTCGTTTTAATATTTAGGTCGCTAAATGCCTTAACTGCCTTTAGGCCTTCTAATGTCATCGGAACTTTCACCGTAATATTTGATGCAATTGCCGCAAGTTCCTTTCCTTCTTTAATCATACCTTCCGCATCTTCTGAAATAACTTCTGCACTAACAGAACCCGATACTTCCGTTGTGATCTCTTTTAAACGCTCATGAAATGACACGCCTTCTTTCGCAACTAAACTTGGGTTGGTTGTTACACCTGCCAAAATCCCAAGTTCATTTGCAGAACGGATTTCATTAATATTTGCTGTATCAATAAAAAATTTCATTTATGTCTCTCCTCCCTTTTGCTTTTCAAAACACCAGTATACTCTATGCTTTGTTGGAGGAACCAAATTCACGCATTTTGCCAATAACTGTTTCTTTTATCGCGTCACGACTTGGTCCTAAATATTTACGAGGATCATAAAGGTCTGGTTTTTCTGCTAGAACTTCCCGAACTTTTTTTGCTTGTGCAATTTGGTTTTCGGTATTTACATTAACTTTTGCTGTACCAAGTGAAATAGCACGTTGAATATCTTTAGTTGGGATACCAGTACCACCATGTAGAACAAGTGGAATGTTTGTAAGGTTCATCACTTCTTCCATCCGATCAAAACCAAGGTTTGGTTCACCTTTATATGGACCATGTACAGAACCTAAAGCAGGTGCAAAGCAATCGACATTTGTTTCGTTTACTAATTTTTCACATTCAGACGGGATCGCATAGGCTGCTTCTGCATCTTCCACAATAAGGTCATCTTCTTGACCACCAACACGACCAAGTTCTGCTTCAACAGATACACCATGAATATGTGCTAATTCCACTACTTTTTTCGTAAGAGCGATATTATCCTCTAACGGTTCATGAGAAGCATCAATCATAACGGAAGTAAATCCAGCATGAATGGCTTCAGCACATTTTTCAAAGCTTGAGCCATGGTCAAGATGAATTGCTACAGGCACGGTTGTACCATAGGATTCCATTAATTCTTTGACCATCGCAACAACAACATTAAATCCTCCCATATATTTTCCAGCACCTTCAGATACACCAAGGATTACTGGAGATTTTTCTTCTTCTGCTGCTTGTAAAATTGCTTGTACATACTCTAAGTTATTTAAATTGAATTGTCCGACTGCATATCCGTTCTTCTTGCCAAGTTCAAGCATTTCTTTCATTGATACTAATGGCATTGTTATCCTCCTTCTTAGATGTCACATTCATTCTCTACCTATAATGTTGTCATTACATAATTAAGAATACCAACAACGTTTTGAAGTCGCAACAATAGTGTAGTTTACAATGTTTTGTTAAAAGTCAAACTACATTAGGAAGCATTTTTTTGCAATAGACGACTAACTATCTTTGTTATGTCTTCTACATTAAAAGGTTTTGCTAAAACTTCTTGTACCATACTAAACTGTTGTGCTTCCTTATCGATATCTTCTGCTAAACCACTCATTAAAATGGCAGGTGTTGTCATTTTCCTTTTTTCCAATTGCTGTAATAATTCTTTTCCATCTAGAATTGGCAACTTATAATCTAAAATAATTAGATCAAACGTTTGATCAATTATGTAATCTAATGCTTCCTTGCCAGTTGTAGCTACTGTAACTTCATACCCCTCACTGGTTAAAATATCCTGTAACAACAGTCGTATACCTGGTTGATCGTCCACAATTAATAATTCTTTTACCATTCTCTCATCTCCGCTCCCATGTTTTGGTGGTGAATTTCGAAATAATCCCCCTGCCCCTCGAAATTCGCCATCAGTATTTTTTCGCTTTCTCACTTGTACTTATCTTCTATATGTAGGAATAAATATCCTTCTTTTTAAAGAACAAAATTGGTAGATTTTTGAGAAAAAATGATATGTTTTACCTAATTATGTCGAAAGTTTGTTCGTACTAGTTATTGCAAACCATCGTCAGTCTTGATGTTAGAAGTTTACTGTGTTCTCGATTTACTTTTTACGATTTCTTTGTAATTTTGACATCGAAAGACGTACTCGGTCACATTTTGGTGATATCATATGTTAATAATTGCATCGAGAAACATGCTCGTTTACATTTTTCTGAATCTCCTTGGTGCTTTATATATTGAGAAGCTCATTCGTTTCACTTTTTGCGAACTCCACTTATTTTTTTCGCATCGACAAGCATACTCATTTTGGCATCAACACGTTCTTGTCTCTCATTGACCCCTGACACGTTATAAAGAAACCCGAAAGAGGTATAATCACCTATTTCGGGTTTTCATTATTAGGTTAGGCACTTTTCGCATTCTTTGTTGTTATTTAACATCGCATCTGATATATTATGCGTCATAACTTTAACTTGACTACTTCCATCCTTTTAAGATGAGTGCTAATCCAACGAACGAATTCAAGCTATCGACCCTTGTTGAATGAGTAAAAGCGACTGTCCGTAGCGGAAATTTACGACTCAACTATGCATTAAGATTTTTCTTAAAAAAGCAACATTTTTAGAAAACAGCCTTAGGTTATTTACGTTGTAATTCATCAATTGCACCAATAAATCCACGGAATAAGGATTGTGGTCTTGTTGGACGGGATTTAAATTCAGGATGAAATTGACTTGCCACAAACCATGGATGATTACTTAATTCAATCGTTTCCACAAGTCTTCCATCAGGGCTTGTTCCTGAAAAAATAAACCCTTTTTCTGTCATCTGATCGCGATATTCATTATTAAACTCATAACGATGACGGTGGCGTTCCTCTACCATGTCTTCTCCATCATATGCTGCTTTTGTTTTGGTTCCTTCTTGTAAATGACAAGGGTAAATTCCTAAACGTAAGGTACCACCCATGTCAGAAATATGTTTTTGCTCTGGTAATAGATCAATGATTGGATGTGGTGTATCTGGGTCAAACTCTGCAGAATGAGCTTCCTTCAGCCCTAGTACATTTCGTGCAAATTCTACGGTTGCTAATTGCATTCCTAAACAAATTCCTAAAAACGGTACCTTGTTTTCACGTGCATAACGAATCGCTTCAATTTTCCCTTCGATACCACGATCTCCGAAGCCACCAGGAACAAGAACTCCATCAACACCTTTTAATTCTTGTTCGATCGTGTTTGGCTCCATTTTTTCCGCATTAATCCACTTTATATTAATATCTGAATCAAATACAAACCCTGCGTGTCTTAATGACTCAACAACGGAAAGGTATGCATCTGGTAATTCAACATATTTTCCCACTAGACCAATTGTGATTGTCTTCGATAGATTGCGTACTTTCTTGACTAATTGTTCCCACTCTTCCATTTCTGCGGGTTGACAAGCTAAGCCAAAATGATCGCATGTTAATTGGTCTAAACCTTGTTCCTGTAACGCGATCGGCACCTGATAAAGTGTGTCCGCATCACGCATTTCAATAACAGCATTCTCGTTAATATCACAAAATAGAGCGATCTTTTCTTTCATACCTTTGCTAATGGATTGCTCTGTTCGTAACACGATGACATCTGGTTGAATACCTAAGGAGCGCAATTCTTTTACACTATGCTGTGTTGGTTTGGTTTTCATTTCACCTGCTGCTTTAATAAATGGAACCAATGTACAGTGGAGGTACATCACATGTTCCTTCCCAATATCACTTTTAATCTGGCGAATCGCTTCCAAGAATGGTAATGATTCAATATCACCAACTGTTCCACCAATTTCTGTAATAACGACATCTGCTTTTGTCGCTTGACCTGCACGGAATACTTGTTCTTTAATTTCGTTCGTAATGTGCGGAATAACTTGGACAGTTCCACCTAAATAATCACCACGACGCTCTTTTCGGATAACACTCGAGTATACTTTACCTGTTGTAATGTTACTATACTTGTTTAAATTAATATCAATAAAGCGTTCGTAATGACCTAAGTCCAAATCGGTTTCAGCACCATCTTCTGTTACAAATACTTCACCGTGCTGGTACGGACTCATCGTTCCAGGATCCACATTGATATACGGATCAAACTTTTGAATGGTTACTTTCAAACCACGGTTTTTTAAAAGCCTTCCTAATGATGCTGCCGTGATTCCCTTCCCTAAAGATGAAACAACTCCACCTGTTACAAAGATATACTTGGTCACAATCCATCCCTCTTCCTTTTCTAAAAGTCCAATATAAGTAAATAATAAGTTCAATTAAGGGAGCTAATTATAAAATGTGGTTTCCTAATTTAGTTTTGCATTCCAAAGTAGATTTATCCTTAAAAGTGGGGTGTATTCGTTGGAAGTTTTCTTTATCTCCCATGATAGTAGTTACCCCACTTTTATAGACCATAAACACATTAGAAAAACTCGCATTCGCTCGTCCTTTAGCGAATGTGTTCGTTTTTCTTATACTTGGCACGTAAAAATTTTAGCTACGTCGAGTCCACTTCTTGGCTAAAATTTTATACTTTCCTAGCTGCTAAAAAATAAAAAAGAAGCGCTCCCCCGTTTATTACAGGGGGAGCGCTTTTATTGTTTAATTTTAACGAGCCCAATAAAAATTGTACTCATGTCATTTTAAAAAGTCAAGCAATCTTTTCCTATTTATCTTCCTTGTCATCATCCGTATCATCGTCTGTGTCTTCACCGTTATCTTCTTCATCAAATTCATCATCAAATTCATCATCGTCAAAACCATCGTCTAGATCATCATCTAAGTCATTGAATTGATCTACATCATCCTCATCGTCTACCTTATCATCTTTAAAATCTGCTGTTAACACTTCCAAGCTATCTTTGTCATCATCCAGTTCATCTTCTTTATAATCAAATGTTTCTGGTTCGACCTCTTTTTTCTTCTTCTTTTTCTTCTTCTTTTTCTTTGGAACTGCAGTAATTTCTTCATCAATATCCTCAACGGAATACCATTCTTTTAATCCCCAAAGATTAGAACCCTTTGTTAAGAAGTGACCATTGATATTTAAATCGGTATAGAACTGTGCAATATTTGCATCCTTTTGCTCATTAGTGAAACCTTTAATCTCTGCTACTTTTTCAAATACTTCTCGAAAGTCCATTGCTTTTCTTTCATCCTGCAAAATTTCATAAGCTAAGTCGATCATTGCTTTTTGCTGTAGATCTTCGTGGCTATTAGTTTCTAAGCTCACGGTAACGCACTCCCTTTACTCATAAATATTTAAAGGCTACTACGCCTAGAATGACATATGTTCATGAGAACGTGTCAGTACATCAAGATTATGTAACATCTGATCATTCCCTATACCCTATTATTTCCACGTTTTTTGCTGTCCGGGAAATTATAAGCTGTTGATGTTGATAAACCCAAAACAGCTACGTCCAGCTCCAGCGCCTAGTGAGACTTCCTTCATCTCCGTACGACGACTTGGACGGTCTAGTATCGGTGCCTGCCACAGGACGTGAACCTATTTAGCCGATACAGTCAACATCGACTCCTAAAAAATTAAGGAAGGCCGACTAAAAAGCGGACTGGCGTTCAGGCGTAGGCGTACCCCTATGAAGGGGCATGTTTCCTTTATCTCCTACGAGGGAATGTTCGATTAAGACCATCGCTTTGCGCGACAACATCGAACCACCTAGCATGGCAAGAAGCAGTCCATTCGCTGCTACGACGGACAGTACATCCTAGTACAGGCGTTGCGATTGACGTGGCGTTCTTAGCCTGTAAGGGCACTTCCACTTTTGTTCCTAACCATACCATACATTATAAACAATTGTGAAGACATTATGCTAGCGATATGTACAAAAAGTTGAGAAAACCATATTACGATTTTCTCAACTTTTCAAGGTTTCTTGATTACATATTACGGCGGTACTGGCCACCTACTTCATATAGTGCATTTGTAATTTGACCGAGGCTTGCTACTTTTACGGTCTCCATCAATTCTGCGAAAATATTGCCACCTGAAGCAGCGACAGTTTTCAATCGACTTAAGGCACTAGCCACATCATCTTTATGTGCTTCTTGAAACTTGTGCAATTCTTGAATTTGATGTTCTTTTTCTTCTTTTGTAGCACGCGCTAATTCCATATCATTAATCTCATCTTCTGAAGGAGGATTAGGATTGACATACGTATTTACACCAACAATCGGAAGATCCCCAGAATGTTTTTTCCCTTCGTAGTATAAGGATTCCTCTTGAATTTTCCCACGTTGGTATTGTCGTTCCATCGCGCCTAATACTCCACCACGATCATTCATTTTTTCAAATTCCTGTAGTACGGCTTCCTCTACCAAATCGGTTAACTCTTCTACAATAAACGACCCTTGTAAGGAGTTTTCGTTTTTCGTTAGTCCAAACTCCTTATTAATAATCATTTGAATCGCCATAGCGCGACGTACCGATTCTTCTGTTGGTGTCGTTATTGCTTCATCAAATGCATTCGTATGCAATGAGTTCGTGTTATCTTGGATCGCTAATAATGCCTGTAGTGTTGTACGAATATCATTAAAATCAATTTCTTGTGCGTGTAATGAGCGACCTGACGTTTGAATATGGTATTTTAATTTTTGACTGCGTTCATCTGCACCATATTTATCCCGCATCGTGATTGCCCAAATCCGGCGTGCCACACGACCAATAACCGTATATTCTGGATCCAAACCATTGGAGAAAAAGAATGATAGGTTTGGTGCAAATTTATTTACATCCATTCCACGGCTTAAATAATATTCCACATAGGTAAATCCATTAGCCAATGTAAATGCTAATTGCGTAATTGGATTCGCTCCAGCTTCCGCGATATGATATCCCGAGATAGAAACGGAATAATAATTACGGACATTTTTATCAATAAAATATTGCTGAATATCTCCCATCATCCGTAATGCAAATTCGGTTGAGAAAATACATGTATTTTGTCCTTGATCCTCTTTTAAAATGTCTGCCTGAACTGTCCCACGAACGACAGCTAATGTATCATCCCGTAATTGAACAAATTCCTCATCTGTAGGCTTACGACCTTGTTCCTGTTTGAATTTCTCCACTTGTTGGTCTATGGCTGTGTTAAAATACATTGCCAATATAATTGGAGCTGGTCCGTTAATGGTCATCGATACAGATGTTTTCGGATCTGTTAAATCAAAGCCATCGTAAAGCTTTTTCATATCTTCTAATGTACAAATATTGACCCCACTTTCCCCAACTTTTCCATAAATATCTGGACGATAGGCTGGGTCTTCCCCATAAAGGGTAACGGAATCAAAGGCAGTTGATAAACGCTTTGCTTCACTATCCTTCGATAAATAATGGAAACGGCGATTGGTCCGTTCTGGTGTTCCTTCCCCAGCAAATTGTCTTGTTGGATCTTCCCCTTTTCGCTTAAACGGGAAAACACCTGCCGTAAATGGAAAGGCACCAGGCACATTTTCTTTTAGCATCCAAAGTAGACGATCTCCCCAGTCGGCAAATTTTGGAAAGGCTACTTTCGGAATCTTTAAGCCTGCTAATGACTCTGTCGTGATATCCATTTCTATTTCTTTATGACGTATTTTAAAGGACATCTTATCCTGTGCATAGCGTTCCTTTGTTTCATCCCAAGAAGCTAATAGTTTTTGTGATTTTGAATCTAATTGTTCGTTATATTGATCAAACGTTTGATCAATCGTTTCTTTCGCTGATTCATCCTCGATTAACGCTTTAGTCCCTTTCAATTGATAGAGTTTTCGAGCGATATCACTTTGGTTCCTCGCGTTCTTATGATAATTCCGGACATGGGAAGCTATTTCACGTAAATAATGACGTCGTTCGTTTGTAATGATTAAGTTTTGCTTTTCTGCAATAACATGACGATCAAAATCGACTGTTTCTTTCCAATCAAATCGTTCCTTCAGGGTATCGATTAATGCTGCGAAAAGTGCATTTGTCCCTGCATCATTAAACTGGCTTGCGATTGTACCAAAAACTGGGAATTTGGTTTTATCTTCATGAAATAGCATATGTGTTCGTTCATATTGTTTTCGCACTTGATTTAGTGCGTCCTCAGAACCCTTTTGTTCGAATTTATTAATGACAATAAAATCGGCAAAATCAATCATATCAATTTTTTCTAGTTGCGATGGTGCGCCAAATTCTGCTGTCATCACATACATTGACAAGTCTGTTACATCGGTAATTGCTGCATCCCCTTGGCCTATTCCACTTGTCTCGACAATAATAAAGTCAAATCCTGCTGCACGAACGACATGAATGACATCTTGTATTGCTTCAGACAGTTCACTTCTAGAATCCCGAGTCGCTAGGGAGCGCATATAGACTCTATCATGAAAAATAGCATTCATTCGAATACGGTCCCCTAACAAAGCTCCACCCGTTTTCTTTTTCGTCGGATCAATGGAGATAATCGCTAGCTTTTTATCAGGGATTTCATTAATAAAACGACGTATCAGCTCATCGGTTAATGAGCTTTTCCCGGCTCCACCAGTTCCCGTTATCCCTATGACTGGTGCATCGTTTGACGAGTTTTTCAATGATTGAATTGCATTTCTTTTTTCATTTTCATCTCTGCTATTTTCCATATACGTAATAAACCGTGCAATGGCCTGCCGATCCCCTTTTTCTAGCCCTTCTTTCGCATCTTCTATTTGTAATGGTGGTAGATAATCACATTCTTCTAACATAAGATTGATCATCCCTTGAAGGCCTAATTCCCTCCCATGGTCAGGGGAGAAGATACGGGAAACTCCGTAATCTTCTAGTTCTTTTATTTCACGTGGTATAATAACGCCACCACCACCGCCATATACCTTAATGTGACTAGCGCCAAGTTCGTTTAACAAATCAATGATATATTTAAAGTATTCGACATGACCTCCCTGATAGGAAGAAATAGCGATTCCTTGTGCATCCTCTTGAATGGCAGCATATACCACTTCTTCTACAGATCGGTTATGGCCTAAGTGGATCACTTCTGCTCCACTTGCTTGTAAAATTCGACGCATAATATTAATTGACGCATCATGTCCATCAAATAAACTAGATGCCGTCACAAACCGAACTGGATTTGTCGGTTTATAAATCGTTGGTTGTTCCATGACGACCCCTCCCGTTTTTTATTCTTTCTTTTCACATTCTATGTTGTTTCTTTAAAAATGGGGTTGATGTAAATTGTGACGTATTTACCGTTCCGGCAGAACACTTCGCTTTCCATGGACACGGCCTCAGCCTCCCGTGACGCACAGAACGCTTCTTGCGGGGTCTTCGGACACGTGTTGTTTCCATAGGAGTCTACGTATTCTGCCTCCACTGATGGAGATTTTCTAATTAATAAGTAGTTATAGCTCCGAAATTAATATTTCGTTGAGTACTTTCTACCAAAACAGAAAACTAATCTAAGCTGTTGATGCGAGACTCCTACAGGTAAAGGAACAGTCTGAAGACCCTACAGCGAGCGTACTTTGCTCGCGATGTCTTGCTTCGACGGACAGGACGTCCTAGTGCCGATGAAGCCACAGGACGTGGCGTTTTCATCGGCCAGCTCCTACCCCTCGAGGTCTTAAGTTAATCTACATTACGCGCAAAAAACACCACGCTAAGGCCGTCCCTGTGGAAAAGAAGACACTGTGAAAACGTAAAGTTTGAACAGATGTCGCACTTATGCCCCCTGGTGAAAACGAAGTGTATTTCCGAAACGGTGGTTATGACGCTATTTACTAAGATTCATACGTAACAGTAATTCTTTAGAAATCTACTTGCCTAATTTCTTTCACCTGAGCTATTTTCTAGTGCTAGGGCTTGGAGCAGAAAGTGAATTTGACGTTTTACATAATCCTCTAAGGTAAACTCTTTTTGTAACATCCACCTGCGAAAGCCCCACATTTGTCCTTGTATAAAAATGTTATTCGCTAATAATGTTGCATCCTTTTCTGAGATATCCTGTGGCATGCACGTTACCATCATGTGCTTTAACATATCGACCATATCACGCTCTTTTTGTAAGACATATTCTTTGGTCTCTTTTTTTAATGACTTAACCTCTTGATACATAATGAGAACTTCCTCTTGCATATCGTCCATTAAGTAAAAGTAAGACTTCACAACAGAAATCAGATTTTCTATAGAAGGTTTATTTAAATCAATCGAACCTTCTAAGCGATCTTTTACTCGTTCATAAATCGCATCACAAACGAGAAATAATACATCCTCTTTCGTACGAATATATTCATAAAGGGTACCTATGCTAAAACCAGATTCTTTTGCAATTTCTCTTGTAGTTGTTTTATGGAATCCTTTTTCCTTAAAAAGGGTAATAGCACCTCTAATCATTTGATTTCGTCTTTTTTCAACTAAGCTTTGATCTTTAATTGAAGAAAGGACTTCTTTACTGACCATTCGAAGCGATTCCCCTTTCCTTTTTCCATGCCGTATACCAATCTAGTGCTAATTGATATGGGTCACTATTTTCATCAATAGAAGGTAGTGATTCTGTTTCCTCCACAAATTGCACAACATCTCGCCATATCTCTTCCTGGATTAATTCATATACTTCTAATTGCTGCTGTTCAATTCGACGCTGTCTCCCTTTTGCTGTCGTATACAAAAAGGTATAATGTTCATTTATTTTTTGCCATAGTTTATCAATGCCTTTATTTTCCGTCGAAATCGTCTTCACAATCGGTGCTTCAAATCCCCTTGATTTTGTCATCATGACAAGCTCTTTTAACAGTGCTCGTAATTTACCGAATCCAGGTAAATCTGCTTTATTAATGACAAATAAATCGGCAATTTCCATAATACCTGCTTTGAAAATTTGCAAGACATCCCCACTATTTGGCGTTAGAATAAGGGCCGTTGTATCGACAATTTTCATCACATCAAGCTCTGATTGGCCAACACCCACCGTTTCGACGATTACCACATCAAATCCATATGCATCACAAATTCGTACAGCGTCTTTTGTAGCTCGAGCTAACCCTCCAAGACTCCCACGTGTTGCCATACTGCGAATGTACACACCATCATCTGTAAAATGTTGATTCATCCGAACCCTATCACCTAATAATGCTCCACCACTAAATGGACTGGTTGGATCCACTGCAATGATCGCAACGGTTTTTCCCTCATTACGTATTTGTGTAATTAACCGATTAACAAGCGAACTCTTCCCTGCTCCAGGAGAACCTGTAAACCCAATATAATGTGCCTGTTTTTGTACAGAAAAAATATCACGCATCATCGGTAGTTTTTCTGTATCATCGTTTTCGACCATGGTAATGGCTCTTGCTAATGCGCGTATATCTTTCTGTTTAATCCGTTCGACGAGGTGGTGCATTTCATTACTTCCTTTCTACATCATCCGTACCATATAATCTATTTCGTTAGCATTCTTCCAATAACAAGACGCTGAATTTCATTGGTTCCTTCATAGATTTGCGTGATTTTCGCATCCCTCATGTACCTTTCGACAGGATAATCTTTGGTATAGCCATATCCGCCAAAAACCTGAACTGCTTCCACTGTGATACGCATTGCTGCATCCCCAGCAAATAATTTTGACATAGCAGAAGCTTTTCCATATGACTTTCCTTCTGATTCGAGCCATGCTGCTTGATAGGTTAAGAGACGTGCTGCTTCAATTTCTGTAGCCATATCTGCTAATTTAAAGGATATCCCTTGATTGGTTGCGATTGGCTTTCCAAATTGCTCCCGTTCTTTGGCATAATCAACTGCAGCATCTAGCGCACCTTGTGCAACCCCTAATGCTTGTGCTGCAATCCCATTTCGACCACCATCTAATGTGGACATGGCAATTTTAAATCCTTCTCCCTCTTCACCAAGAAGGTTCTCTTCTGGTACACGACAATTTTCAAAGATCAGTTCCGTTGTCGGAGAAGATCGAATCCCTAATTTTTTCTCTTTTTTTCCAAATGAAAATCCTTCCGTTCCTTTTTCGACAATAAATGCGCTAATTCCTTTATGTTTTGCATCAGGATTTGTTTTGGCAAAAACAATGTATAGATCCGCTACACCACCATTTGTAATCCAAACTTTATTGCCATTTAACACATATTCATTTCCATCTTTTTTGGCAGTTGTTTTCATCGAGGCTACATCACTTCCAGCTCCTGGTTCAGATAAGGCATAGGCACCTAACGCTTCACCTGTTGCCAAGCGTGTTAAGAACTTCTCTTTTTGCTCTTCATTTCCATACTTATAAATTGGCCAACTTGCAAGGGATAAGTGTGCAGAAAGGGTTACACCTGTAGAAGCACAAACACGAGATAACTCTTCAACGGCAATCACATAGCTAACATAATCGGCGCCAATCCCACCATATTGCTCAGGCCATGGAATACCGGTTAATCCAAGCTCTGCCATCTTATCGAATATCACTCGGTCAAAGCGTTCCTCTTCATCACGCTCCGCTGCTGTCGGTTCCACATCTTTTTTGGCAAAATCACGCACCATTTTTCGTAGCATTTCTTGTTCTTCTGTTAATTGAAAATTCATCGTTTGCCTTCCTCCTTAAGCTTTTAGAAAACTTGGCATTTGCCTAGCCTTTTTGGTAAATGCCTTAGTTGCACTTATGCAGTAGGAAAGTTTTATACTTTCCTACCTGCCTAGTAAATGTTTTGCTATCACCATATGTTGAATTTCATTGGTACCTTCGTAAATTTCAGTTATCTTCGCATCTCGGAAAAATCGTTCGACTGGATAGTCTTCTGTATAACCATAACCACCAAATAATTGAACTGCTTCAATCGCTGTTTTAACAGCTGTCTTAGATGCATACATTTTTGCCATGGATGCCTCTTTGCCAGCCAAGATATCACGTTCAACTAGTGAAGCAGCATGATAGATTAGTAGTTTACTAGCTTCCACTTCTGTTGCCATGTCCGCTAATTTAAATGATACACCTTGATTGGCTGCTATTGGCTTCCCAAATTGCTCCCGTTCTTTGGCGTACTGTGTGGCATGTTCTAGTGCTGCCTCAGCGATGCCTAATGCTTGGGTAGCAATACCAATTCGACCGACATTTAAATTAGAAAGCGCAATTTTATAGCCATCACCTTCGTTCCCAAGAAGCTGGGTATGTGGTATTTTACAATTATCAAAGATTAATGGAACTGTACTCGATCCATGTAATCCCATTTTCTTTTCAGGTTTACCAATGATAAAGCCAGGTGTATCTTTTTCTACGATAAAAGCACTAATGTCTTTCGGTCCATCTCCAGTTCGTGCAAAGGTAATATACGTATTGGCTTTTCCACCATTGGTAATAAATACTTTGGACCCGTTTAAAATATAGTGATCGCTTGCCTTTACTGCTTTTGTTTTAATATTGGCAGCGTCTGATCCTGCCCCAGGTTCAGTTAAGGCAAATGCACCTAGATACTTTCCACTTACTAATTTTGGCAAGTAATGACGTTTTTGCTCATCATTCCCAAAGTAAAGAATAGGATTGGTGCCGACAGAGGTATGAACGGATAAAATGACCCCAATGGTTGCGCTTACCTTGGATAGTTCATGGATGGCACTAATATAGGACGTGAAATCCATCCCACTTCCGCCATATGCTTCTGGAATAGGAATCCCCATTAAACCAAGCTCACCCATTTTTTGAATCACTTCATCTGGAAAGCGATCCTCTTTTTCCATTCGCTGGACAGCTGGTGCGATTTCTGTTTGTGCAAAGTCACGGACCATTTTCCGTAACATGTCCTGTTCTTCTGTGAACTGCATATTCATTTTGTGTCACCCTCTCTGGTTATCATGGTGCTCGGATTTTAAATTTGGTTTTCGTTTATTGAGCATGCTGCACGAGTTTGGATGGGTGGCGCATGAGTTGGCTGCTCCGTTGCACGAGTTTTGGTGCATGATGCACGAGTCCACCTCATTCTCGCACGAGTTTACGGGAATGCTGCACGAGTTCACCTCATTCTCGCGCGAGTTTACGGGAATGTTGCACGAGTTCACCTCATTCTCGCGATTTTTACCATATGCTGCACGAGTCACTTCACATGTTGCACGAACTTATCCCATTCTCGGACGCCAACCTTATCAGCTATATTGATAGAATCCGCGACCTGTTTTCTTGCCTAACCATCCTGCATTGACATACTTCCGTAATAATGGGCATGGTCGGTATTTGCTATCACCAAACCCTTCATGTAACACTTCCATAATATAAAGACATGTGTCTAGCCCAATAAAGTCAGCAAGGGTTAGCGGCCCCATTGGGTGATTTGTTCCCAGCTTCATCACTGTATCAATATCCTCTGGTGATGCAACGCCTTCGTAAACCGTATAAATTGCCTCATTAATCATCGGCATCAACACACGATTGGATACAAACCCAGGGTAATCATTCACTTCTACTGGCGTTTTCTTTAAATCTTTTGCAACCGAATCTATCGTTTGATAGGTTTCATCACTTGTCTGTAATCCTCGTATTACTTCTACCAGCTTCATAACTGGAACGGGATTCATAAAATGCATGCCAATCACTTGTTCTGGACGATTTGTACTAGCTGCAATCTCCGTTATTGGTAACGATGAAGTGTTCGTTGCAAGAATCGTATGAGCGGGTGTAATTTGGTCTAGATCCTGAAATACCTTAGCTTTAACATCCATATTTTCCACAACAGCTTCCACGACAAGATCACAAGAAGCAGCATCCTTCAAATCGGATGATGGCGTTAAACGGTTTAAGGTATCTTTTTTATCTGTTTTTGTTATACGTTCTTTGTCAACGGATCGGGTTAACAATTTTTCAATTGACTGCATCCCTTTTTGCACTGCCTCTTCCTTCATATCATGTAAAAAAACGGTAAAACCAGATTGAGCAAAAACTTGTGCGATTCCTGACCCCATTTGTCCAGCACCAATTACCATTACCTTTTTAATTGCCATGTTTAGTTCCTCCTCTATAAGCGGTTTTCTTATTCAGATGATACATCAATTAACACTGCATCTCCTTGGCCTCCACCACTACAAATAGCAGCAATACCTAGGCCACCACCACGGCGTTTTAATTCATGAATCAATGTTAGAATGATACGTGCACCACTTGCACCAATTGGATGTCCGAGCGCAACTGCCCCACCATTCACATTCACTTTTTCCGGATCAATGTCTGCGATTTTGCCACTTGCTAATGATACCGCAGCGAACGCTTCATTGATTTCAAATAAGTCGATATCATCTCTCGTGTACCCTGTTTTTTCAAGTAATTGATTGATAACAAGGCCAGGTGTTTTCGGAAAGTCTTTCGCCTCTACAGCAACCTCGGCATGACCAAGTATCGTTGCCATTGGCGTTTTTCCCAATTCCTTCGCTTTTTCATCAGACATTGTAATAAAGGCACATGCCCCATCATTTACACCTGGTGCATTCCCAGCAGTTATCGTTCCATTTGGATCAAAAGCGGGCTTTAACTTAGCAAGACGTTCCACACTGGTGTCTTTCCGTGGTGCCTCATCCGTATCAACGATCACTGGATCCCCTTTGCGCTGTGGTACTTCAACAGGGACAATTTCTTCCGCAAACTTTCCATTTTCTATTGCACTAATGGCGCGTTGATGGCTCCGATATGACCATTCATCTTGCGCTTCTCTTGTTAAGCCATACTCTTCTGCTGTTGAGTTTCCATAGTTCCCCATATGATTTCCAGTAAAGGAGCAAGTAAGGCCATCATGTACCATCATATCGATAACCTGTTTATCACCCATTCGATTTCCCCAACGAGCATCTGGTAGGATGTATGGGGCATTGCTCATACTTTCCATGCCACCTGCTACAATAACGTCTTCATCACCTAATCGAATCAATTGATCGGCCAAGGTAACACTGCGTAAACCTGATGCACATACTTTGTTGATGGTCTCTGTCTTGATGTTCCATGGAATTCCTGCAACACGTGCTGCTTGGCGTGATGGGATTTGGCCTTGACCACCTTGTAATACGGATCCCATAATCACTTCATCAATTTCAGCTTCCGCTAATCCTGCACGATCAATGGCTGCACGAATTGCCTTCCCGCCTAGTTGTGACGCAGTAAACGGCTTTAAAGCTCCTCCAAATTTTCCAAATGGAGTTCTAGCTCCTGAAACAATAACAGTTTTTCGCATGTCCATCATCCTTTCTATTATATAAAAATATGATTGAAAACGCTTACTAATAAATCTAGGCTCTTTTCGCATACTTTGTTGTTTTGTAATGTCGCATCATCTATATTATGCGCAGTAACTTGAGGCGATGTTTAGAGCGTTTACCCTGCTTCGGAAATACACTACGCTTTCACACAGTGGTGGGTTACAACTCAAGTAATAAGGATGATAGAAAATCAATTACTGCGCATAATACATCAAACTGTTCATTATGATTTATACTTGAAAAGCAACAATCTTTTAGAAAACAGCAAATCTAAAAGGAAAAGAGGACCTATTCATCGATTGAACGCTCGCTCAATTTATTTCAGCAAGAAAAGGGGCTCAAGTCACCCCTTTTTCCATCTATTAAGCTGTTTTTTGATCCTCTTCTTGTGAAACAGATAATGCTAGAATTTCAGCAACATCCATTGTACTAATATCCTCTTCCACTTCTTTCGCTTTTGTTCCGTCACTGATCATGGTTAAGCAATATGGGCAAGCACTGGAAATCATACTAGATTTTGTTTGCAATGCTTGTTCTGTACGAGCAACATTAATACGGTTACCTGTTGTTTCTTCTGCCCACATTAGGCCTCCACCAGCGCCACAGCACATCGCATTTTCTTTGCTGCGCTCCATTTCAGCAAGCTCAAGGCCTGGGATCGAACGTAAGATTTCACGTGGTGGATCATAAACCCCATTATATCTTCCTAAGTAACACGAATCATGATAGGTAAGTCGTTGATTAATAGGACGTGTTGGCTTCAGTTTTCCATTCATCACTAGGTCATACAGCATTTGGGTGTGATGGTACACTTCTGCTTCAAACCCAAAATCAGGATATTCATTTTTGAAAATATTGTATGCATGCGGATCAATCGTAACAATCTTTTTCACATCATGCTTTTCAAATTCTTTTATGTTTTTCTCTGCAATCTCTTGGAATAAGAACTCATTTCCAATTCGGCGAGCTGTGTCACCTGAATTTGCTTCTTTGTTCCCTAAAATGGCAAAGCTAATTCCTGCTTGATTCATTAATTTCGCAAATGCCAATGCAATCTTTTGGCTTCGGTTGTCATAAGCACCCATTGAGCTTACCCAAAATAGGTATTCGAACTCTTTCTTTTCTTTTTTCAATTCCTTTACAGTTGGAATGTACACATCTTCATCCAACTCACGCCATTTAATACGATCTTTTTTGGAAAGACCCCATGGATTTCCTTGGCGTTCAATGTTCATAACAGCACGTTGAATGTCAGAATCCATTCTTCCTTCTGTCATCACAAGGTAACGACGCATATCAATAATCGTACCGACATGTTCATTCATCACTGGACATGCATCTTCACAGTTACGGCAAGTCGTACATGCAGAAAGTTCTTCTTCTGTAATAACATCTCCTATCAAGCTAGCACTTTGAACGGTAGCAGCCGCTTCTGATCCAGCACTCGCTTGGTTTCCTTGTGTATTGGAAAAAGCATAAGCTGGTACCCATGGTGATTTTCCTGTAATTGCTGCTCCTTTTTCCGTTAAATGATCTCTGACTTTTACCATAATATCCATCGGTGAAAGCATCTTTCCTGTACCTGCTGCTGGACAAACATCTGTACAGCGTCCACATTCTACACAGGCATAAAAGTCGATCATTTGATGTTGTTCAAAATCTTCTACTTTCCCAACCCCAAAGGATATTTCTTCTTCATCTTCTTCCTCATCAATATCAAAATCGATTTTTTTCAGCTTACCTGGTACACGTTTACTTAAGAACACATTAATAGGTGCAGCAATTAAGTGTGCGTGCTTTGATTGTGGAACATAGACTAAGAATGTCAAAATAGTGATTGTATGTATCCACCAAGCAATATAAAATAATACTGCTGCTGCCGTTGGCGATAACCAGCTAAAAGCTGCTGCTATCCCACTAGCAACAGGTTCTGTCCATGTAAGGCCTTCTCCATGCCAGATTAAAGCCATACCGTTTCCAAATAATACAGAAACCATTAATGTCCCAATAAATAATAGGACTAACCCTGCTTTAAATCCTCGTTTTAGGCGAACTAGTTTTTCGATATATCGACGGTAAAATGCCCAAACGACAGCGACTAAAATCATTAGAGTGACAATCTCTTGGAAAAAGGTAAAGCCTGGGTAGAACATACCTAATGGCAAGTGATTCCCTGGTGCCAACCCTTTTACAAACATATCTATTGCACCAAATTGAACTAATATAAATCCGTAAAACATCATGACGTGGATTATACCCGACTTTTTATCCTTTAATAACTTGGACTGTCCAAATACAATTTTCCCAATGCGTTTAAATCGCTCTTTAAATTCACGATCAAACTCCGATTTTTTCCCTAATTTAATGTAGGATACACGTGTTGCAACTACTTTGGCAAAAAGATATATACCATATCCCGTAATTGCAAGAAAAGCGATCCAGTTGATTAACAAAAGTGTGTCCATCTTCTGCTCCCCCTCTTCTATATAGTATAACGAAAAATGATAACGATTGCATTTTTAAGAAAATTCTCACCTGTACATGCACGCAAATACCACATTTACATTTTATGCTTACTACTACTTTAAATCATGAATGAGCATTCAGTCAACTACTTTTTGTAATGGTGTGACTCTTATCAATATATGAAATCTTCTACAACTTAATAACCCATTTTGAGTGGCTTTTTTTTGAGTATTGTTCGGGTGGGACGAGTGTAAGGGGTGGTGATAGGGGGTCTGTACCCTTTTGATTGGATCCCTTGTTCGATTGGGCACTGAGAAGCATTCTCTGTTACCTTTTCGTTGGCTTTCTTTAACAGGCACGATCACAACACCATAAAAAGAAGCAGGGAAAAACCCTACTTCATGTCCTTACATTTTAACTGGTGCACTGACACCCATCAACCCAAGTCCATTTGCTATTGTTATTTTAACAGCTTGCATTAAAGCAAGGCGTGCTTTCGTTCGTTTTGGGTTTTCTGGATCCAACACTTTTTCTGCATTGTAAAAACTGTGCAATAAGGATGCTAAATCAAACACATATTGTGTCACTTTATGTGGTGTAAATTTTGTTGCTGCATCTGCCACCACTTGTGGAAACTCTCCTAGTTTTTTTAAGAGATCCAGTTCTTTTTCCGCTGTTAAAATCGATTGATCAAACGTTTGATCTACTTCAAATCCTTTTGCTGCAGCTTGCTCCAGCATTGTACAAATCCTTGCGTGTGCGTATTGTACATAGTAAACTGGATTATCGTTTGACTGAGAGCGAGCCAGATTTAAATCAAAATCCAACTGTGAATCATTGGAGCGGGATACAAAGAAATACCGAACAGCATCTACCCCAGCTTCATCCATTAACTCTCTTAACGAAACTGATTTTCCTGTTCGTTTACTCATGCGAATTTTCTCGCCATTTTCGAACAGGTTCACCATTTGGATGATTTTCACATCAAAATTATCTGCATCATAGCCAAGTGCTTGTATCGCTGCTCGCATCCGCTCGATATAGCCGTGATGGTCTGCTCCCCATACATTGACAAGCTGGTTAAAGCCACGCTCAAACTTATCTTTATGGTATGCGATATCTGGTGTTAAGTACGTATAGCTACCATCTTGTTTAATCAACACGCGATCCTTATCATCACCAAAGTCAGTTGAGCGCAGCCATGTTGCACCGTCCTTTTCATACGTATAATTACCTTTTGTAAGCTGGTCTAATGCTTCCGTAATTTTCCCATCATCATATAAGGACTGTTCCGAAAACCAGTTATCAAACTCGACCCCAAAATCAGCTAGGTCTTTTTTCAGTTTACCTAACTCATACTTTAATCCGTATTCTTTGAAAAAGGCTAGACGCGATTCTCTATCTTCTGTGGCCCATTTATCCCCATATTCTTCTACTAATGTCTGTCCTATTTCCTTAATATCTTCACCATGGTAGCCATCCTCAGGCATATCTGCTTCTTGGCCTAGTGCTTGTATATAACGCGCTTCAACAGATAATGCCAAATTATCAATTTGATTTCCTGCATCATTTATATAATATTCCCGTTCTACATCGTAACCAGCTGTTGCTAATACATTACATAATACATCACCAAAGGCCGCTCCACGGGCATGTCCCAGATGCAAGTCCCCAGTTGGATTAACTGAAACAAACTCAACCTGAACACGCTCCCCTTGTCCTGCATTTGTTTTCCCAAAATCTGTATCTTCTTTTAAAATGGTTGGGAGTAAATCCGTTAAATAATCCTCTTTCATGAAAAAGTTGATAAACCCAGGTCCTGCAATATCAATTTTATTAATGGATGTATCCGCTTGATTTAATTGTTCAACAATCTCTTCTGCAATTTGGCGTGGTGCTTTCTTGGCAATCCGTGCAAGTTGCATCGCGATATTTGTTGCAAAATCGCCATGTGCTTTATCTTTCGGTTTTTCCAAAATAACAGTTGGCATTTCTTCCTCTGTCGTTAGTTTTGCATCAACCACTGCTGTTGCAATCGCTTGTTTTAATGTGTCTTCTGTTTGTGCCAATACGTTCATGTGGCTTCCTCCTCTGTAAACCATAGTCGTAGTTCATGCTTTCGTTCTTGTTGGCCATTTAATTTCACATGATACCGAAGCTGTAACTGGCCAGTTTGTGTTGCAGTTAAGGCTTGGTAGTCTATTGTCTTCGTATACGTTTCCATATGTATATTCCCATGTGGGTGTTGGTAAACATTTTCGGTTAATTGATTTTTGTGAAACTGCTGGTGCATGGAAAGCATACCCGTTCGCTTAATACTTACTTTATCTTGTTGAATCGTGATCATCGTTTTGATCACTGCTTCATCTATTTTTTCATCATAGGTAAGCACATGTATATTTCCTTTTTGATAGAAATACCCTTTTTCCTTCAAGGTATTCTGTTCGGTTTGTCCATCATCTTCAATGGTTGTGTTCAATTCAATGTGTACCTTTCGTCCCATTTCACCCGCTCCAGTGTCCATATAATGATCTATTATAGCGATAAATGGATCGCTTTATCAATCTATAGCTATATTCTATTAGAAAATCTCCCTTTTTCGACAAAAATGGTGTTTAAGAAATGACTTAGCCTCCAATAATGGAAAAATGAGGGCAGAACTGCAAGTGCCTTGCTAACCTCCTGTCAGAGCTGGACGTGATGTTCACGGAGTAGCAAACATGATCAGAAGATACGTTTTTCCAAAACCATCAAATTGGAGTTAAGTGATATGAGACAATTCATCACATGGAAACGATTCATTATCAGTATACTAGTACTCGTTGGAATTAGTTTCACCGCTATTGGTTGTATATATGTTAGCAGTTATTTGTTAGGGCCTCCACCCTTAACAAGTGAACAAAATACGATTTATTATAGCCAGTCTGGTGAAGTCATTGGAGAAGAGCGTGGTGTGGAAAATCGCTACTGGATTTCATTAGACGAAATGCCTGAGACCTTGATTCAAGCAACTCTTGCCATTGAGGATCAACATTTTTATGATCATAACGGGTTTGATCTAAAGCGCATATTAGGTGCTGCGTTAAGCGATTTAAAAAGTTTATCATTAAAAGAAGGTGCGAGCACGTTAACACAACAATATGCACGGAACTTATACCTTTCCCATGAAAAAACATGGACGCGAAAGCTAAAAGAAGCCTTTTATACCATTCGTCTGGAAATGCACTATTCCAAAGACGAGATTTTAGAAGGGTATTTAAATACGATTTATTACGGTCATGGTGCATATGGTGTAGAAGCTGCTAGCAGGCATTTCTTTGACAAACATGGGAAGGATTTAACTTTAGCTGAAGCTGCAATGTTGGCTGGAGTACCAAAGGGGCCTACCTATTATTCCCCATTAAATGACATGGAAAGAGCTAAAAGTCGCCAACGTCAAATTTTAACCGCTATGCTAGAAGAAGGATATATTTCACAGTCAACATACCATCTTGCATCCCGCGAGCAGTTAGCCATACAAGAACATCAGGAGAATCAAGAGGATAAAATGATTGCACCTCATTTTCAAGATATGGTGCTACGAGAGGCTGCTGCACGATTACAATTGGATGAAGAGAAGGTTCGTTCGGGTGGATATAAAATCTATACAACATTAGATAAAAATTTGCAAGTTCAATTGGAAGAAAGTATTGCCAATGCAATTGAGTCAGGAGAAGAAATAGAGGTTGGCTCCATGACAATGGAACCATCAACTGGCCGTGTTTTGGCAATGGTAGGTGGAAAAAATTACGAGGACAGTCAGTTCAACCGTGTGACACAGGCCAAACGGATGCCTGGATCCACGTTTAAACCTTTTTTATATTATGCTGCATTAGAAAATGGCTATAATGCGAGGACACGACTAATGAGTAAACCGACAGCCTTTGAATTAGAAAATGGAGAAGTGTATCAACCTAGTAACTTTAATGATCATTACGCAAATGAGCCAATAACCTTAGCACAAGCAATCGCCTTATCAGATAATATTTATGCGGTCAAAACCAATTTATATCTAGGAGTTGACAAGCTAGTGAATGCAGCAAAGAAATTTGGAATTAATCAAGAGTTACCAGAGGTCCCCTCTTTAGCTCTAGGAACGGCCTCCGTTACAGTCAACGACATGGTTACAGCATATAGCATGCTGGCTAATGGGGGGAAGGCTGTTGAAGGATATACGATTGGTAAAATAGTCGATCGAAATGGATCTACTGTATACGAAAGACAATCATCCAACCGAGAACAAGTGTTAGATCCTGTCAATGCATTTATTCTGACGCATTTAATGACAGGAATGTTCGATCCTGCATTAAATGGGTATATGAGTGTGACTGGTTCCTCCATTGCCGATCAATTAACACGAACATATGCAGGAAAATCTGGTACAACGAATACAGATAGCTGGATGATCGGATTTAGTCCAGATATCGTAACAGGTGTATGGACAGGCTATGATGACAATCGGCAACTTGATCCATATACGGAAACAGCTTATGCAAAGGACATATGGGCAACATTTATGGAATCCGCACACCAAGGTCTTCCGTTAAAAACGTTTGATGTTCCAGCCAATGTTGTAGGTGTTCCGATTGATCCGACATCTGGTAAACGAGCAACTCCTTATTGTGATACTAGTCATATTATGTATTTCCGACAAGGAGAGGAACCAAATAAGTACTGTAATGACCATTTTCATGAGGCGGAGGAAAGACAAGACAAGGAGGGGCCTACTAGCGACCAACAAGAAGAAGACAAAGGTATTTTTGAAAGATGGTTTGACACATTCTTTTAACGTTACAACGCGCCTATCCGTTTTTAGCACCGCATCAGCATGTGGGATTTTTAGCACTTTCACTTGTTTTACATAGGCTGTTTTGGAAAAATTGTTGCTTTCTCAAGTCCACCTTACTGCATAGTCGATAGATTATACGCAGTAAATGTTTAGCATAGCTTCCTTACATTCTTTATAAGATGAGTGTTAAACCCACGCTGTGGAAAACACTCGCTTTCACCATGGGCACAAGGGCAACATCTGTTCAAACTCTCAACCCTCATTGAATAAGAAATAGCGACTTTCCGAAGTGGAATCAATGGCACCATTTACTGCGTATATATAGATAAAACGTCGTAAGACCATTAAAAATACGAAAAGAGCCTTCGCAAGAATCTAAGTTAAAACAAAATATAAAGAAGCCGACCCATCCGTTTAAACAGTGAGTCGGCTTCTTTTTTGTCCTAGTAATACATGTATAGCCCATGTAGATATATTTTACAAATTTATCACAAAAAGTACAACCTATCTGCTAATTATTTACCTCTTGGACACAAAATGTTCATAATTAGATAAGCTATTCTGATAGTACTTCCTTCAATTCATCCGTCGAATTATTCCACATTTCCTCATTGAAATCTACAAGAAAATCTTTTAATAGTTTTTTGGAATGCCCATCCATATGTTCTAGGACGATTTTTCCCTTCAGTGATTTTTCCATATGTGTTACGTGTTCTGGCATCGATTTATAAGCACGCTTGATAGAACGGTCAACACGGATTTCACTTCCTGCTACACCCGCATAGTAAGGACCATTTTCACCATGGTCTACATTCACCCAGACAATCCAGTACAATTTTCCATTTGGTACTTCATCTTTATTTGGTAAAAATTTTACACGACGTTCTACTTCACTTCTCGCATGCATCGCACCCATATCAACAAATGCTCTATCTTCATTGGGATCTACGATAACGGATGACATGTTCTCTAAACTAATTGCACCCGCTCCATAGCCACCATGGCCATCTGTTGCGTCATCTTTAATAATCGTAAATGAATTGTTCTTCTTTTTATTGGAAGATTGTTCTGCCATCCAATACCCCTCCTGATTGAGAATTTATATTGTCCTACATTGTAGCATACGTGGCTAAGCATTTTCACATGATTGACATACCATCCATTATCTCCATGATTATGCTGATGGTATACCTCGTAACGTTTGGATAAATTCCCAGGCTTCAGCAATCTCTTCCCCACTATAATTTTGTTTCGGCTTCACGGTATGTATTTTTTCCTCGACCGCCTGTTTTGGCAAATTCTCAAAATAGAGCATGGTTGAAACAAGTTCTAAAAAACGAGAGCTTTGTTGATTCAATAAATCAACCCGATCTGTTAAATCAGGCATGTCAGTTGAAAATTGATGTAGAAACGTCTTACCATCCTCTGTTAGTTGATAATGGTATTGATGAAAGCTCTTTTTCTCTTCTTTTTCTTCCTGAATAAATCCCAGATTACAAAGTTCCTCAACACGCAATGTCAGCTCTTCGGAATAAGGACCGTAAAAATGGAATTGATATTTTTCCTCAAATGGTACATTGCATTTTTGTAAAATATAAATCATTTTTTGTAGCTTTTTTCGCCCTGTCACACTTTTAGCTACCGAAAAAAACTGCATTAACTTCGCATGGTTGGTCATCATGTTACTTCTCTCCTCGTTTATACAGAATTGCTTCTATTTTCCGTTTAAGGTGTTGATCTGTAAGCTTGTCCAATCGATCTTTTGGAAAATATAATTTATGATCCGTTCGTTTTTTGCCAGAAATGGCTTCTACAATATCAGAGTTTCGAGAGAGCTCTTTTAACTCTCCAGATGGCATCAGTAGATGAATCGGTAATCGTTCTTCTTCTTCCCCTGGACGATAAAAATCATATGGTAAATCAGAAGAAGAATCTACTACTAAATAATAGTCTGGGTCTATTCCTGCTTCTTGAAAGAGCTGATAGAGATCCATCCATTCATTCATCTCTAGATTAGGGTTAAATTCAATATATTTAAATAAACGACGGTTCATAAACCGCTCACATAAGTCACTCAAAATAGGATCCTTTTCGTCTTGCCACAGTTGAAAGTAGTACGAAACAATACCCTCATCTAATTTCAAATATTCCTCTAATTGCACATCTTCTTTAAAGAAGGAAAGAAAATGAATTGGTTTTAACTCAAATGTATAACCTGATTCATACAAGTATTTCGCCCGATGGAGAATTTTCGATAAGATTACTTCTGCACTTCTTGTCACGGGATGAAAATACACTTGCCAGTACATTTGGTAGCGACTCATGATGTAGTCTTCTACAGCATGCATTCCAGTCGATTTGATGACCACTTGATCTTCTGTTGGTCGCATGACACGTAATATCCGTTCCATATCAAAATGGCCATAACTGACCCCTGTAAAATAGGCATCTCGCTGCAAGTAGTCCATTCGATCAGCATCAATTTGGCTCGAAATTAAGGATACCACTAATTTGTCTGGATACGTTTTCGCAATAACGTCTGCTACTTTTTGAGAAAAACCTTTTTCAACATGTTCTAAGATGCGATTAATCGCCGTATCTCCCAAAATTATTTCCCTAGTAAAATACTCATGATCTAGCTTAAATACTTTTTCAAACGAATGGGAAAAAGGACCATGGCCTAAATCATGTAAAAGCGCCGCACATAGACATAACAAGCGTTCATCTGGGTTCCAATGTTTGCGATTCTGGAAGTTAAAGATGATCCGCCGGACAATTTCATATACACCTAGTGAATGATTAAACCGGCTATGTTCGGCACCGTGGAAAGTTAAATACGATGTCCCCAATTGTTTAATACGTCGCAGTCGCTGGAACTCAGGTGTCGCAATGAGATCCCAAATAACTTGATCTTTTACGTGAATATACCGATGTACTGGGTCTTTAAAGACTTTTTCTTCGTCCAATTGTTTTAATTTATATTCCATCATTTTCCCCTATCCGTTTCTTTTCGACGATTTTAGTTTATTATATAATAGAAAAGCTAAGGAAAAAAGAGATCCACCAAAAGGATTTAAAGGAGATAACCATGAAAAACTGGAAAGAACTCGTCCATCACAACACATTTCGATATATTGACCACACCGAAGAAAAATTTTTCGACAAGGTTGCCTATAATGCACTACTTTCCTTTGCAATTGATGATGCATTAGCATTGTCGGTTAGTGATGGTAATTCCGATCCTGCAGTTCGTCTTTGGGTACACCCTAAGACCGTTGTACTCGGCATACCAGATGCACGATTACCTTATATTGAAGAAGGAGTAACATTTTTAAAAGCACATGGCTATCATGTCGTTGTTCGCAATTCAGGTGGGTTAGCAGTTGCCTTGGATAAAGGAGTATTAAATATTTCGCTAATTTTACCAGATGTGAAACAATTATCGATCCATGAGTCATATGAGGCAATGGTACGCTTTGTTCAATATATGTTACAAGATATAACTATGAACATTGAGGCCTATGAAATTGTCGGATCTTATTGTCCTGGCGATTATGATTTAAGTATTGGTGGAAAAAAATTTGCAGGCATTTCGCAACGTCGGGTAAAAGATGGGATGGCTGTACAAATCTATTTAGATGTAGAAGGAAATGGTTATGAACGTGCTTCTTTTATCCGTGACTTTTATGCGAAAAGCCGCAAACAAGAAGAAACGAAATTTACGTATCCGGATGTGAATCCATCTACTATGGCATCCTTGTCGGAATTACTTGGGGTGAAATTAACAGTCGAGGATATGATAAAGCGGGTTTATCGTACATTAGAGGCATTTAGTGACTCGATTGTTTCACCACCATTTTCTAAAAAGGAATTGGAACTATTTCATACACGCCTACAGCAAATGCAGAAGCGCAATGAACCAATCCGTAAAATAAATTGATTTAAATAGGTTTTTCTAAAAAATTGTTGCTTTATATATATACATTAATGAACAATAGATGTATGATGCGCAGTAACTGTTTAGCATTGCTTCCTTCGTTCTTTATAAAGTGGGTGCTAGACTTTCGCTGTGGAAAACACTCGCTTTCACCATGGGCACAAGGGCAACATCTGTTCAACAATAGTAATGATTAAATTGAGTGCAGCACAACTTAGCGGAGGAAAAACACGAAGACTCCTGCGGGAAGTAGGAGATCGGTGAGACCCCACAGGGCGCTAGCCCGAGGAGGCTCACCACTCCCCCGCGGAAAGCGTAGTGTTTTTCCGTAGCGAAGCTATGTGCATATCCTAACTACTGCACATAATATATATATATTATTATCAACAAACTGTGCGAAGAGTCTTCTTAGGAAAACTTGCATTCGCTCGTCCTTAGCGAATGTGTTAGTTTTTCTTATACTTGGGACGTTAAAATTTTAGCCACGTCGAGCCCACTTCCCAGCTAAAATTTTATGCTTTCCTAACGTGGAAAAAGAAGCTTGCAAACGGAGGATTCATCATAAACCCCTTTGCAAGCTTCTCTGACATTATAGTGATTGTGCTGCTGTAATTAATGCTAATTTATACACATCATCTGTACTGCAACCACGTGATAAGTCATTTACTGGACGATTCAATCCTTGTAAAATGGGGCCAACCGCCTCAAAGTTTCCGAGACGCTGCGCAATTTTGTAGCCTATGTTTCCTGCCTCTAAGCTTGGGAATATAAACACATTTGCATCCCCTTGAATCACTGCATCTGGTGCCTTTTTCTTGGCAACACTTGGTACAAATGCTGCATCAAACTGGAATTCACCATCAATGACAAGTGAGGAATTTTTCGCTTTGGCAATCTTTAATGCTTCTTCTATTTTTTCCGTTTCAACTGATTTGGCAGATCCCTTTGTTGAAAAGCTTAGCATTGCAACACGTGGGTTAACGCCAAACAATTCCCCTGTTTCTGCAGACTCCACAGCGATTTCTGCCAAGTCATTACTATCTGGTGCAATGTTGATGGCACAATCGGCAAATACATATTTCTCTTCATCACGAACCATGATAAAGACCCCGGATGTCTTCTTAATGCCCTCTTTTGTTTTAATAATTTGTAGTGCAGGACGAACTGTGTCTGCAGTAGAATGTGCTGCGCCGCTGACGAGCCCATCTGCTTGATTCATATAGACAAGCATCGTTCCAAAATAATTTTCGTCTAATAAAATCTTACGAGCATCCTCTTCTGTTGCTTTTCCTTTTCGACGCTCGACAAACACCTCCACCATTTGATCAAAAGCTTCATAATTAGTTGGATCAAGAATCATACAGCCATCTACATCGACATTATTTTCTTTAGCCTTCTCTGTAACCTCTTTTTCCTTCCCTATTAAAACTGGTTTTAGAACACCCTCTGATTGCAATTGACTAGCAGCCATTAGAATTCGCTCATCTAACCCTTCTGGAAATACAATTATTTTATTTTCAGTTTTAACCTTTTGTTTTAATTCATCAAATAAGTTATGACTCATGTTGGTACCTCCTCATATATCCATAATTCATCATAATAGATGCATTTTTAGATGAAAAGCAATTCCTCTCCAATCTATCGATCATTTTGACAGAATAATGACAAAACGTGGAACAACTCCGTTTAAAAGCCTTGTCTCATGATTATCGTACCCCAATTATGATATAGTAAAAACGAATAAGGATCTATTTTTGACAGAAAGCGATATATGTAGCGTGAAAATGTGAGAAACTAATGGATAAAGGAGAGATCACAATGGTAGAAGCAGTAGAAACGATGGATGGTTGGTATAGCCTACATGATATGCGTACTATTGATTGGACATCTTGGAAATTAGCAACTAGTGAAGAACGTGAGGCAGCGATCAAAGAGTTTGAACACTTGTTAACGAAGTGGGAAGCTGTTGAGGAAGCAAAAAACGGTAGTCATGCAATGTATAAAGTCGTTGGACAAAAAGCAGACCTACTATTTATGTTCCTTCGACCAACCATGGATGAATTGACCGATTTAGAAACAGAACTAAATAAGTCAAAATTAGCCGAGTTCTTAATTCCAGCACATTCCTATGTATCCGTTGTCGAACTAGGGAAGTATCGACCAGCAAAAGATGGTGTTGATCCAGAAACATTACCAGAAACACAAGCACGCTTAAAACCAATTTTACCGAAATGGGAGCATATTTGTTTCTACCCAATGGACAGACGTCGTCAAGGAGATGAGAACTGGTATACACTCGAAAAGAAAGACCGTGGTAAATTACTTTATGAACATAGCTTAACTGGGCGGAAATATGCTGGAAAGGTAAAACAAATCATTACAGGCTCCATCGGATTAGATGATTGGGAATGGGGCGTTACCTTGTTTGCGCATGACCCATTACAGTTCAAAAAAATTGTCTACGAGATGCGCTTTGATGAAGTAAGTTCTCGTTATGGCGAGTTTGGCTACTTCTATGTTGGAAATCACCTTGCAAAAGAAGATGTTGCTCGTTACTTACATGTATAATACTTTGTAATAAAAGTCCTTCTACTTTGTTAGAAGGACTTTTTGTTGCGATTAAAACCAAAGCGTTTCATACATAATTTTCTTAGGCGAATCATACACATGATGAAAAGACCTAGCATAAAGATATACTGAAATGAGGTGTAACTTTATGGCTGTCATTCCATACAAAGAAAAAGATATTGAAGTCTTAGCAAGATTACTGCGTGCTGAGGCGGAAGGTGACGGAGATCAAGGGATGTTAATGGTCGGCAATGTAGGAGTCAATCGAGTACGTGCAGATTGTTTAGATTTTACTGATATCCGAAGTATCAATGATATGGTGTACCAAAGTCCAGGAGGTTTTGAGGCAACACAGAAAGGCTACTTTTACCAACGTGCAAGAGAACAAGAGAAACGTTTAGCACGTAGAGTCGTTCGAGGAGAACGGTTTGACCCTGCTTCCAATTCCTTATGGTTCTATATGCCACAAGGGTCTTGCCCAGCACAGTGGTTTGGACAGTGGAATACTGGGAGATACAAATCACATTGCTTTTTCTCCCCAACACAAAGCGCTTGTCCAAGTGTGTTCTAGATGACAAGTAAATAAGCTTATTATTGGGGGTTCTACTTCTTTCCTAGTTGGTTAGAAAGCTACAATGGAACTATTTATTAGGAGGTTTTTTTAATGAGCGAAAAGCGTAACAACAACACGAATGGAACGTACACCAATCCGTATCCACAATACCCATACTTCTATTATCCACAAGCATCTCCAGCTTATTATCCAGCAACGAATATGGGACAACAACAAGTGCCTCAAATGCCAGTCCAACAGCAATCCCAACAACAACAGCAACAGCCAACAGCAGGAGCAAATCAAGGTATGCTACCTATTGAACAATCGTACATTGAGAATATTTTACGATTAAACAAAGGAAAAATCGCTACCGTTTACATGACATTTGAAAATAATGACCAATGGAATGCCAAAGTCTTTAAAGGGGTTATCGAGGCTGCTGGTAGGGACCATATCATCCTCAGTGATCCACAAACGCAAAGACGTTATGTATTACTAATGGTTTATCTAGACTATATTACATTTGACGAAGAAATTGAATACTCCTACCCATATAGTGGTGTAGCAACTACTCCACAACAAATGTCAACCTATCCACCAAGATAAAACAACAATATACAAAGGATGACACAAGGCGCTAGTTCCCTAGAGTGTCATCCTTTTTCTCAATGAAAGAACAGGAGTGATAGCTATGAGACACCCATTTGAAAAATACTTCCAAATTGAACTGGCAAGTCTTGCCCTACTAATTGTGAGCGGAATAATCGCACTCCTGCAAGGTATACCATCATTAATGTTAGCTGCTCTTTTGATGTTAGCCGTCAGCTTATTTAGTGAGGCTGCCATTTACTACTATACACATGACAATCAACAAGCAATTAAACAAATAGCAAAAGCAATAATGCTATTTCTAATTACTGCGGGTTTATTTTTTTATTTATAATCTCGTAACTGTATACGCTAGGAGGATCCAACCTATTAAAAACGCTACGCCTCCAAGTGGGGTAATCATTGCAAAGGCTTTAATGCTAGTGGTTGCATATACATAAAGACTACCAGAAAACAAAAGAATGCCGATAAGAAATAGCCAGCCTGCCCAATGGATACTACTTATTTCCAATCGCGCCATTAATAGTCCTGTTACTAGTAATGCCATGGTATGAAACATCTGGTAATTTACTGCTTTTTCCCATGTGTTTAATGCTTTTTCAGATAATCTTCCCTCTAATCCATGTGCTCCAAATGCTCCTAATGCTACCGCTAAAAATCCATTAATGGCACCTATAAGTAAGAATAATTTCATGTTCATTCACCTCTTATTTTCATATGTACATAGAAGAAGGTTTATTTATCCTTCCATTTCTCATCTAAGCTTTTCTAACAAAATGTTGCTTTCTTCCCGTATAAATCATCCTGAATAGTTAATGTAAATTGTGACGTAACTTGATATTATGATAGTGCTATCACTCGCTTCGGAAAAACACTACGCTGATTTGTGCATTCCAATTCGTATCATTTATGTTCCTAATAAAACAGTTGATTGGAGCGTAGGACAGTCGACTCCTGCGGAAAAAACAACAGCTGAAGCTCCCACAGGAAGCGGTTTTTGCTTCCGATGTCTAGCTACAGTGCCTACCCCCTCGAGGTCTTAAGTCAATCCTCATCACGGGCACAAAATGCCACGCCGAGGCTCGGCTTAAGCTTGGCAGATAAGAAAAAATTTCTTACTGCATAAGTGCAACTAAGGCTTTCGCCACTTGGCGAAAATCCAAGTTTTCTAATCGGGGGTAACCAAGGCACTTCCGCTTTTCTATAGAGGAAGCTAAAAGCGTCTGTTCGTGGTAAAGAAGACACTGTGAAAACTTAAAGTTTGAACAGATGTCGCACTTATGCCCGTGGTGAAAGCGACTGTCTGGAGCGGAAATAAACTACAATTCACTAAACTTACGTCGCAATCTATAGAAAATGCGACGTTATGAAAACAACAAAGTAGAAAAGAGCCTTTATCTAAAAGTCAAATATTGAATCTCCATTTGCATCTTCATCATCATCAATAACAGAATGACGAAATGATGTAGGTTGTGGCTTTGTATCCCCAATCATTGCTTTCATTTCCGAATCTGTAATCGTTTCCGATGTGTTGCCTTGTTCATCCGATTTATCCTCTAACATAACATCGCACAGTAAACGTACGTTCGATATATGGTCAGACACTTTTGACGGATTGCTTTCATTTGCTAAGGCTTCTTGTAATTCCGACATCATTTTTTTGATAATCGTTTTATTTGCTACCACCATAGTATGTACACTCCTTCCTTTGGATCTTTTAGTAAGGCTGTTTTCTGTAGGGATGTTGCTATCCACACCCTATAGCTAAAGTTATGTCGCATTTTCTAACAACTCCGATGGGAACAAACCATTTGAAGAAATAATCTTTCTTTATATCATGATAGTATAACAAATAGAAAAAGCCTTTGGTTGTTCCAAGGCTTTTTCTAACGAACGATATTAGCACGCCTGCCAAGAAATCCGATGATTAAGATGACGGTAAGCGCACCTATTATGATAGGAATAATATCATACCCACCTATGGTTGGTCCAATTCCAACTGCACCAAGAATCAAGCCACCAATCCATGCACCAAGAATGCCGGCGATGATTGCACCAATAATTCCACCTGGCACTTTGAAGCCAAGGATTGCTGCACCGACAATCCCAGTAACAATGGCAACAATCCCATAGATAACTATTTCCATCATAGCATTTTCCTCCTTCAGCTTGTCGTTCTAATCATCCACTTTTAATGGATCGATTCAAAAACGTTCTTGATCCGTAATCCCCACTGAGAGAAGTTCGTTTGCTATGTTCATATATTTAACTCTTTCCTATTATTTTCCTCTTTATAACGTTTATATACCCATTGTAGGAAATCTATTTCCTTTGTTCTAAACTTCTCCCAAGCTTCTTTTCGGTATCTTCACATACTTGTAAAAAGCTTACCATAGCGTTATGATTCCCCCCAAATTCCGTCACAATTATACATCTTTGACTATATTGTAACCTTAATTATGTATGTAATCAATATTAAATTGTTAATTTACAAAATATACAGATAATAGATACCCTTCATCAAATTTCGACATGGCTCCAACAAATATTAATTAACGGTTAACGAGTCAATTTTCATCAATGCTAAATGAACTCCAAAGACAGATAAGGTAACGAACGTGCCTATCATCCATATTTTATGTTTAATAATCCCCTTTTTATTACACATTATAATAATAGAAAAGAGTAGATTATCTTATTTCTATACCCAACTTATCCAACTTTCAAACATTGAAATCGATAAAACCTTCCATATTTTGGTCTTCATGGACATTTCGATAAGTTGTTATATATAATGTAAGAAAATAACCTTTAGTGAGGGATTCTTTATGAAAGTCACAGATCATTTGCGGTTTGTCATTCCATCCCTGCTTGGTGTGTTTTTATTTATGACACCCATTTCTACTGGGGATGGATTTACCATTCCAATTGCAATCTTAGCTAATAGGATTCAGGGTCTATTAGGTAATTTCCTATCCCTAATTATGCTTGTCATTATCCTGATTACCGCAATCATGACAGTAGTAGCAAAGTTAGGTGGGAGGAAGTTATTTTCCAGTACCCCTTTTTTTAAAAACTTATTTAATGTAAGCATATTTTGGACCATTACTCGTGTGGTAGCTGCTATTTTTGCGGTTATGGTGTACTTTCAAATTGGCCCAGAAGCTATCATTAGCCCAGATACTGGCCAGTTATTATTAGATGATTTGTTACACGTATTATTTGCCGTGTTTTTGTTTGCTGGATTATTTTTACCGTTACTCATGAATTTCGGTTTACTTGAATTATTTGGAACCATCATGACAAAGGTGATGCGTCCCTTGTTTAGACTTCCAGGACGCTCTTCCATTGATGCCTTAGCCTCTTGGATTGGAGATGGAACAATCGGTGTCCTCATGACAAGTAAACAGTATGAAGGTGGGTATTATACAAAACGAGAAGCAGCTGTTATTGGAACAACCTTTTCTGTTGTATCCATTACCTTTACGTTAGTTGTCATTTCGGAGATGGGTCTTGAACAAATGTTCCTCCCATTTTATGTAACCATACTTGTGGCTGGCTTTATAGCCGCATTAATTATGCCACGCATACCACCACTCTCTCGTAAACAAAATTCTTATATAACAGAAACAGCTGATGGGATTGATGAAACGTTACCAGAAGGCTATAACTATTTTACATTTGGCTACAAAAAGGCAATTGAACGGAGCCAAAAAGAAACAAGTGTCACTAAATTTGTGAAAGAAGGCGGCCAAAATGTTTTAGACATGTGGATGGGAGTGGCACCGGTTGTCATGGCGTTTGGCTTAGTTGCTCTAATAATTGCTGAATATACTCCTTTGTTCCAATGGTTAGGCATGCCGTTTGTACCATTGCTAGAACTCATGCAGGTTCCATATGCAACAGAAGCATCAGAAACCATACTAATTGGTTTTGCTGATATGTTTCTACCTACCATTATTGGTTCAGGTATTGAAGCAGAAATTACTCGTTTCATTATTGGTGCCTTATCAGTAACCCAATTAATTTACATGTCTGAAGTTGGTGGATTGTTATTAGGATCCAAAGTTCCTGTATCCTTCTTCGACTTGGTTATTATTTTCCTATTACGGACATTGATAACATTGCCTATCATTGTTGTTATGGCACATATTTTATTTTAACGCTTTCCTAACGTGTAATTAAAACCAGATGGATAAAAATCCATCTGGTTTTGTTTATTCAACAGCAAGCAGGGAGTCATGAATAATATTTGTCATTTCATCTATTTCTTGTTCATTGATGACAAATGGTGGAGCAAAAGCAAGTGTATCTTGACCATTATATAATACGGCACGACCAATTAGTCCTCGTTTTTCCGCTTCCTTCACTACTTTTGGTGCAAGTGGTTCATCACCTATTGTTTGTAATCCAATTGCACCTAATAAGCCTAGTCCTCTTACCTCAGCAACAGATTCATGTTCATTTTGTAACCACTTAAAGCCATCTAGCATTTTTTCGCCCATTTGTCGTACATGTTCCACTAGGTTCTCCTGTTCAATGATCTCGAGATTTTTTAATGCAACGGCACAGCTTACTGGATGGCCACTATACGTGTATCCATGCATATACATTTCATCCGATAATTCGATTAATTCGTTATGCAATCTCTCGGAGAGTACCATTCCCCCAAGTGGTGCATATCCACTTGTAATCCCTTTAGCAATACACATGATGTCTGGTGTTACACCAAAATGCTCTATCCCAAACATCTTACCAGTACGGCCAAAGCCTGTTATGACTTCATCCGTAATGAAGATGATATCATTCTCATCACATATCCGACGAATTTCTTTAAAGTAATTTTCTGGAGGTAGATTTACCCCACCAGAACCTTGAACAGGCTCTGCAATAAAGGCTGCAATCGTATCAGCACCTTCTTGTTCAATAAACGCCTCCAATGCTTCTGGTGTACTGTCTACATGATAAAAATCTGGTGCAATGGTGTTTGTGAAGTTATGGAATGGCTTTAAACCAGTGGCACTTGTCGATCCTAATGCAACACCATGATAAGCCTTTTTGCGGGAAACTATCTTCGTTTTTTCAGGCTTCCCTTTTAATTTCCAATAGTGTCTAACCGTTTTAAATGCCGTATCATTTGCTTCTGACCCACCCGAAGTGAAGAAGGTTGTTTTCAAATCACCTGGTGTTAATTCGGCTACTTTTTTCGCCAGACGGATAACAGGTTCATGACTCCATGTAGCGAATGTGGAGGCAAAGCCAAGCTTACCCATTTGTTTCTTCGCTACCTCACCTAATTCTTCCCGCCCATGGCCGATATTAACATTCCAAAGGGATGATAAACTATCGATTAATTTTCGTCCTTTAATATCGGTTAAATAAATCCCGTTCCCTTCCGCAAAGATATGTGCAGGTCCATTTTCTTGATGCTGCTTAATGGATGATGTCGGGTGTAAAAAGTGCTCCTTATCTAATTCTACCAGTTCCTCATACAATTTATACTGATCCTTCATTAATGCTGTTTCCATTAATCTCTCCTCCTCTTTCCTAATCATTGTTAACCTATAAAAGGTTATCCTTTTTTAGAAAAAAAGAATAAATTCAGGGGTGTCTAGCTCCAGGCGCCAGCGGCTAGTGTGACTTCCTTCACCTCCGTACGACGACGACCAGGACGGGTCTAGTATCGGCGCCCTTCACAGGATGTGAGGAGTATTTAGCCGATAAAGTCAACATCGACTTCAAGAATGAAGGAAGGCCGACTAAAGGCGGACTTTGCGTCCAACGTCGGCATACCCCTATGAAGGGGCATGTTTCCTTTATCTCCTTCGAGGGAATGTTCGATTAAGACCTTCGCTTTGCGCGACAACATCGAACCACCTGGCATGGCCAGGCGCAGTCCATACGCCGCTAATCAGTCGCCTTATGCTTTTCTTAAATTGAGTTGAATTACTTTAGGTTCTGTCATGTCTTCGATGGCGAACTTGACTCCTTCACGACCTAAACCAGACCCTTTTACACCACCAAATGGCATTCCATCGATCCGATAGTCGCTACTGTCATTAATCATTAATCCGCCTATTTCTAACCTCCTCGCTGCATTAAATGCAGCATCCACGTTTTTTGTGAAAATTCCTGCTTGTAAACCAAATTCGACATCATTTGCCTTTTCGATTGCTTCATCTAAATTTTCGACAGGTTCTAGCAATACGACAGGACCAAATATTTCCTCATGCGAAATAATGCAGTTTTCTGGTACATTCGATAAAATGGTTGGCAAGTAGTAGGCACCTTCTCGTCTTCCACCCGTTAAAACGTTAGCCCCTTTTTGTCTGGCTTCTTCGACGCATGCTTCAACCCGTTTTGCTTCTTTTTCATTGATTAGTGGTCCCATATCTGTTGTTACAAGCTGCTTATCTCCAACAGAGTAATCTTTGGCTTTTCCTATAATTCTTTCTTGAAACATTTGATATACCGGTTTTTCAACATAAATACGCTGAACTCCAATACAATTTTGACCTGCTGCGGAAAATGCACCAGATACACATGCACGAGCTGCCTCTTCTATATCAGCATCCTTTAATACGATAACAGGGGAATTGGATCCAAGCTCCATACTCATTTTCTTCAATCCAGCTTGATGTGCAATTTGTTTTCCTGTTTCCAACCCACCTGTAAACGTAACCATATTAATCGCAGGATGGGTGACCATTGTATTCCCGATGTCACTTCCACTTCCTGTAACAACTGTTAACACGTTATCTGGCAATCCAGCTTTCATAAATGCCTCTGCTAATAAAAGTGCACTGATCGGTGTTAATGATGATGGCTTAATAATAATGGCATTCCCAGATGCAACCGCTGGGCCGACTTTATGGGCAACAAGGTTCAACGGATCGTTAAATGGCGTTATTGCTCCAATAACGCCGATTGGAAACCGATAATAATACCCTATACGATTTTCATGACCTGGCATTTGATCAAAGGGAATTGTTTCACCATTAATCCGTCTAGCCTCCTCTGCCGATAATCGAAGTGTTTCGATACAGCGTGCAACTTCCCCTCTAGCTTCATTAATCGTCTTACTGCCTTCTCGTGCAATGGTGGTTACAAATGTTTCCTGATGCCAATCCACATAATTTGCTGTTTCATTTAGAATTCTCATCCGTTCATGAACAGGCATTGCAGCTGCTTTTTCCGCTCCTTCTTTTGCTTTCTCGATGGCAAATAGCATATCCTCTCTTGATGCTTTTGGAACGGTACTGATAACCGAGTTATCCTGTGGATCTCGGACTACAATTTCTTCATCACGATTGACCCACTTTCCACCAAGTAACATTTTCTTCCCCAATACTTTTGTTGGCATTGTTTCACACACCTTTCCTTTAGACGATGTTTAAATGTTGCTTCTACCACTTTTAAAAAATCGCTTATCCGCTTTTTCGTTGGGCTGTATACTATTGGCAACTGCATCTCCCCTAACCAATTTGTTAAGAAATAACTGGTTGGTCATAGCCAAGATCGCCTTTAACAATTAATTCTCTTGGAAAATCTGTTAGCACCTCACAGCCATTTTCTGTAACACGGAAGGATTCACTAATCTCAATACCGTAATGATCAAACCATAAACCTGGAATAATATGAAAGGTCATATTCGGTTGTAAAATCGTTTTATCCCCTTTTCGAATACTTGCTGTATGATCACCCCAATCAGGTGGATAACTTAATCCCATCGAATAGCCAAGCCTTGCTTCTTTTTCGATTCCATATTTCCCAGTCACCTTACTCCAAGCTGCTTCTATCTCTTCACAAGCGACACCTGGTTTCACCATTTCTAAGGCTTCATTTAATCCTTCCACCACTATTTTGGAAATATCACTTACTTCTTCATTCGGTTTGCCTAGTGAAACCGTTCTCGCCAGCGGTGCATGGTAACGTTTATAACAACCAGCTAATTCAATAATCACCATATCGCCATCTTTAAATGGCTGATCAGTCCATGTTAAGTGTGGTGCAGATGTGCGTTCGCCTGTTGGTAATAACGGTACAATGGCTGGATAATCTCCACCATACTCTGGGGTACCTGTGATCAACTCATAATAAATAGCTGCTACCGCATCACACTGTCTTGCTCCGACATGGATGGCATTTGTAGCCGTATGCATTGCTTTTTCCACAATCGTTGCTGCCTTTTTTATATTTTTAATCTCCGCATCCGACTTAATGATGCGAACATAGTTGACTAATAGACTAGCATCCTTCAGTGTGGCATCTGGAAGTCTTGCTTTTAATTTTTCATATGCTAATGCGGAGAAGTAATAGGATTCCTTTTCCACGCCAATATGGCTGTTCCCATGGCCAATTTGTGTTAAAAAATCCCCAATAAATTCCATAGGGTGTTTTGTGTCAGAATGAATATAATCATCTGGATATGGAATGATATTTGTTTGATCTAACCAGGTTGTTGCTCGTGCGCCGTTTGCATCCTGATACCTGCCAATCCATATAGGCTGATCTTCATCAATAATGACAATGAGCATTTGATCGACATAAAATGACCAGCCATCATATCCAGACAAATAATTCATATTAGACGGATTGGTAATGAGAAGCACTTCAATACCTTTTGCCTCCATCTTTTGCTTTGTTTTGACAATCCGCTCTTGATATTCTTGATACTCGTAATCACTAAACAACATGGCCACTTCCTCCTTTTCGTTCGTTCATCCCCCTTATCCATTGGCTTCCCTTTTTGTTGTAATGTTATTATAATATTTTGTTTTTTAAAAAAACAATCGCCATTCTGTATGAACTTTTGGGAAAGGTGTTTATACACATTGTATGAAAGCGTTGTCATGTTGTGTGAAATTGAACTTATATTGTTTAACTTTTACGGATGAATCATCATTCCGTTATTTGCCGAAAAACCCATTTTTTTAGCTAGGTTTGTAGTCCTCGTTCCGTTATTTGGGCTTTTTCCCTCATAATTCAACAATTTAACGCTATTAGCGGAACGAGGATTCCACTTGATCATAAAAATAGCGATTTTCTTATCAATAGCGGAAAGAGGAACCACCTTCTTTTGTATGTAAAGATTGATGGCAAATTAATTCCCATCGAAAATGAATTACTGCCCAAAGCGGAGATCAAAACACATCGAAATTTCCACCAACTACGAATTAAAATGTATTCGTAACAACCTGTAGGAAATAGCCTCTGTAAGAGTGTTTAGTGTGGATTGAACGTATTTTAACGCAGTTCATTGTATATGAAAAGGCAAACAAAAAAATGCTGAGATTAACTCCCAGCACATCCTGTCACTAAATTATTCTGTTTTAATAGCACCTGTTAGCCATACTTTTATACTAAAGTTTAGTAGGAATATATCATCTGGATTGACTAATGATAGATTCGTAAGGGATTCTATTTTCCGTAAGCGGTAAAGAAGTGACTGTCGGTGCAAGTTAAGAATTCGTGCTGCACGACTGACATTACTATTTTGATTCACATAAACCATAAACGTATTAATTAAATCTGCTTCACGTTCTTGATCATAAGTGATGAGTGGTTCTAGTGTTGATAAAATAATATCCTGTATATCTGAGTGATTTGCCATATGCAATAATAGGCGATTGAGACGTGTATCATCAAAATCAACTCGCTGACCAATTCCTTTTTGATTCCGTCCCATATCTAGGGCTGATTTTGCTTTCTTATAGCTTTCATGAAATTGCATGATGCCATCTTGGTGTTGACCAATCCCCCATGAAAAAATAACACCAGGTATTAACGCATTCAAGCGTTTTTCTACTAAGTCTAAAAAGTAATGGACAGACGCTTCATCTCCTGTTTCCAAGTAAATAATTAATAAATCATCATCCAACGTAAAGGCAACTTGCTGATCAACAACCTTTCCAGCATAGCGAATTTCCTCTTCCATGTAATACACCAGGCTCTTTAAACCATATTGTGTATGATCATAGCGGTCTTTTGTGAGTTCATCCATATTTTCCGAATACCCTACAATACAACAATATGGTAATGTTAAGTCATAGCCCATTAATTTAGCACGATTATGAATCTGATCGGTTAAATAGCCAGGCGTTTTTGCCAAATTCCAAATAAACTCATTACGCAGGCGTGTTTCCGTCTTGACAATCGCATCCTGGCGAGATATCCAAAGTGCTGCAGCTGCCGATAAATATTCCAATATGTGCAACACATTTCCCGTAATCTCTTCTCCTTCAGGCAGCAGAATAATAAAGCCTCCTCGATTTATCCCACCTGCTGATATTTTCTTTTTAACCATATGTTGTTTGCCATATTGTGCTTTTTCGATATGGCGATCTACGGGCTCTTCGATTGAGATGGACTCATCCTGCTTCACATTCCTCCAAAGCTCTAGTAGATCTTCTGTTTTTTTACCACCTGCGATGATATTTTCTGTCTGATCGGTAAAAACGATACCCCATCCAAGATGTCGCTCCACATATTTTGCTATACCTGACAGGTCTTCTCCTTGAACGACTAGATCGATTAGCTGTTTCTGAATAGTTCGTGACTGCTCGGAAACGGTCTCCTTCCATTCATTAATTTTATCCATTGTTTCCCGTTGAATATCAGCAAATCGAATCTCCCATGGTAATTCAATGAGAATAAAATCGTGTGCTTCAGTAAATTCAAGCACACGTTTCGGAAGGTCAAAAATATAACGTCCTGTTGCAATAGCTAATGCAGAGGCACCTGATGCATACACATCTCGGACAAAAGCTAATAATTGATCCGGATTGTTTTCATATCCCATTCCCATGGTTAAAATAAATTCATCTTTACGTACAAAATTTTCAACAGAACCCTCTATCGCAGAAACCCATTCCACTCGATAACGGGTTAGGGAGTTCTTTGCGGTTTTTACCTTTGCCGTTTGAAGAATTGGAAGTCGTAATACCTCCTGTACAGTAATGGCCAATGGTTACCCACTCCTTACTACCTTGCATGGTAGACTTTAATCCTTTCGTTATTCTTGGAGTATTGTTGTAATAACATTGGTATTGACATACAATCGTGGCGATTTTCTTAGGGCCGCAATCCCTGTTGCAGCAACACCTTCTGCGACCACACGATGCTGATCAATGATATACATGATTCCTTGTGCAATTTCTTATATTTGTAATGTATCCCATAAAAGAGGGGAGGAAATTAATGGTGTCGTTTTAAAGATGGAGCGAATGCGTTTCTACCTTCCCACAATTCGTTCCATGTACCCTGCTTTTATATACAAAATATTATCTGAATTATACCCCTTTTCTGTGAAAATTCAATAGCAATCTAATAAAGAGAAACTTCAATCAGTGGGGGTCTTACTGCCCGTTACATACGGGATAAACTTGCAACTAACTGTGGCCCCTTTTGATGTGGAAAAAGCCCCCTCACACTTAGGGGCTATTAGTCATCTATATTCGGTTAAACTGCCATTTATACGATTTTTTTTAATTTTGGTGTTTAGAGTGCTTATTTCCATAAGCACCTCGAATGATAGATAGGTTTGCTTCTACGAAAGGCTGCCAGGTTTGGATAATGAGTTTACTAGATAAGATCCACACAATCCCTAATGATAAGACTCCCAATCCAATAACATCCACGACATGATTTACTTCAAACAAACCATTTTCACGGAAGAATTGAATGAAAAAACCATGCAGCAAATATACATAAAGTGTTCGAGATCCAACACTTGTAAAACGTGTGCGTTCAATAGGTACCCACGCCATCACACTAATTGCCATTACAGTAGACGTGAGGTAGACCAAGAAACGTGCTATCCCGCCATATTCTGTTGCACCTAGCTCTCCATATGACTTAGAAGCTAATAGCCAGCCTGAATTAAACTCTGGAGCGATATAAATAGCAACGGCAATCACCAATAAGACGAGTGCAGATCCTACTTTAACAACTTTTTGTTTTAACCAAAATACATGTTCTTTCGTTAACCAATATCCCAACAAGAAAAACGGGAAAAAGACAATCGTTCGGGATAAACTAAAGGTGTGGCCAATTTCACCAATATAGCCAACAGCCAAACCTAATAGAATAGTAGAAATAACACCAATAGTTGGTGGGATTTTTTTAAAGAAAATCAGTAAAATATGCCAGCTAAACAAACTAAATAAAAACCATAGTGACCAATGTGGATAAAAAACTCCAGTTTGCCAAGCCTCTTTTCCAATTATAAAATAAAAAATCGAATATAAAACTTGGAAAATGATATATGGCACTAGAAGTTTTTTTGCTAGGCGCGTTATATATTTCAGGTTGCCTGATCCTTTTGCAAAAAAACCTGCTAGAAAAATAAATGCAGGCATATGAAACGTATAAATCCATAAATAAAGTGTATTCATCTCGTGCGATTCAGCTACAAATGGCTGTATAAGATGACCAAAAACAACTAGATAGATGAGAATGGCTTTTGCATTATCAAAGTAGGCATTCCTCTCCATGTATCTCCCCATCCTTTTACACATCATTTTCATAAGGGTGATTTTAAAAAAAGTGCCGTCCCCATATTCCCATTTTGATTGGCTAAATTTCATCTAACAGTTGATGTAAATTGCGACGTAACATAGTAGTCTTGATTTCCGCTTCGGACAGTCGCTTTCACCATGGGCATAAGTGCGACATCTGTTCAAACTTATTCGTGTTCACAGTGTCTTCTTTACCGCAGGCACGGCCTCAGCCTCCTCTTTAGAAAAGCTAAAAGCACCTTGGTTACCCCCGATTAGAAAACTTGGCTTGTCGCCAAGTGGCGAAAGCCTTAGTTGCACTTATGCAGTAAAAAAGTTTTTCTTATCTGCCAAGCTTAAGCCGAGCCTCGGCGTGGCGCTTTTTGCGCGTAATGGGGATTGACTTAAGACCTCGAGGGGGTAGGCGCTGACCGATGAAAACGCCACGTCCTTATGTCTATCGGCACTAGGACGTCCTGTCCGTCGTAGCTAGACATCGGAAGAAGACCACTTCCTGCTCAGGTCTAGACACATGTTGTTCCTGCAGGAGTCGACTGTCCTACACTCCAATCAACTAGTATATTAGCAATAGCAATGATTAGAAAGATGTCAGCCACATTAGTGAAGGAAATACACGGAGACTCCTGCGGGAAGTAGGAGATCGGTGAGACCCCACAGGGCGTTAGCCCGAGGAGGCTCACCACTCCCCCGCTAAAAAGCGAAGTGTATTTCCGGAACGGATAAACACTCTATACATCGCCTTAACTTACGTCGCAATCTATAGAAACTAGAAATGGTATATAAACAGTATGCGAAACGATGTTTTTGTAAAAATAGCATATTCCTTCCATACCCATTTATCAATTAAAAAACTCCATATTTAGAGTCATTTCACAGAATTGTTATATTGGTGTCAAGGATGCGTAAAATTGAGATTGGATTGTAATTTTTCGGTTTATTTCGAAGTGGGATTATATGGTTATTTTTGCTACAAAGCCAACGAAAAAAGCCTCCATTATAGGAGACCTTTTACGTATTTGCCGCTTTTTTCTTCTGTGCTGTTTTTGTTTTTCGTTTTGGTTGTTTTGGCTTCGGCTTTTCCTTTTTAGCGCGATCAAGTGATGCTTGTAATGCATCCATTAAATTCGTAACATTATCTGGGGTTTCTGACTTCTCTTTTGTGGGTGTTACATGATCTTCCCCATCTTTTTTCTCTTCAATTAAATCAAGTAGTGCTGTTCGATATTCATCTTTATATTTTTCTGGATCAAATTCAGTGGTTAATTGCTCAATTAACATTTTGGCTGTATCTAATTCCTTTTCAGCTGTTTCCACTTCTTCTGGAACATTTGGTACGTCTTGAACATTACGTACCTCATCTGGAAAATGAATAGTCTCAACAACTAATGTATTTTCGTAGATCCGAATAACAGCTAATTGCTCTTTTGACCTTATCATCATTTTGGCAATGCCAATTTTTCCTGTTTCCTTTAGTGCAGAGCGTAACAAGGCATAGGCCTTTCCACCGCCATCATTTGGGGATAAATAATAACTTTTCTCAAAGTAAATTGGGTCAATTTCTTCTAGGTTCACAAAATCAACAATTTCGACTGCTCGATCCGCTTGTTCTTTTTTCAATTCTTCTAAATCCTCATCATCTAACACAACATATTTATTTTTAGCGTATTCATAGGCTTTGACAATTTCATCATTTTCTACTTCACGATCACAATGAGGGCAAACTTTTTGGTATTTAATTGGGGACTGACATTCCTTATGTAGCTGCCTTAATTGAATGTCTTTATTTTCTGTGGCAGCATGCATCTTAACAGGAATATTCACCAAACCGAAGCTAATCGTCCCTTTCCACATCGTATGCATAAACAAATCCCTCCTTCTTCCATAGTTTGTGAAGTTCTAGTTTTGTTATCCACATGTTTTTGCGAATTTTAGCCACGTTAAGATGGAGGGGGTATGAATGTGGATATCATGAAACCAATCGCTACAGCAGAAATACCAAAGAAACCGGATGAATGGATGTATGAGGTTAAATATGATGGATTTCGTGGTGTTTTATATTGGGATAAAGCATCCATTCGTTTAATTAGTAAAAACGGACATGACTTAACAGCGAATTTTCCTGAAATCGTTACTTTTTGTCAGGAGATAGAGCATTCCGTAGAACCACACTTACCACTTGTTCTGGACGGGGAAATTGCTATCCTCAATAATCCTTATCAGGCTAATTTTGCTGTTCTCCAGCAACGTGGTCGTTTGAAAAATACCGACTCAATTAACAAAGCGGCAGAAAAGCGACCAGCCCATTTTTGTGTGTTTGATCTCTTACAGCAAAACGGAAACTCCTTACAGGCTACTCCATACATGGAACGAAAGGCGATGTTAGAAACCCTTTTAGTGCAAACTCTTCCAGAAACAGGGCGTTTACGATATGTACCTACTTTTTCAGACGCACAACATTTGTGGGGTAAAGTCTTCATCTATAAAGGAGAAGGCATGATTGCGAAACGAAAAAACAGTACATACCATGCTGGTAAAAAGCATCATGATTGGATGAAACTTAAAAATTGGCGTACGATACAAGGATTTATCACGTTTTATGATCCTAAAAATAACTATTTTACCATTAATGTGTTTGAGAATGAGACCATTAAACCAATTGGAAAATGCAAACACGGACTTTCTGATGAGGAGATGGGGACATTATCACAGCTTTTTCGTACCAAAGGGGAAAAACGAGAAAACGGTTTTTATTTGCCGCCAGCTATTTGTGCCTCTATTCATACCTTGGATTTATATAAAGGAGAATTACGAGAGCCTGAATTTGCACAATTAGTGCTAAAACAGGACCCCCAAACTTGTACAAAGCAACAATTGCAACTCGATATGGCAATGTTACCATCCACAGTAGAAGCTACGAATACAGATAAGGTATTTTGGCCAGAAAAGGGGCTAACCAAAGGAGACTTACTCACCTACATTAGAGAAATTGCTCCATATATGCTCCCATTTCTTGAAAACCGTGCCTTAACGGTTATCCGTTGTCCAGACGGCGTAACACGTGAACACTTTTTCCAAAAACACCTACCTGATTATGCACCTAACTTTATTAATCGGTTTGAGCGCAATGGAGAAACCTTTATCGTGTGTGACCGATTAGATACCCTCGTTTGGTTTGCCAATCATGGGGCAATTGAATATCATGTTCCATTTCAACAAATCAACTCCAGTATGCCAAATGAGATAGTATTTGATCTTGATCCACCTAGCCGCAATGAATTTTCACTGGCAATCAAAGCGGCAACCTTAATAAAACAGCTTCTTGATGATTTGGGTCTTACGTCATTTGTGAAACTATCTGGGAATAAAGGGTTACAAATTTATATTCCACTACCAAAAGAAAGCATGACATATGACGATACAGCCGTGTTCACACAAGCTATTGCTTGGACAGTTGAAAACGCGCACCCAACTTTATTTACAACAGAACGGTTTAAAGATAAGCGAAATGGCAGGCTCTATATTGATTATGTACAACATGGAAAAGACAAAACCATCATTGCACCATACTCCCCCCGTAAGACAAATGACGCAACCGTTGCTGCTCCATTGTTTTGGGAGGAAGTGAATAATAAATTAAGACCAGAACAATTTACCATCAAAAATGTGGTAGATCGTGTGCAAACAGATGGTTGTCCATTTAAAAAATACCGAGAAGCAGCCAACACCCAACCAATCAATGCGATATTACAGCTCATTAAAAAATAGCCGTCCTTAAACAGAACGGCTATTTCGTTTACTATAAAGACATTTTCTTCTCAATAGCTGTTTCATCGTTAAATGTTTTTAGATTTAAATTGTTTAATATTCGTGAGGTTAATGTTCCAGATAGCATCGATCCATTCACATTAAGTGCTGTGCGTCCCATATCAATAAAGGCCTCGATGGAGATTAACAAACCAGCTAATGCAACTGGCATATTCATCGATGATAAGACAATTAATGCTGCAAATGTCGCACCACCACCAACACCTGCTACACCAAAGGAGCTAACACCTATAATAATTAATAGTTGTGCAATAAAACCAGGTGAGAGTGGATCAATGCCTACTGTTGGTGCAATCATCACTGCTAGCATTGCGGGGTAGATACCTGCACAGCCGTTTTGCCCCATCGTCGCACCGAATGATGCAGACATATTGGCTATTCCTTGGTTAACTCCAAGTGAATTTTGCTGTGCTTGAATATTTAACGGGATTGTACCTGCACTAGATCGAGAAGTAAAAGCAAAACTTAAAACTGGTAAGACTTTACGTAAAAATAGGACTGGATTTAAGCCAAATACGCCGACCAATAATAAATGCACAATAAACATGAGGATTAACGCGATATACGATGCGACAACAAACTTACCTAGTTCTAGGATTCCTACAAAATCAGTACTTGCAACCGTATTTGCCATTAAGGCCAAGATACCAAATGGTGTTAGACGTAGGATTAAGGTTACAATACGCATGACCACGCCATAAAAGGCATTAACTATTTTCGTAAATGTTTCCGCTTGAGCTGGATTTTTCCGCCGTAATCCTAAGACGGCAACCCCAACAATAATGGAAAAAATGACCACAGCAATAACAGATGTTGCACGTTGTCCAGTCATGTCTAGGAAAATATTAGATGGAATAAAGTTTAATATCTTCTGTGGAGTTGATTCATTTTCCACGTCATCTAACCTTGACTCCAACATAGATCCACGTTCTTCTTCCGCTTGGCCTGCTTCAATTTCTTCTGCACTTAAATCAAATAGGGTTGCGGTTCCAATTCCAATGAAGGCAGCTACCATTGTGGTTGAAATTAAAATACCGATGATCCATGCAGACATTTTCCCTAGATCTTTTGTTTTTTCTAAATTAATGATGGATTGTATGATGGATACTAAAACGAGCGGGATTACAATCATCATAAGAAGATTAATATAGCCATTCCCAACAATACTATACCAATCCGTTGTTTGTGTCAGTACTTCAGAACCACTACCATAAATTCCTTGTAGCACAGCACCAAGCACTACCCCTAATCCTAAACCAGCAAACACGCGCTTAGAAAAGGATATGTGCTGTCGTTGCATGTAGATTAATAGACCTATAAGTGCGAGTAATATGGCAACATTTATCACAACAAGAAATAAGTCCATACTTGCTCCCTCCTATTGGTTTTACATAGTATATGCAAAAACATTCCATTTGCTTACTACATATTGTATAAAACCAATGGGAATAGTATGACTTGGAGTTAGTTTTTAACATGTGTGAGATTTCTATAGGTGTGGAATTTATGGATGAATTTTTCCAGTTTGAAGTGAACACAGCTAGTCCTGCTTACAAAGGGAATCCTCTTTCCGCTAATTGCACTAAATCATTAGATTACATAGGGGGAAATCACCAATAACAGAATGAGGATTACAGATCAGGCTCTAAACATGAGTTTTTCGGCAAATAACGGAATGACGGGATTCATCTCGTAGAAGAAAGTGGTTCTTTGCTCCGCTAGCCAAATAGGTAGATTTTTTATTTAGGTTCTTTTACTTAGGTACATTTTTTCTTGTTTTAGGAAAGTGTTGGTTCTAGTTCCATCTCTACATTTCCCTGAATGGCCCTGGAAATCATACAACTTGTTTCTGCTTTCTCCACTAAACGCCGCAATTTCTTTCGTTCTGAGTCAGTTGAAGTTTCTGCTAAAGCAACAACTGGCCGATGTATTATTTTTTTATACGTAAATACCCCATTTGTTACATCCACTATTCCTTCTGATGTTAGGGACATTTCTTTTAATGGAAGATTAGCTCGTTCAATCATCGCAGCTAGCGTGATCATATAACAGGTAGCTGCAGCACCTAATAACATCTCATCTGGATTAGTTCCTGCACCTGGTCCATCCATCTCTGGTGGTATGGACACTTTCGTTTTTAAATTTCCTGCATTTATGAACCCTTCACTGTTCCTGCCACCTGGCCAATCTGCTTTCAAGTGAAAATGATGTTCTGCCATTTTTATCACCTCTTCGTTATTGTAACGAAGTCCTGCTGGAAATGAAACTTTTGACGATATTATTCCGTATATAATCGTAACACGCATTAGAAAAACTCGCATTCGCTCGTCTTTTAGCGAAGGTGTTCGTTTTTCTTATACTTGGGACATTAAAATTTTAGCTACGTCGAGTCCACTTCTTGGCTAAAATTTTATACTTTCCTAACGTAAAATAAAGGAGATTATTCATGCATAACGAAAAAATAGCAACATACACCAAAACCTATCAGGTGCTGAAAGACGGGCTGAAGTGGAAGGTGATGGAAAAACAAGTCTTAATGAGCATCGCATCCATTTATACGATGCATCAAAAACAATTGGATGTTGGAAAATTAATTGCTATTGCTGATAAACTTAAACAGAAAGCCAGTTTATTTTCAGCCATGCGTTCACACTCTCGTTTTACTACTGCTGCATTTTTGGATGTTCATTTCGATCAGCCAGAGGAAGCAGTTGATTCCCTATTTGATATCTATCACGCTTTTAAACAAGTGAAATTCAAAAGTGGTACCTATACCTATATTGCTGCATCTATCGTCCTTACGAATAAACAAGTTAAGGACCCATCCAACATTATTGAAAAAGCCAAAACCATTTATGATGGCATGAAACAGGAACATGGCTTTTTAACATCCACAAATGATTATCCTCTTGCAGTATTGCTTGCATATGAGGACCGAGACGATTTAATGGAACATATTGAACGATTTTATGAGCGTCTAAGCCAAGATCAGTTTAAAAAAGGAAATGAATTACAATTTTTAAGTCACATTCTTTCTTTAAGCCAGGATGAATCACATGATACCTTAGTCAATCGTTCTATATCAATGTATGAGGAATTTAAGAAGGCTGGAATTAAACCAAAATCCATGTACTATCCAGTTTTTGGCATGCTTAGCCTATTGCCGCCTGATACTGTTGATATGCAAAAAATTCACAGCATGTATCAGGAACTGAATAAGCAAAAGGACTTGAAATGGCAAAAGGATATGAATGTGATGATGGCTGTTTGTTTATATGTTCAGGATCAAATGGACCATACTGGTTTGGCAGAGGCAAGTATATATACTACATTAGAAACGATGATGCAGGCTCAACAGGCTGTCATGATCGCGACCGTCGCAGGTGCAACTGCTGCAGCCTCATCCAGTAGCGGCAGCAACTAACAAAAGCTAGAAGCGCCCGGTTAGCGACGTACGGAGGTGAGGGAAGTCTCGCTACAGCTTTAGCGCTGGAGCTGGATGTGGCCTTTCTTATAAAAGACAATAATGAAAGCCAATTTTTCTTACCTTTTAAAAAAAAAAGAACGTGGCATACACGTTCTTTTTTAGTTAGAATCCAACTGTTCTTTTAATACCATTGCTTGATTATGTGTACGATCCTTTGCCGCATATAGAAGCGTTACCGTACTGTTTTCCAGCATAATCTTTTTTAACTGCTGAAATGCTTTATATTGCGGACCTGTCTGCAATTCTTCAAGATATGCCTTTTTAAACCAATCGAATCGTTCTGACTGATGATTAAATTCCTTTCTCAAAGCAGAGGATGGAGCGATATCCTTTAACCACTCATCTATATTGGCTTGTTGCTTAGAGACCCCTCTTGGCCAAAGTCGATCCACTAATATTCGAACCCCATCATCACTTGACACATCATCATATATCCGTTTTGTTTTAATACGCATATTCATCCCCCATTAATGTCCTTGGAGTTCTTGACGTTTGCGTCCTGACATAAACCAGCCGACTGCTGCTATACCAACTAAAATGGCATAGAATATAACTTTCCATAAGGTGGAGTGTGGAAAATCATGTGGAATCCATGCAATGTCTTCATGTGCAAATACAATTAAAGCAAGTTTCACACCTACCCAACCAACAATAACAAATGCAGCTATCTCTAAGCCTGGTCGCTTATGTAATAGTTCCACAAATACATTTGCGGCAAAGCGCATGATAATTAATCCAATCATTCCTCCTGCTAAAACAACCATAAATTGTCCAGCATCCAAACTTCCAATTTCCCCTAGTCCTGTCGGTGGAAGTGCTACAGCCAAAGCTACAGCCGCCAAGATCGAATCAACTGCAAAGGCTAAATCGGCAAACTCTACTTTCACGACCGTCATCCAAAAGCCACTTCCCGCTTTTTCTTTTGTTTTTTCTTCCTCCTGATGTCCATTCCTAAATTTATCGGACAGGTGTTTAATCGAGATAAACAGTAAATAGGCTGCACCTAATGCTTGAACCTGCCATACATCTACTAAAAAGGCAATAATAAACAAAGAACCAAAACGAAGGATAAACGCCCCAGCTAATCCATAGAATAATGCTTTTTTTCGTTCCTTCGGTGGTAAATGTTTAACCATGATAGCTAATACAAGTGCATTATCTGCAGCTAAAAGTCCTTCAAGCCCGATTAAGACGACTAATACCCATAAATACTCAATCAACAATTGTGCTTCCATATAACGCCTCTCCTTCATTTAAACTAAAACAGTATAATGACTGTTTTTAGTGTTACCCTTTTATAAAAAAACCTGCATTGCTCGTCTCGACTGTTCTCCGCTCCAATCAACTATTATTTTAAGAACAGAAATGATAAGAATAAAGATAGCACAAAACCAGCGGAGGAAAACACGAAGACTCCTGCGGAAAAACGAGCCTAAGAGACCCAGCGGGCGAGGGTACGAGTGAGGAGGCTCGTGGAGAGTCCGCGAAAGCGAAGTGTATTTCCATAGCGGTAATAAAAGCTAAAATTTACGTCGCAATTCACATCAATCATTCATCAAAACATTTTTTTATTGAATAGCTAAAAAAGAAATGAAAAAAGGCCTACCAATTGGTAAGACCCCATAAAAAAGACCCTTACCACAATTGGCAAAGGTCTCGCTAACAACATTCGTTTAGTTGCCAATCCAGCCGGAGATAGGTATATCTCGAAATGACGACTTAGATTGTACAGCTACTCCCCTTTAGAATAGTTTTTATCTTACTGTATTTACACTCAAATTTCCACTATTTTGCATTATTAGCATTACATATATTGTTTTAACACATGACCCATTGCTGTTTCAAGTTTTTTCAGCCGCTCCTTACTATCAACAGAAGTGTCGCCACAGACACCATAATAGCACTTAATCTTTGGCTCTGTACCTGATGGTCGCAAACATACCCAACTATCATCTTCTAGAATATATTTCACCACATTTTCTTGTGGTAATTCCATTTTTTCTACCGTGTTTTGTTGGATAAATATACGTTCACTAGCGGCATAATCCTCCACTTTTTCCACTTGAATACCCGCTATTGCTGATAACGGATTGCGACGTACCCCATCCATAATTTCCTTAATTTTTTCCGTTCCTTCTTTTCCTTTTAACGTGAAGGAACGTAATCCCTCTAAATAAAATCCATATTTTTCATACAAATCATGAAGTGCATCTAATAAGGTTTTCCCTTGTTTTTTCCAATAGTAGGCCATTTCCACTGCCATCACAGCTGCCTGAATGGCATCTTTATCCCGTGAAAAACTACTTATTAAATAACCATAGCTTTCTTCATAGCCAAAAATAAACGTTTCTCCTGTTTCATCAAATTGATGTATCTTTTCACCAATATACTTAAATCCCGTTAATGTATTAATGGTCTTAATTCCATAGTTATCCGCAACAGCTCGTCCTAATTCAGAGGTAACAATTGTTTTTAGCATCCGTCCGTTTGTTAACAAGGCTTTGTCACTAGTGGAAAGGATATAGTCTAATAATAGGGCACCTAATTGATTTCCAGTTAATACACGGTACTCCCCATTTTCTTCTGGAACGGCAACCCCTAGTCGATCTGCGTCAGGATCTGTCCCAATTAAAATTTCTGCATTATTCTGTTTACCCTTTTCAATCGCCATGGTAAACGCTTGATGTTCTTCTGGATTAGGAGACTCAACAGTTGAAAACTCAGGATCAGGTTTTGCTTGTTCTTCTACCACATCTACCTTTGTAAAATGCAACTGATTTAACCCTTCCATCACTAAATGATGTGCTGTTCCATGTAAGGGGGTAAACACAATTTGCATATCTTTCTCCTGTTGCAGTTCCTCACTCTCCAATTTCGTAATGTCTTTCAATCGATCTAAGTATGCATTATCAATTGCACTACCAATCCAGTTTAACAACTCTTTTTGTTCTAATTCATCTTGCTCCATATAAGGAACACGCAACTCATCATCCATTTCCTGAATAGCTGTAATGATGGCTTTTGCTTCTTTTGGAGTGATTTGACCACCGTCTTCGTTATATACTTTAAATCCATTATATTCTGGTGGGTTATGACTTGCTGTAATCATCACACCTGCAACCGTTCCTAAATAACGAACCGCAAAAGATAAGACTGGTGTAGGTCGCAATGCATCAAACACATATGTCTTAATTCCAAATGTGCCAAGTACCTTCGCTGTTTCTACTGCAAATTCTTTCGACATATAGCGCGAGTCATATGAAACGACTACCCCACGATCTCTTACATTTACACAATTTACTTTCAAATAATTTGCTAAGCCATAGACAGCTTTTCGGACGGTATAGATATTCATCCGATTTAAACCAGGACCTAACACGCCACGCATTCCACCAGTACCAAATGTTAATTCCTTATAAAATGCATCTTCCAATTCAGCTGGCTTCTCTTCCATTTTTTCTAGTTGTATTTTTAAGGATGAATCCAATTGTTTATAGGACTTCCATTTTTCATATATTTCTTGCCAATTCACCATACCGTAATCCCCCTAAATACCTAACCTATTACGAGCTTCAAACCTTTTAGATTGGTTAAATTCTAGCATACTTTTATATAATATTCTATTTAACTAGCATCTTACAGGTTTATAAAAGAGAAAAATCGGAAATAATTAGGAAAATAAACAAACTTTCCTTCCTATTCATATTCTTTATCGTTACAATAGGAATATACATAATCACTTGCTGGAACGAATCAAGTATCCGCCATCATGAAATGAGACAAAATGATTGAATCGGAGTTGTTATTTTACGAAAAACATCCGAATTTGCGAAAAGTGTCTAACAAACATATAGAGCATATCCCAAAAAAGAAGGTGTGTTTTTAAAGTGTATCAAAAGCGTTGGTTCCAAACATTAACCCTATTTATTTTAATTTTTCTATTAATCTTGCTAATATCTGTCACGGATTTTGTATTCACCCCCATTTTAAAATATATAGGTGCTGTCGCAGTACCTATTATTGGAGCAGGCATCCTTTTTTATTTAACAAAGCCAGTCATGCACTTTTTAGAACGATTCAAGATTAATCGGGTTGTTGCCATATTACTCGTTTTTTTACTGTTAATCTTGATTGCATTTTTCGTTATATTGTATTTGTCACCTATCCTTCAACGGCAATTTTCTAATCTGATGGCAAATGTACCAAGTATGATCCGTGGAGTCGAAAATTTTATTAATTATTGGCAAGCCAATCAAATCGTCATTCCAGAAGAAGTTAATAATGCTATTAGTGATTTTACAAATAACTTACAAACCTATCTTGAAAACTTTATAAGCCATCTATTTGGATTTATTGGTCAGCTTATTAGTATTATTGCATCCATTGTTTTAATCCCGTTCTTCTTATTCTTTATGTTAAAGGACGGCGAAAAGCTTGTACCATATATTACGCAAATTTTTGAAAAGAAAAAAGCTGATAATATACGTACCCTGCTACAAAAAATTGATGAAGTACTCACAGCGTTTATCCAAGGACAATTAATCGTCAGTTTTTGTGTTGGTGTTTTACTATTGATTGGTTATGCTATCATTGATTTAAACTATGCTTTAACTCTCGCATTATTTGGGCTCGTCATGAATGTGGTTCCCTTTATCGGACCCTTTATCGCAGTTGCACCAGCCATCATTGTGGGCGCATTTCAAGATCCAATGATGATCATATGGGTATCCTTAATTATGATTGCAGCACAACAAGTTGAAAGTAACTTTATCTCACCGAATGTGATGGGTAAGGTATTGGATATCCATCCGTTAACGATAATTACTGTCATTCTAGCAGGAGGCAGTATTGCAGGCTTTCTAGGAATCTTGTTTGCTGTTCCTTTCTATGCTGTTATTAAAACGATTATTGGACACTTTTATCAGACCTATATTGCATCAAAAGAACAGAAAAATGATGCATTAATCTGATCAAATTAAGGAGGAGAAACATGACAAAGCGTGAACTAGAAGCAAAACTAGACGAATTAAAATCAGATTATGTTCGAATTCAAAGTGATCTCGATAAATTAGAATATGTCGGTGGCCGTGTTAAATCGGCAGAGGGACAATTAATTCGCTTAGAAGGTGAAATAGCGGAAATCTACAAAAAATTAGAAGCACTAGAAGAAGGAGAAGCGTAAGCCATAATTGGCTTACGCTTTATTATTAGCTAATTCCGTTTGGCTACTTTGTTTTTTGTCTACACTTTTTCCTTGTGGTGCCAAACTCACAATTCTATCACCCGCTTCTGGTGCTACACGCATTTCCTCTGAAAAATACACTACTTTTCCAGATGATTTTACGATATACAATAAAACCGTTTCCTCATTTAAATCTTGTTTATATTGCTCATACTTATATTGTGCGGTGATTTGTGTATGTCGGAACACGTAGCCACGGTCGAGTTTATCTAATAAATCACCAATGGATATATCTTTACTAAAGATGACGCGGCCACCTACTTTATCGACAAGGTCATGCAGACGGTTTGGACTAACTTTAAAGACATTTGTTCGCCCATACTCTGGCAAGAATGTCGTACATACAAGTGCATTATACGAATTACGCTCTGTTGCAGCAATTAAATATTTGTATGGGATTGTATCTAAGTTATACTCTGTTTGCTCCGAAAGCATTTCTCCATGATAAAATGGGACCCCTGCATTCCGAGCATGCTTTAATCGATCCCATGAAGAATCCACAACGATAACAGGAATATTTTCTTTCATTAACGATTTTGCTAATTCAACTGTGAATCGATTACTTCCAACGATAGCAGACCCTGGTTTTCCCTCCATCGATAAATGTAGTTTCTTTGATAACCAACCAATCGAAAAACCATGTGCTACAACTGTAAAGAAAACCAGACCAAATGTTAAGGTTGTCAAAATGGATGCATCTTCATAACCAGCATCAGTTAGCACAGAAGCAAAATAACTTGCAACCGTTAGAGCAACAATTCCTCTAGGCGCAATCCACCCAACTAATAGTTTTTCATTAAACGACAAACCTGTGCCCATCGTTGAAAGGAAAATAGACAATGGCCGAACAATAAACATCATAAGTAATACATAGCCAATTATGTTCGGATTGAAAATGTGTAATAAGGTTTCGACTTGTAATGAAGCGGTTAGCATAATAAAAATAGATGAAATTAAAAGAATCGAGATGTTTTCTTTAAAGTGGCGCATATCTGCAACAGAACTAATACCCATATTCGCTAAGGTAATCCCCATTGCGGTTACCGATAACAACCCTGTCTCATGCATAATTTCATCGGCAAAGGTAAAGCAAAAAATAACAACTACAAATACAGCTGGTGATTTTAAAAATTCTGGTATATGACCTGTTTCAAACATCCAGCCAATCCCACGACCACAAAGCCACCCTAAAATTCCCGCAAAAATAGATGCAACAAAGAAGATAACAAGTGCTGTCCCATCTGGATCAGTTGCAGTTAAAAAAGAAATAACTTCAAATGCAAATACTGCTAATAGTGCTCCAATCGGATCAACAATAATTCCTTCCCACTTTAAGATCTTTGCTGGTCGTGGTTTTAATTTTGCTTGTCTTAATAAAGGCATAATTACGGTTGGACCTGTAACAATAAAAAGTCCACCTATAACAAAGGCAACTGCCCAGGAAAGACCAGCAATATAGTGTGCGGTTAAAGAACCTAGAATCCACGCAATAAAGGCACCTATCGTGGAAATCCGGAAAACAGGTTTCCCTAGTCCTCTCAATTCTTTGAAGCTTAAACTTAAACTACCTTCAAATAAAATAATTGCCACTGCTACCGAAATAATCGGATTATATAAATTCCCAAAGTCTTCTTGAGGATTAATAAAACCAAATATTGGTCCGACTAACAAACCAGTAATCGACATAATCACGATGGCAGGCATACGATAATGCCATGCCAACCATTGTGATCCAATCCCTAAAAGACCAATTACCATAATTTCAAATAATAACGATGGGACCATCCCAAACCTCCTTAATCAAATGTGGCTTACCTCGTAACTATATTCCACATCTTTTTAAACATAAAGACATTTTAAATGGGGATAACGATAATGTAAACTGTTTAATGTTATGTTTTTGTTTTACCATTTATAGAAAAGTTTTGATAGAATGCCTAGTTAACGCCCAACCAATTACTGGGTGCCTTTTTCTAAAAAGTCTAATAGTGCTGAAAATCACATCTGAATGATATTGACAGTATGTACATTCCTTGGTAATATTAGTTTGCTTTCGTTGAAAAAATATATGTAAACAATTTGGAAATAATTTTCTGATAATAATGAAAAGTATCGTTTTTTATACTGTTATATTTTTATTGAGAAGACCAGATTTACTTATTTAATTAGCGGGATTAAAATTCAGAACATTCACGATAATAAACCTTATAGCTGGAAGGAGCTATCATCATGAATAAAGACACTATTACAGTTGGGTTTATGCTTTTTGCTTTGTTTTTTGGTGCAGGTAACCTCATTTATCCACCTACATTAGGAATTGAAGCTGGATCTGCTTATTGGGGAGCGATTATTGGATTTATCCTAACGGGAGTCGGGCTACCAATTATTGCTGTTACGGCAATTGCGTTTGTTAATAATGATGCAAGGGAACTATCAAACCGAGTGCATCCTTTATTCGGACTTCTTTTTACTTCTATTATTTACCTTGCAATAGGACCCGTATTTGCCATCCCTCGTGCTGCAACCGTTGCCTTTGAAATGGGAGTTGAACCATTTTCTGCCAATCATTCAACACTTATCTTGTTTGGCTTTACAACTATTTTCTTCCTTATTGTCTATTTCGTCAGTTTAAATCCGTCAAAAATGGTTGATCGTATTGGTCAATATTTAACACCAATCCTGTTAATTGCCATTACCGCATTATGTGTTGGTGGATTCCTACTATTAGACCAACCACCTACAGCACCTACTGAAAAATATACAGCAGCGCCTTTTTTCACTGGTTTTGTTGAAGGATATTTAACAATGGATGCCATCGCAGCGCTGGCCTTTGGAATTATTGTCGTCAATGCTTTTAAGGAGCGAGGAATAAAAGATCGAAAGTCCCTTGTACAGTCTACATTAAAAGCAGGCATTATAACAGGAATTAGTTTAACCCTTGTATATGGAGCAATCGGTTGGATAGGAACAAAAATGGCAGCACAAGGGTCCTTTACCAATGGAGGAGATATCCTATCTAGTGCAGCAACACTTATTTTTGGACAATTTGGTACCCTATTACTAGGAACAATTGTAGCATTAGCATGTTTAACGACATCAATCGGTTTAGTCGTAGCTTGTGGCCAATTTTTCAGTAACATTACACCACTAGCCTATAAACATATTGTACTAATCGTAACCATTATAAGTTATGTGATTGCTAATCAAGGATTAAATACCATTATCTCGTATTCAGTTCCTGTTTTAGTATTTATTTATCCAATCGCGATTGTCTTGATTTTACTAACCCTAACCCAAAAACTATTTAATGGATCTGCGTTCGTGTATCGAGGTGCTATTTTATTAACTGCTATTATTAGCTTATATGACGGACTTGTAGCCTTTGGTATACAGATGCCTGTCATTACATCCTGGATGGGAAATCTTCCATTTTTCTCTATAGGGCTCGGGTGGCTCGTTCCAGCTATCATTGGTGGGGGAATTGGTTGGATTATATCAATTGGGTTCGGTAGGCGTGTCGTAAAGGTCGAATAGGTGGAAATGACAGAGGAGGTAGCGCTAAATATTCGGCGCTAACCTCCTTTCTCTATAACCTTTTATACTTAATTTCCTCAGATATACTCATAAAATCCACCTTCTATGTCTAATAACTCATTCTAGAAAGTAGTACTAAGGCAAGTTTATATGAAAATGTTGACGTAAAAAACCAATGAATATGAAATGAATTATTTAAAAAATATTTCCTACCTCCTAATCTAGTTCTTATGTTAGGATTAGATAGAAAGGAAGGAAGGAACATCATGCTGCAAAAAGAAGAAACTATCCTAAAAACCTACTTCGGCTATGACTCATTTCGCCCTGGTCAACAGGAAACCATAGCACATATCCTACAATTAAATAACACACTTGCTGTTATGCCTACTGGTGGAGGTAAATCATTATGTTACCAAATTCCAGGTTTATCCAGAAGTGGTACAGCAATAATTATATCCCCACTCATTTCACTCATGAAAGACCAAGTGGATGCACTTCAATCATTAGGAATTCCCGCTACCTATATTAATAGCTCCCTAACAAGTGCAACACAACAAAAACGACTGAATGGAATTCGTACAAACCAGTATAAATTTGTTTATGTAGCACCAGAACGTTTTGAGTCATCGTATTTTGTCCAGATCTTAAAAGAGATCGATATTGCCTTAGTTGCATTTGATGAAGCACATTGTATTTCCCAGTGGGGACATGATTTTCGTCCAAGCTATCGATCTATTGTAGATAAACTAGCAACCATCCCTAACATCCCAGTTTTTGCTGCGTTAACCGCTACCGCAACCAAGGAAGTCATACAGGACATTCAACGCTTACTGCATATTCAACCAGAATCCGTTATTAATACCGGATTTGAACGGGAAAATCTATCCTTTCACATTATAAAAGGACGAGATCGTACCACTTACATACGTTCGTTCATCGATGAGCATCCTGAAGAATCTGGTATTATTTATACAGCCACCCGAAAACAGACGGATGCACTATATGAATCTTTATCCAAGCATGGGATTAAGGTAGGAAAATATCATGCTGGTCTTTCAGAAGAGGAAAGGAAACAAGCACAAACAGCCTTTTTGCATGATGAAATAACCATTATGATTGCCACGAATGCGTTTGGCATGGGAATTGATAAATCTAATGTCCGCTATGTCATTCATTATGCGATGCCTATGAATATTGAATCATACTATCAAGAAGCTGGCCGTGCAGGTCGGGATGGGGAGCCTAGTGATTGTATTCTATTATTTTCACCACAAGATATACGCCTGCAGAAATTTTTAATAGAACAGTCCCTGATGGATGACCAAGCGAAACAAAATGAATACCGTAAACTACAGGCTATGATTAATTATTGTCATACACACAGCTGCCTTAATACCTTTATCCTAGATTATTTCCATGATGCGTCAACGGAGACATGTGGACGGTGCAGTAATTGTCAAAAGCGACAGGAAAAAACAGATATAACGGAAGAAGCACAGATGATATTATCCTGTGTGAAACGGATGGGAGAACGATTTGGTGTATCCATGACGGCTAAAGTTTTAAAGGGATCAAAAGATAAGAAAATACAAAACTTTAACTTACAATCCCTATCAACCTATGGCATTATGTCTCGTTATACTGAAAAAGAGCTAGCTGAGAGGATTCAATTTCTCATCGCCGAATCTATACTAGCAACAGAAGAAGGAAGGTACCCTACATTAAAATTAAATCGACATTCTGTTGATGTCTTAAAAGGGAAGCGTTCCGTAGAAATGTTTACAGCACCTATACCAATGGCTAGTGAGGCTGATTATCCAGAAGATCTATTTATCGCACTACGTTCCTTAAGAAAAACGTTAGCAGCTGAGCAAAATGTTCCACCATATATTTTATTTTCAGATGCTACCCTTAAGGAATTAAGTCGTTATTTTCCAACGACAAAAGAGGAAATGTTGCAGATAAAAGGGGTAGGAGAGAAAAAATTTGACCAATATGGTGAAGTGTTTTTAGCTGTCATTCAAGAGTGGCAAGCTGATCATCCAGATGTAAAACCGAAAATTCGCATTATGGATACGCCTGCACCAAAGCCAAAGAAAAAAGAAGATGATCGTCCAAGCCATACCGTAAGTTATCAGCTATTTCAAAATGGTAAGTCAATAAAGGATATTGCATTTATTCGGGATATTACAACACAAACTGTTGAAAATCATCTTTTTAAAGCATACAAAGAGGGCCGGCCAATTGCATGGAACATCTTTTTTACCGAAGAAGTTGAAGAACTTATTTTAACCGAACGGGAAAAACTGACAGAACCAACATTAAAAGAATTAAAGAAAGCTTTATCAGATGACTATGACTATACGACTATTAAAGCAGTATTAGTCAAAAATAAGTATATGTAGAACTTGTCCTTCAAAAAGCGGTTTTAACCAGTGTTGTCCTGCTAATTTTTTGTACTTACATTTTTAACTGATATTCCTAATACCTCATATCTTTCAGAATAGAAAAAAGTAGTAGGGGTAATATAAAGTGAAACTTCAATCAGTGGGGGTTTCCTTTCCTCCCCACTGATTGTTAGTTGAACGAATCGGACATTTACGGGCAGTTTGATCCCCCACTTATCTTTCTTGGATCTCCTAAGAATTCTTGAAGTGGGGGTCTTACTGCCCCGTTACATGCGGGATAAAAATCCCTACTACTTTTTATTAAAGGTGTTTTGTGTACTGTCTCGACTTCACCTTAATCTTTTACTTAATATCAAATGCCCATGTACCTTTACGAAACACCGCTTCTGTGGAACCATCTTCTTTGACCCCATCAATATCTAATTGATCTGATCCTATCATGAAATCGACATGTGTTAAACTATCATTTACACCATGTTTGTCCAATTCTTCATCACTCATGTTCGACCCACCTTCTACATTGGTAGGGTAAGCCTTCCCAAGCGCGATATGGCATGATGCATTTTCATCGAATAACGTATTATAGAAAATTAAACCAGATTTAGATACTGGGGACTCATCTGGTACAAGTGCAACTTCTCCAAGACGGCGTGCACCTTCGTCTGTATCCAGTAAGTGCTTTAATGTGTCTTCTCCTTGTTCTGCTTTGAAGTCAACTACTTTTCCATCCTTAAAGGTGAGGCTGAAATTATCGATTAAGCTACCACCATAGTTCAATGGTTTTGTACTAGATACGGTTCCATTAACACCATATTTATGTGGCATGGAGAATACTTCTTCTGTTGGCATATTTGGATTAAATGTGACACCACCCTCCGTTTGAGCTGATCCACCTTTCCAAATATGGCCTTTTGGTAATTCCATTTCTAGGTCCGTTCCAGGTGCTTTAAAAATAAGTTTTTGGTAATTTTTCTTGTTGAGTAATTCACGTGCGGTAATTAATGTTTCGTTATGGCTATCCCATGCTGCAATTGGATCTTCCTTGTCAACACGAACAATTTTCACAATTGCATCCCATAAGCTTTCGATTGCATCTTCTCTTGATTTATCTGGAAAAATCTTCTGTGCCCAATCTCCTGTAGGAATGCTAATAATGCTCCATGCAATTTTATCGTTCATCGTATACTTCTTAAAGTTCTTTAATGCCTGGGCAGCAGCTTTGTTAGCATCTGCTACCCGTTGTGGGTCAATATCCTTCAACAGGTCTGGGTTAGTGGATCGGATATTTAGGACAGCTGCTCCATCTTCTGCAAAAGATTCTTGTAGTTGAACCTTCCAATCTGGATAATTCTTGATGACCTCATCTGGTGCGTTTTGGTATTTTAGTAATGTTAACTCATCATCCACCCAATTAATATGTACATCTTTTGCACCCATTTCATATGCCTTTCGAACAACAACTTTCGTAAAATCTACCCCTTCAAGAGGCGCATTAATCATTAATGCTTGGTTTTGCTGTATATTCACACCAGTACGTAAAGCTAATTCTGCATACTTTTCCATTATTCGTTTATCTGCCATTTTAAATCCTCCTCTAAAGTGTTTATGTATTACCATTTTTATACTTTTCCCACAAAAAGCATATACTGATCATATTATTTCATAAATTTGTTAAATAGCCAACTATTACTACCTGCTAACCATTTATACCATGTTGCTGTGGGAATATTAAATTTACGAAGGCTTCAAATTGTGATATGATAGTAGTACTTACATTTCGTAACCCATGCTTCTCAGAGAGGGGGTATCCTCATGGAGGAATTATGTCCACGTTTTGAAAAAGCTATGCAATTAATAAGTAAACGCTGGGTTGGTCTCATTTTATTTGATTTGTTAAAAGGGACGAAGCGTTTCTCTGAAATGGAAGCTGAATTGCCGATTAGTGGTAGATTACTCTCTGACCGATTAAAGATGTTAGAAAAAGAGGGGATTGTTGAACGAAATATCTACTCCGAATTCCCAGTACGGATTGAATATTCATTATCTGAAAAAGGAAAAGCATTAGAACCCGTCATTCAGGCCATTGAACATTGGGCCAATGGCTGGGTAACGATAGAGGAAGAAACAAACAAACAAGTAAACCAATCGTAATAATGGTGCCTCCCATAAATGGAAAGCACCATTTTTTTTGGACTCAGGTAGGATGTCTTCAAAGGTTCGGTCTTTGTATACCCTGGTTCAGTATTTATGCGTGTGGGTTTGAGTCCTTTCATACGAAGGTTCAGTTTTTGAATGCTGATGTTCAGTATTTGCACCCCGAGGTTCAGTATTCATACGCGGGGGTTCAGTTTTCCCAAACAAAGGTTCAGTATTTGCAACCAAGGTGCTTCCTTACGCATCTATCTTGAGTCTTCGTACCCAGGGATTCAGTTCTTAATAATCTTATTCATTCCACGGAAAAGCTGTGCCGAATGTGGCCGCCAATTCTTTTGACTCACTGCGTCGTTTGTTACGCCGTTTTGCGCGGTTTTCTGCACCCTTATTTAACTTCTTCTCTTGTTCACTTTCAGGATACACACTTGGAATGGCAGTCGGTTGACCGTTTTCATCAACCGCTACAAAGGTTAAAAAGGCTGTTGTACATACTTGTCGCTCACCAGTAATTAAGTCTTCTGTAACCGCCTTGACAAACACTTCCATTGACGTTTTATGTGTCCAAGTTACAAAAGCTTCTAAACAGATGGAATCCCCTTCTTTGACAGGTGCTAAGAAATCCACCGAATCAGTAGAAGCTGTCACAACAGGCTTTCTAGCATGTCGTACTGCAGCAATTGCTGCTACATCATCGATATGTGCCATTAACTTTCCACCAAATAGCGTCCCATGTGTATTCGTATCTGGTGGCAAGACATGGGATGTTTTTACCGTTAAGGATGCTGCACATGGCTTTTGGTCCATTGAGATTCCTCCTATAAAAATGATATAGCTAGTTTGCCCTTAAAGTCTATATTTACTATAGGATCGGTGAAATTAGCCGCGAGATAGACTCTTTAAAGCGAATTCCTAATGAGCGTTTCGCATATAGCTTTTTCGTCATTTGGGTGGCAAGCTCTATATCGTTTTCAAAAGCCTCCACTAATCTTTGCGTAAGTTTCCTGTCGTATAAAAATGCATTAACCTCAAAGTTTAAGCGAAAACTTCGTACATCAATATTTGCCGTCCCTACAGATGAAATTTTACCGTCCACCACTAACGTTTTTGCATGTAAAAATCCATTTTGATAAATATAAACGGAAGCACCAGCATTCAATAAATCCCCGATATAAGATAAGGTTGCCCAATAGACAAATGGATGGTCTGGTTTATTGGGGATCATCAATTTTATGTTTACACCAGATAATGCCGCGATTCTTAGTGCATCTTTTAAACTTTCATCTGGTATAAAATATGGCGTTTGAATGTATATATACTTCTTTGCCATTAAAATCATCTTGATATAGCCATACTTGATTTGTTCCCAATCAGAATCAGGTCCACTCGATACAATTTGCACCCCCGTCTGCCCTTTAGGTTCTGCTTGATAATATCGATTTTCATATAAAATATCATTCCGAGATGCTTGGTTCCAATCTAAAATAAATCTTGTTTGCATTGTGCTTACCGCATCGCCATACACACGTAAATGGGTATCACGCCAATACCCAAACTTTTTATTCTTACCTAGGTATTCATCCCCTATATTAAAACCACCTATATATCCAACTTCGCCATCGATAATCGCTAGTTTACGGTGGTTACGATAATTTATTTTAAAATTGATATTAGGAATTTTCGGCGGAAAAAATGCCTCTAATTCAACCCCAGCACGTTGCAACCGTTTCACATATTTTCGACTTAACGATCTAGAGCCCATGTCATCATACAAAACACGTATGTCGACACCCTCATTTGCCTTTTTAATCAGCACATCCGCAATCCGTTTTCCTAAATGGTCATGGCGAATAATATAGTATAATAAATGAATATGATCGGTTGCCTGTTCTAAATCATAGATTAAATCAGCAAACTTTTCTGTTCCATCCGTGTAGATTTTTACTTCGTTATCCTGTGTTAAAATAGCATCATTGTTACGTAAATGTAATAAATATAAATCCTTATAAGCGACCAGGCTTTCATCCTTATAAACAAAGCGGCCTTCCTCAATCGCCTTTTCCTGGCTCATAACAGCATTTTTTACCCCTAGTTTGCTTTTGGTATCCCATGTGAATATACGTTGGTTGCTCAATTTTCTTCCGAAGATTAAATATAACAAAAAGCCTGCAATTGGAATGAAAAATAATACCATAAGCCAAGCCCATGTTGAACTAGCATCTTTTCGTTCTAAAAAAATGATGGTAAATGCCAAAAATATATTAAATAACAGAATAGAACCTAACAAGTAAGGCATAAATTCCAACGTCATCTTCCTTCCTATATCCGTAACCAAAGAAGTTGCATTATACATAATATAGCACAAATTTCCATTTATCGTTAATTTTTCCCATTAGTTGCAAGAAAACCAACAGCCTGTTGTTCATGATACAACACCTATATTATCCAAAGGCAAAAGTATTGACCCGTTCTAACTAGAAAGTGTTATTTAAATGGTATAAATGGAAGCAACAACTTTTTATGAAAGGATTTTTTCATATATTATGCTGCTATTAAACTAAATTGTGTATTAAGATGTATACTTGAAAAATCAACAATCTTTTGGAAAACAGCCAAAAATAAAAAGAACCTATACTTATTAGGATATAGGTTCTTAGTCAAACTATGCTTAGTACTTATAAACTATTTAATGCTTCATTTAAATCAAACCAGATATCCTCCCACTGTTCTAATCCGACTGACAAACGAATTAATTGATCTGTAATCCCCATTTTTAAACGGGAAGGTTCTGGTACAACAGAGTGTGTCATCGTAGCTGGATGCTGAATTAATGTCTCTGCATCCCCTAAACTAACCGCAATTTTAAGAAAGGATAGATGGTTTAGCATTCGTTGTGCATCCTCTTTCGTTCCTCCGATTTCAAAGGAGATGACCCCTCCGCCTTGTTTCATTTGCTTCATCATTATCGGGTGATCAGGATTTTTCTCATCACCTGGATAATATACAGTAGATACCTTTGGATGCTCACGCAACTTTTCAACTATTTTTTCAGCGTTATCACAATGGCGATCAAGTCGTATTGGCAATGTCTTTAGCCCTCTTAGCAGTAGCCATGCATCAAACGGAGAAATAATTCCTCCAATATCTTTTTGGGTAGTCATCGCAACATCATCTAAGAATTCTTTCTTACCTACCACAAGTCCAGCAATAACATCACCATGGCCTCCTATATATTTTGTAGCACTATGAACAACGACATCACAACCTAACTCAAGTGGCCGCTGTAAATAAGGTGAAGAAAACGTGTTATCGACGACAACAGGTATATTAAACTCTTTGGCAACTCTTGCAACCATCTGTAGATCAATGACCTTCATTGTTGGATTAATTGGTGTCTCCACATAGATACAAGCTGTCTCAGGCTTGATCATCGAACGAAGTGCTTCTTTAGATTCCATCGTTGAAAAATCATGATCAATGTTATATTTTTCTTTCATCATCGTTAACAGCCCGAATGTACAGCCATAGAGCCCACTTGAACAAACAATATGATCATTCGCCTTGGTTAAGGCAACTAAAACAGCAGAAACAGCAGCCATTCCAGATCCAAAGGCAAGACCTCTTTCCCCATTTTCCAGTGCAGCAATACGCTCTTCTAAGGCTGTTACTGTTGGATTACCCAACCGTGAGTAAATATAACCCTCCTCTTCTCCCCCGAAACGACGTTCCCCTTGTTCTGCTGAACCAAATGTAAACGTTGATGTTTGAAATAATGGTGTAGTAAGACTCCCTAACATATCTTTCGCATCGTAACCCTCATGAATAACAGCTGTTTCAAAATGTTTTGGAGTTCGTGACATCCTAAGCTCCCCCTTCTTTATTTTACCAACCTCTCTACTACTATCATATTCGAAATAGAGATATTATGAAAGCGCTTTCTATGAAAATTCACATTTCCCTATTGCTTTTTTACAAAATTATTCTTAAGATTAACTTATTTAGGTAAATAATTATCGAATGAAAGCGGCTATCCTTCTATATTTTAATTGGATGGGTTTCGCTTTCTTTATTTCATCACTTTACTTTATAGAAAAGAAGGGGATAACATGGGGGATACACAACAAAAAGCAGGTATTTTATATGCACTTGGTGCCTATTTACTTTGGGGGTTTCTACCTGCTTATTGGAAGTTAGTGGACTATGTCCCAGCTGGAGAAATTCTGGCACATCGAATTATATGGTCGTTTGTCTTTATGATCGGGGTAGTTGTAGCTTTACGTAAATGGCCTGGCTTTATCCAAGAATGTAAAGTCATTGCCAAAGATAAAAAGAAACTGATCGGAATTACAGTCGCATCTTTTGTCATTAGTTTGAACTGGCTTTCATACATATGGGCGGTAAATAGTGATCATGTCATCCAAGCAAGCTTAGGTTATTATATAAACCCATTAGTTAGCATTCTATTAGGCATGATTGTATTAAAAGAGAAGCTTTCCAAAAGACAGCTTATTTCGTTTGTATTAGCTGGTATTGGTGTTATCAACTTAACCGTTAGCTATGGTGTGTTTCCATGGGTATCGTTAGCGTTAGCTTTTACATTTGCCATTTATGGGCTATTGAAAAAAATGGTTGATGTTAGTGCGATGTTTGGGTTAACCATCGAAACAATGATTATCACACCAATCGCGCTCCTTTATGTCGTGGCATTACCGACAACTACCATAACAACTGGTTCGTTTTTCTCAACAACTGGAATTATCTTATTTGGTGCAGGTGTCGTTACAGCAATACCACTGTTACTGTTTGCAAGTGGTGCCAAGAAAATCCCACTTTCCATGGTCGGGTTTTTACAATATATCGCACCAACCATTATGCTAGTCCTTGGTATTTTTGCATATGGAGAGACCTTTTCTCAAGCACATCTAATTTCCTTTATGCTTATTTGGATCGCATTACTTATTTATATGAGTTCTTCTTATCACAACCCAAAACGGCGGCAAGTAAAAGCTAGTTAATTATTTTAAAATGCACTTTTCGTATACTTTGCTGTTTTCAATGTCGTATATTCTATATTATACGCAGTAAGTTAAGGCGATGTTTAGAGCGTTTACCCGTTCCGGAAATACACTTCGCTTTCCTCGGGGAACGCTTCAGCCTCCTCAACCCAAAAGCGTAAGCGCCTTGATCACACCTGACAAGCTTAAGACGAGCCTCGGCGTGGCGTTTTTTGCCCGTGATGAGGATTGACTTAAGACCTCGAGGGTGTAGGCGCTGTAGCTAGACATCGCAAGCAAAAAGGGCTCGCTGTGGGGTCTTCAGACTGTTCCTTTTCCCGTAGGAGTCTCGCATTTTCCGCTGCTTGGAAGTACCCAACAGAAGTAAGAAGAGTAAGAAGATATGATGAGAAACATATAATTATATTGGATATTTGGCTGGCCACAGCTGCGTAACAACGGATTACCATTAATAATCATATAGGACAAAATCACATCACTAGCGTAGGAAAAACACTGAGACTCCTGCGGGAAGTAGGAGATCGGTGAGACCCCACAGGGCGCTAGCCCGAGGAGGCTCACCACTCCCCCGCGGAAAGCGAAGTGTTTTTCCGAAGCGAAGCAATATGCATATTCTCGTTATTACGCATCATTTATCTTTTATGCAGGATGTTTCCTATCTAAGAGCAACCATATTTTAAAATCTATTGTTGACGAAGAAAGCCAAAACCATTATAATGTTAGTTAAATTCCGAAAAATCGGAAGCTAAAAATCTTATAGATCTCTTATCAAGAGTGGCGGAGGGAATAGGCCCTACGAAGCCCAGCAACCTAAGAGGCAATTCATATTGCTTCAAAAGGTGCTAAATCCTACAGGTCATTGATCTGGAAGATAAGAGGAGGACCACGTATATCATACACCCTCTTCTTAGGAAGAGGGTGTTTCTTATTTCTCCTCTTCCTCCAGACAGCATTTATAATCTAAGGAGGAATTTTTTTATGACATCATTTCACCAACCAAGCGAAGAAACCATTTTACTTCATGGAGGTCAAGAACCTGATCCAACAACTGGTTCACGAGCTGTTCCAATCTACCAAACCACTTCTTATGTATTCCAAGATACGGACCATGCGCAAAAACTATTCGGATTAGCAGAGCCTGGTAATATTTACACTCGAATTGGAAATCCAACTGTTGATGCGTTTGAGCAACGTGTTAGACAACTAGAGGATGGTGTTGCTGCAGTTGCAACTGCTTCTGGTATGGCAGCAATTACCCTATCCATTTTAAACATAGCAGGTGCAGGGGATGAAATTATTGCAGATAGTAACCTCTATGGGGGTACATATAATTTATTTGCAACCACCTTGCCACGTTATGGCATTGATGTAAAATTTGTTGATGGAACGAATCCAGCCAATATAGAAGCAGCTATTACAGATAAGACAAAAGCAGTTTTTGGTGAAATTATTACTAACCCTAGTTTAAATGTATTTGATGTAGAAGCTGTTGCTACAATTGCTCATCAATACAACATCCCACTCATTATTGATAATACCTTTGCAACTCCTTATGGAACTAAACCGTTAACATGGGGAGCTGATATTGTTGTTCATTCCGCTACAAAATGGATTGGTGGTCATGGAACAACGATTGGCGGCATTGTTGTAGATGGTGGACGGTTTAATTGGAACAATGATAAGTTCCCTGGCTTTATTAAACCTGACGAAAGTTATAATGGCCTTCGTTATGTAGATGTAGGACCTGCAGCGTTTGCAACAAAGCTACGTGTGCAACTACTACGTGACATTGGTGCAGCATTAAGTCCACATAGTGCCTTTTTGTTCCTTCAAGGTCTGGAAACGCTACATTTACGGATCGAACGGCACAATCAAAATGCAGCTAAAGTAGCAACATATTTAGCGAATCATCCAGCAGTTGAATGGGTTAATTACCCTGGGTTAGAAGACCACCCATCTTATGAGCTGGCAAACAAATACCTAGATCATGGCTATGGATCTATCATAACGTTTGGAATTAAAGGAGGCCGTGATGCAGGACGCAAGGTCATTGACCATGTTACCCTTTGGTCTCATGTTGCAAATGTTGGGGATGCGAAATCACTCATTATCCACCCAGCATCAACCACCCACCAGCAACTTAGTCCAGAAGATTTAGTCAAAAGCGGTGTATCTGAAGAATTAATTCGCTTATCCATTGGAATCGAAAATGTTGACGACATTATTCGTGATTTAGACCAAGCCATTGCAAAAGCGACTGACACAAAACCTACACTTGAAACAACAGATGAGGATGTCTTACACAGCTTGTTTGCTTCTCCTTTTGCTAGAGAGAATGGTGCTGTACGAAAAAAAGCAATAGCTGTTGTAATTGGAGATGAACCAAGTGATTTATTCCTTACTAGAATAAAACAATTGGAGCAATTTGGTTTTCAAGTTGTGCTAATTGGAAATGGTAAAGTATCAGATTCCATCGAAACGTATGATACATTAACAGTAGTTCCGTATCAAATAGATGCTGTATGGGTAAATGAACAGGTGTTACCACCAAAAACGATTGAAGAATTAATTAATAAAGAAGGAAAGGTCCTTATTATCGAAAATGAACAACCAGAAGATCAAACGTTGGAATATGCAAAAGCTGCTGGGATAAAGGTCATTACGGACAGAAATCCATATGAAGAAGCAGTTCGGCTTCGGTATAATAAAGAACAATCAATCCATGTATAATTAACCTAAAGGAGCGGATCCCATGAAACAGCCAATCACCATAACACAATCTACAGTTGAAGATATTTCAGTTGGTCCGCTCCAACTAACATCAGGGGAAACACTTCATCACGTGACCCTACGCTATGAACGGGTCGGACCCAGACAAGGACCCACTATTTTAGTATGTCATGCTTTAACAGGCAATCATTATACAGTAGGTAATGAATCAACTCCTGGTTGGTGGAGTGGATTGATTGGTCAGGGAAAACACATTGATACGACACAGTTCCAGGTACTAACCTTTAATGTATTAGGTGGTAGTGATGGATCAACAGGACCGTTATCCATTAACCCAAACACCAAAGAGTCCTATCGCATGAATTTTCCAGAAATCACTGTACAAGATATGGTTCATGCACAATTTAAGGCATTACAAAAGTTAGAGATAAAAGAACTTGCAGCCATTATTGGTGGCTCTCTTGGTGGCATGCAAGTCATGGAATGGGGTCTATTATACCCAAACATGACAGATAAACTAATTATTCTTGCAGCAACACCTTATTTTTCTGATTATGGCATTGCCTTTAATCATATTGCGGCTGAGGCTATTCGAAAGGATCCACAATGGAATGGTGGAAATTATGATAAGCATAAACCACTAAATGGACTGGAAATTGCACGAATGGTTGGCATGGTAACCTACCGAAGTCCACAGCTGTTTGCACAACGATTTGATCGGAATCATACAAACAATCAATATGATGTCATGTCTTATCTGAATTATCAAGGGGATAAACTAGCCAACCGTTTTGACCCCAACAGTTATTTGATCTTACTAAATGCTATGAACCATCATGATATTGGAAAAAACCGTGGTGGTTGGGAACATGCAGCTAAAAAAATAAGCCAATCGATCCTGTTACTGAGTTATGATAAGGATCTTGTTTATGAACCTCATGTGATACAACAATTTGCAAGCAATTTACCAAATACTTCTTATCACCATATTGCTACCGATTTTGGCCATGATGGATTTTTAACGGAGTTTTCCAAGTGGGGAGGTCTCGTGAAACAATTTCTTTAAGCAGCCACCCTATTAAAAAGTAGAAGTTTTAGAAAAACTCGCATTCGCTCGTCTTTTAGCGAAGGTGTTCGTTTTTCTTATACTTGGGACATTAAAATTTTAGCTACGTCGAGTCCACTTCTTGGCTAAAATTTTATACTTTCCTAACGTGTTAACCAATCATTATTGTGGAAAAACAATATGAGGAAAAGCTTGTTTTATTCGCCTTTTTTTAAGGCGAATTTTTAATTTTAAAAACATGTCCTTATGTAGTATGTCACACAGGGAAATGGTAAAATAAAGATACAGCTATACACGCTATGTTGTTTAACATCGTATATAGAAATACAGCTTAGGTGTGATGAACATGAAGAAATTAGTAACGTTCCTATCCATTTTTCTTGTTATTGGTGCAGGAGCTGTTTTTTTCATTATATGGGACCAACAATCCAATACTCCTACTATCCCAGCCACACAAATAGAGGAAACAACTGAAAATCAGGAACAAGATTCAGACGAAAATTCTGAAGAGGCCATTACCGAAGAAGAAGTTGAAAATGGTGAAAATATGACAAACCAGTTTGTCGATATCATATCAGAAGCAGTACAAAAGACGATTCGGTTCTTTTCTAAGGAAACACATATTGTCGCAATTGGGGATTCCCTAACTCAAGGAGTGGGAGATGAAACAAAGCAAGGTGGTTATGTCGGTATTTTAGATGAGTCGATCAATGAATCAGAACAACACGTGACATTTGAAAATTACGGAAAACGGGGGAATCGTTCAGACCAATTACTTAAGCGTTTAGATGAAGCGGAAATTACATCTTCTCTATCAGAAGCAGATATCATTTTGATTACGATCGGTGCAAATGATATTATGCAAGTATTTAAAGAAAATATTACAAACCTACAGTTAGATGACTTTATGAACGAACGGACAAAATATGAAGAGCGGCTAAATCAAATAGTTGCTAAGCTACATGATGTGAATGATCATGCACTTATTTATTTTATAGGATTTTATAACCCATTTAACTCCTATTTTCAAGATATTGAAGAACTAAGTTTAATTGTTGACGAGTGGAATCGAACCACAGAGATGGTATCGAACAACCATGATAATATTACGTTCATCCCAACAGTTGATTTATTCGAAGGTACCAGTGAGGACTTATTAGCAGAGGATAATTTCCATCCTAATTATAACGGCTATCAACGAATTGCAAAACGTGTGTTGGATTATGTGACGGATTAGAAAGGTGAGTTTCATGCCGAAGCAAGAACAAAAAAATAAATGGAAATTGCGCTTCTACCTATTAGTAGGTATAAATGCCGCAATCCTAGTAACCATATTACTATTGATTTTTTGGCCAGTTTCCGATACGACTGTTCCATCGAATGAATCCCAGGAAGAACTAGAAAGCTCAGAATTCACAGTCCGAACAACAAAGGAAAACTTAAATGAGTTAATCAATGCATATGTTGGTAAACTCCTCCAAAATACAAGCCATGAGTATGAAATCTCCTTAGAAGAGGATGTTCATTTAGTTGGAGAATTACCAGTATTTTCCACCACTGTCCCATTATCTGTTCACCTGGAGCCATTGGTACAGGAAAATGGGGATGTTGTCTTAAAGCAAAATTCAATTTCAGTTGGGCTACTAGAATTACCAAACCAAAAAATAATGGAATATATGCAGAAATACTTGCCAATGCCAGGTTGGGTAACCATTAATCCAAAAGAAGAGGAAATTTACATCGCGGTTACGGAAATGGATATTCGAAGTAATTTTCAAGTGGAAGTAGAGCATATTGATTTACCAGCAAATAACATTGCCATTAAATTGAAAGTTCCATATAAAACATTGGGAATTGATCTGCAAAAATATGAACAACAGGACTAGAAAAGTGTTTAAGGTACTAATCACAAGTTGATTAGTACCCTTTTTAAAATTGTATTTTCTTACTTTTCAATATATAAATGGAATGTTAAACTCTACTAAAAATGAATAAATAAAAGTAAGGTTTTTGTGAGCTAAAATGTTTAAATAACTCTAAGGAATGGCCATATGAAGAAAAGAATTAATTTTGTATCACAATCCTTAGCTGCTGGATTTTTTACTTTAGTCATTATAATTGATTTCTTCCCTAATTTAGGTATAAACATGTTGTTTGGTATAGCTGGTTTTATTATTTTTGTTCTATTAGCTGCTATTACTCACCAAAAGGGTGAGCCATTATATAGATCAAGTAAACAAGAATTTATATTTACTGTCCTTTCAGGAATATACCTCTTCTCTTTATTAATAATTTTAAACCTACTTGGAGGTAACTCACAGAGCGCTATTAGTTTAACTCACCCCATCCTCTTAGTATTATATTTTTCAGCACTTCTTTTTTCTTACATTAGATATAAAAAGAAGAATTAAAACAAACAAGTTACGATAATAATGATTATTACTAATCTAAAGATTGTTGCTTTTTTGAGTATAAATCTTAATGCGTTGATAGGTGATGGTTCGTATATTTCTGGAGCGGGTAAAAACGACATTTTAAGTTCCGCCGCATTTTATATCAGATACGACGCTTAAAAAAATACGAAAGTGCCAATCTAGAAATGGAGCCGGCAATTTCTATTCTTCCTCATATACTTCTTGCATTTGCTTAATTTTCGTTTTCACTTGGTCTACTAAGTAATCAGGTGATAAGACCTTTGCTTTATTTCCCCAAGTCAAAATCCAATTAATTAAACCGTCTGATAGTTTTGCTTTTGTTGTCAAAATGAAGTGATGATCTCCAACTTTTCGAATATCAGCACCTTGGCCAAACCGGTCTAGAACAACATTTACTAACTCCTGGTGGAAACGTATTTTAATCCAGATTTCTTTCCCAGCAAACATATGAAAACTTTGATTGACATATTCCTGCAGATTAAACTCTCGTGGTTCATACATCTCTTCAATAATTGCAATATTACGGATTCGGTCCAGCCGATAATGGCGTATTTCATCTGTATCCTGAAATCGACCGATTAAATAATAGTAATCATTCTGCCAAATCAGTGCATATGGTTCTACATGATAAGTTGCACCATCACGATGAAATTCAAATTCTTTATTAACGTTGTACTTCCCATATTGATAAGTTAATACTTTTCTTTCTGAAATTGCATGGTGTACTCGATCAATATTCAGCTTAACTAATTCATAGTCAATGTTACTAGATTGCCCGACAACAATTGGCTCTGGCAATGTTTTCGCAATATGCCGACTTGTTAGTTGTTTTATTTTTTTAATTAATTTTTTCTTTTCATTTATGGTGATAAATCTCGCTGACAATACAGCATCAATTAACAAACGCAATTGATATGTTTCAAATAGCCTAGACTGATGACTATAGAGGATTTTTCCGTACTTTCCTTTATTCTGAACAATCTCAAAGTCCATCTCATCTAAAGTTGCTAAGTCACGCTTGATTGTTCGGGTGTCAAATTTGGAATCTGTCAGTTGGTTGAGTTTGTTCATTAAAGTTGCTAGGTCTAATTCATGAAATTCATCTGTTTCATTAAATAACATTTCTCTTAATTTTAATAAACGATAATTACTAGATCTCTCCATTGTGACCCCCCGACTTTTTATTTGCTTTTTCAAGTATAAACCTTAATGAATACCTAATGGGCTTATATGCTAGCGAATCACAAACTGTTTAACTTTTTTTGGTATCGCGAGGACAAATGAGGGTTTTCGCGGAACGCTCAGCTCTTTTAGATAATGATCGTCTTTTTCAACGCTTAATGAGGCAATATATTCATGTAAGTTTCCCTGATAGAAGAACTGCATCCCTTCATGATTCCATATATCAGCTGGTGTTAGAAAACATGCTGGTTTTTGAAATTGAAACGAATCAATATCTCGTAAAATTGTCCCAATAAATTGAGAACAAAACATGGCATGATCCCGATTCCATTCAATTTGCAGTAATATCCCAAACAACCCAATAAAATTGTATTTATAATCATTTTTCATTGCTTCAAATTGATTAATTTTTGTGCGTATCTTCTTATATTCCACTTCTGTTACACGATAGGAATAGATAGCACATGTTGTTTGTTTGAAAAATTCGCTTCGAATATCTTCCTTTACAAATCCCCCACTAAAAGGGTTTCGTGGGTTTTTCCTTCCAAAACTATAGACCTCTGTTAACGCTTTATCAAACGCAATCGACACATGATTTAATTTTTCTTTTGTCCAAAAGTGAATTCCTTTGGATAAGTAAGTTCCTGTATCTGTAAAGAGAAAATAAATCTCTTTCATGGTTTTCCCCCTAAAATCACTTTTTAGTGATTGCATATTACTCCCTACTGAAAAAAGGGTTATATATCAAAACCTTACCGAAAATTAGACGATAACACAAGATGAATTATAAATATTTACAAAAATTAATATACCTGTACTGGTAATAATAGATTATTCTCCCTACCTTAACATTGACGAAATGTACTAAATCCCTTAAGCTTAGCTTTGTATACTTTTATTTATTGGAGGATTTCTAACGCATGTTAAATGTTTCAGATGTAAGTTTACGTTATGGTGATAAAAAATTATTTGAAGATGTTAATATAAAATTCACTCCTGGCAATTGTTATGGATTAATTGGTGCCAATGGCGCAGGAAAATCGACGTTCTTAAAGATTTTATCTGGTGAGGTGGAACCGCAAACTGGACATGTATCTCTATCTCCAGGTGAGCGCTTAGCTGTCCTAAAACAGGATCACTTTGCTTATGAAGAATACGATGTAATCGAAACCGTTTTAATGGGGCATGAACGATTATATGAAGTAAAACAAGAAAAAGATGCCATTTATATGAAACCTGACTTTTCAGAAGAAGATGGCATGCGTGCCGCTGAATTAGAAGGTGAGTTCGCCGAAATGAATGGATGGGAAGCTGAATCAGATGCTGCTGTTTTATTAAAAGGACTTGGTATCGAAGAAGAGCTTCATTCAATGAAAATGGCTGATTTATCAGGAGATCAAAAGGTTAAAGTATTGTTAGCACAAGCTCTATTTGGAAATCCTGATATTCTACTTTTAGACGAGCCAACAAACGGACTCGATATTCAAGCAATTCAATGGTTAGAAGAATTTCTCATTAACTTTGAAAATACCGTCATTGTTGTATCCCATGACCGCCACTTTTTAAATAAAGTGTGCACACACATTGCGGATGTAGACTATGGGAAAATTGAATTGTATATCGGGAACTATGACTTTTGGTATGAATCTAGTCAGCTAGCAACGAAAATGGCTCAAGAGCAAAATAAGAAAAAGGAAGAAAAGATTAAAGAACTACAAGCATTTATTGCACGCTTCAGTGCGAATGCTTCTAAATCAAAACAAGCTACATCTCGGAAAAAATTGCTGGATAGCATCACACTCGATGATATTAAACCATCTTCACGTAAATATCCTTATATTGCTTTTACACCTGAGCGAGAAATTGGAAATGACTTATTGCGTGTCGAAGGATTAACCAAAACAATTGGGGATACTAAAGTATTGGATAATGTAAGCTTTACCATGAATAAAGATGACAAGATTGCATTAGTTGGAAAAAATGATATCGCCAAAACAACGCTATTCAAAATTTTGATGGGTGAAATGGAACCAGACGCGGGAACATTTAAGTGGGGAGTCACTACTTCTCAATCGTACTTCCCGAAAGATAATAGCGCCTATTTCGAAAATAATGATTTGCCATTAGTAGATTGGTTGCGTCAATATTCCCCAGAAGACGAAACAGAAACCTTCTTACGTGGCTTTTTAGGAAGAATGTTATTCTCTGGTGAAGAAGCGTTGAAAAAAGCAAGTGTCTTATCTGGTGGGGAAAAGGTACGCTGTATGCTATCTAAAATGATGTTAAGCAATGCGAATGTATTGCTGTTTGATGAGCCGACAAACCACTTAGACTTAGAATCGATTACAGCATTAAACAATGGGCTTATTAAATTTAAAGGGTCCATTCTCTTTACTTCACATGACCATGAGTTTGTCAATAGTATTGCAAACCGTCTAATTGAAATCACACCAAACGGTATCATTGATAAAGAAATGACTTATGATGAGTATGTACAAGACCAAAGTCTACAACAGAAAATCAAAGAAATGTATGCAAGCTAATTGTTAAATTATGTACTTCTAGCATTGGGCTGTTGGGAAACCAGCAGTCTTTTTCAACTCTAGTCTTTTTCCACATACGTTTTGTTTTTTATGTCGTATAATCTATATTATGCGACGAAAAGTTGCGCATTGATTTCCGCTCTGGACAGTCGCTTTCACCATGGGCACAAGTGCGACATCTGTTAAAACTTATGCGTTTTCACAGTGTCTTCTTCGCCGCAGGCACGGCCTCAGCCTCCTCTATAGAAAAGCGTAAGCGCCTTGGTCACACCCGACAAGCTTAAGCCAAGCCTCGTGTGGCGGTTTTTGCCACAAAGAGGATTGACTTAAGACCTCGAGGGTGTAGGCGCTGTAGCTAGACATCGGAAGAAGACCGCTTCCTCCGGGGTCTTCGGACACGTGCTTTTCCTGCAGGAGTCGACTGTCCTACGCTCCAATCAACTATTGTATTAGCATTAATGATGATATTAATAAGAAATAGAACACGAGCTAGCGAAGGAAAAACACGAAGACTCCTGCGGGAAGTAGGAGATCGGTGAGACCCCACAGGGCGATAGCCCGAGGAGGCTCACCACTCCCCCGCGGAAAGCGTAGTGTTTTTCCGAAGCGGAGCAATGTGCAGTATTCTAGTTATTGCGTGTATTCCATCTTATATGGCATGATACTATTAAAATATAATTCAAAATACTACTCTTCAATCACTAAAACTATGCTTCTAAAAGCTACTTATCCTTATAGTAGTTAGGGTTCTACAGCAAACAGAAAAAGCCTTGAGTACTCAAGGCTTTTGAATAGATTACTTAATTCATTTCGCTGCTATTTTTTCTAGCATATCCTTTGTCATTTTATCAATATCATATTCCGCTTTAAAACCCCATTCTTCTGCTGCACATGTAGAGTCAATCCCATTTGGCCAGCTGTCTGCGATCTTCTGACGAGCAGGGTCCACATCATAGGACAGTTTAAATTCTGGAATATGTTTTTGTATTGCCTTTTCAAAATCTTCTGGTGCGGCCGAGATAGCTGAAATATTAAATGCGTTGTGGTGTTTCAATTTACTCCCATCTGCTTCCATCAAGGTAATAATAGCACGAATCGCATCTGGCATATACATCATATCCATATAAGTGCCTTTACCAATATAAGATGTGTATGCTTTGCTTTTCACCGCTTCATAGTAAATTTCTACAGCATAATCCGTTGTTCCGCCACCAGGAGGTGTTACATAGGAGATTAATCCTGGGAAACGAACACCTCTAGTATCCAGCCCAAAGCGATGGAAGTAGTAATCACACAATAGTTCTCCAGCTACTTTATTGACCCCATACATGGTAGTTGGTCGCTGGATTGTATCCTGTGGCGTATTATCTTTTGGCGTATCAGGGCCAAATGCACCAATGGAACTAGGTGTGAAAAATTGCAGGTTCAGTTCACGGGAAACTTCTAGTGCATTAACTAAACCACCCATGTTTAAATCCCAAGCTTTTTTAGGTGCTTTTTCGGCCGTAGCAGACAACAGTGCGGCTAAATGCATCATTGTATCTACATTATATTTTTTGGCAATGGCAAACATGGCATCTGCATCCGTAACATCTAACACCTCAAACGGGCCTTTTTCTTTTTCTGCTTCTGTTGATCGTATATCTGTTGCAATAACATTATCGGTACCATAAGTTTCTCGTAATGCCGTGACAAGCTCAGAACCTATTTGTCCTAAGGCACCTGTAACTAATATTTTTTTCATAGTAATCCCCCGTAACGATTTGTTAAATTAGATGAGCCCCATTTCTTTTCCTACTTTTTCATAAATAGCAATGGCATCATCTAACATTTCCTTTGTATGTGCAGCTGTAGGCATATTACGTACACGTCCTGTCCCTCTTGGTACAGTTGGGAACACAATTGCCTTAGCATAAACGCCTTCTTCATTTAATCGTTTACTAAACTGCTGTGCATCCTTTTCATCACCAATAATACATGGTGTAATTGGTGTTTCACTATCTCCTATATCAAAACCAAGATTTTTTAGTCCTTCTTTTAAGTAATTGCCATTTTCCCAAAGCTTGTCGTGTAATTCGGTACTTTCCATTAACAAATCAATCGCTTTTGTACTTGCTGCTGCATCTGCTGGAGATACTGCTGTGGAAAATAGGAATGGACGCGAACGCACTTTTAACCAATCAATTAAATTAGCCTTACCAGCTACATATCCACCAATCACTCCAATTGCTTTGGATAAGGTACCCATTTGGAAATCGATTTTATCCTGTAAGCCGAAATGCTTCACTGTTCCAGCACCTTTTCCTAATACACCAGACCCATGTGCATCATCTACATAGGTAATGAGGTCAAACTCTTCTGCAATTTCCACAATCTCAGGAAGTTTTGCAACATCTCCATCCATGGAGAACACACCATCTGTAATGACCATAATTTTATTGTAGTTTCCTGACTCCACTGCTTCTTTTGCCTTTTGACGTAAATCATCCATATTGGAGTGTTCAAATGGGATAATTTTTGCTTTTGATAGACGGCAACCGTCAATAATAGAAGCATGGTTTAAAGCATCGGAAAGAATTGCGTCATTTTTATCCATTACTGCAGATATCGCAGCCATATTACAATTAAATCCTGATTGATAAGAAATAACTGCTTCCGTTCCTTTGAATTGGGCAAGTTTTTTCTCTAATTCAATGTGTAAATCTAGTGTCCCATTGATAGTACGAACGGCTCCAGCTCCAACTCCATGTGTTTCGACTGCTTCTTTTGCTACCTTTTTCAATCGATCATCCGTTGCAAGACCTAAGTAATTGTTAGAAGAAAGATTAATTAACTTTTTACCGTCAATATTTATGACTGGACCATTCGCACCTTGTACTGGGTCAATCTCATTATAAAGTCCACGTTCCTTTAAGTCGGCAATATTTTCGTCTAGAAATCCTTGTAAAACCTTACTTGACATCCTTTATTCCTCCTTGTTATGTAAGCGTTTTATACACATTTGTCCACTTGATATGAACACTTTGTTTTACTTTCATGCTTGTTGCTTATAGTTTAACATAACACTCATAAAATGTTTACTTGAAAAGAACATAGAATTGTTAATTCTTTATCAATCTTATTGTTTATCAAAATACGATAATCATACAGTAAAAAATATAATTACGTTTGCAACATTTACCTATAAAAAAGGATGGCAGATTGAAAGAAATTTTATTATACTAGACTAGTGAACAGGAGATACACCTCTCCTAAACCATAGTTTTAAATGGGGGAACAATCATGAAAAAACTATTAATGGCTCTGTTTTTAGCTATGATTATTGGTTTTAGTGTAATCGGTATTACACAACTTGGACCAGAATCAAATGAAATAGTAGACCATAATGAAGATGAACATACCATCGATATACAATAATAATGATATTTACAAAATAAGTATGTTTTCCGTCGGAGTATATATTGTAACGTAAAATACCGCATTGGGAATACACTACGCTTTCCGCGGGCTTGCGATGAGCATCCTCGTTCACAAACAACACTCACTTTGGGGTCTCATCATCTTCGTGTATTTCTTACGCTAGTTTTGCGCTATTCCACCTCTTATCATTGTTACTGCTTATTTGGTCATTGGTTGTAGTGTAGGACAGTCGACTACTAAGGAAAAAACACGCAGTTAGATTTGAGCAGGAAGCGCAGTTTGCTTACGAGGAAGCTAAAAGCGTCTGTCCGAAGCGGAAATCACTACACTATGTTACGTAACAATTTAAGTAAATTTTGGTAAATTTACCTAAATTGATAAATAATTTTCGTTATTGGTGTGGAAAATAACCTAAAATAAAAAGGGTATCGAAAATGGCATAATCTCATTTCCGATACCCTTTTTGATTGCTGACGCTTCACGCTTATTCCACAATCGTTACGTCAACTGTACGAACACCCCATTCAAAGGCTTCTTTTTTAGTTGATACATGAAGGTCAATTTTATTTCCTTTAATAGCTCCGCCGACATCTGCTGCTGTAGCATAACCATACCCTTCAACATACACTTCAGATCCAAGTGGAATAACATTCGGATCTACTGCAATCACTTTTGCATTTGGGTTATTATTTAAATTTACACCAGTGGCTGTAATACCAGAGCATCCATCACAATCCGCTGTATAAGCAGTTGCCGACACGGTTATCGTTTTACCAGATGGATCTTCATTATTTGCTTTTGTGGATGTGGTATTCCTTCCATTCGTTGACGGCTCCTGATTAGATGCTCTTACTGCTTCTTTGACATCTTGATCAGTATCTTTGATCGTTAAAGCTTGTCCAATCACAATTAAGTCCGATTTTAAGTCATTCCATTCTTTTAGCTCCTCAACAGAAACATTAAAATCTTTTCCTATTTCAGATAACGTATCACCTTTTTGAACAATATATTCATAATATAATGCTAGTTTTTGCTTCGGGTGTATCACAGTTGATTTTAATTTATTGATTTCGACTAAGTCATCTACAGTAGTATTGTAATCTTGTGCAATATTCCAGAGGTTATCTCCTTTTTCCACCTCATATTTTTCTGCTGATGCACTTGTTACCGTTGCGCCAACAATCATTAAGCCAGTAGCAACCATCGCTACTATTTTCTTCATAGGTAGTCCCTCCTTAATTTTTACCATTGCATATCGTACCATAGGTAAATAGGCAATGCGTTTACAAGACATTTAAGAGTCTATTACAAGGGTTACCAGAAATAATAGATTTTATTACAAATATAATAGATTCATATCAAAAAATTTTTTTGCGTCTAATTTATGTCAAATAACGCGTTGGTGTCATATAGTAGAAATTTGTTTGAAAAAAATAAATGGTAGGTGATTTCTGTGAGAAAAAAGAAGATAAGTAAGCGGCGAGGTTCTCAATAAAAAAATTTTGCATTAATAAAGTTATTTGTGGATTGAGTTTATTTCTCATTACACAATCTTTCTAACAAAAGCGTAAGCGCCTTTATCATCCCCGATTGGAAAACTAGGCTTTTCGCCAAGTTCTTATGGCGAAAGCATTTTGTTGCACTTTCCCAATTAAGCTTCTATTATGGAGCACACAAAAATACACACGTTATTTTCAAATGTACAATAACGTGTGCTTAGAAATACATTATTCACCCATAGTCACCATTCCGTGGATAGAGAAATCCAATTAATGCTTTCATACTATTTTAACAAACTACTCACAAAGTCACTGATTGCATTTACTAAGTTACTAAAGAAGTTTTCTACACTATTCCAGAAACCTTCATCATTCACAAGCTCCTCTATTTTACCCGACACTTTAGAAGCAATATCACTTAATTGATTTTTCACTTTATCAAAATCAATATTTAAATTCCGCATCTTTTCGAATAAATCAGTTAAGCGTTGCATGTCTTCTTCACTTAGTGATATTTCAAGTTTATCGAGTTGTTCTTTTACGATCTGTTCTACTTCTTCTTTTGTAGCAGGATTCTGTTCAGCAATGGTTTGTTTTATGTCTGTAATTAGTTCACTTACTTTTTCTTGATTTAGCCCTTCCTTTTCGGCTAGATCAGTCGCAACTCCCAATTCTTCATTGGCTAATTCCATCCGCGCTTTATCAAGTTCTTCTCCTTCAACATCATATGCTTTATAAATACCTGTTAATGCAGAATGTCCACTAACCGCTACAGGTGAGGCAACATCAACCGTTGCATTTTCAACACCTGCTGTTAATAATGCGTTGGCATACATTTCATTAGTTACTTCAGTAATATTATCTGGGGTAACAATATTGATCGTTAGGCCTTCCCCTTCTTCTTCACGAACAATTTTGGCAGAAGAGAACATTCGTGAATTTGGGTCACCATTAATATAATTGGCAATATCTTCACCTGTCACGGAATATTCCTCTACTGTATCTGGGTCCCCTACATTTAACAATTCACGAGTTTCAGTCTTTTGTGCATCAGTCAGAGTATCCCCATATACAATAATTGGTACACCAAGTTTTTCATTAATACTCTCTGTTTCTTTTTCTCCACTATCGGCATATACGGGTAAAACGGCGCTCATTATTAAGGTTGTCATCATCAAAACCAAACCGATAAGTTTCATATAGTTTTTCATCATTAATGGCTCTCCTTTACTTTTATACTTAACATTACTTTATGCTTGTACCATTCCAAATGATGTTTGTGTTTCCATTATTATAACGTTAAATGTCTTTTATGGATAGATTTTTCTTTAATAAGGCTAGTCTTTAAACAATTGGTGTTTTTTAATTGATAGATGTCCCATATAAAAACCTATACCCATCCCGGATAGATCTTACGGTGATGATAATAACGGAATGACGGTTCATCTGTAAAACGTAGGTGGTTCCTCTTTCCGCTATTGGTAAGTAAAGCGCAATTTTTCAGGTCACGGGGAATCCTCGTTCCGCTATTGGCGGTAAATCATTGGATTATGAGGGGAAAAACTGCTTATAACGGAACGACGATTACATAACAGGCTTCAAACATGGTTTTTTTAGTAAATAACGGAATGAGCATTCATTTCATAAGAGAGGGCGGTTCCTCGTTCCGCTATTGAGGCGAAAAACGCATTTTTTCAGCTCAAAGAGAATCCTCGTTCCGCTAATAGCACAAACCATTGCATTATGAGGGAAAAAATGCTTATATCGGAACGACGATTACATAACAGGCTTCAAACATGGTTTTTTTAGTAAATAACGGAATGAGGATTCATCACTAGGGAGGTCCTCTTCCCGCTACTAATAAGAAATCTTCTCTAAAAACAAGGAACTTGCAATCAGGGTTGTTCTTTTTTTAAAATTTAACTTGATTTAAGCATTAAACTTTAGTATCTTCTTATTATGTAATATATTTAGAGTACCGAAATAAATTTTAAGAAAGAAGGTCTTAGTCATTAACGAGCATGATCCAAGTGTGAAACGAAATGTCACAATAATGTGGTTTGCCAACTTTTTCACAGCTGGAAGTATCACAATGGTACTCCCATTTTTATCCTTGTATATTGAAACACTCGGAGACTTCTCTGATTCCTATGTACAAAGTTGGTCTGGATGGATTTTTGGTATAACCTTTGTAACTGCTTTGCTTTTTTCTCCTATTTGGGGACGAATTGGGGATAAGTATGGTAGGAAGAAGATCTTGATTATGTCTGCCATTGGCCTAGGCCTATCTATTTTCTTAATGGGATTTGCTTCTTCTGTATGGGAGCTTTTTTTATTACGTCTGTTTATGGGGATCTTCACAGGCTTTATCCCAATGTCTCAGGCACTTATTTCTACCCAAACCCCAAAAGCTGTTGCTGGAAGAGTTTTAGGAACACTCCAAACAGGTAGTATTACGGGTACGTTAATGGGACCTATGCTTGGTGGAAGTCTTGCAGATGCATTTGGATTCGCATCAACATTTCAATGGGTTTCACTTACGGTATTTTTATCAGCATTTATCGTTCTATTTGGTGTAAAAGAAATGAAAGTGAAAATATCTGATGATCAAGACCATCGTTCTTATTCCAGCAAAGAAGTCATTTTACACATTGTAAAGCATCCTGTATTACTGATTGTCATGATTATTTCGACCCTTATTCAAGTTGCTCATTTTAGCGTACAACCAATACTATCATTATATGTGGCTGAATTACATGGCCCAGTCAATATTGCATTTTTCTCTGGGATGGCCTTTTCAGCAGCAGGCCTAGGTAACTTACTGATGACTCGCCGTTGGGGAAAATTAGGTGACAAGATTGGGTATATCAAAGTCCTTATTGTTTTATTATTTATAGCAGGAATCGTTTACTTCCCTGGTGGTTTTGTAACAAGTGTTTGGCAGTTAATGATTCTCCGCTTTTTACTTGGTGTATCAATTGGGGGAATTATTCCAGTCCGAATTGCTTATATACGACAAGAGGCACCATTATCCATGCAAGGAGAAGTGCTTGGCTATAACACAAGTCTTCGCTTTTTAGGGAATATTATTGGTCCCGCACTTGGCGGTATGATTGCAGGAGGCTTTGGAATCTCTTCTGTCTTCTTTGTAACAAGTGCCATTCTTCTCTTAAGTGGAGTAATCTTACTTGGTGCATGGTATAAACATGAATATAGTGGAAGAACCGCACGTACGTTAACACATTCTAGAAGCTCATAATCCATAACAGTAACCATTTTTGGTTACTGTTATATTTTGGCTAAATTCCGCTTCCATTGATTGATTTTTTTTGCTAAATATGCTAAAACTAACAGGGCCAAGAAAATACATTAGGAAAGAAAGTGATACACATTGGGTATCGTCATTGTAGAGGTTTGTGACGGAAATGCGATCACTACATTAGATATAGAAACAATTATTGAAAAGGAATTTCCAGAAGTGGCTGTATTAATGAATGATTGCTTGTCGTTTTGTGGTCTATGTCGTGTAAAGCCATATGCAATCGTCAATAATAAACGTGTGTTTGGCCATACACCAGAAGAATGCTTAGCTAAAATTAGGGAAGCAATAAAAGAAGAATTAGCTGTATATCACTAACAGCTAATTTTTCTTTTTTTGCCATTTTTTATTCCCCAGGAAATTTTTTGTCGTAAATTGTTTATAAGCTTGCCTTAAAAATATCAATCGAGTCTTGCTTCGTTAATGTTTTAAAGTTACCATACTCTGGACGAGCAACTACTGTTTTTTCTGCCATCTCTTCCACAGATGACTCGTCAATATCATAATCTGCTAACCGAGAAGGTGCACCAAGCTCATTCCAAAATGTACGTAAACGATCAATTCCTTCTTCAGCAATGGCAACATCAGATTTCCCATCTGTTTCTACATGAAATACACGTACAGCGAACTGCTTAAATCGTTCAACGTTTTCTTTATCCAGGACATGTCTCATCCAATGTGGGAATAAAATGGCTAATCCCCCACCATGTGGAATATCATGAACAGCGGATACAGCATGTTCTAAATTATGAGAGCCCCAGTCACCGCGGAATCCCATACTTAACATATCATTTAGCGCAAGTGTTCCACTTAGCATGATCGTTTCCCGATATTCGTAGTTTTCTGGGTCATCTAATAATTTTGGTGCTGTCTCCATGATTGTCTTTAGTAGTGATTCACAAAAACGATCTTGGATTGGTGTGTTAGACGTTTGATGAAAATAATGCTCTAGCACATGGGACATCATATCCACAATACCATATACCGTTTGATCCTTAGGTACAGAAAAAGTATGGGTTGGATCCAAGATAGAAAATTTAGGATACGTATACGGTGAACCCCATCCATGTTTTTCATTTGTTTCCCAGTTTGTAATAACACTACCACGATTCATTTCAGATCCTGTCGCAGCATGAGTCAGTATGGTTCCAAATGGTAAGGAGTCTGTTGGTTGCACCTTTTTCGTGACCACATCCCACATATCTGCTTCTAATGTGGCACCAGTGGCAACCGCCTTCGTACAGTCAATCGTACTTCCACCACCAACAGCTAGGACAAAGTCAATACCATTTTGTTTACATATTTCAACACCTTTTCGAACAGTGGAGATTTTTGGATTTGGCTCAACACCAGGCAATTCATAGATTTCAGCATCTATTTCCTTTAGTTTTCCGACAACGTTATCATAGATCCCATTTCGCTTAATACTTCCGCCACCATAAACGATTAAAACTTTTGTTCCGTATTGTTTCACTTCCTCTGGCAGTGCATCTAATTGGCCTTTTCCAAAAATTAGCTTCGTTGGATTCTGATATGTAAAGTTATCCATCGACTCATCCCCTCCATTATTTCGTATAGACTACGGCATCCATTTCTACTAATACATCTTTTGGCAAACGGCTTACTTCTACTGTTGCACGAGCTGGATATGGCTCTGTTAAATATCCTCCATAAATGTCATTTATAGTAGCGAAGTCATCCATTGAAGCAATATAAATGGTGAATTTCACAACTTGAGAAAAATCAGCACCTGCTTCTGTCAAAATAGCTTCTAAATTATGTAATACTTGTTTGGTCTGATTTTCAATTCCCTCAACTACTTCACTTGTTTCAGGATTAATGCCAATTTGACCAGAAATATAAATGAAATCTCCTGCTTGGATTGCTTGTGAGTATGGCCCAATAGCAGCAGGTGCCTTTTCTGTATGAATCGCTTTTACCATTTTCATCCTTCCCTTCCAATTTTCTTTTACCTTATCATAACACTTCATGAATCAATTGGACAAAAATTTAGTTATTCACTCGACTAGCAATTACATCTTTATATGCCATGACATCTCGAACATAATAGATATCTCCATAACAAGCATTATACTGCTTTGCTTCTTCGCGTAAGCATGTATAAATCGACTTATTTGGAGCATTTTGATACATTTGTTGTGAAAAATCAATTGCAATATCCTGTGAGTAAGAACCTGTTTCTTTCTTTACATAATCAATAAAGCCTTTCCCAAAGTTATAAGCTTGAACCGCTAACTCAATATCACCATCAGCCTCTTGTAAGTTTTGAGAAAAGTATTTCACCCCTTGTCTGATAGAAAGCTCTGGATCCTGAATACAGTGTCGCTCCCCACAATAACTCTCTGAAGCCTGCATTGGATCCTTTCCTCTACCGCTTGACTCTTGCATCATCATAGCTAATATCACATCCACATATTCACTTACACCATATTGTTTAGCATACTTTTCTACTGTCTGTTGATGATTCTCCACTTCTTCACTTAATAATATCGGTTCTGATCGTTCATTCGACTGATGCATTGCCAAAAATGACACGACCACAAATACTATACTTAACATAATTGGAATCAATAGAGCTTGTTTCATTGCTTTTTTGGTTTTTCGTTTCATCTTTGGCATAATTCCCCCAAATAATAGATTACTAATCTGCTATTAGGATTACCCTTTTTCTTGATCTGCAAACAGTTCTTTCTCTCGCCATTTTCCAAAACGATAATATAAATAAGCGAAAAGACTACTTAATAGAAAGCTCATTCCCATTCCAACTGCTATCCCTACATCCCCTAGCCAATTAGAGAAAATAGCTGCTAATGGATAGCGAAGCACCCATAGAGAAAGAATGTTTAATGCTAAGACTTGATACATTGCACCAGAAGCTCGCACAATACCATTTAAAATAAAGTTAATTCCTAAAAATGGATAACATAACGCGACAATTTGTAAATAAATGGTTCCAAATGCTACGGCTTCACTGTCTTGAATAAATAGACGTATTCCGTATTCAGCAAAAATTACAGCAATAATGCCGATCGTGAGCATTATTGAAAAATTATACAATACGCCATATTTAGCAATCTCTTTTACCCTTGACCAATTACGGATACCAATATTTTGGCCTGCCATGCTACTAACAGATGTACCTAGTGCATGTGCGGGTAACATTAATAAACTATCTAATCGCTGTGCAGCACCAAACCCCGCAACAACATCCTCCCCAAATGTGGTAACGACACTCATAATGGCTGCTACCCCAGCAGAAATAACTGCCATCTGTAATCCAGAGGGAATTCCTAAATTTAAAATCACCCCAACTACCTTTTTAGAAGGTAAAGTTGGTAGCGTAAATGGTGCTAATCGATGGCGTAACACATGAACAAGTCCGTAGACAAAGGCACTACCCTGTGCCGCAATGGTTGCCAATGCAGCTCCAGCTATCCCTAAGTTAAACCCTGCAATAAATAAAGGTGCAAACACAATATTTAAGATAACAGCCATTGTAACAAAAATAAGTGGTGTTTTACTATCTCCAAGTGCACGTAATACAGTACTGATAAAGTTATAACCAAATAAAAATAGAATTCCGAGGAAATTTAATTGAAGATAGGTTGTTGCTTCTTCTAAAATTCCATCTGGTGTTCCTAATAACCGCAAAAAGAAGCTTGCAAACACATAACCAATGATCATTAACACAATAGATATACCTGTTAGTATGACAACAAATGCGTTTAAATATCGTTTTAAGCCATCCTCATTTTGTTTTCCTTTTTGTTGGGATAATATAGCTAGTGCAGCATTATTTAACCCAAGTACAAAGGACAAGACGGTAAAAATGATCGTACTGGATATCGCAACAGCACCTAATGCATCTGCTCCTAATAAGTTCCCTACCCATAAACTATCCGCAAACTGATAAGACGTTTGCAGAAGATTGGTTAACATAATTGGTCCAGAAAAGACTATTAACTGTTTTAGTATGTTTCCTTCTGTGAAATCTCGTTGTTTCTTCACAGCCATTTCACCTTTCTTATTGTACATAGTCATATTTATTTTATCATGAATCACCTAAAAGAAAAGATAAGAAGATGTTTAGCACATGATTGTTGTCTAAAAAGATGGTTGCATTAAATATAAAACGTCATACACATAAGATGGATTATACGCAATAAAAAAGTGCTGTTGATTTCCGCTCCAGACAGTCGCTTTCCGCAGGCACGGCCTCAGCCTCCTCGGAAGAAAACCACTTCCTCCGGGGTCTTCGGACACGTGCTATTCCTGCAGGAGTCGACTGTCCTACGCTCCAATCAACTAGTGTATTAACAATAATAGGAAATGTTGATCATATCAGTGGAGGAAAAACACGTAGACTCCTGCAGGAAAAGAGGCCTAGGTGAGACCCCGCAGTGCGTAGCACGAGGAGGCTCAACAGCCGCCTGCGGAAAGCGAAGTGTATTTCCGGAACGGGTAAACACCCTAAACATCGCCTTAACTTTACTGCGCATAATATACATGATGTGCAGTAAGAGACATGAAAAAACAACATTGTATACGAAAAGCGCCTAGCACATTTCTCCCAAACAAAATAGGCTTCCAAATTTGGAAGCCTATTTTTTCTAAATGCTAATAAATGTATACTTTAACATAATGGATTATTCTTCAATATACACATCTTTTAATTGTAAAATTTGTGTCGGTAGTACAGAGAAGTTTTTCACTTCATCACGTACACCCATTAGATAATCTTGGTGATGTATATAAAGCATTGGTGCGATATCCACAAGCATTTCTTGTGCTTCACTATAAAGTGCTTGACGTGCTTCTGGGTCCTCTTCGCGACGTGCTTCATCTAAAATGGCATCTAATTCCTCATTTTCAGTAAATGTTCGGTTACCTGGTTGACCAACATTAGCAGAATGGAACAATGGATGCATTGCATAGTCTGCATCACCTGTTGCCGTCGACCATCCTAGTACAAACATGTCATGTTCCCCTTCAGCTGTTTGTTCTAGATAAGCACCCCACTCTACAACTTCTACTTCAACTTCAATTCCAATTTCACTCAATTGCTGCTGTACATTTGTCGCAGCATCGATACGTTCACGGTTATCATTTGTCCATAGTGTTGTAGAGAAGCCATCTTCATAACCAGCTTCAGCTAATAATTCTTGTGCTTGTTCTGGGTCATACTCTAAACCAGATACACTGTCATCAAATCCAAATACATCTGGTGGAATTGGACCAATTGCTGGTGTACCAATACCATCATAAATACCTTCTATAATTTGATTTTTATCGATAGCCATCGAAATCGCTTGACGGACTTGCTTATTATCAAATGGTTCTTTTGCCATGTTAAATCCAATATAGGATAAACTTACACTACCTTGTGTATGAACATGTGTATTTTCACCATTTTCAATTTGTGGAATGTCGTTTGGACTTAACGGATTAGATATATGAGAATCTCCTGTTTCTAACTCAGCTACGCGTGTTAAATCCTCTGAAACAACTTTAAATGTGACAGAGTCAAGTTTAGCTGATCCATCCCAATAATCTTCATTTTTTACTAAACGGATGTATTCGCCTGGTTCCCATTCATCAAATACGAAATATCCAGTACCAACAGGGTTTTCATTGACAACACTACCAGGATCTTCTCCTTCTTCCATTGCAGCATAGTCCTCTTCAATTACATCTAACGAAACCATTGCCCCACCACTATGTGCTAAGTGTGCAGGAAGTGGAGAGAATGGATATTCTGTTTCAAAGCGAACCGTATAGTCATCCACTACTTCTATATTAGTAACTGCTTCATATAAAAACGCACGCGGTGATGCCACTTCTGGATCTAAAATACGTTCAATATTCGCTTTTACAACCTCAGCGTTAAACTCAGATCCATCATGGAATGTTACACCTTCTTGTAATTTAAACTCCCAAACTGTGTCTTCAACCAATTCCCAGCTTTCTGCTAGACTTGGTTGTACTTCCATATTTTCATCTTGCTTTGTTAATGACTCATAAATATTTGCTTGGACATCACTAGAAGGAACGTCATTCGAACCAGCAGGATCTAAGGAAACTGCATCAGAAAGATTTGCAACAACTAAATCGCCACCTTCTCCACTACTTTCCTCTTCACTTGCTGCTTCATCCCCATTATCTGTTGTTTCCTCACTATCAGCATCATCGTCATTACTTCCTCCATCATCTGTTGGCTCACTTGCACAGGCCACTAATACCAAGCTTAGTAACAACATAAATGCGAATAGAATTAGAGATTTTCTAGATAGTTTCACTAACCTTACCCCCTATAGTTTTTATTCAGATCAGAATAGATCTATGTATCGTTATAAATATATCTTAATCTAAAGTAAAAATCAAGACAATTATTAATCTTTTATTAATAATGAATAGGGTTATTAACAGAATGCTTTATCAATTTAATACGCTACTATTTTAATACATTATATCGATATAAGAAAAACTCGCATTCGCTCGTCCTTTAGCGAATGTGTTAGTTTTTCTTATACTTGGAACATTAAAATTTTAGCAACGTCGAATCCACTTCTTAGTTTAAACTTTATCCTAACGTGTAAAAAAAGCTTGTAGAGAAACCATTTCCTCTACAAGCTTTACATGGATATTATTATATGGCTTTATTTGTTCAAGGATAGTGGCCGTATCCTTTCAACTACAATTTCACCATTAGATAGCGTTTGTTTCACAGTCTGATCATCCTTATTAATCCATTTAATTGCTCCCAAATCAAACATACGGTGTGCCTTTTTACACATTTCTAATACATCACCATATACCGTTTCGTCTGCAGCTTCCGAGATCAAATCTGCACTGACCCATTCTGGGAATCGATTAATCGAATTACGACTAGTTTCATCTGGTTCTGCTGCCCATTTATAAAAAATAAAATCATTCGTTAGTTCAATCGGGAACATATCTGGCATATAAGTATTTCCATATTTTTGATACCGTTTTAACCAATATTGATTCATCTCTTGAATTTCCGTGCCTACTACTGATGATTGAATTTCGTGTGTGATTTTGTCCAAAATTGCTGCATGTTGTGGAAATTCAGCTTCATCTAACTTTCGAGCAATACCATAGATAAATGCATTTGGAATCCAAAAGGACATAGGGAAGCTTGGCGGATTATGATACCCCGCAAACGGTTGTGTCCACTCATGACTCGGAATCCCATGATCATCAATAACAATATCTGGAGCCCAGCGATTCATAATTTTCGGGACTACATTCGCCTCACCAAACGGACTATCCTGATACCGAACATGCCCAAATTCTAGTCCAACTGCATTATAACGAGCAGCATGGTGTTTCCACTCAGGATTATCCTTAATCATTCGCTGATGTAATGCCGTTCCATCTGGATTTGCTCGTGGAATAATAGCAAAGTTCAAATGATCTAAAATATGTGGATGCATTTCTGTAATTTCATCCATTAATTCAGTAACTGCTGGCATACTAGATACTTCATTCGCATGGTGACCAGTTTCGATTAGTATGGTCGGTTTTTGTGTTGACATTTTTATCGCTGAATAATAGTCCTCTTTTGTATCCTTGAAAAATTCATAAACATAAATTGGATGTCCACGGTACGAATAATCACATAACCAAGTATACATATCAGCATATTGTGGTTTTGGTACATCATGTGGGATTTCTTCCCGTTCTTCCGTTTCAGTAATTATTTCTGTTCTTTGACCATCATCACTTCGATAGGTCACTTCTATAGGTTTTGACTGATCTTGTTGAAAGACTAATTGCTCTGTATATAAATTTGGCTGTATTTCATCTTTCCAATTGTATACTGTAATGGAGGCATTTGGACGCGCTTGCGATTTTACTTTCATAAATGGGTATACCCCACCTGGTGCTGTAAATCCTTTTCCTACTTTTTGCTCTCCTTTAACCTTAAAGAAGTCTAGTGTGTTAAAATAAAGGTCTTCATGCAAAGCTTCTAATGAAGAAATGCGCTCCTGGGCAACAGGGATTTTCATTTCTTCTTCACTCATTTCGACATTTATTTCAATACGGTCGAATAATGGTTTTTTAAATCCACTTTCTTTATCTACCACATCAACTGATTGCCAAAGTTTTGGTAATATGTCATTTATATAATACTGATAAAAACGCTCTCGATCTGTTACGATGGATGCTTCATGAAGTACAGCATCATCCGTCTTCATAGAAACATAGCTTGTTGTCGGATAGCTATATTTCTCACCGTCTATATAAGGAACCTTTGATACTGGTATGGACAACGCATTACGGTGAATTTCGTTGTTATCTGTATCTTTCACAACTATTTCATAAGTCGAACCAAGATCTTTACTCAATTCAAACGTGATATCTTCTACATTAAGTTGTAACTCATTGGCCATTATTTCGTCTACAGGATATATTTCTTGAATCCAGCGAACTGGTAATTCTAACCCATCTTCCTTCTCTTCCTGTAAACAATGAATCGTAATTGAACCAATCGTTTTATCTAACTGTTTAATAGAAGGAATAATTTCTTCCGTTAACCAAAAGTAACCTGGTTTAAATGCTGATCGAACCATAATAGTCGCATTCGTGTATAGTTGCTTCACTTTCTGTTGGATTATTTTACGAATTTTTTCTGATTCAGAAATATAGATGGTAATGTTAACTGGATCTGTTGAAGGAATGTCTTGCTTCCATTCCTCTAAGTGTTGATACAATTCCGTTACTTCCCCATCATCATCCCACTTCACATTAAAAAGTATCTCTTCTGGACGATCCTGTGGTTTTTGAAGCCCTCTATCCCATGAAGCAAAATGGCCACCAAAGGACCAATGTTTTTCAGAAAAGAAATAGGAAATAGCATTTGTTAACGATTCCGCTTCACCCTCAAAGGTAATTTCATTTTGATTTAATTGAATCGTAGCCTTTTCGAATTCTGTCGGTTGGAAACGAAATTGCAGCCCATTATTCAAGTTTTTCCCTGTCATTGGAAAAGCTAAAGCGGTTGATTCCATCCCTATTCGTGCTGCACCATAATAAATCGCATCCCATGCCTCATTTTTTAGTCCATCCTCAGGGTGAAAGGTTACCGCGTGCTTATTGGTTGGACTTGGCTCTTTGTCATGGAGGAACCCTAAATCACTCCACACATCTGTTAAACTATGTAACGTGTATTCCTTTTCTACTATAGCATTTCCTTTAAATCCAATATCTACTGAACGAACAATTTTATTTCTACCATATATAAAGAATTTATTTTGCTCCAACGCAATCTTTTCAACTACTTCTTCCTGAATGAAATCTTCATACCAATCACTGGCTAAGAAACGTAATAATACAGATAAATTTCCTTCATTTTCATAGTAGAACAATAGATCCTTATCTTGCCATTCAATTGCTGTTTCATTGCTTTTGTTAAAATGAATACCAAACTGATAACGCTTATTATTTTCTAGGAAATCAAATGATAAACTAGTTGTTTCAAATCCTAATCTTGCACAAAAATCAATTAATCCTTCTGGACGCATATCTTCTTCCAGATGTATTGATACATTTACCCGATCTGCTACACCATCCTTATTTTGATCTTCTACTAATCCGCCAATTTTCCAAAGCTGTCGTAAATCTCTCATTAATCTCACCTTCTATTTTTTATGTATGAATGAAAAAAACAGTCCCCTTATAAATAAGAGGACGTTTTTTAAAAACCATCATTTTATTCTTCAAGATAAACGTCTTTTAATTCTAGATATTGTGTAGGAAGTTGTACTAAGCCTTGTACTTTGTTACTTACACCCAATAATAGTTCATTATGATGGATAAAAATCCATGGGGAATGTTCTACAATTTTTTCTTGTACCTTCGTATATACTTCTTTACGTGCTTCTGGATCTGTTGTTTGACGCGCTTCTTCTAAGAGTGCATCTAATTCATCATTTTGTGTAAAGGTACGGTTACCTGGATCACCGACATTATCGGAATGGAATAATGGATAGGTGGTATAATCTGCATCACCTGTACCAGCTACCCAGCCAAGCACAAACATATCATGTTCACCATTAGCAGTTTGCTCTAAATATGCACCCCACTCTAGTACCTCTACTTCTACATCAATACCAATTTCTGATAGCTGCTGTTGAACATTTGTAGCAGTATCAATACGCGCACGATTATCATTTGTCCAAATAGTAGTAGAAAAGCCATCTTCATATCCAGCTTCAGCAAGCAACTCTTTCGCTTTCTCCACATCATATCCTAAACCAGAAATGTTTTCATCAAATCCAAATACATCTGGAGGAATAGGGCCAATTGCTGGAATTCCATAACCATCATAAATACCTTCTATAATCTGCTCTTTATCAATTGCCATTGAAATAGCTTGGCGAACACGAACATCATCGAATGGCTCTTTATTTTCGTTAAACCCTATATACGATGTAGTTACACTGCCTTGTTGATTAACACGTAAATTTTCATTTGCTTCAATTTGTGCAACATCAGACGGACTTAGTGGATTCGAGATATGTGAATCGCCAGTTTCTAATTCTGCCACACGTGTTAAATCCTCGGCTATTACCTTAAATGTTACAGAATCTAGTTTTGCTGAGCCATTCCAATAATCTTCATTTTTCACTAGACGGATATATTCTCCTGGTTGCCACTCATCAAATACAAAATAACCAGTTCCAATTGGATTTTCATTAATAACACTACCTGGTTCTTCCCCTTCTTCCATGGCAGCATAATCAGCTTCTATCTGCTCTAATGATACCATACCACTAACTGGGTGGGCAAGGTGTGCAGGTAAGGCAGCAAATGGATATTCAGTTGTAAAACGAATTGTATAATCATCTACTACTTCAATGTCTGTTACCATTTCTAATAGTGATGCTTGAGATGAAGCAACATCTGGATCAAGTATACGTTCAATGTTTGCTTTAACTACTTCAGCATTAAATTCTGATCCATCATGGAATGTAACACCTTCTTGTAGGTTGAATTCCCATACAGTATCTTCTACTGCTTCCCATTCTTTCGCAAGACCTGGAATTGTTTCCATATTCTCATTTTGTTTCACTAATGTTTCAAATATATTTCGTTGTACATCATAAGATGGGATGTCATTGGAACCGTTTGGATCTAATGCTACGGCATCTGATAGGTTCGCAATTACTAGATCCCCACCCTCTTCTGTATTTCCATCATCTGCTCCCTCATTGGAAGCGCCTTCATTATTTTCTTCACTTTCTTCGCTTTCTTCACCACCATCACTATCTGATGGTTCACTTGCACATGCTACCAAAATAAAACTTAGCAACAACATAAATACTAGTAGTAAAAGAGACTTTCTTGATAGTTTCACTAATGTTACCCCCTATTATTTTAGTTAGATCAAATAGATCTATGTTGGTATTCTAAATATACCTCAAACTATTTGAAAAATCAAGATAATTACTAAAATTGTTTTTAGTATTTTAATGGTGAAATATCTCACTTTTAATAATGACTATTCATTATGAGTGAATATTAGGCTGTTAAGGGGATAATATTTAGCTAGTGATAGATTAAAAGGCTCTTTTCACATCGTTTATTGCAGATAATGTATATAATACGCAATAAAATAGTGAGGTTGATTTCCGCTCCAGACAGTCGCTTTCACCAGGGGCATAAGTGCGACATCGTTCAAACTTTACGTTTTCACAGTGTCTTCTTTACCGCAGGCACGGCCTTAGCCTCCTTGGAAGAAGATCACTTCCTGCTCACGTCTGGACACGTGCTTTTCCTGCAGGAGTCGACTGTCCTACGCTCCAATCAAGCCTTGTATTAGTAATGCATTGATAAGAAGTGAAATAGTGCATAACTAGCGGAGGAAATACACGAAGACTCCTGCAGGAAAAGAGGCATAGGTGAGACCCCGCAGTGCGTAGCACGAGGAGGCTCAACAGCCGCCTGCGGAAAGCGAAGTGTATTTCCGTAGCGGTATTCATAGCTAAACTATTGCGCATAATACATCTACTATTCATGAAGGAAATAACAACAATATTTTTAGAGAACAAAAGCTAGAAGCGCCTTGTTCACCCCCGATTAGAAAACTAGGCTTTTCGACAAGTTTTTATGGCGTAAAAGCCTTAGTTGCACTTATGCAGTAAGATATTTATTTCTTATCTGCCAAGCATAAGCCAAGCCTCGACGTGGCGCTTTTTGCGCGTAATGTGGATTGGCTTATGACCTCGAGGGGGTAGGCGCTGGCCGATGAAAAATCGTGCGTCCTTATGTCTATCGGTACTAGGACGTCAATCGCTCGAAGCTGGACGTGGCTGTTACTGTATATGAACAAAATAAAGCCAACTTTTTATACATTCTTTTTTTAAAAAAACTCGCATTCGCTTGTCCTTAGCGAATGTGTTCGTTTTTCTTATACTTGGGACATTAAAATTTTAGCCACGTCGAATCCACTTCTTAGCTAAAAATTTATATTTTCCTAAGGAAAAACAACAAAAAAACAGCCCTCATTTTATTATGAGGACTGTTTTTCTATTTCTTTATTCTTCAATATAAACGTCTTTTAATTGTAGATATTGTGTTGGAAGTTGTTCTAAACCTTGAACTTTTTCACTAACACCCATTAAATATTCTTGGTGGTGAAGGAAAAGCATTGGTGAAACCTCTACAATTCTTTCTTGTACTTGACTATATACTTCACTACGTTCTTCAGGATCTGTTGTTTGACGCGCTTCTTCTAATAATGCATCTAGCTCATCATCTTCAGTAAATGTACGGTTACCTGGGTCCCCGACATTATCGGAATGGAATAATGGATAGGTTGCATAGTCTGCATCACCTGTACCAGTTACCCATCCAAGCACAAACATATCATGTTCCCCTTGAGCAGTTTGCTCTAAGTAAGCACCCCACTCTAATACTTCTACTTCTATATCAATGCCAATTTCTGATAACTGTTGTTGCACGTTTGTTGCAGCATCAATACGTTGGCGGTTATCGTTTGTCCAAATGGTAGTGGAGAAGCCATCTTCATATCCAGCCTCAGCTAGTAGTTCTTTTGCTTGTTCCACATCATAGTCTAAACCAGATACATTTTCATCATATCCGAATACATCTGGTGGGATTGGACCAATTGCTGGAATACCATAACCATCGTAAATACCATTAATAATTTGTTCTTTATCAATTGCCATTGAAACTGCTTGTCTTACAAGTTCATTATCAAATGGTTCTTTCGCCATATTAAATCCAATATAAGAAGTACTTACACTACCTTGTGTGTGAACACGTAGGCCATCTGTTGCTTCAATTTGTGCAACATCAGAAGGACTTAATGGGTTTGAAATATGTGAATCACCGGTTTCTAGTTCAGCTACACGTGTTAAATCTTCTGATACAACTTTAAAAGTTACGGTATCTAGTTTTGCACTACCATCCCAGTAATCTTCATTTTTTACTAAACGAATATATTCCCCTGGTTGCCATTCATCAAATACGAAGTAACCAGTACCAATTGGGTTTTCATTAATAACACTACCTGGATCTTCTCCTTCTTCCATTGCAGCGTAGTCAGCTTCGATTTGCTCTAATGAAACCATTCCACTTACTGGGTGTGCAAGGTGGGCAGGTAATGCAGCAAATGGATATTCAGTTGTAAAGCGAACTGTGTAATCATCAACTACTTCAATATCTGTCACCATTTCGAATAATGATGCTTGTGGTGATGCAACATCTGGATCAAGTACACGCTCGATATTTGCTTTTACTACCTCAGCAGTGAACTCTGTACCATCATGGAATGTTACGCCTTCTTGTAACGTAAATTCCCATACATTATCTTCTACTGCTTCCCAATCTTGTGCTAGACCAGGTTGTGTTTCCATATTAGTATCTTGTTTTACTAACGTTTCAATGATATTACGTTGTACATCATAAGATGGGATATCATTGGAACCGTTTGGATCTAAAGATACTGCATCAGATGTGGTGGCAATTACTAAGTCTCCGCCTTCTCCATCTGTTGTTTCACTTGACCCCTCGCTATCAGAGTCGCCTTCACTACTATCGTTGTCAGGTTCACTAGCACATGCTACGAGAACGACACTCAATAATAAAACGAAAGCTAATAAGAGAAAATTTTTTGAAAATTTCATAGATGTTACCTCCTATAGTTTTATTTAATTATAGACTACTAAACCAATTTGGTAAAGGTCCACAATCACTATACAACAGTGCAATTTCAAATTCAAGACAATTATAAATCTTTTTTTCATTGTCAAAACGAAGAAAAATGATATAATCGTAAAAGTAGTTACAAAAATCTACGAAAAATGATAAAATCTTATAAACTATTAGAAAGGGTGTAAACAACTATGGGTGAACCAAACGTAGACAATAACACTGTCACTCAAGAACAAAAGCCTCTAAATCCTCGGGTTGAAAGTTGGAAGAACTTTTTTAAGAAGCTTCGAAAGAATAAAGCTGCAATGGTTGGCGGAATTTTCATACTATTCTTTATCGTTGTAGCAATTGCTGGTCCTTTCCTTACCACTTATGAGCCAGATAAAGGAGAGATTGTCAATAAGCTAGCTCCTCCATCTGCAGATCATTGGTTTGGAACAGATCACCATGGACGAGATATTTTCACTCGTATCATTCACGGGATGCATCTTACCCTATATATTGGGTTCTTCTCCGTTATCTTAGGGGCAACTGTTGGTGTTCTACTTGGCATTATTGCTGGTTATTACGGTGGACGTACTGATACCATTATCATGCGATTAATGGATGTTTTACTAGCGTTCCCTGGTATCCTATTAGCACTAGCTATTGTAAGTGTGTTAGGTGCTAGCTTAAATAATGTTATTATAGCTGTCGCAATATTCTCAGTACCAGTATTTGCTAGGATTGTACGAGGGTCCACACTCTCTGTTAAAAAGTTAGAATATGTGGACGCAATTCGAGCACTTGGTGCATCAGATACTAGAATCATATTTAAGCATATTTTACCAAACGTAACCTCGCCTATTATTGTTCAAGCAACATTAAATATCGCTACTGCTGTTTTATCTGCTAGTGGTCTCTCCTTCTTAGGACTAGGTGCTCAACCACCAATGCCTGAATGGGGTGCTATGTTAAGTGATGGCCGTAACTACTTATATAATGCACCACACGTAGCATTCTTCCCAGGTATAGCAATTGTTGCAGTCGTTTTAGCGTTTAATATTCTTGGTGATGGATTAAGGGATGCACTTGATCCGAAAATGAAAAACTAGAAAGGGGTGCAGTTAAATGTTTAAATTTATCGTTAGACGAGTTTTACAGACAATTCCTGTATTAATCGGTGTTTCCATATTAGTATTTAGCTTAATGCACCTTGTTCCAGGTAATCCAGCACAGATCATGGCTGGTGAAAGTGCTCCTAAAGAACAAGTTGAAAACATCGAAGAACGATTAGGACTAAATGATCCGTTGCCTGTTCAGTATTGGAACTATATATCAAATGCTGTTCAAGGTGATTTAGGAAGTTCCATTCGTAGTGGACGTGACGTAACAACTGAAATCAGTGGAAGATTTTGGGTTACCGTTGAGCTTGCAGTTTATAGTACAATATTAAGTGTATTTATGGGATTAATTGCTGGTATAGTCTCAGCAACTAAACAATATACCTTTACAGATGTAATCATCATGATCATTGCACTATTTGGTTTAAGTATGCCGAACTTCTGGTTAGGATTAATGCTTATTCAGTGGTTTGCAATCGGTACAGACTTACCAAGTTGGGTGCCATTTTTCGATGACACCGCATGGTTCAAACCATCTGGTTGGGGTAGTTTTGAACAAATCGTATTACCTGTCATCACATTAGGAACTGCAGGTGCAGCAATTGTTGCACGTATGACACGTTCTAGTATGTTAGAAGTAGTTGGTCAAGACTATATTCGTACAGCTCGTGCTAAAGGTGTTAAAGAGCGTGTTGTTATTTATCGACATGCATTGAAAAATGCTTTAATTCCAGTTGTAACCGTTGTTGGTTTGCAATTTGGTACACTATTAGGTGGTACTGTATTAACCGAGACTGTATTTGCAATAAACGGGATGGGTAAATTAATTATCGACTCCATCCAAGCTCGTGATTTTCCAATTGTACAAGGTACGATTTTAGTGGTAGCATTATTATTCGTACTTGTTAACTTACTTGTAGATATCACTTATCGATTCTTAAATAAACGAATAGATTTAGATTAATAGACTTTTTTACCTATGAAAGGTGTGAAACCCATGTCAACCAAGACTAATTCTAATGAAAATATATTAGAAGTAAATGAGTTAAAAACTTCTTTCTTCACGGATGAAATGGAAGTTAAAGCGGTTGATGGCGTAACATTTGCCATCCCAAAAGGGAAGACAGTTGGGCTCGTAGGTGAGTCTGGATCTGGAAAGAGTATTTCTTCCCTTTCAACCCTTCGCTTGATTGAACGCCCTGGGAAAATTGTTGGCGGTGAAATTAAATTCAAGGGAGAAAATCTTCTTGAAAAAAGTGAAGCCCAAATGCGTAAAATCCGTGGTAATGAAATTTCGATGATTTTCCAGGAGCCAATGACTTCACTAAACCCTACCTATACGGTCGGTCAACAAATTAGTGAAGCTTATAAAATTCATGAAAATTTAGGGAAAAAGCAAGCGATTGAGCGTTCAATTGAAATGCTTAAATTAGTGGGTATCCCTTCACCAGAAAAACGTGTAAACCAATATCCACACGAACTATCTGGTGGAATGAGACAACGTGTCATGATTGCAATGGCACTTGCTTGTAACCCTGAATTATTAATTGCAGATGAACCAACAACAGCACTTGATGTAACCATTCAAGCGCAAATCTTAGAATTAATTAAAGACTTACAAGAACGTTTAAATATGTCAGTGCTATTAATTACTCACGACCTTGGTGTAGTAGCAGAAACTTGTGATTATGTCGCCGTTATGTATTGCGGTAAAATCGTTGAATTTGCTGATGTAAATACGATATTCTCAAATCCAAAACACCCTTATACAGTAGGCCTATTGGATTCATTACCACCACATGATCGCGATATTAAAGATGATTTACCTGTTATTAGAGGCTCAGTACCAAGTCCTGCAGAAATGCCTGAAGGATGTCGTTTTGCTCCTCGTTGTCCTTTTGCCAGTGAGGTTTGTAAAACACTTCCTACATTAGAAACGGATGAAAATGGTAACCAAATCCGTTGTTGGATTTATTCCGATAAATGGGATGGCGACCCGGAGGTGAAAGTACATGCAAAAAACACAGAAAGAACTTCTTAAAGTAGATAATTTAAAACAATATTTCCCAATTAAAGGTGGATTCTTCGGTCGGACCGTCAATCATGTTAAGGCAGTAGATGATGTATCCTTCACAGTTCATGAAGGGGAAACATTAAGTATTGTAGGGGAATCAGGCTGTGGTAAATCTACCACAGGACGTGCTATCCTTCGCCTAGATGAACCAACCTCTGGGGAAATTGAATTTGATGGTAAAAATTTATTAGAATTCAGTAAAAAAGAAATGCGTCAAAATCGTAAAAATATGCAAGTTATATTCCAAGATCCATATGCTTCCATTAACCCACGTCAAACAGTAAGACAAATATTGAATGAAGCAATGGAAATCCAAAATATAGGCACGAAAGAAGAACGTAATGACCGTATTATTGAATTGATGGAAACAGTTGGTCTAGGTGCTCACCAAGCAGACCGTTTCCCACATGAATTTAGTGGTGGACAACGTCAACGTATCGGGATTGCACGTGCACTTAGTGTAAATCCTCAGTTAATCGTTTGTGATGAGGCTGTATCAGCACTGGACGTTTCAATTCAGGCACAGGTTATTAACCTATTGAAAAAACTTCAACGTGATTTCGACTTAACATACCTATTCATTTCCCATGATTTAGGTGTTGTTCGTCACATTTCTGATCGCGTTATCGTAATGTATCTAGGAAAAATTGTCGAAATAGCTGATAAAAAGTCATTATTCACTAATGCACAACATCCATATACAAAATCATTACTATCCGCTATTCCTAGTACAAATACAGAGGGTAAAAAAGAGCGTATTATCCTAAAAGGAGATGTACCTTCTCCAATTGATCCACCAACTGGATGTCGCTTCCATACTCGTTGTCCTTTTGCAACAGAGAAATGTGCAAAAGAAGTACCAACTCTTCGAAGCGAAGATTATATGGAAGAAGGACATATGGCAGCATGTCACTATATTGAAGAAATCAAATCTGGTGAGCATCAGCCAACACGTTAATAGGGTGATTACACAAAACCTCCTAGCCATCCAGCTAGGAGGTTTTCTTATGTTCCTCTATTATCCAAAAGTAGTACCGATTTTCTGTTGATGATACTTTTGCTTACGCCATTGTATAAAGACGATAGATCCGAAGATCGTAATTCCAACCATATCTGTCCAGATAGCATGATTTAATAAAACAACTGCTGCTGCGACTGATAGTATGCGTTCAATCCATCCAAATTTCGTAAACAAGTAGCTTTGAATAAATGTCGCCCATGCAATAATCCCAATAAATGCTGTTACAATGCTCCATACAATCATCATCCATGTTGCGGTCTCATCTTGTAAAATGAGCATTGGATTCATCACAAATGCAAATGGTAGCAGTAATGCACCCATATCAAATTTAAACCCTTGTACCCCGGTTTTTACGGGGTCCGCTTTCGCAATTCCTGAAGTGGCATAAGCTGGTAGGTTAATTGGTGGTGTATCATCTGCTAAAATACCGTAATAAAATACAAATAAATGTGCAGCTAAAACTGGTACACCGATTTGAATTAATGCTGGTGCCATAACTGCTGCCAAGACAATATATGTTGCCGTAGTCGGTAGTCCCATCCCCATAATGATACAAGCAAACATTGTAAATAATAAAACTAACATTAATTGATTATTTGCAAGGTCTAATATTAAGCTTGATAAGATCGGTCCTAGGCCAGTCATTGTCACAACACCTGTTAAAATTCCAGCAGCAGCACAGGCAGCCACAACACTCAATGAGTTTTTAGCACCAACTTCCAGTGCGGTCAAAAACTCTTTGAATCCAAATTTGACTGGCTGCTCATTTTTGACCTTTTTTTCTAATGCATACCAAATCAAAGCAAAAATGAGACTACCTGCTGAAACAAGGGTTACATATTGGTTTAAACCAAATAATAAATGGCCTACGTATGCAGTTCCAATAAAAAGCAAGGAAACTAAAAAACCTGCACCGAAATGCTTTTGCATCCGATACGAAAATAGTGCTATCGTCAAAGCACCTACAATCGCCATAAAAGATGCAAGGATTGGCGTTAGACGCATAATTAATAATGCGATAAGTGCTAAAACTGGAAGTAATAAATATCCTCTACCAGCTATAATCTTCCATGGCGCAATAAGGTCTTTACGTGGAATTCCTTTTAAATTATATTTGCTAGCTTCTAAATGAACCATAAATAATATTGCCGTATAACTTAACAGAGCTGGTATTGCTGCAGCAGCCGCAATTTCTAAATAGGGAATACCCGTAAAATCAGCCATAATAAAGGCCGCAGCACCCATTACAGGAGGCAGCAATTGTCCACTAGAAGAAGCAGCCACTTCCACTCCTCCAGCTACTTTTGGTCTAAAACCTGTTTTTTTCATTAATGGAATGGTAAATGTCCCTGTTGTCACAGCATTGGCAACCGAACTACCAGAAATCGAGCCCATTAATCCAGACGAAACAACCGCAGCTTTTGCTGGTCCACCTTTGAACGAACCAACCACAGAAACAGCAAGGTCAATAAACATTCGACCAGCACCTGTTACCTCTAAAAATGCACCAAAAAGAATGAAAATAAATACGTATTGAGCAGATACCGTAATGGGTGTACCAAAAATACCCTCATTGGATAGATACATAAATTCAGCGATTTCATTTATCGTAAAACCGAAATGATTAATCGTATCAGGTAAAATAGCTCTAGCACCGAGAAAGTCTGGTAAGTATTGATCACCTAACCATGCATAGGCCATAAAGGCAAATGCTAATATCACAAGTGGCTTTCCTACCACTCGTCTTGTTGCTTCTAGTACCAGTAAAACAGCCATAATGGACATGGTTGTATCAAGTGTTGTTGGGTTTCCTACTTTTCCTAAAATCTCATCGGATATCATGACAATATAAATTCCTATTGAAGCACCGAGTCCAGCTAACATAAAATCATACCAAGGGATCTTCGTTTGACCGAGGCTCTTTTTATACGGAAATAGTAAGAACACTAATGTTAATGCAAATCCTAAATGAATGGCATTTTGTTGCATGCGAGGTAACATATCTATCCCTGCTGTATATAAATGAAACAAAGACATACTTACAGCAATGATTAGTGTTAACATTGCCATCCAACCAAATAAGGTACGATCACTACCCTCCAACTCATCTACTTTTTTGTTTAATTTCTGCATATCATATGGTTGATCAATATTTGTATTAGCCATACAGAGCCCCCTTTCCCTTCAACACCGTTACAGTTTCGATAACCAATAGGTTAGTTGTGCTTTTTCTTGAATTTGAACTGTAAATGTTTTCCCTACAAATGGATATCGTGAAACATTCCATGATTTTTCACCAATGGTTAAAACTTGATCAGTAATCGCTACTGGATGAAAGCGTATTTCATCGTGTACTTGCTGGATATTATCAATCACATAAAAGCCATCTTCCATGCGATCTGTCGCTCCTGGTGGCGGTTCTGTTTCAATTCCTGCACCAAAACTACAGTTCCAGCTTTCCATTAGAACCATTTTATATTGATCTGAAATCTCGAATTTCTCGATAATTGGGCATTTTGCAACCGAATGGATATATTGGGAAGAAAAAGTCATATCGGCATTCACTCGCTCTGCTATCAAAATGTTCCCATTATCATCAAGGGCGTATAAAACATGTACCTTTGATAAAAGCAAGAAAATGCCGATTATAACTAGTAACGTAGTCCCCACTATCCATCCAATGCTGCGTTTTGTCAGCCACTTCAGGATAGAAGGATAACCATTCATTATTCTACAGAAATACCTTCTTCTTCATAATATTTAGCCGCACCAGGGTGAAGATCAATGGACATACCATCTAATGCAGAATCCAATGTAATATCGGTTCCACGATCATGTGCAGCTTCTAACTCATCTTTATTTTCAAACATTGCTTTTGTCATATTGTAAACCGTATCTTCTGATAATCCACTGTCTACGACCATAATCGCCATCACGGCAACAGTTGTAATATCTTCCGTTTGTCCATAATCCCCATACGTATCAGCAGGAATGTTCCGTTCTGTATAATAGGAATACTCAGATGTTAGTGTAGAAATGACATCATCTGGAAGTGATAAAACATGCACATCTTTACTTGCACCTAGTTCTTGAATAGCACTTGTTGGTGCACCTGCCGTAATAAATGCTGCATCAATCGTTCCATTTTGCAATCCCTGTGCAGCATCACCAAACCCTAGAAATTCAGCCGTAATATCATCATACGTAATACCTGCTGCTTCTAATACTTGGCTAGCATTTGCTTCTGCTCCACTACCTTGATCACCAACAGCTACATTTTTTCCTTCTAAATCATCAAGTGATGTAATACCACTATCGGCAGTTGTCACAAGCTGAATGTCCTCTGGATAAAGAGATGCAAATCCTGCCATATTATCGACCGTATTTCCTTCAAAGTCTTCTAATGTTTCACCATTTACGGCATAGTAAGCGATATCATTTTGAATTAATGCTAATTGATATTTACCATCTGCCATTTCTTGCGCATTAGATACTGAAGCACCTGTTGAAACAGCATTTGCATTATCCACTCCATCAACACCACTAAATATTTGCTGTGCCATTGCTACTCCAAGTGGATAATACGTACCACTTGTTCCACCTGTACCAATTGTAATACGTTCACCACCTGATGATCCTTCACCATCTGATCCTCCACCGCCATCATCACTATCCTCTTGCGCACTTCCACACCCTGCAAGAGCTAATAATACGACAACTAATAATAACCCTACTAACTTTAGATTTTTCACAAATCTTCCCCCTTTTATCTTATAATTAGCTAAAATTCTGGCTACTTAATTGTTATGACAAGGCCTTAGTAAATATGATTTTTTATTTATAAGTAAGGATCTACATGCATAATTTAAGATTGCTGCTTTTTCAAGCATTAACCTTAATGCATAGTTGATGTATTATACGCAGTAGTTTTATCTATAATTACCGCTACGGAAATACACTTCGCTTTCCGCAGGCGGCTGTTGAGCCTCCTTGTGCTACTCGTCTTTAGGGGTCTCACCTATGCCTCTTTTCCTGCAGGAGTCTTCGTGTATTTCCTCCGCTAGCTCGTGTTCTATTTCTTATTAATATCATCATAAATGCTAATACAATAGTTGATTGGAGCTTAGGACAGTCGACTCCTGCAGGAAAAGCACGTGTCCGAAGCCCCCGGAGGAAGCGGTCTTCTTCCGATGTCTAGCTACAGCGCCTACACCCTCGAGGTCTTAAGTCAATCCTCTTTGTGGCAAAACCGCCACACGAGGCTTGGCTTAAGCTTGTCGGGTGTGACCAAGGCGCTTACGCTTTTCTATAGAGGAGGCTGAGGCCGTGCCTGCGGTAAAGAAGACACTGTGAAAACGTAAAGTTTGAACAGATGTCGCACTTATGCCCCTGGTGAAAGCGACTGTCCGTAGCGGAAATCAAGCGCAACTTTACTGCGCACAATATAGATTATGCGGCATAAAAAGCAGTAAAAAAGTGAGAATAGAACGTTTAGAAAACACCTATCAATAAAGACACTATGATTCGCATCGTATGATTTAATAGTTTAATAGTTTAATACATTAATTAGTTAAGCAACAATTTTTATCCTTGACAATATTAAGAAAATTCCGTATGATGTATTTATATAATAGAGGTCATAGTGGATATATATAGCGTCGTTGTTATATAGGGGAAATGGCTACTAAATTGGAAATGGAGGGGGAACATGAAGATAAAAGTCGCTACTTTTGGAAGAGAAGATATCATTGAAAGAATACAACGCTATGCAGAAGATATGAGAGATATCGAAATCGTACCATTTGTATACAAGAAGAAAGCTGAAACGACAATGCTAGTTGAAAAAGCAATCATGTGTGATATTTATTTATTTACTACTCCACTTGCCTACCTTTATGCAAAAGAAAAGATAGAGAAAAAACGATTACCAGCCATACAAATTTCCTTTGACGAGTATATGCTATTATCATCCTTTTATCGTATTAATAATGAACAAAATCAAAATTTAAATCGTTTCTCCATTGACATCCAAAACCGAAACCATGTACGAGAAGTCTTAAAAGAACTTAACTTAACACACCGTGATATTTATACATATGGATATGGTGATAATTCTTCTACCCAAATTTTACAGATTGTCAATTATCACAAAAATCTGTGGGAGACTGGGAAGGTTGATTATGTCCTTACCTCTATTGAAGAAGTGGAACACTCCCTAGCAAAAGCTGGTATCCCAGCCTATACAATGGAAATCCCAAAGATTAATATAGATCATGCACTTCAAGAAGCTAAATCCATTACAAAATTAAACCAAAGTAAAAGTGCACAAATTGTTGTTGGCTATGTTCGTGTGAAACAATTTCATGATCTTGTATCCGAAAAAGGCAAAATCGTTGCGCAAGAAACCTTATTAACGTTACACCGTGTTTTATTAAGGTTTGGAAAACTAACGTATTCATCTGTGTTAACTAGCGATAATCAATTTGTTGTATTTGGTACGAAAGGAATACTAGATCATATTACCAATCATTATCGTGATTTCCCACTAATTCAAGAGCTCGAACGTGCGTTACATACACCAGTTGAAATTGGATTTGGCTTAGGATTAACTGCAAAACAAGCGGAAGACAATGCAAAGTGCGCACTTGAGGTTTGTGCTAACGATGCAGATAGTAATTGCTATATTGTTAATGAACGTCAGGATACTATTGGACCTCTGGGTGTTGCGAAACCTTTCAAGACCTCAGAACTCTATCATGCACTGATTCACCAAGCAAAATTAAATAATGAGCTGTCCTATAATTTCATCGACTTTATTACCACCCGAAATAATGAACCGTTCTCATCAAATGATATTGCTTCTTTTTATAGTGTGACCAAACGTAGTGCAGAACGGACCGTAAATAAGCTATTATCAGGTAATGTCATTAAAGCGGTGGGAGAAGAAAAACCGTATTTGAAAGGAAGACCACGAAAACTATTTCAATTAGACCTATAATCATACTTTAAGCCAGACACTTACCAGGTCTGGCTTTTGTATTAAATCCAGCTTATATATTTAGTAATTGGCGAACATCCTCTTCACTTAAACTAGATAACATCGCTTCACCTGGCTGAATCACTTGATCTATAAGCTCTCGTTTTTTTTGCTGTAAATCATATATCTTTTGCTCAATGGTTCCTTCTGTCACAAGACGAATCACTTGCACGACATTCTTTTGCCCAAATCGGTGAGCACGTCCTGCCGCTTGATCCTCTACTGCTGGGTTCCACCATAAATCATACAATATTACCGTATCAGCACCAGTTAAGTTTAAACCTGTTCCACCAGCTTTTAGGGAAATAAGAAAGACATTTTTCTCTCCTTGATTAAAACGGTCACTCATCTCCACACGATCTTGTGACTTTGTTTGACCATGTAAATAGAAATAGTCAATTCCTAACTTTTCCAACTTCTGGATGATGATTTCATGCATACTGGTAAACTGCGAAAAGATCAACATCCGTTTTCCATTAGCTAATGCAGAGTTGATGGTATCCATTAACTGTTCTAGTTTACCAGACTGTCCTTCATAGTTTTCCATAAACATGGACGGGTGACAGCATATTTGACGAAGACGTGTTAATCCAGCCAGTATCTTCATACGGTTCTGCTGGAATCCACTCTCCTGTATTGATTGTGCAGCTTCTTGTTGTAATTGACGATGATACCCTACATATAATTCTTTTTGCTCCTTTGTTAACTCTGATATTTGAACCGACTCTATTTTGTCAGGAAGTTCTTTTAATACATCTTGCTTCAGACGACGTAAAATAAATGGTCTAGTCATCATCGCAACCTTTTCATAGGACAATTGTTTAAAGGCCCTTTGATTTGGCATTAACCCTGGTAGGATTACTTGGAAAATAGCCCACAATTCATCTATCGCATTCTCAATTGGTGTTCCACTTAGTGCAAAGCGGCGACTTGCTTGAATTTGTCGTATTGCTTGCGATGTTTTCGTGGCATAGTTTTTAATATATTGCGCTTCATCAAGAATAACAATTTCAAACAAAAGTTCACGGTAATAGGCAATATCTTGACGTAGTGTCGCATAAGATGTAATCCAAACATCAATATGCTGTGATTGGGAGATTTTTTCCCGTCGTTCCACTGGATTTCCCGTCATAACCGCTACACGTAAGTCTGGTGCAAACTTTTCAAATTCATTCTTCCAATTATAGACAACAGAAGAAGGAACAACGATTAAATGGGGATTTTGACTAGGTTCTGATAGAATATAGGCAATGCTTTGCAATGTTTTCCCTAAACCCATATCATCTGCTAGTATTCCTCCTAAATGGTATTCACTAAGCGATTTAAACCATTGATACCCTGTTAACTGATAGTCACGTAAGGTCGCATGAAGGTTTTCAGGAATTTCGTATACTTGTTCTTCTGGTGCCTCTAATTGGTGGAGTAACCTCCGAAATGCAGGATCATACTGTTTTTTTGTTCCGATTAATTCATCTACTTGTGTTCCTCGATATACAGGCATTTGAACCGATCCATCCTGTAATTGATCTTTTGTAATATCCATTTCATCAAAAAAGCTCTGCATCGAAGAAAATCCTTCACCTTCTAAAGAGAGTAATGCACCATCTTGTAAACGATAATATTTCTTTCTTTCAATAACCGCCTCTAAAATTTGGTTAATTTCTGCATCCTTAACACCAGAGATATCAAATCCAATATCTAGTAAATTGGATCCTGTCTCTAACTGGACACTTGTCTTCGGATTCGGTTCCTGCTCCACAATCATATGTCGAATCTCACTTGTTAGAAATACTTCAAGGTGTTTATCTAAAACAGGTAAGATTTCATATAAAAAGGTATAGAGTTCCTCTTCACTCGCCTCGATATATAATTCTTTTCCGTTATAATGAAAATTTGCCTGCTCAATAAGCTGCATAATCTGTTGTTCTTTTTCCACATCACGAATGATAATCTGATCACGCTGTTGTTGATCATGAAACGGATTAATCACTTCATCCCCATAATGGTAGGTTAAGTTCCCAACAATCCAATCCTCTTTCATATCTAAATAGAGTTTTGCTTGAAGCGGAACTTGAACCATCTCATTTTTGATCGTATCTGCAATATCTACTTCCCCAACTTTTTGAAGAGACGGCAATACCTCTGATAAAAATTGATCTGCTTGATCTTTTGATACAGGAAGCTGTGTGTCATAGTAAGCAAATCCACTAAGCTGGTTCACAATAGGGAGTTGGTCCTTGGATGGAAAATAAAAGGTTCCATCATAAAAAAGCATGTTATATTCTTTGAAAATTGTTCCAGTGGAAACATCATGCATCGTTAACATGAATTCTCCCTGTTCATTTTTTGTAAATTCAAAGTGATATGGTAGCTCATCCCGTACAAGTTGAATGGATGAAAATGATTTTTTTTCATCTTCTACTGTAAAATCCCGCTCCATCAGATCTTCTAATAAAGAGGGCAGTGCTAATGGAGGAATCAGGATATATCGCTTATCATGACTCATTCGCCCGATAGAATACAGACTTTCTTTATTGTATATTTGTTCATTTCTTAAAATGGCATACAGGGTTTCAAAGATTTCTAAATCTTGTTGTTGGAAATAATGGGTTTCTGGATTATAGGTAAATGTTTTCGTAAACTCATGTTCTTTTTCTTCCAATACATCCTTTAAAAATGCAAAAGCATCCTTTACCACAAAACAGCGCTGTGGTCCAACTTTTAAAGAAACGACGATTTTTTCGTCATAGGTCCATTTCATATAATATTCCACATGTAATGGTATCTTTTCTAGTAACCATTCCGTTTTATGTTGAGATGATGGAACGGTACGGAGCGCATCCATAAACCGATTAGTTACTCCATAATCTGCATATCGTGAAATGGTAGGTTTAGGCTGCTTTTTATTTTTGTACTGAATACTAATTAATGTCGCAACTATATGTTTACAGGAATCATACGTATCAAATGCAGGGCAGTCACAAAATGTATCAATTGAACCTTTTTCATAGTCTTGCATATTGATTTCCACAAAATAGTCTTGTGAACCATGCACGGTTGCGGTCCAAATTTGATTGTTAATATCATATAATAGGTCACTAACTAAACCATGTTGATAATATTCTAACCCCCGCCTATACACAATAGGTGGAAATAATCGTTTTATGTTCACATCACGTAAGTTTTTCAACAATTCTAGTACCTACCTTCTCCAATCTCGTTATCTCTATTGTAAACGAGAAATGCCTGTTTTTAAACTATACTCACTTCTACTAGGATTGGAAAACAATGGGGCGTTTAAACATACTATAGTAGACCTATCCAGCTATGAGACATGTGCTTTACGTGTTTTTAAATAAAGATAAATATAAATCAGAATGGAAGACATAACAGAACCTGCTGCTGTTGTATAAATAATCCCATACCCAAACACATAAGCAAGTTGACCAAATACAATAGCACCAATTCCAACCCCTAAATCAAAGAAAGAAAAAAACGTTGCATTAGCCATTCCTTTTCGATTTTCTGGTGCTTTTTGAACAGACCACGCTTGTAATGCTGGCTGAACACTACCAAACCCTAATCCATATAATGCTGCTGCAACTAACATAACGGCTGTATTTGGTAACCAGGATAATAGTAGCATTGCAAATAGAATAAGGGTTGCTCCTGGTGGAAACACGAAAATATGGCCTTTTTTATCATATAGTTTACCCGCAAATGTTCGAGATAGCATTAAAAAGATGGCATACACTAAAAAATAAAGTTCAATTCCAGTAATATCTTTTTCTGCTGCGTATAATGGTAGAAAAGAAGCGATTCCACCAAATGTTACCGTAATAAAAAATAATAGAATCGATGGTTGTATCGCTGTTTTCTCAAAAATATCAAATTTCACAGTTGCTGTCTGGTGTGCTAACGCTTCTACTTTTTTATAACGGATTTTGGATGACAATAATAATGCCATTAACCCAAGGGATGCACAAATTAAAAATAAGCCTGTAAACGACATATAACCTAAAAATGAGAGACCGAGGGAGGGGCCAAATGCGAGTGCCAAATTACCAGACAAACCAAAGTAGCCCATCCCCTCCCCACGCCGTTTAGGAGGAATTAAATCCGTTGCAATGGTACCTGTTGCTGTTGTCGAAAACCCCCACCCAACTCCCTGTACCATCCGCATGATAAATAAAAGAACAATACTCGCAACAAACGCATAGGACCCAACGGAAAGCACAAATACAGTCAGTCCAATCATATAAACAAACCGACGTCCTTTTGTTTCCAATGAATGACCTGCATATGGACGGAATAATAATGCTGAAAAAGTAAAAATCCCAACAACCACTCCAATTAACTGATCACTCCCACCTAACTCTTTCACAAATAATGGGATCGTTGGTAGCGTCATTTGAAATCCTAAAAAGATAAAAAAATTAGCCAGACAAATGAGCACAAAATCACGTGTCCAAATTTTATCTGGAGTAGCTGCAATTGCTTCTCTATTCGCTTGTGTATCCATCTTTACTTCGTCTCCCTCTTATTTCGTTAATCGAAATATATTATACAAGAGAATGAGGGGATTTGGAAATAGGTTTTTCGTCCATTTTCAAAAAGTCGGAAAAATACTTGATGTATCGTTTCTTTTCGATATAATAGTTTTAATATAATAAGAAAGGAAGTGGAAGATGACTCCTTATAAACGTCGGACAAAATCAACTGAACTGTTAATCTTAAGTTTACTTTACTCTAGGTTAATGTTGTCGACTAAGGACAAGCATTACTTTATAAACCTGCAGAAAGGATACGAAGGAGAAGTGGAATTTGATGCATGGACAAAACAGCTTCAATGTGATTGTTTAATCTTAAATGATTTGCTAATTCACTCAAATAATACTGTTTTTCAAGTGGACTCGCTCATCATTTCATCAGAAGTGATTTACCTCTTTGAAGTGAAAAATTATGAAGGTGATTATTATTACGAAGGAGAGAACTTTTACAAGAAACCCATGCATGAAATCCTTAATCCACTGCATCAGCTAGGAAGGTGCGAATCCCTGCTTCGTCAATTACTACGTAAACATGGATTTTCCATCCCCATTAAATCCTACGTTATCTTTATCAATCCCGAATTCACCTTATACCAGGCCCCTCTTGATAAACCAATTATTTATCCAACACAGATTCCGCAGTTTATGAAAAAACTTAATTCTATTTCTACTAAATTAACTGATAGACACAAACAATTAGCGAAACGTTTAGTTAAATTGCACATGAATGAATCTCCATATAATAAACTGCCATCCTATGATTATACCCAAATGACAAAAGGGATTATGTGCCTTGAATGCCAATCATTTGCTATTTCAATTGTAGGGAGGAAATGTGTATGTAATGACTGCGGAAACAAAGAAACCGCTGCTACTGCTGTTATGCGAGCAGTCAAGGAATTCCAGCTTTTATTTCCAGAAAAGAAAATTACATCAAGCATCATTCACGAATGGTGTAAGGTGGTGCCATTCCAAAAAATGATTAGAAACATATTAAATCAACATTTTGTGAAAGTAAGTGACAAGCGATGGACCTACTATAAATGATTGGAAGAATCCCTCGGAGCATCATTGGCAGTTTCGAGGGATTCTTCCTGCTCTCTCGGGTCTTTAGTCACTTTCTATCGGACTTTTTTCATGGATTTCCTACTCATTCAGGTCTTTAGACGCTCTCTATTGGACTTTTTTCATGGATCTCCAGCTCATTCGGGTCTTTAGACGATCGCTATCGGACTTTTTCATGGATCTCCAGCTCATTCGGGTCTTTAGACGATCGCTATCGGACTTTTTCGTGGATCTCCGGCTCATTCGGGTCTTTAGACGATCGTTATCGGACTTTTTTCATGGATCTCCAACTTATTCGGGTCTTTAGACGATCGCTATCGGACTTTTTTCGTGGATCTCCGGCTCATTCGGGACGTTAGACGATCGCTATCGGACTTTTTCGTGGATCTCCGGCTCATTCGGGACGTTAGACAGATTCTCCCTATTTGACTTTTGCTTCCACTTTCCTGCTCATTCGAAATGTTAGACCCGTGCTATCGAGGTGTGCAGCATAGAAAAGCCTAAACCACACTGTAATTTAGGCTTCTAATCGACAATTACTGTTAGGTATTAAATTAGTCAGGGGCTTCCATACTAATAACACCGCATGCGATTCTTTCTCCAGCATCACCCGATGGTTGGGATTTGTAATCATCTGGATCTGAGTGGATCATTAATGCAGTTCCACCATTATCTAATAGTGAAATTTCATCGTCTTCGATTAAAGTGACGCTCTCTGCCAAAATATCTACTTCAACAGATCCATCCTCTTCAACTTCAATATTTGGTAAATCGCCAGCATGTGGTCCTTCGCGATCATCAAATCCATGATTACGATCGGTAGGATTAAAGTGACCTCCTGCAGACTCAAAATTTGGTGCTTCACAAGATCCATTTTCATGAATATGGAAGCCATGCTCTCCTGGCGGTAAATTCGACCCAATCAGCTGAATATTAACACCAATAGTACCTTGTTCCAATCTTGCCGTCCCCACTTTTTCTCCATCTTGATCTTGCAAATCGACTAGTACTACTTTATTCATCTCATCTGGAACTCCATCATCATTCACTATTTCTTTACTTTGCACTTGTCGGTTTGGTTCCTCTACTTTGTCTTGAGCACAAGCACTGAGGAATAAAGGAACCATAATGATGAGAATACTATATGTAATCTGTTTCATGTTGCTCTCCTTTCTTGCAGGTAGTCTTATCATTCATTTTTGCAAGTAAAAGGATTTTTAAACCTATTTTCCCCTATGTCTAAATCATCAGGTAATTTTGTCAATATAAAGATCATTATTTGTTATACTAAATAGAGAAACTACTTAGGAGGTCTTATAGATGGGATTATTTGATGGAATGATGGGAAATGCTTCAGAGGCTGATCCAAAAGAAGTACAAGAGGAATTATCAGAACTACTAGGATCATCAGAACAAGTAGAACATGCATATAAGCTTATTCGCGATTTATTTGTTTTCACTAATAAGCGTTTGATTCTAGTTGACAAACAAGGGATGACAGGGAAAAAGATGGAATATCACTCCATTCCTTACAAAAGTATTACCCATTTCTCAGTTGAAACAGCTGGAACGTTTGATTTAGAAGCAGAATTAAAAATATGGGTATCTGGAAGCCAAACACCAATTGAAAAAACATTTAACAAACAACTAAACATTTATAAAGTACAAGCAGTATTAGCAGAATATGTAGGCTAAGGTAACAACCAAAAGCTGAGCACCATTATGCGCGCTCAGCTTTCTCATTTTTCACTATGCAGTAACAACTTCTTTTTTATTTGTTTTTTGACGAGTTGTATGGCTTTTTAAGAATGGGATAACCCAACGATCTAAACCATAACGTCCAGCATTAAAGCCAGCTACGATTAAGAAAAATGTAATGACAACCATTTGTGCGTTCGTGCTAACTGTTCCACTGAATAAGAAGGCAAAGTTCATGGTAATACCCATTAATGCTGCAAAGTTTGTAAATAAACCAAGGATGAGTGCTGCACCTACTAATACTTCACCCCACATAACGAGGAAGCTAAACAATCCTGCATTCGGTAATGCAACTGCTTCAAGAAACGTTGCCCACCAACCTTGTACAGCTGGGTGATCCCCGCCTGCACTGGCAATAGCGCCTTGCAAGAATCCACTTGCATCAAATCCCCCAGTCGTTATTTTTCCAAAACCTGATGTAAACCATTGATAACCAATATATATACGAAGGAATGCTAATACTCCAGCAACTACCTTATTGTTACGGATGAAATCTAAAAACATGGTAACCAGCTCCTTTATGATTTATAAATATAATTTCCTATTGCTCAATATTTCACAATATATTGTGTGTATATCCCTTAATTACAGTTACATCATATCATGGATTCATGAGTTACGGGTGGAATTGTTCATCATTTCACAAATTAGACAAAAATGTTTGACTTAATTATGAACAGAAGTGAAACGTCCTATCAATATAATCGTATGATAGACTATATATTAGTAGGATTTAGGAGGTGTAATTGTGACATTCTCCATTATAAATATCATTATCCAATTGCTTTTACCAAGTGTGTTTCTTATTGAATTGTACAAAACGAAATTTGATAATAAACTACACTGGGTGTTCCAGCTTTTATCTACCACAATGATTATTACATGGCTCTTTATCGCGGGTGCTTGGGATTGGTTTGGATATTACATACGCTACATATTTCCAATTGTACTCATCATCGTTGTCTATTTATCTTGGAGGAAAATAAAGAAACTACCATTTCGAACTCACCTATCAAAAAAAGAGAAGTTAAACGTAGGGATCAATGGGATTCTTGCGTTTATATTTGGCCTATATACTATAGTATCATTATCTGGTTTCACAACAGAGGATGAGCCTATTGAACTGCAGTTCCCATTACAAGATGGAGCCTACTACATCGGTCAAGGTGGCAATCATGAGCAAATCAATCATCACCAACAAGTCGAAGCCCAACAATATGCACTAGATATCATGAAACTAAATGCTTTTCAAACGAGAGCAAAAGGCATCTATCCAAAGGACCTAGAAAAGTATGAGATATATGGAGAACCTTTGTATAGTCCTTGTAGTGGAGAAGTCATGGAAACGAGAGGCCATCTAGAAGACCTAACACCACCAGAGAGAGATCAGGAGCGACTAGAAGGAAATTATGTCGCTGTAGCATGTGATGGAGATGAAGAGATAAAGGTCTATCTTGCACATATGCAGGAAAATAGTGTCCTTGTAGAGAATGGGGATATGATAGAGGAAGGACAGCAAATAGGCTCTGTTGGAAATTCCGGAAATACAACGGAACCACATTTACATATTCATGCCGAAAAAGATGGAGTAGGAGTTCCGATCCAATTTAACGGGGAATTCCTCACTAGAAATAGCATTGTAAAAAAAGATTAATAGGAGGAAGAATATGGAAACAATGTTAACTGTTAAAGACTTAGGAAAATCATTTAAAGATACACAAGTTCTCCACAACATCTCCTTTGAAGTAAGAAAAGGAGAAATCATGGCAATCTTAGGACCAAATGGTGCTGGTAAATCGACTACCATTCGTAATATTATGGGAATCATGTATCCAGATACAGGATCTATTTCCTTTCATGGTCACGACGATATTCCTCGTCACCGGATCGGTTATTTACCAGAGGAGCGTGGGTTGTACAAGAATGTAAAAGTAATGGATATCTTGCTGTATTTAGCAGAGTTAAAAGATTATCCGTTACAAAAAGCAAAAGAACGTGCGCTTAACTATTTAAAGAAATTTGACCTTGAAGGTAAAGAAAATGTATCTGTTGAAGAGTTGTCTAAAGGAATGGGGCAAAAGGTGCAATTTATCGCATCTATTATTCATGAACCAGAACTGCTCATATTAGATGAACCGTTCTCAGGACTTGATCCTGTAAGCCAAGAACTCTTTAAAGATGAAATTCGTAACCTAGCTGAAAAAGGGACTGCCATTCTACTATCCTCTCATCAGATGAATTTAGTAGAGGAAATGGCAGATCGTTTATTTATGATCCACCGTGGCCAAAAGGTTATTTATGGATCGATGGACGATGTTAAAAGAGAATATGCCAATTTCAAATGTACCATTCATGGAAAAAATGATCATACTGATTTCGAACATTTAGCAAATGTAGAACGCGTTGAACAAGATGGGAATACATCCATACTTTACCTTGACAAAGAGGTTCAACCTACTTCATGGCTTAAGGGGCTACCAGATGGACTCGACATTCAAGAATTACGGATTGATCGAATTACGCTCCATGAAATATTTATTGCCATTGCAACAGGGAAAAATTTAATGCAGGAAAGAGGGGAAGCCAATGCGTAACACGATGAAAGTAGCAAAATGGGAAATCAAACGGAACTTGAAGAATAAAACCTTTTTAATCGGCTTGTTCTTAACGCCTGCAATTATCATTGGCTTTATGGTTTTAGGTACTCTATTTGGAGATTCAGAGGAAGAGGAAACAGCAGTAACCACTATTTACATACAAGACCAATTAGACATCTTTCCGGTTATAGAAGAGACTGTCTCCCAAAGTGGATTAAATTGGGACTTGCAAATGACAGAAATAGAAGAATCAGAAGTACAGAACGCAATCGAGAACAGTGAAAATACAGCTTATCTATTTATAGACGAACGTGCTATAGATGAAGGAATAGTACCTGTTTATACAAGTGAAGAAATAGATCCATTTTTCACCAACCAACTGCAACTATTAGAAACACCACTTCAAACAATACAAATGCAACAGCTTGATTTATCAGAAGAAGAGATAGCTACCCTCTCACGCGGGGTTATGTTTCAAGAGGCAAGCAATGAAACGGATGAATCCTCTACTGAGACGACAACATCTGGATTTAATGAAGGCTTAATGGAGCGAATTATACCAGGTGCTTTTGCCGGATTTATTATGCTTTCCATCGTTTTCACAGGAATGGCGATCTTTCAAAGTGCTTCACAGGAAAAGAAAGATAAAATTGCCGAAATCATTTTATCATCCTTAACCCCAGCCGATTTGATGCAAGGGAAAATTGTTGGATACTTTGTGTTAGGTATCATTCAAGCTGTTGTGTCGATTGCGCTTGTTTTACCAGTTCTGTTATGGAGAATTGATATACCAATTGTGGATTATTTATTTGTTCCTGAGTTAGTGATTCTAATTGCTATTGCTATTCTCGGATTTTTACTATTTGCTTCTATCTTTGTTGGGATTGGTGCAACAATGACAGATATGACAACAGCCGGGAACTTCCAAGGGATGGTGATGATGCTGCCATTTTTACCATTTATCTTTATTGGACCAGTTACAAGTGATCCAAGTGGTTTAATGGCGCAAATTGGTACTTATATTCCGTTTACCACTCCAGGTGTTCTGCTGCTACGTTTATCGATGCTAGAAGAATGGCCATGGATCGAAATTATCATTGCAGTTGCTATTTTAATTGTAAGTGTTTGGATCTTTATGAAACTAGCAGGGAAAATATTTAAAGTCGGTATTTTAATGTACGGGAAGAATGCTACTCCTGGCGAGATTTGGAAGTGGCTTCGGGCTTAAAGCGAAATGAAACGCTTGATCACTAACGGGGTTACTCTTGAAGTGTAAAACGCTAAAGTGAATCTTCAATCAGTGAGGGTGATATTTATCCCCACTACATGAATACAAAGCATAAAAAACTCCTCCTTTATAATATGCAAAAAATTTAGCATATTATGAAGGGGAGTACAGAGGTCACACTGGAGCAATTTGAACAAAAGGGGCTTGTGGAGGGTGATGCCTTACAGAAGTAAGGAAGATGCTGAGTCTGTTAGCATAAACTTAACGAACTGGCTGCGCACGCTTTGTTTTCCCGAAGAACAAAAGAACATGCAAATTCAAACGATACGAACGAGGATTATTAAAGTCGCCAGTAAATTAGTAAAGTCAGGACGCTCCCTTTACTTAAAATTATCTTCCAGCTTCGTATATCAATCATTTTTCTAGAAAGTGCTTCAGCGAATTCAAACACTTAAGCTAGAGTGAATCACGTTTTCATTCCAAATTTTTAAAAGCCCATTATTTAAGACCAAGGGAGTAGTATGCCGAAAAACAGCTATTTTCTAGTGCTTGCAGTTTTGACTCGTCATAATTATAGAAATCAACGCCTTATCTTTGCAAAAGAAGTGAAAAAACTTGGCTTTGATTTCAACTCATGCTTTCACTTGGAAGTGTGAATAATTCAGGTTCAGTAATATAAATAGCCGAATTTCATTTTCTGCTTTTTGAATCCACTTAAAAAGGAAGTATATTATTAACATTCCGATATATCATCTTTTCTCCCAAAGTTAATTATTCACTTAAATACAGAACTATTTTCTCAGACTGCCTAGTTTTACCATCCAGCCAAGTAATTTTAAAAGAAATTTTATTATTAGGAGTTATTAAACCTAAAAAATATCTATTTATATACTCGCTTTCTAATATATTATCATCAGGCAATTTCTCGAAGGTTTCTGATACACTACCCCCTGAAGCCCCTAATGTTCTTACTGGAGAGTGCACAGTAATGGAATTAATGTCTACTGGATTATTACCAATAAACTCAAAGAATGTCGTTGCCTTTTCATTCTCTGTGTCTTCCAATGAAAGTTCTTCTAATATTAATTCCCCTTGCCAATGATCACTTTCTCCTTTTAAATTATAGGTTTTCAATTCATGATCACTACAACCGATAAGTGTTACAAAGGAAAATATTATAAGCAAATGTTGAAGCTTCATAAATACCTCCTTAATGTACTATAGCATTAAAGCCAATATTGGTTATTGACCTAACAACATCATCAAGAGTTTAGGTACCTAGCACGTTTAACTACGATACGTTTGATATGAAACGCTCATTAACCATGAAAGGATGCCCCTATGACAACGCAGTGGCTGAAGCAACCTTTAAAATTATTAAAACAGGGGTTGTAAAGGGCTGTCACTTTGATAGTTTAGAAGAATTAAAATTAGAAATATAAGATTATGTAAATTGGTTTAATTACTTCAGAATTCGTGGAACACTTGGGTATCTAAGTCCGATTGAGTATAAATTTTCACAACTTAAAAAATTGTCTAGTTTAGTGTTGACATACCAAATATCCTATATGTAAAATAAATTAATTTTACACACCATAATATAATTAAACATACTAATAGTCGAAAACAAATATACATCTTGCTCCTAACAAAAGTTGGGAACAAGATGTTTTAAGTTGTTAATAGGTTTCTTTAGCTATGTCAACAATTTCTTGTTCACTTAAAATGGAAACGATAGAGGTATAAATGTCATCCTTCTTATATTTAATAATTGACAATTCTTGTTCACTATAATTATTAAAAGAAGCGTATTCATAATGGAATTTCTCATCTTTTTTAGAAACGAAATCTTCTTCCTCTACGTTATTTACTTGAATAGGATCTTCCTGTTGAGTAACAATTACTAGATTACCATTTTCTATATCACTAAAATGACTTACCATTGTTGAGCCAGCAGTCATAGGTTCAGCAGCTTCTTGGTAGTCATTACTTAAAACAGCTAAGATTTCTTTTTTATTAGCTAAAACATTATTTGAAACTTCATTAACTGGACTATCATTAATAGTTGTAAGGCTTCTAGCACCAACGTGCCATGTTTGCCAAACTTCAGTCCCACAGGCATAAGAGCTTCCTGAACCAGAAATTGTCATAATACCTACTGATGCAGCTCTATTTAATGAACCTAAAGGGATAGTCCTATTCCAATTAGTAGTATAAGTTTGCCCAGCTTGTAGACGCACACCGTTATAAGTATAATCATTTACTACAGTTCCAGAAGATTCCATGTTATAGGAAAGTGATGCACCACCAGTGACGAAACCCTGACTAACTGAAGTGACATTAACACTATGAGAATTTAATCTAAAGTTATTTGAATTATATATGCCAAATGAAAATGGATATCTTATGTCATAAACACCATTACAATTTTCACACAACACCTGTCACGGAATTATATCTTACCACACTACCTCCTGAACCAGAATTACCTAATAATGTGTCCCAAGATTGTCCGTTCCCTGTTGCTTGTGTAAAATTTGTAGGGAATAGAGAAAATGCAAGAACTGAACACAAACTAGCTACAATAATTTTCTTGAAAATTTTTCGCAAGTTACTGAACTCCTTCCATTATTAGTTTCAGATTAATTATACAATATAATTTTTGAATTTTCAATATTTTCATTAATTTCAATAACACAAACCCGAATTATTCATAGAAATCCTTAGATAATTGACTAGCCCCTATGCAACAAGGAGTCCAGCTAAATTAACCATTCATCAAATAAATGAAAAAAGAACCCATTTCTGTTACAGTTAAAGTACCAACAAATAACCAACAGAAATGGTTCTTATAATGGCTACCTCACCGCAAATAACACTAGATTTCAATCGCCAGATTAAATTGGCTAATAATGAAGGTTTTCTTTCCTCTGATACAGGTAAATTTTTATTTAGAGAATTCAACGAAAAAAATTGGCTTCTCTCAAACACTGGCACAAGTTAGAGCTAAATGACGACAGGCGTTATTGCTCTAAATGTTGAGCCAGTGGATTAAGTGACAGTTTATTGGAGCGTATTGTCCCGGGTGCATTTGCTGGCTTCATCATGCTGTCGATCGTCTTTACCGGGATGGCGATTTTCCAAAGTGCTTCTCAGGAAAAGAAAGATAAGATTGCCGAAATCATTCTATCTTCGTTAACACCTGCTGATTTAATGCAAGGTAAAATTTTTGGATACTTTGTGCTAGGAATTATTCAATCAATCGTCTCCATCGCACTTGTACTGCCGGTATTATTATGGCGCATTGACTTTCCAATTATCGAATACTTACTCGTTCCGGAACTCATCCTGTTAATTGCCATTGCCATTTTAGGGTATTTGTTGTTTGCTTCCATTTTCGTCGGAATTGGTGCAACGATGACAGATATGACAACAGCCGGGAACTTCCAAGGCTTAGTCATGATGCTGCCATTTTTACCATTTATCTTTATCGGTCCTGTTGTCAGTGATCCAAGTGGTTTGATGGCTCAGATCGGTACCTATATTCCATTCACCTCACCAGGGGTTTTACTGCTTCGACTAGCTCTTTTAGAAGAATGGCCTTGGATCGAGATTATCATTGCCATTGCTATTTTAGTCGTCAGTGTGTGGATCTTTATGAAACTAGCAGGGAAAATCTTTCAAGTTGGTATATTAATGTACGGGAAGAATGCTACTCCTGGGGAAATTTGGATGTGGCTTCGAGCTTAAGAAAAAGTGGAGCATGTGCTGTGCTCCACTTTTTTATTGGCTTTTTCTAAGAGATTATTGCTTTTTTAAGTATAAATCTTAATACATGGTTGATAGATTGTTTCCGTAGCGGTTTTTATAGATAAAACTACTGCGCATTATATAAAAGATGCGACGTTAAAAAAACAACAAAGAATGCGAATAAGTAGTCCAGTTTTTGTGGAGAAAATGTTAAATAATATAGGAAGTTACATTGTAAATAGTAACTTAAATAACAATAAAAATAACATACAAAAACGCATGGGTAGTTATATACATCCATGCGTTTAAAATTTGCCTGTCTTCTATTTCATGTGTTTCTCCATGTTAACTGAACTACTTAGAATGCAAAAGAGCCTTTTTATTTATCACCAACTCCGTATCACCGAAAGAATTCCTCTAATGATAATTCGAATGAAAGCGATAATTAACTCTGGGACAGTAAATATAATGTCTAAAACCCAATCCCATTTCCCTTCTTTTTGCTTCTTTCGTTTTCTGCTCAATACCATTCTCCTCCCGGTCTTATCTGTTGACTCTTATTACGATATGCTACACAATTTTGTTTCATTTTACATGATTATTGGTTTTCATTAATATGCTACAGTGAGGAACAGTTTAAAAAGTATTATTTCACATCTGAATGACTGCCCCGTTTATGGTAAACTTTACCTAACACCACATATAAGGAGGAGAAATATGAACATAGCCGTTTTTCATGGATCTACTCGTGACAATGGAAATACAGAATACTTAACATACCAAGCGGTCCCAAAGGAGAAAGGTACCCATATCTATTTGAAGGAACATGACATTAAGCCAATTGTGGATGAACGACATGCACCAGATGGATTTAAAGAGGTTGTTGATGATCATACAAAACTAATTGATAAAATGCTTGAACATGATGTGTATGTGTTCTCCACACCAATTTACTGGTATAGCATGTCTGGTGTAATGAAAACGTTTATTGATCGTTGGTCGCAAGTTATGAAGGATCCGAATTATGCACATTTTAGGGGCGCTTTAAAGGATAAAAAAGTTTATGTTATTGCAGTAGGCGGGGATAAACCACATATTAAGGGGCTTCCGCTCATTCAGCAATTTGAATATATTTGTCAGTTCTTTGGAATGTCATTTGAAGGTTATGTGATTGGAAAGGCATCAAGGCCAGGGGACATTAAACAAAATGAAAAAGCATTGACAGAAGCAGGTTTGTTATTGAAGGGGTTGTAGGAAGTTTACCAGAATACACGGAACAAAAGCGCAAGCACCTTGAGCACCCCCGATTAGAAAACTTGGCTTATCGCCAAGTGGGAAAGCCTTAGTTGCACTTATGCAGTAAGAACGTTTTGTTTCTTATCTGCCAAGCATAAGCCAAGCTCGACGTGGCGCTTTTTGCGCGTAATGTGGATTGACTTATGACCTCGAGGGGGGTAGGCGCTGGCCGATGAAAACTCGGACGTCCTTATTTCTATCGGCACTAGGACGTCAATTGCTCGAAGCTGGACGTGGCCTTTCCTATATAAGACAGTAATGAGGCCAACTTTTTATACTTTCTTACCTTGTTAGAAAAACTCGCATTCGCTCGTCCTTTAGCGAATGTGTTCGTTTTTCTTATACTTGGGACATTAAGATTTTAGCAACGTCGAGTCTTCTTCTTAGCTAAAATGTTATACTTTCCTAACGTGTAAAAAACGGGCTTGGGGAAGTTCTCCAAGCTCTATAACTACTATTCCACTAACGCCTATTCGCTAGTTTTAAACGGATAATATCGTTGTAGCCAATCTAATCAACTTCAGTCATTCATATCAGGAAGTACTTCTGCCAAAACATCTAACCCTTTAAATCCTTAATATTCTCCGTAATAATATGTGGAGGCTTTATGGAACGGGCATGTGCAGCTATATAAGCATCTGTAAAATCAATTCCTTTGCTGGAATAATTATATAATGTTTCTTCTATCACGTTCTTTTCCTCTGCAACAACTCCTGGTATGTTAATAAAGGAAATCAGTGCTTTTTTAATTGTTTCTTTCTTTGCTCGAAACTGTTTTCCCATTAATACAAAAACACATTCACTTATAACAAGAGGAGAAATTTTAAAGCAATTATATTTTTTGGAAATTCTGTATTAAAATAGGATGCATAAACATTGGGAAGATGTTCTATATAATGAATATGAAAGAAGAAGATAAAGACATGGCGGGATCAAAATGGGATTTGTTTAAACAGATTGAAGAAATACCACATGAAAAATACCCTTTAAATAAAAAATTACTTAAACAGACTAATAGAAAATTAAACCATAAGAAAGTTGTATACTGGGTTTGCACTTTTGAGAATATCATTAAAAATGTTATATACTGAGTTTCTTTTGAGATCTTATAAGGTTGCTCTTTGTGAAGGAAAATAAAAGGCAGTCACCTCATTTCCTATGGATGACTGCCTTTTAAACTCCTAAAATAACAATCTAGTAGTACAACTATTTTTCGAAAAATAGAACCTTTTTATCAAGTATATAACTTTATTTTCATACTACGCCAACCTCCTGCAATTACAAAAATAGTTGGCAATCGTTTCTTTTCTTACAAATCATCAAACCCATTTAAATCACTTGTTTTTGTATATTGTCTGGATTTCTGCTCGAAAAAGTCTGTTTTTGTACCGTCCACATTATCGACATAGGCACGGATCCATTTCATCGGATTTCCCGTGTGGTCTGGGTAAATTTCGTTTAATCCCATCATCCGCAACATTTTGTTCGCTCTATATTTAATATATCCAGCCATTTCATCTAAATCGATCCCTTGAACGTCTGCTAACACATAAGTCGACCATTCGATTTCAAGATCAACAGATTTTTCAAAGTGTGTATAAACCCATTCAACAAAATCACTTGTATTGTATGACGGATTTTCTGCTAAAGTTGCCCGAAACAATTCTGCGATAAACCGGCCATGTTCTAGTTCATCACGGTTGATATAACTAATCATCGTGGATGTCCCTACCATCTTATTATTTCGTGCCAAGTGATAGAAAAATGCAAATCCTGAGTAAAAAAACATCCCTTCCAATAATGCAGTATACACCATCGTTTTTAAAATATTTTCCATCGATGGCTCGTTCACAAAAGCATTGTATTGCTCAATCAAGTTTTCATTTCTTTTTAACAGTACTGGATCCTTTCGTCCTAATTGAAAGGACTCGTTTTGTTCATCAAGTGAAACGACAGATGATAAAACATAGGAATAACTTTCATTATGTACTGCTTCCTGCTGTGCAATAACTGCCATAATCGATTGAACCGAAGCATCTGTTGCGTATAATGATAAAAGTAATGCTGTTCTCGTTTGTGGTGCATCCAATGTAGACAATAATCCAATTATTTTTAAATACGCATCCTTCTCTGGCTCGGTGAGAGAAGAAAATTGCCGTACATCACTCGACATATTTACTTCATCTGCTTGCCAATAATTTCCGATCAGCCGCTTATATATTTTATACCAGTGTGGATATGCAATATCGTTCCAATTTAAGATGCCACTTGACTTCCCACCGAACAAACCTGTTGATTTATTAGGATGTACTGGTTCCAACGTTTTTGCCTTCTCAAGTATACGTGTTGACATCATGTAACACCCTTTCCACCCAATTTTCTACTAATTGTTCCTGACTTCCACGTGGGGACTGTTCAATTTTTAACCCGTCCCACCTACTACCGTAAAATGTAACCAGTTTATCGACAGCCTTACAAAAAAGTGCATCCCCACCGAATTGTGTCTCTCCTGTTCCAAAAATGGCGATATTTGATGGCTTATAACCTACCTCCCAAACGAAATCCTTCACCTCATCTGGTGTTTTTCCTTTATCCCATGTAAATGTTCCAAGAAAAATAAACTGATATTTTTCGGCTTTAATCGGCTGTTCAATCCCAATTCGGTGCATCTCAACAGCTATGCCATTGGACTCCACCTGCTGTTGAATAAGCTCTGCTACTTCCTTTGTATTGCCACTATATGATAAGTAGGCTATTAAAACCGTCAACTTTCACACCACTCACATTCTTCAATATCACTCGCAGTTGATCGAACATAGTAGGTCGTTTTTAGTCCTTGGTGCCATGCTTGGAGGTGTAAATCAAGTAATACTGATGCTTTAATTGTGTTTGGTACGTAAAAGTTAAAGGAAATGCTTTGGTCGATATGTTTTTGTCGTGCAGCATTTTGTTTCACAGACCACCTTTGATCAACGATATATGCCGATCTGCGGTACACATCATATGTTTCATGATTTAAATCTGGTGCTGTTGTTGGTATTTTAAAATCCTTTTTTTCTTCATTATAAAAGGTTTTAAAGATTGGATCGATACTAGCAGTGGAACCTGCAATCATAGATGTTGATGAATTTGGTGCAACCGCCATTAAATACCCATTTCGCACACCATACTTCATGACATCGTTTTTCAATGTAAGCCATTTTTCATCTGTATATCCTTTATCCGTAAAATAAGTTCCTGTATGCCACTTGCTTCCTGTAAAACATGGATAGCTTCCTTTTTCCTTACTCAATTCCATGCTGTTCTTGATCGTTAAATAGGCAATTTTTTCATATAACTCATCGGCATAGCGAACCGCTTCATCCGATTCCCACTTTATTTTTTTCAATGCAAGTAGGTGGTGCCAACCAAATGTACCTAATCCAATTGCTCGGTATTTCTGATTGGTTAGCTTTGTTTGTTTAATCGGTAATGTGTTAATATCAATCACATTATCAAGCATACGTACTTGTATTTTAATGAGACGGTCAAGCACCTCGTCAGGCACTGCCTTTCCAAGATTAATAGAGCTTAAGTTACATACTACGTAATCACCAGCTTTATATTTCTTAACAATTGTATTATCTTGTTCCACATATTCTTCTATAAATTTGGTTGGTGATTGGTTTTGCGTTATTTCCGTACACAAATTGCTACAATAAATCATTCCATTATGCTCGTTGTTATTCTGTCTGTTCACTTCATCACGATAAAACATAAATGGTGTACCTGATTCCAGCTGTGCCTTCATAACCCGCTTCATAATTTCAATTGCTGGCACTCGCTTTTTCGTTAATTTGTCGGATTGAATACATTCTTCATAACGCTTACGCCAAGATCCATTCCCTTTTTCCTCATCATAAAATTCCTCGAGCGAGTATCCCATTACTTCTTGAACTTCATGTGGGTCAAATAAATACCAGTCGCCCCGCTTGTCTACTTGCTCCATAAAATAATCTGGTAAACATACCCCTGTGAAAATATCATGTGCACGCAGGCGGTCATCGCCATTATTTAATTTCAAATCAAGGAATGCTTCGATATCTTTATGCCAAACATCCAAGTAAATGGCGATTGCACCTTTTCTCGTACCTAATTGATCGACATTCACTGCTGTGTTATTTAGTTGCTTAATCCAAGGCACTACTCCACTAGACATCCCCTTGTAACCTTTGATGGAACTACCTCTACTTCTGATTTTCCCCATGTAAACCCCAATGCCACCACCATTTTTGGAAAGGTTCGCAATGTCTGTGTTACTGTCATAAATCGATTGTAAACTATCATCAACGGTATCAATAAAGCAGCTGGATAATTGTCCATGTGATTTTCCAGCGTTTGTTAGTGTTGGAGTTGCAACTGTCATATAAAGATTGCTCAAGGCCCAATAAGCTTCGATAACGAGTTCATTTCGTTTTATTAAAGGCTCATCTTGCATGAGGTACATCGCAATAACCATCCATCGCTCCTGTGGAAGTTCATATGTATTTTTTTCGAAGTCTGTCGCCAAATACCTTGTAGCTAAACTATATAGCCCTAAATAAGTAAAGAGCAAATCCCGATTTGGTTCAATTTGTTGCTCGAAATAATCAATTTCACCTTTCGAATACTTAGCGAGTAAACTTGATGCATAAACCCCTTTCTCGGTTAAGGTTCGAATAAGATGATAGAAACTACCGTACTGAATACTAGATTTATAGTTTCTGTTTTTTGCTGCTTTATTATATAGATCTTGTAAATAAATACGACTAGCGACATATGTCCAGTTAGGATCTGATTCATCAATATTTTCCAACGCGAGTTTAGATAACCTTTCATAAACATTATTCTGGTCTGTTATTCCTTTAAGTGCTTTTTGCTTGACTGCTTCTGTATCGATGTTTAGACCTTTAGATGCTTTATCGATTATGGAAAAAATCGCTTGCTTATCCACTAGATCTAGTGTAGTCATTGACATCGTTAGTCCCTCCTCTTTCTGTAATACAAAAACCGCTCACCCCACGGATGAACGGTAGAAAAGTCCTAGAATATCCCTACCGTCTCACCTTCCCTTACCCCGGAGAAATGAAACTGCAAATATTGGCAGGTCTCCTGACTTGTGCTTCTACCTACTTGAGTCCTTCCCATATCGACACCGTTAAGTTTTCGATACAGTGGATATCTCGTTCGTCCACACTTACAGTTGCGGGGACAGTTCCAGACTTTCACTGGATTCCCTTTTAAGACATATAGCATGTCACCAAACTTGCGAAACCACATATAGTATGCTGTTATTGTTTTCAATCAATATATTGCATGTAAAATGCTATCATACTAATTACAGGAATGCAATCTATTATATAAAACATACAATTGATATCCATCTATCAGGAACAAAAGCATCTATTGTCACTTTTGCCTTGGTTTTTAGCTCATTCCTGACATTAGAGGACTTCTAATGTCAGTTTGCCAGGGTTTTACATATCACTCCCGTCATTAGACCGTCCTCCTGTCACTTGCCAAAGTTTCCAAAGTCATTCCCATCATTAGAGGCGTCCTAATGTCATTTCGCCATGGTTTTCCTGCTCATTCTGGTCATTAGAAACATCCAAGTAACCCCCTTTCACATAAAAACCCCCACCTTATTGGAGCCGTTCTGGTGGAGGCTGCTGATGTTCATTATTTTCTACTTCTTTGAACATATTATCTTGATTCATTGTTGGCACTGGCTGATTATTTAATGCACTATATTGTTGCTGTTGCGGCTGATTTTGACTCATTTGTACATTGACAAGCTGGTTGATTGTTTCCTGCAGGTCATTGCGTAATAATTGAAGATCTTTTTTTGTAACAGTTTGCGCTTCTTCTTTTAAAATATAGCCTACTTGACCATTTGGTTCTAGAGTAGCATACTTCACATCATCTATTCGCTGTACATTTTGTTGTCGTAATGTCATTTCCAGCTGATCAACGGTTAACCGGAGTTTCTTTAAATTTTTCTCATTGATCGTACCATTTTCGATTAGTACCTTTGATTTGCCAGTAATCAACTTTTCAAAAGGATCTCCCTTAACTTGAACAAACTCCAAAAATATTAATGTCAGTACAAGAACTGCTCCAGCACCTAATGTTCGCCATATGTTATCACCAGCAACTGGCTGGATGAGCAAGGATCCAATCGCGATCATAATGACCGTTTGTGCTAAAGTCATTTGTGCGATTGACTTCCTGCCAGCAAATCGCAATAAAAATGTACCACCTATTACGACTACGACTGCTTTCCAAATCCAAGTCAAATCCATTAGTTATCAAGCCTTTCTTATGTCCTATCAATAGTTTAAAGGCATATCGTCAAATTATACAATTAACCTACAAAAATAGGCGTGCTTTGTAACCTTTTTGTGGGTTTTCTTACTTGTTTGCATTGACTCGATTCACTTTCCTCCTAATTTTCTACTCGCTTCTTCACCGAGCATCGCATCTATTCCGTTCAAATAACAAACAAGCTTAGAACAAAAGCTAGAAGCGCCTTGATCACCCCCGATGAGAAAACTTAGCTTGTCGCAAAGTGGCGAAAGCCTTAGTTGCACTTATGCAGTAAGAAAGTTTTTCTTATCTGCCAAGCATAAGCCAAGCCTCGTCGTGGCGTTTTTGCGCGTAATGTGGATTGTCTTATGACTTCGAGGGGTAGGCACTGGAGCTGGACGTGGCCTTTCCTATATAAGACAGTAATGAGGCCAACTTTTTATACTTTCTTACCTTTTTAGAAAAACTCGCATTCGCTCGCCCTTTAGCGAATGTGTTTAGTTTTTCTTATACTTAGGACATTAAAATTTTAGCCACGTCGACTCGTAGCTAAAATTTTATACTTTCCTAACGTGCCAAAAGTCTTTCCCACTTTTTTAGGAAAGGCCTCACTCCACTTACATGACATCCCGGTTCCAGTGTCGGTGCTCCCCAATGGCTTGGGTGAACTGTTCGACAAATGTTTTATCATTCTCTTGTACAAATACACCTACTGCACCTGTCATATTTAATTCATCTAGTAGCATCTTGCCATCAGCTGTGGCTCCGATTGGTTTATAGTGATTAAAGGCATCTGTTGTAAATTGGCTTGCATTTTTATGGAAAACTTTGCTTCCCACATTGCCGCCCACTACGTAAATGGCATCATATAAAACAGAGTCTGTTGTGGTAAACGTATCATCTACCATGATGGAGGTTCCGTCTGCTCCAGTAACAGTTCCGAGTTTTTCACTAATAATCATAGGATGGATGCCATAGGCTTTCAGTGCATCTAATGTAGCTTGAGTAGTAGCACCATCAAATCCATTGTTGACGAGAACACCTACTTTACGAGTGGCTGGCACTTTAAACGTATTCATCTGACTAAGTGCAGGAGAAGCCTTTGTTACAGGGGATCCCCCCTTGGCTGGCGGGTTTGCTCCAACATCTTTTGCGATCGATGTGGCGAGTTCCACATCCACATTGGCAAACATATCCACTACCTGCTGTTGCACAGATTTATTCTTCACCTTACCAACTTCAAATGCAAAAGCTTGTTTAATATGCATCTTCTCCGGACCCGTCATACTATTCCAAAATAGTTTTGCTTGGGAAAAATGATCCTTAAAGCTTTGGCTGCGTGCGCGAACCTTTTTGCCATCCACTTTCTCCTGGTAATGGGTATAGCCACCATCTTCCTTCATGGCTGGTGTAGGGGTGTTTGCTCCAATGGAATTATTATGATAGCTTACCTTTCCTTCATTAATCGTTTGTCGGTGATAACCACCCCGCTGATTATTATGGAATGGACAAACCGGACGATTAATTGGAATTTCGTGGAAGTTCGGACCACCAAGTCGAATTAATTGTGTATCGGTATAGGAAAACAAACGTCCTTGCAGCAGTGGGTCATTTGTAAAATCAATGCCTGGCACCACATGACCTGGGTGAAAGGCAACCTGCTCTGTTTCCGAGAAAAAGTTATCAATATTTTTATTTAACGTCATTTTTCCAACAATTTGAACAGGAACATCTTCTTCTGGCCAAATCTTCGTTGGATCCAATATGTCAAAGTCAAACGCAAATTCATCCTTTTCCGGAATGACTTGCACACCAAGTTCATATTCCGGATAATCCCCTTTTTCGATTGACTCATACAGATCACGACGATTATAGTCTGGGTCATTTCCAGCGATTTTTTGTGCTTCATCCCAAACAAGTGAATGTACGCCAAGCTTTGGAATCCAATGAAATTTAACAAAGTGGGAGTCCCCTGCATCATTCACAAATCGGAATGTATTAATCCCAAACCCTTGCATCATCCGATAGCTTCTCGGTACTGCACGGTCTGACATTAGCCACATCACGTTATGGGCAGATTCCTGATTATTGGCAACAAAATCCCAAAATGTATCATGTGCACCAGTTGCCTGTGGAATTCCGTTATGTGGTTCTGGTTTGAGAGCATGCACAACATCTGGAAATTTTATCGCATCCTGTATAAAAAAGACCGGCATATTGTTCGCAACTAAATCGTAATTGCCTTCTTCGGTATAAAATTTCGTTGAAAAGCCGCGGACATCTCGTACAGTATCTGCTGAACCACGCGATCCGACTACCGTCGAGAAGCGAACAAAGACAGGTGTTTTTTTACCTGGCTCCTGTAGGAATTTTGCCTTCGTATATTTTTTCATGGATTCATATACTTCAAATTCACCATGTGCTGCCGAACCACGCGCATGGACGACCCGTTCTGGTATCCGCTCATGGTCAAAGTGTGTCATTTTTTCGCGAAAATGAAAGTCCTCCATTAATGTTGGTCCTCGTTCTCCTGCCTTTAGCGAAAATTCATCCTCTGACACTCTGAGACCTTGATTGGTCGTCATTTTTTTACCAGAATCGTCTACTCGATATTGATCCAGCTGTTCCTGCTTTTGATTACGCTGATCTTCACTCATGACAACGTACGCCTCCCTTTTTACATGTACTAGTTTAGTTTGTCCAAAAGCTCCCAAAACATGAGATTGATTCCCAAAAGAGAGGAGGCAAAAAATCCTTGAAGCGAATCCAACGATTAGAAAAACTCGCATTCGCTCGTCCTTTAGCGAATGTGATAGTTTTTCTTATACTTGGGACATTAAAAATTTGGCAACGTCGAATCCACTTCTTAGCTAAAATTTTATACTTTCCTAACGTGTAAAAAAGACTGCCGAATTCTTCTCGACAGTCTTTGCAGTTAAAATCCTTGTAGGCTAGTAGATAATCTAATATTAACCTGTTTTTTTCTTAATTTGCTTACTACGCAGTTGACCACATGCTGCATCGATATCTGCTCCATTTTCCCAACGTACGCCACAGTTAATTCCATTTTCCTTCAACGTTTCAAAGAACTGTTGAATAGTTGCCGTATCACTACGTTGATATTGATTATGCTCATCTACAGAGTTATAAGGAATTAAATTAACATAGGTTAAATGGCGTTTGTCCTTCAATAATTTGACAAGTTGTAATGCCTCTTCTTTGTGGTCATTGACATCTTTCAACATAATATACTCATAGGTGATTCGTCTATTTACCTTTTCTAAATAGTAGTCAACTGACTTCATCAGTTTTTCGATTGGAAATGCTTTATTGATTTTCATGATCGATGTTCGTAACTCATTATTTGGTGCGTGTAAGGAAATTGCTAAATTCACTTGTAGTCCTGTATCAGCGAACTCATAGATTTTATGAGCCAAGCCACTTGTTGACACGGTTATATGTCTTGCACCAATATTTAAACCAGCATCATGATTTACAACTTCGATAAAGTCAACTAGGTTATTAAAGTTGTCAAATGGCTCTCCAATTCCCATGACAACTATATGGCTGACACGTTCGTCTTTTCCTTGTTGATCTAGATGTTTTTGTACGTTCATGATTTGCTCAACAATCTCTCCGCTATCTAAATCACGGCTTTTTTTCAATAATCCACTTGCACAAAACGTACAGCCGATATTACAGCCCACTTGTGTTGTAACACAAACAGATAAACCATAATTAAAACGCATTAGTACCGTTTCAATTAGATTTCCATCAGCTAATCTAAATAAAAATTTAATCGTACCATCTTTAGATTCTTGTTTGATTTCTTCTTGTAGCGTATCTAAGACAAAGTTTTCATCTAATAGCTCAATCGTCTCTTTATTAAGGTTTTTCATATCTGAAAAATGATTAATTCGCTTTTTATACAACCAATTCCATACCTGATCAGCACGGAAGCGTTTTTGACCATGATCCATCAACCATTCCGTTAATTGCTCATATGTTAGTCCATAAATGGATTGTTTATGCATTTTGTACCCTCATTTCAAAAAACATTCGTAGTTTTCCACGTTCTATCTTACTGCATGTGCTACAGTTAATCAAATGGTTTGTCATGGTGAGAATGGGTAATATTGTCATGACTATTTTCATAAACGTATTTTTCTAAAAGGCACTTTTCGCATTCTTTGTTATTTTTAACGTCATATCTTTTATAGAATGCGACGTAAGTTAAGGCGATGTATAGAGTGTTTATCCGTTCTGGAAATACACTTCGCTTTCGGCGGGTGGCTGTTGAGCCTCCTCGAGCTTTCGCTCTGCTGGTTCTCATCTAGGCCATTTTTCCCGCAGGAGTCTCCGCGTATTTCCTCCACTGATATGATCAATATTATCTATTCAGTATTGTGGTTATACGATAGTTGATTGGAGTGTAGGACAGTCGACTCCTGCAGGAACAGCACGTGTCTAGACCTGAGCAGGAAGTGGTCTTCTTCCGAGGAGGCTGAGGCCGTGCCTGCGGTAAAGTAGACACTATGAAAACGTAAAGTTTGAACAGATGTCGCACTTATGCCTGTGGTGAAAGCGACTGTCCGAAGCGGAAATCAACGACGCAATTTACGTAGCAATTTACATCAACTATGCATTAAGACTATTGTTTGGTAAAGCAACAGTCTAAACAGCCTTCTAAAATGTTCTAAAATTGCTATCTAACGTATTAACTTACAGGAAATTCAGTACCATCCATATACTTTTTTACTCGTTCTATACTCGGTAGTGAGGTCATCGCACCTTTTGATGAAGCTGATAAGACACTTGCAAATGATGCAAATCTTGTAATATGACTAGCCTCTCCAATTGTTAGGGATGTAATAACCTTTGGAATTTCATGGAGTTGATAGAGCACTGCTGCAACAAATGCATCATTCGCACTTGTAGAGTCAATTGCCTTCACATGGATTGGCGCAATAGTTGTATACTCATTTTCTATAGCAACCAAATACCCTCCCTTTTCTAAGTCAACCACTATAAATGGAATTTGGTATTCCTTTTGTAAAAAGTCAATACCAGAAGTTACGGCAGATGCACCAGACAACTGAAAGACTTCTTCTTTTGTAACCACTAATACATCAACATCAAACAAAACCGAGCTTACAGTTTCACATGCCTTTTCATGACTATCCCATAATGCCGTACATAAATTTGGTGCAAATGAAAGAAGCATATTTTGTTGTTTTGCTTGATTAATGGCGGAATATGTTGTTTGTCTGCAAGAGGGTTGTATCATGGAACGAGAACTGAAGTGAAAGATTTTATGCGTTGTAAAGAGAGGAGCTGTTTTTTCATCTGTTACGACAAATTGATCAGCATAGAGATGATGGTTAAGCGAAATAGATTGCTGTGTTCCTTTATCATTCTGGATAAACATAATTCCAGTTGGTGCATCTGTTGTCCATTGCATGTACGTTGTATCAACATTATAAGAAGTTAATGTTTGATCTAAATATTTACCAAATGTATCATTTCCTACTTTCCCTATAAATGTGGAGGGGAGACCTAATTTAGCTACACCTGCTGCAACATTAGCTACAGCACCACCTGGACTTTGCTGCCACCTATTCTCCCCTTCACCAAGTGGTAAGAAGTTAATCAGTGCTTCACCTAATGAAATTACGCCTTGTTTCGCCATCAGATTCCTCCTATTCTCTTAGAAAAACTCGCATTCGCTAGTCCTTTAGCGAATGTGTTAGTTTTTCTAATACTTGTGACATTAAAATTTTAGCAACATCGAGCCCACTTCTTAGCCAAAATTTTATACCCCTAACGTGTAAAAATAGCTTACAAGTTACGTGTCTTCTATTATACTATGCAATTGCCCGATAAACTTTTCTTATTAACCACTAAACTCCCCCTAGAAAGGGAGTACACTTTTTAAGGGGAGTTGCTTATCCCTCATGTAACTGGCAAGCCGACATAAAACTAGCACGTCCTTCCAGGTCGAACCCCACTGATTGAAGTTTGACTTTATAATAGCGTTTCAGTTATTAAATAGTGATTACATGCTTTGGCTCGCCTCTTCCTTCATTTATCCCTAGACATTAAACTTTGACCATCACTTCTTCATACATTGTCTCGGCTGATTGCTTCCTATATTGTGAGTGAATCAACCGATTGGGTCGCAAGTGCAATTAAGACATTCGCCATTAAAAGATTTGCGGATGCCAAGTTATCTTGTATTTTATGAGATTCAAAAAACATTTCGATAGGATGTTATTTCTATCCAAGCTTTTTTTATATGTTAATTCAAATGCTAAAATAGGTGGAAAATACACTGCAAAATTTTATGCTATTCGTTATACGATTTATCGTTTCCTCCACGGTAAGTAACTACATACTCTTATCGACCTTTCCCTTTTTCAATTCGTTCTTGGAATATATCTTTAATTGTTCTATTAGATTTTGCTGTTCTTCTTCATCTGTTAGCAAATCAATTCCATAATGGTTTAGCCTATCTTTCCATACGATAATGCCATGATAGTTTAGTTCCTCATCATTAAGTGTAAAACGAATCGATATTTCAATTGTTTTTTGGTCTGTATCAGGTATCGTCAACTGAGAATGGATTTTTAATCCACTTGGACTAATATCAATGATTTCTGCATTACCCTCCGCTGTGGTGACAAGATCATCATCGATTTTTGTAATTTTAAAAAAGGCTGGTAATGGCCTGCCAAATGTATAACGAAATGCTTCTTCTCGTTTTGATCGCATATACTTATCCCCCTAAAGCACTGATTACCTTTTTTTATCACCTAAATGTTATGAACGATCCTCTAGCATTTTCTTAAGTTCCTTTAACTCTTGTTGTACCTCGTCTAATTTAATATCTGTTGGTGATGGTGTTTCTTCTCTTGAAGCTTCTTCCACATTATTCACCACAACCCCGACAAATAGGTTAATAATGACAAATGCACCAATCACAATAAACGTTACAAAATACCACCATGAAGATGGATCTGCTACTAGGATTGGTCGCATGACACCACTAGCCCATGATTCCAATGTAATCACTTGGAAAAGGGTCAGTAACGAACTATGTAATGTTCCAAAGTATTCAGGTGCAATGTCCTGATACAACATCGTACCAATGACCGCATAAATATAGAAAAATATTCCTAGAAGCAACATTATAGTTCCCATAGATGGAATGGTAAGTAGTAATGCATTGACCATTTTCCGTAATGATGGAATGATGGATACCGCACGGAGCACACGAAGTACTCGTAAAATACGTAACACTGTCACATAATACGATCCTACTAAGAGGTGACCACTCGCGACAATAATAAAGTCAAATACATTCCATGGTTCTCGGAAAAAGGCTCCGATCGACTTACTCCCAATCAACCGAATAACTATTTCAATCGTAAAAGTCCAAAGTAGGAAACGATCAATGCGATACATCCATGTAGCATATTTTTCTAGGATGGCTGGATATGTTTCCAATCCCACTAAAATGGCATTTACAATAATTAAACCGATGATAATTGATGTAAAAAGAGAGTGTTGCGCTATTCTTGCACATGTATGTTTAAGTTGTTTCATGTAACCGTTACTCCTCCTCTCTCATTATTTTAATAGTTTCTTCTAAACCTGTCACTTCTCGATGCCTTGATCACCCCCGATTAGAAAACTAGGCTTTTCGCCAAGTGGCGAAAGCCTTAGTTGCACTTATGCAGTAAGTATTTTCTTATCTGCCAAGCATAAGCCAAGCCTCGACGTGGCGTTTTTTGCCACAAAGAGGATTATCTTATGACCTCGAGGGGGTAGGCGCTGGCCGATGAAAACGGAACGTCCTGTTGCTTCATCGGCACTAGGACATCAATCGCTCGAAGCTGGACGTGGCCTTTCCTATATAAGACAGTAATGAGGCCAATTTTTTATAACTTTCTTACCTTTTTAGAAAAACTCGCATTCGCTCGTCCTTAGCGAATGCGAGTTTTTCTTATACTTGGGACATTAAAATTTTAGCCACGTCGAGTCTTCTTCTTAGCTAAAAATTTCTACTTTCCTAACGTGTAAAAAAATCACGGCTGAAATGCCGTGATTTTCAAAAGGTTTTTATTAAAGGATTGTTGTAGGATTTTAAAGATCTTCTCGCTGATCAATATAAAGGGTGCCATCTGTTTGCAATTCCGCATAAAAGACTGATGAAAGTGATGGAATCCCAGCCTGTTCTAATTGTTCTGTAACCCATTCTTTACTTAAGTTTAAGTCAGCTAAATTCTGTTCGATGATCTCCCCATCATTTATAATGATGGTTGGTATTGGATAAACATCTGTTTTCACCTTCTGTAATCGCATATCACTTTTTGTGACTGTCTTCTTAGGATCTTTTTTCAATACGGAAATATTGCCGTCTGTCTCCATAATGGCATAGTTCACATCATTAATAGAGAAGATACTTTTTTGTCTTAATAGTGCGCGTAAATCGTTTACATCAAGCCGTAATCTCCGTAGTTCTTTATCCATTAATTTACCCTGTTTGATGAGAGTGGCAGGCTCACCATTTAATAAGGTTCTTATGTTTGTACCAGCTTTTATATCAATAAATCCCATAATAACGGTTAACAATGCCCAAAAAACAAGTGCCATGATACCTTGCCAAATACTTAGACTTTGATTTGTTGCTAGGGTGGCTGCGATTGAACCGATCGCTATTCCTGATACAAAATTAAAAAATGTAAGCTGTCGTACTTCTTTGCGCCCCATAATACGAGTCATCAGCAGTAATACGAAGAATGATATAAGAATACGGATTATAATCTCAGTGACTGACATAATATAACACTCCTATACTATTTTTGCTTAGTATTTGTATAGGAGCTTTTTTTATCCAAAGGCTTTATCGCATACTTTGCTGCTTTCTCCCCATCGGATTTTATATAAACTGCGGCATAACATTGTATCATTTTACTACCGTTCCAGAAATATACTTCGCTTTCACCACTTTGGTACAAGTTCGACATCTGTTCAAACTCTCGTTTATTGTTGTCACAGCGCCTCCTTTGTCGCCTAGTGTCCCGTGAAAATAGCCTATCCGAATTTCTACAATGCTGCTAATTTCACAGCCAATTTAGCACCTACTTCTGCATTATATTTCACTAATGCAATGTTAGCATCCAAACTCTTACCATCTGTTAGTTCTTTAACTTTTGCTAATAAAAATGGGGTTACTTCTTTACCAGAAATATTCTTTTCCTTTGCTTCAGACAATGCTGTTTCAATAACAGCGGTTATTTTATCCTCTGGCATTGCGTGGGCTTCAGGGATTGGGTTTGCCACAACAGCACCACCTGCTAGTTGCAAATCCCATTTTGTTTTTAATGTTTTAGCGATAGTCGCAGTGTCATCTGCTCGGAAATTAACTGGAAACTCACTTGTACGTGTGTAAAATGCTGGTAAAACATCCGTCTGATAGCCAATAACTGGTACACCTTTAGTTTCTAGATATTCCATTGTTAAGCCCAAATCAAGAATCGATTTTGCACCAGCACAGACAACAGCGACATTCGTTTTCGCCAGTTCTTCTAAGTCAGCTGAAATATCCATCGTTGTTTCTGCACCACGATGAACACCACCAATACCACCTGTTGCAAAAATAGAAATTCCTGCTAAATCTGCACAAATCATCGTTGCCGCAACCGTTGTCGCACCCTTTTGTTTCGTTGCGACTAAATAAGGTAAATCACGGCGAGATACTTTCGCTACATTATCGCTATTTCCCAGTTCCTCCAATTCGTCATCCGTTAAGCCAACTTTAATTTTCCCATCTAAAATAGCAATGGTTGCTGGTGTTGCTCCATTTTCTCGAATGATGTTTTCCACTTCTCGTGCGGTTTTTACATTCTGTGGATATGGCATTCCATGTGAAATTATGGTTGATTCTAGTGCTACGATCGGTTTATTAGCCTTTTGTGCTTCCTGAACTTCCTGTGATAATGCTATATACTCTTTCATGTTGATTCCTCCATGTCTTTTTGAAATTGTGTTGGGGATAAGTCTTGTCTTACCGTGTATGCGGATTTTAGGGTTTTGGAAGCATTAAGGACACCAGCTTTTCCAATCTCACGAAGCTCATACCCTTCTAGCCATGCATACAATACTGCTGCACTAAATGCATCTCCTGCTCCAGTTACATCCACAATGTCACCAGGATCTACAGCTTTTATATGATGAATCCCCTCAGACTCATTGCCAATCATGACCCCATGTTTCCCATTCGTGATAACAGCGTTTTTGGCACCTAATGCTAATAGCTTGTCTAGTGCTTGGTGCCAGGTTTCTTCTGTTTCAATTGTTACACCAAGGTATGTTTCTGCTTCCTCATGATTCATAATTAACCATGTGATACCTTGTAGGTCTTCTGGTATGCGTTTCATTTTCGGTGCAGACACTGCCACAAGAAAAACGGCTACTTCTTTATTTTTCCCGTATTGAGAAAGAAATTCTAATGTTTCTTTTGGACAATTTAAATCAGCCATAATACATCTTGCATGATGTAGTACATGCATTTGTTGTTTTACAAATGATGGTGTAATCGATTCGTACACATCCATGTCTGCCAATGCAACGATTAATTCACCAGTTCTATCTAATACAGCCGTATAGGAACCTGTTCTCGCATCAGGGAGTTGAGTACTATGATCGAGATTCATATAGTGTGCAGATGCTTCCTTTATAAATTGCCAATCACTATCATTCCCGCTTGCTGTGAGAAGGGATACATCTAAGCCAAAACGTCCTAAATTTTCCGCTATATTTCGAGCAACACCACCAATACTTTGGGTTACGTGAACTGGATTTGAAGTACCAAGTTGAATGGGCTCTTTCCCATAAAATTTACGGTCGACATTTGCACCACCAATACATACTACTTGCTCATTTTCATTTACAATATAAGCTTTCCCACGTATAAATCCCTTCTTCATCAACCCTGAGATTAAATTAGCTATCGATGGTCGGGAGAGGCCTACCTTTTCGGCTAATTCCTTTTGGGTGATGTAAGGATCCTGTTTAATATATTCAAAAAGTTGTTTCTCTTTTGCTGATAACATATTAAAGTTGTCTTGCACAACATTCACCACCCTTCAACAAACTATTGTTTAAAATATAAACTATTGTTTATATAATATCGTTAAATTAGAATAACGTCAATTAGAAAAACTAGCATTCGTTCGTCCTTTAGCGAATGTGTTCGTTTTTCTTATACTTGGGACATTAAAATTTTAGCCAACATTTTATACATCCTTATCTTGGAACAAAAGCTAGAAGCGCCTTAATTACCCCCGATTAGAAAACTTGGCTTGTCGCCAAGTCTTTATGGCGAAAAGCCTTAGTTGCACTTATGCAGTAAGAAAGTTTTCTTATCTGCCAAGCATAAGCCAAGCCTCCACGTGGCGCTTTTTGCGCGTAATGTGGATCGACTTATGACCTCGAGGGGGTAGGCGCTGGAGCTGGACGTGGCTGTTCCTATTACTCAGTTAACCACAGATCTGTTTTTTATAATTTCCTGGAAGATAAAAAACCCCCGATTTTCTCGGGGATTACAATTTAATGTGAGGATCTTTGTTATTTTTTAACGTTGTATCTTATATATGATGCATCGTTAAATACTCGATTTGGGCAATCAAGCAAGATTTTCAGCAGTCTCTTATTGGAAAATAAATTGTGCATGCACTGACATGCACCCTTGATTCACTTTCAACATATCTTCATAGTCATTTTTGCACTGACGAGCATCGGATTTATACTACAATCTTTTGGAAAACAACTTAATGCAAAAAGGATTTGTGTAAATTTCCCTTCTCTTCTTCAAATGGAAAAAGCTTTAGTTCTTTTGCTTTTTCAGCATGGTGTATAATAATCTCTTCTAAAATTTGTTGAGCCTCTTTATCTTTTGTATCAATTCCTAACTGTTCAGCAGACAAAAATAATTTATGGACATGAATCTCTTCCATGATCTCTTTATAATCTTTCCCTTCTGTCTCAACTCCAACCTTATCTGCTTCTAATTGGATCATTTCCTTCATCACGTCTTTTTTTAATTGCTTCAAATCTTTTCCTTTTGTTTCAATTCCTAGCTCTTCTGCTTTCTCATTTAGAATCCTTTTTTGTACTTCTTTAGCAAGGGTCTTAGGATCTTTTTCCTCTGTTTCAATTCCCAATTCTTCTGCTTTTTGTAACACAATTGCTTGGTGCATTTCTTTACCTAATTCTTTTGGATCTTTTCCCTCAGGATCAATACCGAGTTTTTTAGCAGCTTCCTCCATTTTTGCTCGTCGAATTTCTTTTGCAAGGGTGTCTACATCTTTGTCATCTGTATCAATGCCAAGCTCTGTTGCTTGATATTTCAGGAAAATTTCATTACGGTAAATGCTATTTTCCTCTTTCTTCTTGTCATTTTTTTCTTCTGCTGTCTGTATAATCTGTTCATTATCAAAGTGTGCCAAAACTGGAGAACTAGCAGTGTAGCCTAGTGTCATAAATAGCGCAATTACTAATGTCATATAATTTTTCATATACGTTTCTTCCCTTCTTGTCTTGGAATTTGCTATGTTTAATGTGCACATAAAATAGCCTTTCCCAAAAAAGGGATTCCATGAATGTAAAATAAATGATGGTTTTACCGTAATTTGGAACTCAATTGCTTTAATCATAACCATTTGTAATTAAACTAAGATAGTGAATGGCAAATGACTGAATTTACCTCTAATGACCAAGGACTAGTTGATATGTTTTTATCTTTACTTGACCCAAACAATTCCATGAATCAATATGCTGACTCGAAAACGGAGATGTAAATGTAAATTGTTGGAAACGAAACGATTAATAATGTAACAACAATTGGGATTTCCGTTTCCATGAATACAGATGAATTGCTGAGTGAAATGTCACCAATTTTAGAAGCTTTTAGTGGAGGAAGGATAGCAAGTAAACTTACAGGTGTATTAGTAAAGAATATGGATATAACCTATTGGGTAGGTGAGGATGATGATTTAGTTCATCACATTGATTTAAAAGTATCATGCATATATTTGGTTATAACGACCAAATAAGTGACCATTCTTAACAAAATAATTTAAATTTCGACATTCTTATAGAATCTCTAGTCTTCCTTATTTTTCTTTGGTATCCTTAGATAAGAGGATTCGGAAATGCTTTCGTTTGGTGTACTAACACCCATGTATTACACATTCACATGATTCAAAACAGAAAAAATGGGGGTATGTTTCTTATGAGGAAGGTAGTCATTTTAGGTGGGGGATATGGTGGATTAAAAATTTTATTGCAATTACTGGAAAATGATTTACCTGATGATGTACATATAACGGTAATGGATCGAAACCCATATCACTCCATGAAAACAGAGTTCTACACGATTGCAGCAGGAACAAGTGCTGATAAAGATGTTCGTGCTGCATTTCCAACAGATGATCGTGTGACATATGTTTATGGCGAAATTACGGAAATCGATACCGAAAACGAACTAATTCATATTCGTGAATCCAGTGAACCTGTCGAGTATGATTATTTAGTTATTGGTCTAGGGTGTGAGGATAACTATCATGGTGTAGAGGGTGCAGAGGAATTTACAGAAAGTGTCCAAACATTTGCTAAAGTAAGACATACTGGGCTTTCTGTTGGTAATTTAGGTGCTTATGGAAAGGTGACAATTGTTGGTGCTGGATTAAGCGGCATTGAAGTTGCTTCTGAGATACGAGAAAGTCGAGCTGATTTGAATATTCGATTACTGGACAGAGGTGGTTCTGTGCTAAAAGCATTTGACCCTAAAATTCAGGCACATGTCGCGGACTGGTTTACCAAAAACGATGTAGAAGTGCTACATCATGCTAATGTCGAATATGTAGAAAAAGATGGTGTGTGCAATAATGGGGTCTGCTATGTGAATGATGTCACGATTTGGACAGCAGGCGTAAGACCGTGCTACCTAGCACGTGCCCTGCCATTTGAAAAAGACAAACAGGAGAAATTAGTTGTCAATGACTTTTACCAAGTTCCAGAAGCTACTAATATTTATGTGGTTGGGGATTGTGCATCCTCTGAGCATTCTCCTAGTGGACAATTAGCGGGACAACAAGGGGAACAAATCGCTGATGTATTGCTAGCTATTTTTCGAGGTGAAGAACCAAGAAAACCGAAAGAGATTAAATTAAAAGGAACACTTGGTTCACTTGGTAAATCTGATGGATTTGGCAATATGATGCAACAACCAGTCACTGGTCTATTACCTCGGTTAGCCAAATCTGGAGTATTGTGGTTAAATAAACGACATTAATTATTGGGGATGGTAAGGAAGTGTTGCTTGTTAGGGGTTTTATCAAGTGCACTTTCTTTTACCTTTTCGTGAGATAGCCTATGGTTTTGGCACTGACAAGCACTCTCGATCCCCTTTTTACACCTGTAAGTAATGAGTTGAGCAATGATAAGCTCTTATAAAAGTACCGATCCGAATGTTGATAAGAGTGTAACCACTATCATTTTGGTTACGCTTTTTCTTTTGTCCAGTAATCATTTTACATGGTCCTTTCATTAATGGTACAGTTTATAAAGTGTATTACTCGAAAATAAGGGAATGAATACACATACATAAACTAATACCCGAAAGGAGGCAACTGTGTAATTCACAACGCAGATTATTATGACTGAAAGTAACTACAATTATACTACAAAGAAACCTGCAAAGGTATTTTATATTTCTGCTATTTTCGTAACTTTATTTGTCCTTTGGGGGGCAATTTCTCCACAATCTTTAAATACAACAGCAGGCCATGGATTAGATTGGATGATCACCAATTTTGGCTGGTTCTACATGCTAATTACTGCTTTTTTCGTTCTATTCGTTATTATTTTAGCTATTAGTCCATATGGAAAACTTCGCTTAGGCAAACCAGATGATAAACCGGAGTTTTCCTGGTTTTCTTGGGTTGGTATGCTATTTGCTGCAGGTATTGGTGTTGGGTTTGTATTCTGGGGTGTAGCAGAACCTGTTTTATATTATTTAGATACACCAGTTGGCTATGAACCCGAAACAAGAGAGGCAGCAATTGCTGGCCTTCGTTACGGTGCGTATCACTGGGCTTTACATCCATGGGCGATATTTTCCATCGTCGGATTAACGCTTGCCTATGTACAATTTCGTAAGGATCGCCCTGCATTGGTTAGTTCAGCCTTTTACCCATTATTGGGGGACCGTGTAGAAGGTTGGGCTGGAAGAACGATCGACATTTTAGCTGTATTAGCTACATGTACTGGTGTGGCAACTACGTTTGGTTTAAGTGCGATGCAAATTACAGGTGGACTTTCCTATATATCGCCTATTCCCAATAACATATGGACACAGATCATCATTATTGCCATCGTAACAGTGTTATTTATGTTCTCTGCTGCCAAAGGGGTCAATAAAGGGATTAAAACGTTAAGTAATATAAACTTGGTTGTTGCTGGTCTTTTACTCATTTTCGTTATCATTGTCGGTCCAACCATCTTTATTGCTGAAAGTTTTGTCACAACTCTTGGGGGATATATTTCAAATCTTATTCCTATGAGCCTAACCTTGACACCATTTTCTGAAAGCGCTTGGCTTGGGACAAACACAATCTTCTTCTGGGCATGGCATATTTCATGGGCTCCATTTATGGGACTATTTATTGCACGTATCTCACGTGGAAGGACTATCCGTGAGTTTATGGCAGGTGTGTTGATTGTTCCATCCCTACTGGCAATTATTTGGTTTACAGCGTTTGGTGGTACTGCATTGAATTTAGAAATGTTTGGACCTGGTGGCATTGCTGAACTCGTTACAGGTGATGTTGAACTTGCCTTGTTTACGACATTAGGTGAACTGCCCTTAAGTATGATCACAAACATTTTAGCAGTTATTTTAATTCTGATATTCTTTATAACGTCTGCTGATTCTGCATCTTATGTCTTAGGTGCGATGACTTCACGCGGTAGCCTTGAACCACAAATGTGGGTAAAATTAGTTTGGGGTTTCTTAATAGCTGGTGCCGCAAGTGTGTTACTACTAAGTGGTGGTGGCGGTCTTGACGCGCTGCAAACTGCATCCATTATTGCCGCATTGCCGTTTGGGATTATCATGATCTTAATGGTTGTGTCAATGCTGATGATGTTTAACAAAGATTGGCATACAGAGCAAACGAAAAAACAATCCAAACGAAAAGCAACTGCAAAAGCTGAATTTAAAGAGGAATTCTTAGATGATGTAAAAGCAGAAGTATACGATGATATGAAAGATGAAATTTATGAAGAGATAAAAGAAGAAGTGTATACAGATGTCAAAGAAGAAATTATCGAAGAACTTGATCAGAATGATAATAAGTCCCGCTAGAATAATGAAGTAAAATTTCAATAAGTGGGGGTCTTACTGCCCGTTACATGCGGGATAAAGTGAAATGTGAAATGACCACCAAATTTGGTGGTCATTTTTTAAACTTCATAAAATGTATGCTGTGCTAACTTTCCTTATCTTGTTGTTGGTCCCTTGACTAATGTAGGACCAGTTATTTTGTTCCCAAGCTTCCATCAATTGGATTTCCATCATATAATAATTTATAGTACAAATTGATCCTAATTGTAGTAAGTAAACGAACATAGTAGTTATGTCACACTATATCCACGGTGGAGGTACAAAAAGAGTTTTGGATGGAATAAAGGAATGAGCTTTGTATTCACCCCAACATCTCGCTTGTAAATCTTACTTATTTTTCATAAATTTAAGTACTTGTTTATCAATTTTCCCTTTTTCTAACTCTCTACCTTCAAAATTCTCGGTATGAAGAAACGAGGTAAGTGCATCATTAAATGTCGCATCATTAGCTTCCTTCGATTCTAAATAACCAAGACGAGCTAAATGATCTTCTATTTCGCTACGAACCTCCCCTTCAATCACCACTTCATCCTCTTTTTTTGGTTGGCCAAAATATAATTGATGAAGTTTATAGATGCGAATAAGCTCTTTAATTGGATCAGGGTGTTCATCTACTCGTAAATCAATATAGCGATCATTTACTCCTAAATAACCCGCTTTTTCTTTTACAACGTAAATGGCAGCAGCTTGTTTCCCACGGCTATCACCACCTGCGTCTTGTCCTGCATCCAATGCTGTTAAAAGTCTTTCCGCAAGCGTACCTTCTGTTTTTTCAAACGTATCCACTAGTGCATCAACTGTTTCCCCACTAACTAAAATATTTCCTTGTGCGGCACAGTATTTGCCTGTTCTTCCACCTGCCCAATCATAACAGTCCTTCCCTGTGAATGTAGCCGCATTTCCGTTTGCATCTACAATTCCAACTTGACGTTCATCTTTGCCCTCATCTTGATTCGTTAAAAGATCCACCGCTTCTTGTGCCGTTTTTCCTTCTTCTAATAATGCTAAACCATCTGGACCATACGCAGGATTAGCAAATGCCTGTGTGGCTACTGCTCCTACTCCAGCTTTTGCCCATGGTACAACTGATCCTACCCCAATAAACTTAGACTGTACCGCAACCCCAAGTTCTTCTGTTTCTGGATCATAACCAACAATGGAAAAAGTCATGTGTATACGCTCCTTTTTTATCGTTTTTTATGTATTGCTATACACATTACTTCGACATACGTAATGTAATATCCTTTATCCTACTAAAAGGATTTGGTATTAATATTACAAACATTAACAAAATGACGCTTTACGCATTCTTTGTTGTTTTTAACGTCACAGTTTATATAGATTGTGACGTAAGTTAGTGCTTTGATTTCCGCTCCGAACAGTCGCTTTCCGCAGGCACGGCCTCAGCCTCCTCGGAAGAAAACCACTTCCTGTGGGGTCTTCGGACACGTGCTATTCCTGCAGGAGTCGACTGTTCTCCGCTCCAATCAACTTTCATAAATGAGCTTTTAATTGAGAAGTATTGAAATGTAAATTTTTTATGGTTAAAATTACTAGCTAGCGAAGGAAATACACGGAGACTCCTGCGGTTTGTCGGCTAAGAACGGTCACGTCCTGTGGCAGGCGCCGACACTAGAACGTCATGTTCGTCGAAGAGGCATAGGTGAGACCCCTAAAGACGAGTAGCAAGAGGATGCTCAACAGCCACCCGCGGTAAAGTAGACACTGTGAAAACGAATAGTTTGAACAGGTGTCGCACTTATGCCCATGGTGAAAGCGACTGTCCGAAACGGAAATCAACCACGCAATACGTCACAATTTACATCAACTATGAATTAATTTTCATCTTGGAATAGCGACAATTTTTTATAAATAGCTAGCAGTATACATCTAGTAAGCGGAATATTGGACTTCTATGATAAAAAAGATTATCCTTTCTCATTAAGAAAAGTCATTAGGAGTGAAATGATGATGTCAGCTAAAACCTTTCATGATATACCATTATCCATATTAGACCTAGCACCAGTTGTGGAAGACGGGACACCTAGTGATTCCTTAAAAAATAGTGTCTCTCTAGCACAACATACAGAGAAGTTAGGATTTAATCGCTATTGGCTTGCGGAGCATCACAACATGCCTGGAATTGCTAGTTCCGCAACGTCTGTTTTAATTGGCCATATTGCTGGTTCAACAAGTCAAATGCGTGTTGGGTCTGGAGGAATTATGTTACCAAACCATGCCCCACTTGTTATTGCAGAACAATTTGGTACACTCGAAACATTATATCCAGGACGGATTGATTTAGGGCTTGGACGGGCTCCAGGTACAGATCAGGTAACAGCCTATGCGTTACGTCGAACCTTGAATAGTAGTCCGGAAGCATTCCCAGCTATGGTAGAAGAGCTTGAGGCTTACTTTAGTGGAACCGCTCGTGTTCATTCCGTGCCAGGAGAAGGCCTTGAGATTCCAATTTGGTTATTGGGATCGAGCGGGTTTAGTGCACAGCTTTCGGCACAGAAAGGATTGCCGTTTTCATTTGCAAGTCATTTTGCACCAGACAATACAATTGCAGCTTTGAATTTATACCGTGATCATTTTAAACCTTCTGACGTACTTGCTGAACCATATGCAATGGTTGGTGTTAATGTTATTGCAGCAGATACGGAGGAACAAGCAAAATATATTGCAACCTCTCAACAACAGCAGTTCTTAAGCATTCAAAGAGGCCAACCAACAAAATTACAACCGCCAATTGATGATATTGATGCAGTTTGGACACCATCAGAAAAAGCAGCAGTTCAACAGTCACTTGATTCTCGTTCAACGATTGTTGGAGACAAAGAAACAGTGAAACGTGGACTAGAGGTATTTTTAGAAGAAACACAGGCGAATGAAATGATTATTAACTCGCAAATTTACCACCATGAAGATCGATTACGTTCCTATGAGATTGTTGCTGAATTAATGGAATAGTGTATGAATGTGAAAGCCACATGTTTAAATAGGTGTGGCTTTTTAGTTGGTTAAAAAATTTAAGTAATTAAGCCACATTAAAAAAGAAATCTTATTACTTTACTACTTAAGATTTTGCCATTGTTACTATTATGGGAAAACGTACAATTGGACAACTAACCTATATTTGCATCAAGTTAGCTAATCAGGGTATACAGGATAAAAATGAAATCTTTTATGCCAGTATTAACAAGGTTCGTCAATTACCTGTATCGTTAAAAATCGAAAAAAGTATTTCTATTCCCAGCATGACATTAAATTGGAAAGTTGCCTGTATTGATCTCATTCTATAAAATAGAATTATCTTATGCGAAGCGGTGATTTTGTTGTTGAAAGATACAGGGGAAAGAATTATACCAAAGGAAATGAAACCGACAAACGGTATGCTGTTAGAACATATTTCACGCTATTATTTTGCAACGCCATATGCATATGGTCGTGTCCTTGATATTGCATGTGGAACAGGCTATGGCAGTCAAATGGTAGCGAAAACACGGAAGACTGAAGTTACAGATTTAATTGGTGTCGATATTGATCCAGAAACGATTAAGTATGCCAAACATCATTATTATCATCCAAAGGTAACCTATCAAACTGGTGATATTTTGGATGGAACATTAAAAGAGGAACTAGGACAATTTGATACAATCTTATCGTTTGAAACCATTGAACATGTACCAGATGATCGGGAATTCGTGGAGCAATTGAAGGAATTGTTAAGGCCAGGCGGAACCCTTGTGCTATCTACTCCTTTTGGACAAGGGCGGGGTAAGCCAAGTGGTTCACCCTTTCACTATCACCAGTTAACGGAAGAGGAATTTCGTAATTTATTTACATCATTTACAGATGTGGAATTCTACTATCAGCGTGGCGTAACGATCGAACCAAAACGGCCTGATATACATTATCCAATAGGTGTAGTCGTATGTCAGAAATAGGTGCCTGTCACCACCCGAATTTTGTCGGATATTGTCGAACAAACGTGTTAAAAGCTGAGTAGCTTTTAACACGTTTGTTCACTTTTTAAAGCTATCTGGCATTACTGCTGCCACCACCTCTCCTTTAGCACAGCACTGTCCTTCTGCAAACACTTCTGTATGTACTTTCCACTTCTTTGGATGGATTTCTTCTACTGTTCCAATCGCCTTTAATGGAACTCCGTGTGGGGTTGGTTTCATAAAGTCTACCTGTAATGACGCTGTGACAAATCGTGGCGGGTCCACTTCTTTATCCTCAGGTTCATACCCATTTTTCCGGTGTAATGCAAGTGATGCCGAACCTGTGCCATGACAATCGATAATCGAAGCTAAAAGACCACCATAAACAAATCCAGGTATTGCCGTATGTTCGGGTTGTGGCGTATAAATAGTAATGGTTTGATCACCATCCCATCCAGTTCGTAACTTTAACCCATCTTGATTTAGTCGCCCACAACCATAACACCAAGCATAATCATCTGGATAAACATCTTGAATAGCATGTTTCACTATCTCCATCGAATATTCCCCCTTTTTCTAACAAGTATAGCATGATTTCGGCTTTGTTTTCAGAAAAAAGGAAAAAATAGTCTCTTTAATAGACTCAATTTGTTTATAAGTGCGTGTTCAAAAAGGAGGATTTAAAGGACCGAGGACCGAGTCGGCTAAGGTCTCAGGTGTCCTGTTACAACACCGACACTAGTACGTCCTGTACGTCGGAAGTTCAAGGCAGCGTAGCTTTGAGTAGCGGACTTCCACAGGATGTGGTGACTTCTACGTTGGTCACAGGACGTGGGCGGTTTTAGTAGAAGTTCCTTAGTTCAGTTAATACATGAGTAACGGAAAAGCAAGCTAACAGAAACACAGATGCGTCATTTTCACCGGACTTTTTGAACAACCTCTATAACAGGTTTATGTTGTGTTGGTAGGTGTTTTTAGTTACTTTTTTTGAGCTTTCTAGCTAGGTTCGGTACTGATAGTTATACTCTGTTCCCCTTTTACCTCTTCACTAGCTGGGTTCGGCATTGACAAGCTCCCTCTGTTCCCCTTTTGCAACAGCACTAGCAATTTGACAATGATAAAGATTAATCAGTTTCATTCAACACATCGACAAAAAGACTTAGAGAAATCCTCTAAGTCTTTTTACTATCACAAGTAAATCTGCTATTTCAAACATTATCTATTCCGTTTACACATTAGGTCCAACTTTTTGACGCATTGTTCCATTTTCAGCAAAGTTTGTATGCCATGATAATGCTTTTTCTATAATATGTGGAGTTTGCCCACCACGATCTACTGCTTCTTGATAGTAAGCCCATAGTTGTTCGCGATACATTGGATGTGCGCAATTTTCAATAATCATTGGCACCCTTTCTCTTGGTGCAAGCCCGCGAAGATCTGCATAGCCTTGCTCGGTAACCACAACATCCACATCATGCTCGGTATGATCAATATGAGAAGCAAATGGAACAATACTTGAAATGTCACCATTCTTCGCAATCGATTTCGTTACAAATATAGCTAAACGAGCATTACGAGCGAAATCCCCCGATCCGCCAATACCGTTCATCATCTTCGTACCTGATACATGTGTAGAGTTAACGTTACCATATATATCAAATTCCAATGCTGTGTTGATGGAAATTAACCCCAATCTCCGGATAATTTCTGGATGATTCGAAATTTCCTGTGGACGCATAATTAATTTATCACGATATTTTTCAAAATTAGAGAATACTTGCTTCATCTTTTCCTCAGATAATGTAATGGAACAGCATGATGCCATGTTTACTTTTCCAGCATCAATTAAGTCAAATACAGCATCTTGTAATACTTCGGAATATACTTCAAGGTTTTCAAACTCCGAATCGATCATGCCATGAAGAACCGCATTCGCAACTGAACCAATACCAGATTGAAGTGGTGCTAACGTCTCCGTTAAACGACCAGCTTTAATTTCATCCCGCAAAAAGTCCATTAAATGATTAGCCATCAATTTCGTTTCTCCATCTGGCTGTACAATTGTTGATGGAGAATCCTGCTGTTCTGTAAAAACAATACCTTTTATTTTATCCGAATCAACTGGAATTCCAATTGTTCCAATGCGATCATCAACCTTTTCCAATGGAATTGGCGAACGCTCCCCTTGTTTTCCTGGACTATATAAATCATGCAACCCTTCAAAATCAGGTTGTGCTGTGTTAATTTCAACAATAATTCCTTTTGCATTCTCAGCGAAAGTAAGTGAGTTTCCGATAGAAGTTGTTGGAATGATCATGCCATCTTCTGTAATCGAAACCGCTTCCAATATTGCATAGTCCACTGTCTCTATTACATTTGCTCGTAGCAATTCTGAAGTATGTGATAGATGATGATCGACAAACATGTGACTGCCATCATTAATTTTCTTTCGCATCGTTGGATCAGCCTGAAATGGTAACCGTTTAAGAATCATATCATTTTCTGCAAACAATCTATCGATATCTGAACCAAGTGATGCACCAGTAAACACATTGACTTTGAGCGGTTCTTCTTTTGCACGTTCCACCAACGCCATTGGTACCGCTTTCACATCACCCGCACGTGTAAACCCGCTTAAACCAAGCGTCATTCCGTCTTGAATCCATGATGCCGCTTCCTCTGGTGAAACAACACGATCACGAAGTTGCTCATCTTTGATTCGATTGATCTCTCTCTCCATTCTCTCATCCCTCTTTCTCATAACTTTTAGAATCATTTTAACTTACAAATATACCCTATTGGAGAAATTGGATGAGAACAGCGAATTTTTGGTCAAAACAGGAAACGTAAATGTTTGAACCAGAAAATTATTGTTTTAGAAGCCTAAAAGCTTTCGAAAATAACTTGAGTAAGACTGACTAACGGGAATTCGTGAACCATTATTAAGCTTTAATAAAAAGGTCGAATGTGTATCTGGATAGATTTCCTCGATATGATTGACATTCACAATATAGGACCTGTGGCAACGAACGAATATTTCGCGAGGTAAAATATATTCAAATTTTTGCAGTGGATTTCGGTGTGTACCAACAAAATCATCTGCCACTACATAGGTTTTACGATCCTTCACTTCCATAAATTTAATCGACTGAAACGGAATAGGTTTCCAACCATCTTGTGTTTTTACCGTGATAACCGATTTCCCCTCCGTTAACGCAGGATAAATAGCGGTGACACATCCTTCCAATTTACCATCATAATGAAAGGGTGCTGCCATCCCATGATACGGGACACCAAATACATCTCGGTTAATAAACTCGGACACCTTTTGTCCAGAAGTGAGCGCCTTATAGGCAAGTGTGCCTTCTTTAATTGGATCACCAGGTTTAATCTTTAAATCAATCCGCATGCTTGGCTGGTAATAAATGTACTCTGTCGTGTTTGATACCGCAATGGATACTTCATCTGAAAATAACTCCCCAATCACATCTAGTAGCGAAACCTGTGAAAAATGCTCCATCTGTCATCCCCCCCCGTTGTCTAGTATATCAAATCATAGGTGCCTGTCACTCCCCGAATTTTGTCGAATATACTTATACTACAACTGACTTCACTCTTTCTATAATTTGTTATAATCAACTTATCATGATTGAGGTGACGTTATGTTTAAGATCCTTGTTTTAATTGCCTTTTTAATTGTTGTTTATAGCCTAGTGCACTCAGAAAGAAAAAGTATTAAACTAACTGCCTTATTCTACTTCATTTTACTTTCCATCGTGTTTATGGCTGGAAGTATTTCGATTTCCACCGAATATAATCTACACCATAACCCCGTAGACGGTGGATTTGGTAAACACTTTGACTGGGTAAGCACTTTTTCGTATTTCTACATCATTCCTTTCTTTTTTCTATTGGTGTACAAATTGCTTAAGTGGGCTCAACAATTGTTTGATAAGAACTGGCAAAAAGCTAGTTTTGTGGTATTCTCCATCATTCTCATACTCGGGATTGGCTTTATATCACCGTTTATCTTTGTGCTAATTTTTTATGGTTTTGCACCATAAAAAAGCAGGAGGGGGATAGCTAAATCCTCCTCCTTACCATTTGGCTCACATGTAACTGACACAGTAGCCGATTACCGAAAGTCACATTCCGCAAATTGCTTTGTTCCACATGGGCTACTGTCTTAGCTTTCCTTGTTCTGAGGTATCATTGCCACTAGTCGTCCTATCGATTCTCACTGGCTAGGACCGTCACGGCAGCAGTAATTGCACGTCCTCGCAAAAGAAATATCACTTTTGCTTCGTGCGATGTATCGCTGGCTTAGCTTTCCTTGTCCTGAGGCAACGTCAGCACTAACACGTCCTATGCGTCGAAATCCTTCTTAATGTTTATCGCTTTACAATCATATTTTCCATTTGACCGATTTTATCAATTTCTAGTGTTACTTTATCTCCGTCTTGTAAAAACTGTGGTGGGTCCATTGCAAATCCAACGCCATTCGGAGTACCTGTCATAATAATATCCCCTGGCTTTAACGTCATGAGATTGGAAATAAATTCGATTAAATAGCGGACATCAAAAATCAGTTTACTAGTATGAGAAGCCTGTCGCTTTTCCCCATTTACAAACGAACGTACAGATAAATCATTTGGATCTCCTACTTCATCTGATGTTACGACCCAAGGGCCAATTGGTGTACTATTATCTAAGGTTTTTCCTTGTAGCCATTGTGGGGTTCGTTTCTGTAAATCCCTTGCTGATGTGTCATTGCCTATTGTATATCCAGCAATATAGTTTAACGCATCTTTTCGGCTAACACGAGACGCTTCCTCCCCAATAACAATCGTCAATTCTACTTCATAATCTAACTTTTCAGTAGCTTCTGGTTTTACAATTGCATCCTCTGGTCCAATTAATGAATTAGTAAATTTTGCAAAGAGAACAGGATAATCTGGTACATTACTTTGCATTTCTGCTGCATGTTCCGCGTAATTTTTCCCAACACAAATGATTTTAGATGGGTTCGGGTTTGGTGTTTTTAATATGACATCCTTACGATGAAAGCTATTCGCTTCCTTCCCTTGTACTTGACTATGTGCATGCGCATCCCTTGCCCGATTAATTGCATCCATCCCTAATGTATAAAAAGAACTTGGATCAGCTGGGAGAAGTGTTTCTATTTCGTTTTGGGTTTTTTCTTCTCCCACTGTTTTTAAAAAGTGTTGGTAGGCCTTTTGTAGATCAACGACAACATCATCAACCATAAATCCCATTCTTACTTCTGGACTACCTTGTTTTTGGTAGCTTACTAGTCTCATGATAATCACCTCTACTGATAAAGATTTTCTAGTTCTTTGCAATATGTATCATAATCTTTTTCTGAAAATAGCACCATGACTACTTCATCAAATGAATAATCTTCTAAACTTTCGATGATCGTTTTCATTGCCACGTTTGCTGCAAGGTCGACTGGATACTGGTATATACCTGTTGAAATGGAAGGAAAAGCAATGCTCTGACAGTCATAGTTGTATGCAAGCTTTAAGGAATTACGATAACAATTGGCTAAACGCTTTGATTCATAACTTTCTCCACCATACCAAACAGGTCCTACTGTATGAATCACATACTCTGCAGGGAGATTAAATCCTTTTGTAATCACTGCTTCGCCAGTTGGCAAAAGCGCACCTTGAAGTTGGTTGTTACGGACCTGTTTACAAGCATTAAGGAGGCCTTTTCCAGCAGCCTGGTGGATAGCACCATCAACACCGCCACCGCCAAGTAATGTCCCATTTGCAGCATTGACAATCGCATCTACCTCTAGCTTTGTAATATCACCTTTTACTAACTTTACCGTACTACCCTTCACCTTTATTTGCACTCTTTCCCCTTCCTTCTATCGAAAATAAGTACTATAAGATTTCGAAAAGTAAAACTAATACTAAATATAACGAAAAATATTTAATAAAACAATAGATGTACGGAATTTGTAACAAAACATGAAAGGGATGACACGCTATTCCAAGAATACTTATATAAAAGCATCTATAAAGCTTAACTCACTCAGTGCGCACAGGAAGTGACTGTTTTAGCCAGTGAGACTCGACAGGACGTGATAGTACTGGCGTTGCGATTGATGTGGCGTTCTTAGTCAGCCTGCCAGTTAACTCGTGATAAAGGAGTTTCAATATGAGTAGATTTCATTAAACCGATCCTAATTTTAGTAATGGTTCTTGTCTATATATCACTCCAAAAGAACCGCTTGTGTTAGCTATCTTCTTTAAGTTAATCCCAATTAGTACGATTTTTGTCTATGCTCGTTCTCAAGTACTAGGAAAAGGGTATCTGGTAATGGAAAATAGAGGTACTGAATTGAAAAGGGAAATTTAATAGAAAAGAGGTTGTAAAAATTATTTGTGGAGTAGTCATTTGACTTTTCTCACATTCCTTTTACAACCTCAATTATCCTATTTCCACATTAACTTCTTGCTTGTTGAACCTTTTCAGTAAATTGTTTTGCTAAATCAGTTAGAGCGGCCCAGTCATTCGCTTTAATATATTGTTTGTTCATTAAGGAGCCACCAACACCAACTGCTATTGCACCAGCATGGATGTAATCTTGAGCATTATCTAAATGAATGCCACCTGTAGGTATAATTGGAATATGGCCAAGTGGACCTTTCACATCTTTAATAAACGTTGCACCGACAACAGAAGCAGGGAAAATCTTTACTGCATCTGCTCCCCATTCATAGGCCTGAAGCATTTCTGTCGGTGTCATGACACCTGGGATAACAATTTTTCCATAACGATTGCTTACCTGTATCGTTTCTTGGCTTAATGTTGGTGCAAAAATAAATTCTGCTCCTGCTGCAATTGCCTCACGTGCCGACACTCCGTCCAGTATGGTACCTGCTCCGACAACCGCTTCGGAACCAAATTCTTTTTTCGCTTCTTTGATTAGATCTAATGCACCCTCTGAATCAATCGTTATTTCCAGTCCTGTAACGCCTCCCTTTACCAGTGCCTCAATAGCGTGTAATGTTTTTGATGGTTCTAATTTATTGAACTACTGCAATAATTCCAGAACTCGTTAATCGTTCCATTGACATTATATCATTCTCCTTATTTCCTTCATGAACGAAGAATATTTCTGTAGAAAGTACGATATTGTCTTAATAGATATTTATACAACACAATAGCGCCTTTCACTGCACGTGCAATCTCATCAAAGTGTAAATACAAATTTTCTTCCGATAACTGCCAGTAGTATGGATTGATCACAACGACACCATCTGCTCCATGAGCAAAAGCATGATTACTAAGTTCAATTACTTCCCTGGTATTTGTACTTCCGGTTCCAATCAGTACTGGAAGCCGCTTGTCTACATATTGAATAACAAATTCAGCTATTTCTTTTCGTTCAGCGGTAGATAATTGGGTGAATTCCCCACCACTGCCAAGGAAAAATAATCCATCGACATTACGATCAAATAAGAAATCAATTACGCTTTTCATTCCATCTTTATCCAGATTCCCGTTCTCATCAAAAATAATAGATACTGGCGGAATAATTCCTTTAAATTTCATTGACATATTAATCCACCATCCATTCTAACGGTACAGTTATAATTTCTGGGAAGAAGACCAGTAATAATAGGACAAGAACTTCCACTAATAAGAATGGCCAAATCCCTTTCGTTACATCGATAATGCTTACTTTTGCTATTCCAGCACCAACATAGAGCGCTGTACCAACTGGTGGTGTAATTAACCCAATGGAGAGGTTAATAACCATCATAATTCCAAAGAAAACAGGATCAATTCCAACTGTCTCAACAATGGGAAGTAGTACAGGTGTGAATATTAGAATTGCTGGCGTCATATCCATTACCATACCAACAACAAGCAAGAACAACATGATAATCAATAACAGTAGGGTTGGATTATCGGTAATACCACCAAAACCAGAAGCTAACTCGGCTGGAATTTGTGCAACTGTTATAACATAAGCTGTCAACATTGCCGCTGCAGCTAGGAATAGGACAACCCCGGTTGTTTTTGCAGTGTTGATAAAGACATCTGGTAACTTTTTAAATGAAATTTCCCGGTAAATAAAGCTGATTACTAACGAATAGACTGCTGCAAACACACCAGCTTCTGTTGGTGTAAAAATACCACCGCGGAGTCCAATAATGATGAATAATGGTAGAAGTAATGCTAAGAAGGCACGTCTTGTTGCTACCCACCGTTCTTTCCATGTTGCTTTTTCAAACACTTTCGTATCATCTTTTCGTGAAACAAAAAACCACGCTATTACTAGACCGACTCCGATCAATAGGCCTGGTACAATACCTGCCATAAATAATTGCGTAATTGAGACACCACTGATAACACCAAATAAGATCAATGGAATACTTGGTGGGATAATTGTACCAATAATACCAGTTGAAACCAATAAACCAGTTGAACGATTCACATCGTATCCATTGGCAACCATCATTGGAATCAAGATTGCACCAAACTCAGTGTTGATACGCTTTATTTCCGAATTATTGAAAATAATGTTACTATTAAAATGATACTTTTACATGGGATCATGAGGAAGTCATTTATTGGCTTTACCTTCTATATTTTGCATTGACTGTTTATCAAAATGGCAGTCATGTATACTTATCCTCCTCCCTTAATCTGAAATGGGTTTTCCCCCCCCATTGTTTTTACCCCCCATTTAGGAAGATCCTATTTTCCTTACACACTTGTTTGACAAGATTAATTCTACAATTTAGATTCTACACAAAAAGGTGGTATACATGGACAATATTAAAGATACCATAATGGAAGTTGTTTTATCGATCTTACCATTAACCATTGTCATCACAATTTTACAATTCACCCTAATATGGCTGCCAACAGACATATTTTTGCAATTCCTAATTGGTGTGCTTATGGTTGGAATTGGACTTATTCTTTTTTTGCTAGGAGTGAATATCGGCTTGCTTCCAGTAGGAGAAATGATTGGGGCTGCTTTACCGAAAACCAAAAAACTATCCATCATTGTCTTCTTCGGGTTTTTACTAGGTTTTGTCGTAACATTGGCTGAGCCTGATGTACGTGTGCTATCGTCACAGGTTGACCAAGTATCGGGTGGCGGCATCCCTAAAAGTGTCCTTATCTTAGCAGTCGCATTAGGGGTAGGCATTTTCGTTGGATTAGCCATGCTACGAATTGTTTTTAATATTAATATTGCCTATTTGCTTGCAGGTGGTTATGGTTTAGTATTCTTACTAGCTGCATTCACTCCTGCAACATTTGTACCAATTTCATTTGATTCTGGTGGAGTCACAACAGGTCCCTTGACTGTTCCATTTATCCTTGCACTCGGAGTCGGGGTGGCTTCGGTTTTGCGTGGTAAATCTTCATCAGGGGACGGATTCGGACTTGTCGCACTTGCCTCCATCGGGCCAATCTTAGCAGTGCTACTATTAGGAGTGATATACGGATGAACTTACATGTATTTGAAGGCTTTGGAGATGTATTCCTTGAGGTTCTCATCGCCTTACTGCCACTCCTAATCTTATTTATTATTTTTCAATTTCTTTTTTTAAAACTAAAGATACGAAAACTAAAAGAGATCGCCATTGGATTTGTACTAACACTTTTCGGCCTTTCCTTTTTTCTACAAGGAGTTCATATTGGTTTTCTCCCTGTTGGCGAATTAATGGGGGAAGAACTCGGAAGCATCACATATAAATGGTTACTTTTACCGATTGGTTTTATCCTTGGCTTTTTTGCTACTTATGCAGAACCAGCAGTTCGCGTATTGATTGAGCAGGTGGAAAAAGAATCAGGAGGTTATATACCCGAAAAGGTATTATTATATACGGTATCAACCGGTGTGGGAGTTTCCATCGTTTTATCCATTATCCGAATATTATTAGGCATTTCCCTATGGTATTTTATCCTGCCAGGGTATATAATAGCCCTAATTATGATAAAGTTTTCCACGAAAAAGTTCACCTCCATTGCCTTTGACTCTGGTGGTGTCGCGACTGGACCGATGACAGCTACGTTTATTCTTGCGATGTTTGTTGGTATCGCTTCGGTAACAGATGGAGCTGATCCACTTCTGGATGGATTTGGTATGGTTGCATTAGTAGCACTTGCTCCTATATTATCTGTATTAACATTAGGCATTCTTTACAGTAGAAAGGAGAAGGGTCAAGATGACAAAGGAAAAAACAGGGCAAAAACTGATCATCACTATCGTGAAAAAAGACAAAGCTAAAAAGGCCATACAGGCATCTAAACATGCTGGCGCTCATGGTGGAACCACCCTTTTAGGGAAAGGATTTCGCATAAATGAAAAGAAGAGTGTTCTCGGTATCCCTGTTGAACGTGAACGAGAAATCATCTTAACTATTGTATCTGATACCATTTACCCGAATGTAATGAATGCCATTATTGATGCCGTTCATTTAAATAAGCCGAGACAAGGAATTGGATTTGTAATTGATACAAAGGAAATCAGAGGGGTAACATCCTTTATTAATACAGATGAAAGTAATAGCCAAGGTTTTGATAATGGAGGTGTGGAACGCAAAATGGATAACCACAAAGTAGATTACGATCTCATTGTTACCATTGTTAATAAGGGTGATGCAGAAGATGTCGTAGATGCATCCAAAAATGCAGGTGCAGAAGGTGGCACCATCCTTCATGGTCGTGGAACAGGAATACATGAAAAAGCTAAATTATTTAATATCCTAATTGAGCCTGAAAAAGAAGTCGTTCTAACATTGATTAGTAAAGATAAAACAGATCAAGTCCTCCAGGCTATTAATGAAGATGCAGAGTTAAAGAAACCAGGTAAAGGGATTGCATTTGTCTTAGATGTCGATGACACTGTAGGAATAAATCATGAACTAAACAGAAAAGTAAATAAGAAAATGGATGAATTAGACCTCAATTAAAGTGAAACTTCAATCAGTGGGGGTCGATTCGAGAGGACGGCTGTTACATGCGGATTAGAAAAACTCACATTCGCTTGTCTTTTAGCGAAGGTGTTCGTTTTTCTTATACTTGGGACGTAAAAATTTTAGCTATGTCAAGTCCACTTCTTGGCTAAAACTTTATACTTTCCTAACGTGTAAAATAGAAGCAGGTGCACAACCCGTTTTGACACCTGCTTCTGCTCTATAAATACGTTTTATTTCTTTTCATTTATATATTCATCAGGCTGACCCTCTCCATCATGTGCATTATGGTTCTTAAATTGACTTTTTCTTCCATTCCGATGTTCTCCATGGTTTCGATTCTCTTTAAATTGATTATTAAATTCCTTTTGTTTGTTGACCACCCAATATCCCTCCTTTAAACCAATCCATGATTACTTAGTTTTTGTTTGCAAACAATAATTATGTAAGATGTCACAAATTATGGATTGTCCTCTGTTCCTTCTTCAGTTTTTCTACATATACATATCAAGATACTGTTTAAACAATAAGGAGGAAACGAAATGCCAAATAAAATATGGGGAGTGGATTCTGCTGCTAGTGTAACGAGCGAATTATACACTTGTACTGTTCAGAATTTTGGCAAACCAAGTTATTGGGGGCGATACTTAACGACCGTTGAAAATGTTTCAGATGGACTTACAAAGGAAGAAGTTAACTTGCTACATGAAAATGGCGTTAAAATTTTACCGATTTATAATGCTTACACACGAGCGACTGGCTATCGAAATGGCAGAGTAGCCACAGCCAATGCTATTTTCCATGCAAGAAGGATTGGAATTCCAGAAGGTACATTTATTTTTGCCAACACAGAGAAGTCATTCGATATTGATGAAGGATGGATTCGTGGGTGGGTTGATGCCATGTACCCAAGTGGATATCGTCCTGGAATTTATGGATCACCAGACACGGACACATTTAATCAAGCCTATTGTACTGCTGTTGCCAATGACGAGCAAGTAAGTCAACAAGCTGTGATCTGGAGTGAAGAACCTACACCAGGTGTTACGAAAAAAAACAATGCACCCACATTTAACCCACTTGAACCGAATTGCACTTCAAATGTATGGGCATGGCAATATGGGGAAAACGCAGATGCATGTCCAATTGATACAAACCTAATGGATTCGAGACTATTTCAGGCACTTTGGTAAGACGATGATGGGGGTAACGCGGTCATATCGCTCGACTATACGTTTATTATTATTTTTAAAAGATCGATACCTTAGTTGGTTAAATTATAATTGAGTCATTCCCCTCCTTTTCTTAGGTTGATTACATTATTGCCAAAGAGGTTAAATGACTCTTTTCTTTTTACGTTGTTAGATGGCCGCATTCAGTGATACACCATTATCTGTGGCTACAATAGCTTTTATAAGTGTGAAATGAGTATTGAAATCGCTCCCCTGTTGTGTTTTCGCTTGGAAATCTTTTAAAGGGACACTGAGATAGCTTCTCTGTTCCTTTTCTGCTTTAAAACTCCCCGAAAGAGCACTGAGAATGTTTCTACGCTATCCATCAGAAAACCATCCCAGAAAAAGGAGGATTTTCTGTTTAATAACTGTAATCTAGTGAGTTGGTAATGGTATATTCATGTTCTTTATTTAGATCATAGTTATTAATATCCACTAATAAGTAATCTTCGGCATAACGAATGGACCACCACTTTGTAGATCCAGCTGGAATAGTACCTATATTGGATAAATCAAAGTAAGCCGAAGCAATTGGTGTTTCCACTTCGATTTCTTCTCCATTCTCATCAACTTCGGTTTCCGTTACAACAACATCAATATCACCATTAATGTTATAGATTGGAACGTCATATCCATTTCGGATAAATACTTGTAATACTAACTCCTGTTTTCCCTCTGAATCTAATTGAAAGCGTCCATTAATAGCAATGGCATCTTTCTCCACATCACCCAACTCATTCAACGAATATTGAACTTGTTTTAAATCGTCTTCTTCATTAATTTCTAATTGTTCCTCTGTCCACACAATTGGCTGCTCAGTTGCATAGGTTCTCTCATCATCAACTCGTGTAATGTCTTGCTCAGAAATTTTATACTTGCCAGCTTCTTCATCATAGTGAATGGTTAGTTCAACTTCATTCGTAAAGATATATGTTTTATCTGGATGATCATAGGTTTCTATCATAGTGCCATTATATGAAAATTCCTCTTCTTGTAGTTCCACACTTTCTTCTTCAAATTCTAAACTTATATCATAAGAATTTAAATCCGTATATTCTTCATAAGTGGAAAGCTCTGGATTTATTGTTGCATCCTGAATATAGAGTTCCTCTTCTAAACTAGCAAAGTCCACTTCTTCCTCTTGATCAAATAGCGTTGTAACAAGGGTTGTTTGTAAATCTTGGGCAATTTCAATCATTTCTTCATCTTTTAAATTCATTGGGTCTTTATTTTCCTTAGGTTCTGTTACCTCTTGATCGTTGCTACATGCTGCCAAAAATAATATAAATGAAATAAATATGATTCCTAGTACTTTCTTCATTCACGATTCCTTCTTCCTTTGTTATGTTCATTTAAGATGTCATTAATAGTTTCTTTGCTTTCTCAATATCAGCAGGGTTTACTTTTTTCCTTGGAACGTAACTTGTTAAATAACGATTTAATTCACTTGGTGTTGTGATAACAGGATTTCGATCGGTTATAACATCGACAAATGTCTTCGGATTCGAAAAGAATACTGCTCCTTCTACCCAAAGCCTAATATTATGCTGTTTTAAATAAGAAGATAACAGAAACACTTGTCTTCTAACTTGTTTGACAGGGTTGCCCATTTGCTTCGAATATTCCCCACCTTTTCGGCCAACTTTATGCTGTGTCCAAGATCCATCCTCTTCACTTCCTACTATGGTACCTTTGTGATTTTTTACTTCGACAATAAAAATTCCGTTATCACCAATAATCACATGATCCATTTCTGCATTCCCATCATAAGTACTTACACGGACGGAGGTAAATACCTCATACCCATCAGGTAATCCTCTTAATGCATTTCCAGTTTGCTTTTCACCTTGAATACCCGACTTTAATCGTGTATATTGTCGCCAAAATAATACACTCATCCATGCTGGAATAATTGGCAATAGGTGAAAAATTCCATCGAAAGAAAAACCTTGTATAAATGCATAAAAGTAAAGAATTGGAAACACCCAGCAAATGATGGATAGGGTTAAATACATATTTGCTTTTTCTTCTAATTGATTATGTCCTTTATGGATGACGGCCAATGTTTCTACCCCTTCTCATGTAATATGTTATATGGAGAGAGTAGTACCCTCCTTCTATTAAAGAGTCACAGCATTTAATCTGAAACTATCATGACACCTTTGTGACAAAGTCCATTATATACTAATTCGACAAAGTACGACATTACTATTTTAAAAATACAAGTGTTAATTTCTGTTACCTTTCTATTCCATTAGAAAAACTCGCATTCGCTCGTCTTTTAGCGATGGTGTTAGTTTTTCTTATACTTGGGACGTAAAAATTTTAGCTACGCCGAGTCCACTTCTTGTCTAAAATTTTATACTTTTGGGACAATAGGGTCACTTATTATTGCCATTGTGACAGGAATCTTCTTAATCAGTGTTTCGATATGGGCAAAGACTTGGGTAATTATTATTTTTATTTCCCTAATCACATTACCGACCTATCTCTTTGCCCAAACAACGCTCGCAGTTGAAACACAATTGTTACTTAGTACGTTTGTCACTTATGGAGGAATTGGACTTTATCTTATTTTCACATGGTGAAAAGGTAAGTTATGATTGGAAGGGGGAATCTCTGGCTCTTCCCTCCACTTAAAATATACAGAAAGACCTTCTACGCCTTAAATGCATAGAGGGTCTTTCTGTCCGACTTATCATCAAAAACATATACTTTGTTATCGCAACCAATTATGGTGTTACCTCACACACTCACTTACCATCCATATTATCAGGTGTTGGTTGGAGGTTTATCTGCATGAAAAAAATTGCCTTCTTCATGTGTGAAATCCTTCTTAATTTCCCAAAGTCTACAATCAGAAAATCAAGAAACACCGATTACATTCATTTTTCCAGACTCAAATTACTTATTTTCAAGAAACTACTTTTCACTTTTTCACCCTAAATTAACCTACTAAAACGATTACTTTCCAATCCTGATTTCGTTAATATCCCAACTGTCTTTTCCATGCAAGAAATTCCTCAAATACCGACTGGAGTGTATATTTTAAAAATAATTGGTTATCCTATTAATAGAAAATGAATCAAACCTAGGAGGGCGATTCCCAAAATGGACGACACCCATGATTATGTGGAAAGATTGCACGAGAACCAACGAAAAGCTTCCCGTAACAAACGTCGTCAAGCCAAAGGAAATCATGCTAGAAAACTCCCAAACAAAAGACATTAAGCGTAATTATTTCGCTTAATGTCTTTTGTTTAATATAATTCGACAAAATTCGGGTGGTGACAGGCACTAGCGAGTGGTGTCGATGTGGCGGACCATTTTTTCGATTTGGTCGCGTTTTGATTCTAAGAATGGTGGCAGGGACAATTTTTCGCCAAGTGTTTCATATGGTTCATCTCCCATGAATCCTGGGCCATCTGTGGCAAATTCAAATAAGATTTGTGGTGCTACTTGCGTATATAGCGATCCAAAGAAGAAACGATCCACAAATCCAGATGTTTGAAAACCGAATTGACGCATATATTTATCCCATTCATCTAATTCGGATCGGTCATTCACTCGAAATGCAGCATGATGAACCGTTCCATACCCTTGACGGGCGCGTGGTAATACTGGGTTATATTCTACAATGACTTGCGCACCATTGCCGCCTTCTCCAACTTCAAATAAATGGAACACACCATTTTCATCAATCTCTTTGAATCGCAATACTTTTTCCATCATTTCTTTAAAGTAATCAAAGTTAGATACCCGTACAAACAATGGCCCTAAACCAGTAATTGCGTACTCTAATGGAACTGGTCCTTTTTGCCAAGGTGTACCCGGTTCAACACCATCATTATGTTCATCTGAAATTAATTGATATTGTTGATCATCAAAATCAACAAACGGCAATACCTTCTTACCAAATTGCTCTTGAATGCCAGAGTGCTTCACAGACAATTCATCAAATCGTTTTACCCAATAGTCGATTGCTTCATCGGTCGGAACACGAAAGGAAGTCTTATAGATTTCATCCGTGCCGTGTGAACCTTTTGGAATCCCAGGAAAGTCAAAAAACGTCATATCAGTTCCCGGATTACCCACATCATCGGCAAAAAATAAATGATATGTCCTTATATCATCCTGATTAACTGTTTTTTTCACTAAACGCATTCCCAATACATCGGTAAAAAATGCATAGTTCTTTTCTGCACTACTTGTTATTGCAGTTACATGGTGTAATCCTTTTAGCTCACTCATTCATTATCCTCCATTCAATATTCCTTATATTTATATATAAAAGGCATATTATTACTAATCAATTTATCTCCAATTCGAGATAATTGTATCATGGGGATAGATACCTGTCAAAAATGGGGATATTAAATAGTGTGCTAAACGACCAGTAGATTATGTTAATTCGGTGTTTTGATCATTAAAAAAAGCCTTTGTCCAAAAGATTGTTGCTTTCTAGTATAAAACAACGTGTATATAAGATGTATTATACGCAATAGTTTAGCTTATGAATACCGCTACGAAAATACACTACGCTTTCACCAGGGGCATAAGTGCGACATCTGTTCAAACTTATGTTTTCACAGTTTCTTCTTTACCGCGGGGGAGTGGTGGCCTCCTCGGGCTAGCACCCTGTGGGATCTCACCGATCTCCTACTTCCCACAGGAGTCTTCGTGTTTTTCCTCCGCTAGTGATGTGTTTTTTGTTCTATATCATTATTAATGGTAATCCGTTGTTACGGAGCTGTGGCCAGCCAAATATTCAATATAATTATATGTTTCTCATCATATCTTCTTACTCTTCTTGCTTCTGTAGGGAAACTATTCCAAGCAGCGGAAAATGCGAGACTCCTACGGGAAAAGGAACAGTCTGAAGACCCCACAGCGAGGGCTTTTTGCTCGCGATGTCTAGCTACAGCGCCTACACCCTCGAGGTCTTAAGTCAATCCTCATCACGGGCACAAAACGCCACGCCGAGGCTCGTCTTAAGCTTGTCGGGTGTGATCAAGGCGCTTACGCTTTTGGATTGAGGAGGCTGAAGCGTTCCCCCGAGGGAAAGAAAACACTGTGAAAACAACAAAGTATACGAAAAGTGCCTTACAAAATGAATATTAAGTAAGAAAATTCCCATTTTATATTGACAGAAAATCTTTTTACGCGTATAGTAATTCACATAACTTAATATTTTAAAAATTCTCCTTATCAAGAGAGGTGGAGGGACTGGCCCTTTGAAGCCTCGGCAGCGGACTTTTTTAAAGTACTGTGCCAATTCCAGTAGCATGATGCTTGAAGATAAGAGGAGTAGGGAACCTAATATATTTACCCCTCTTCTTATTTTTAAGAAGAGGGGTTTTTGATTTCTATACTAATTTATGAGGTGATTGAATTGACAACCGTAAAAGTAGAAAATGAATTATTAAAGGCTATTGAAGTCCTGCAAAACAAACAATGGATTGATCTTACACATACGTTTGGACCAGATTCTCCACATTTTTCAGCGTTTGATGATGCCGAAACAAAAACACTTTTCACACATGATGATGGCTTTTTTGCACAACGTTTTAACTTTCCAGGACAATATGGAACACATATAGATGCACCAATCCATTTTGTTCGCAACCAGCGATACTTGGAGGAACTAGAGTTAAAGGAACTTGTTCTCCCACTCATTGTGATTGATAAGTCCAAGGAAGCACAAGAAAATAATGACTTTATCTTGTCTGTTGAGGATATCCTTGCATTTGAAGAAGAGCATGGAAAAATTGAACCAGGAACATTCGTGGCGTTACGCACTGACTGGAGTAAGCGTTGGCCAGACAAAGAGAAATTTGAAAATAAAGATGAAGAGGGAAATAGCCACAGTCCAGGCTGGGGAATCGACGCATTAAAGTTTTTATTTGAAGAAAGAAATATTAATGCTGTTGGACATGAAACATTTGATACAGATGCAGCAATAGATGTCCGTGAAAACGGATCCCTCATCGGTGAATATTATGTCCTTGAACAAGATACCTTTCAAGTGGAATTATTAACGAACTTGGATCAGGTTCCAGCAAAAGGAGCTGTCATTTTCAATATCAGTCCAAAACCAGAAAAGGCAACAGGATTTCCAGTACGTTCATTCGCTATTTTGCCATAATATCAACTGAGTGAACTGCCATGTGTAAAGTTTAGTTAACGAATAAAATTAAAGGAGAGTGTTCTTTCATGACAAAAACAATCGTTAAAGCTCCATTTAAAGCAGATCATGTAGGAAGTTTATTACGACCTGAGAGAATTCATAAAGCTAGGAAAGATTTCCAAGAAGGTACTATTACTGCACAAGAACTACGCGAAATCGAAACAGAGGAAATTAAAAAAGTCGTTGATAAGCAAATCGAAGTCGGATTACAAGCTGTTACTGACGGAGAATTTCGCCGCAGATTTTGGCATACCGATTTTCTAGAACATTTAAATGGTGTAGAGGGCTACATTCCTGAGCAAGGCTTCCAATTTAAAGGAGAAGAAACAGAACGATATGATGTACGGGTTACGGGGAAAATCTCATTTAACCCAGATCATCAACATGTAAAAGACTTTATCGAATTTAAAGAAATTGTCGGTGACCGTGCGATTGCAAAACAAACGATTCCAAGTCCAAATCAATTATTTAACGCTGGAATCCGTAACCTGGACATTTACCCAGACGTAGAAGAATATGCAAATGATATTATTAAAGCTTACCGCGATGCTATTAAAGCCTTTTATGATGCAGGCTGCCGTTACTTGCAGCTAGACGATGTGTACATAGCTGGCCTTAATGCACCAGAAATTCCATTTAATGATAGTGGCTATTCCCGAGAAGAATTAATTAGCTTAGCGCTACGTGTTGTGAATGGAGTATTAGAAGATAAACCAGAAGATTTAGTGGTAACGACTCACCTTTGCCGTGGAAATTACCGTTCTAAATGGGCATTTGAAGGAAGTTACGCTAAAATCGCACCAACCTTATTTGCAAAAGAAAAAGTAATCGGATTTTTCCTAGAATATGATGATGACCGTTCAGGCGATTTTAAACCATTGGAGCACATTCCAAATGATGGCCCTCAAGTAGTATTAGGTTTATTCACTTCAAAACACGGCGAATTAGAAGATAAAGAAACCATTAAAGCACGTGTGGAAGAAGCAACAAAATATGTACCACTAGAACAGTTATGTATCAGTCCACAATGTGGTTTTGCTTCTACACATCATGGAAATATTTTGACGGAAGAAGACCAATGGGCGAAATTGAAATATATTGTAGATATTTCTAAAGAGATTTGGAGATAAGACTTTAAGCGAACACCTTTAGAGGCTGTTCGCTTTTTTTATACGTTAGGAAAATATAAAATTTTAGCTAAGAAGTAGACTCAACGTTGCTAAAATTTTAATGTCCCAAGTATAAGAAAAAACTAACACATTCGCTAAAGGACGAGCGAATGCGAGTTTTTCTAATGGCTCTTTTTGCATAGTTTGTTGCTATTAATATATATTGCGTCATAGCTTTAATTTGACTTACTTCCATCCTTTTTAAGATGAGTGCTAATACAACGCTGTTTTACAATTTAGATTCCCCTTAACCAGTCTAGCTAAAAGATCTGTTTTATTCATTGTACTCCAAATGGCTTTTCAACAATTCTGTTGTCTCTTGCAAAACTTCTTCATCCAACTGCACATAATATATATCATCATCATTTGTTACTGTTTCTAAATTTTCACTTACATCAATCAAATCTATGGTGTATTCATGATCTAACAGGCCAAATTGATGATCTGATATATTCGTTTCACTTTGTGCAATCAGATCTGTCATAACAGTAGAATTTAGGTTTTCCTCCAATTTGTTAACGACATAACCATGGCGAATCGGTTCGTGAATTCCTAACACATCAAAAGCATCTTCAATATGTAGACTTGCATAATAGTCTACTGGAATTTTAAAATGTTCCGATATCGTTTCCTGAACAGCTTCTGAACCACCTCCGTAAGCTGCAGCATGAGTCAATTTATCATGTATGGTGTTTCCTTCTATACCTTGAATAGAAACATACAAATCCCGTGGAAGTGGCACTACTTTCATACTGTTTCGTCCTTCATTATACGTAACTAATAGATTTAATTCCGTTCGCTTGGTATAACCTTCCCCTATTAGTAATAAGGAAAACCTTTCATATTCATTATCAGATGCTAATTCCCGATCAGCTTCATTACTTTCTGATAAAATGAGTGGCAACAACACACCAGCAGCTATAATCAAGGCCATAACTGTTGCAATAGATGGACCTAGTCGAAATATCGATAAACGCTTGTCGGTTACCTTTTTCCTGTCAGCTTTAATCTTCGCCATCGTCTTATCCCGATCACCCTTTGTAAACTGTAAAGATTCATCATCTAAGTGCGAAAATAACTCCTTCCATTTATGATCATCCATCAATACCGACCTCCTCCAACCTGTTTTTCAATTTTACTTTCCCTCTACGTAATCTTGTTTTTACAGTACTCTCTTTGACTTCCGTTACACCCGCAATTTCATGTATTTTTAATGACTCGTAATAATATAGATAAAGCACTTCTCGATAGTGTTGTGGCAATGCTAATACGACATCTCTGATAACTCGATTTTTGGATTCTCTGATATATTTATCTTCTGTTGACGGAAATATGGTTTTTACTGCATCCTGTACAGATTGTTTCAATTGAACTTTTCGATGATGCCAGCTTTTAAGATAATCCTTACACCCATTAATGGTAATACGGTACAACCATGTTTTTAGAGAAGACTCATAGCGAAAACTGTCCAATTTTTCATAACATTTAATAAAGGTATTTTGTACAATATCCTTTGCGGTTTCTTGATCATTTACATAATGATTGGCCAATCTAACCAATTCATCACCATGCTTTATCATAATATCTTCTAGAATGATATCTTTTTGATTTTCGTCCATTACTCCCCCTCGTCTCCAATCATTTATTGAATTTATCTGTTTGACGATGATGAGTTGAATATAGTTTCAGTTTCAACGCTTAGTTTAAAAGTTTAAGTATTTTATTCTTTAATATCAATATCATCACCATCATGGAGCGATAGCATGGTTAAACCGGACTTCATCACAAATTTTTAATTATAACGATTGTCTACTACTTAATAAAAAAGTAACCGCTCCTTCGTGAAGGTTTGCGATCACTTTTAAACATTTCAGATGTTTTATTGTCAATTCTTTTCCTTTTGGGTGGGCATAAAAAAAGAAGCAAGAGCTCCTCTCCATTGCTTCCTTCAAACTATTTCCTTATTTAGAAAATCATTAAAGTCATCATTATTCTTTACTGCTTGCACCAAATTTTTGACATGTTCTATATCAATCCCTTTTTGATACAAGTTATCTGGATTGAGGTCTAATTCACCTGGCCAAGTTACGGTTCTTAATTCATCGTCAACAAATACCTTCTCAAAAAAAGTTTGATCCTTTAACTTCTCTAAAACACCATTCATAATCGGATTAATATTTGCTAATTTAATAGAACGATCGTCAAATTCGATTAATAACCACCCTTTTAAACCAGGTACTATTTTTGCTTTGTTAATGTAAGTCAACTCGAACACCTCCTAAGATAAAGGGGGAACTTTATTTGGTACTCTGTTCGCCATACAATCTTCCCACACTTTTATAATATCATCCTTTATTTATCTCAAGCCATTTAAGTATTTTCCTTTGCCTTTGGTAACTGTTCATTTCCCTTCATATAACTTCCATTATCAATTTCCATCCTCGTGTAAATTCCATTATATATAACATGAAAATGTGGTGGATTATGGTCATTATAATACATAACAATTTTTATTCCACTAAAGTAACTTATTTTTGGCAAATTACACACCGCCTCATTTTTTCATTTTAATTGTTGGTCTAAATCCTAAATTCACTCCTCCAATCCATGCAAAAAAATATTGAGAAAATTGGAATTTGAGGGGTATAACCAAATTAATACGATAGATAAAAGTTATACCATAAATAAGGTCAAATCAAAGTGCTAAAATTCCAAAATAACCATGTACGAGAAGTACTAATTCTATTTTTATATACAGAAATTCAAATTTAGTAACTATCATCTAAATCAAATCCCTATTTTGATAGTTTTTTCTGACAACTGTCATTTTACAGGAAAGGTAAGCTTATAATGCATTATTTTGCATCCATTCATATTTTTTTTAAAAATTTCCTGTTTAATGCCACTTTTTCCAAACTTTCTTCGATTATAAGAATGAAGAAGTCTATCTGTTGGAGAAAGGTTGATGAAAATGAATTATATTAAACAAATTAATGCATTTTATAGGGAAATGGAAATTAATCCACTATCAAGTGCAGCCATTTCCCTATGGTACAGTCTCATGCACATTAACAATCGAACAAGATGGAAAGAATCGTTTACCGTATCAATGTCTGTACTTACACTGAAATCAGGACTAAGCAACTCCGTATTAAAACGTGCACGTGAGGAATTAAAAATAAAAGGGTACATTCGTGTAGAATCACAGAGCGGAAATCAGTCAGCAATTTACAAAATAAATTCATTAACCGATTATACGGATTGCCAAACAGAAGAAGTCACAAATGAGGTGCAAGGTGTGGTCCATAATGAACCAGAAAAACAAGCCGAACACAAAACAGTCCACAATTCGGACCACAACATGAACCACAAATCAGACCACAATCCGAAACAACCAAACAACATGAGCCACAATGTGGACCACAAACGAGACCACAATCTGGCCCCATTAATTAAACATAAACAAATACATAAACAAAATAATATACAGCATCAGAAGCAACGTGAGATCGACGCGTTTGTCTTTTACCAGGAAAACATTGGGAACCTTACCCCTTATGTCACCAACAACTTAACCAATTGGGTAAAGGATCTTGGAGAAGCACTCGTTTTAGAGGCAATGAAACGTGCTCTAGACCGCAACAAAGCAAGCTGGGGCTACATACGAAGCATTTTACAAAACTGGATAAAAAAGGGGATCCAAACTGTAGATGAGGCACATGCTGAAATGGAGGCTTTTTTGAATAAGTCTCCCTCGCAAAAAACGTCCTATACGCATGTTCAATCATCACCACAAAAAGAAGTTGTTCCAGATTGGTTTATCAAACGCAAAAAGGAACAAGAAAAAAGGCTCGACAGTGCTCAAACATCACTTACACTTGATAAAGCTAAAGAGGAAAGAGAGCGTGCCGAGCTACAAAAATTAATAGATGAACTGTCTAATGAACAACAGTCCAATGTTGGCTGATTACTATGCTTTTTCTGGTTTCGTAGCTAGTAAAGCACATACAATCCCAATTACCGGAAAAGCGATACTAGCAATTAGAACTGGTCCATAGCTACCAAATGTGTCAAAGCCAAATCCAAAAGGAAGTGGTCCAAAGGCAGATCCTAAGACCATCATCGTAGAAGCAACACCATTAATACTGCCAATATGGGCTCTTCCAAAGTAATCTGGCCAAATGATATTTAACCCAATACGCTCAAAGCCATTGGCAACACCCCAGATCACACCAAAAACAATAGCCATGGCAAAATTGTTTGTGATGAGGAGAAGTAAGAGTAATATAATTTCAATGACGAAGATCCCAACTAATAAGTAATTGGTTTTGATTTTTTCTGTGACAAAACCAGAAACAAACGACATCGGAATTCCAACAAGTGCCATCAAACTAAGTACCATTGCTGCGATTTCCGGTGACAACTCATTAGACCCAAAAATAGATATGATATGAAAGGTAATACCCGTATTCACCATCGCTGGTATCCCAACACAAATCAAGATCGCCCAAAAAGCTCGGGTATGTACTGCTTCCTTTAAAGTCCAACTAACTTCTGCTTCAGGGAGAGTTGGCTGTAACCCTGGTTGGGTATGGGGATCTACTGGGGATTTTTCTCCATCTGGTTTTAACCCAATATCTTCTGGCTTATTACGGACACCGAAAAAGGCCATTGGGACAAATAAAAGAAGAATCAACACCGCCCAAAATCGCCAAGCAAACTCCCAACCCCATGTTTGGATTAGCCATGCATTAATGATGGGAAATAACATCGCACTAAGAAAACTGCCTAATGTCATAAAACTAAAGGCACGCCCTCTTTTTTTAATAAACCATTGTGCGACAAGTGTTTTCGGAATAAGTGTCATACTTCCTTGACCTAAAAGCCGAATTAAAAAGAAGCCAACAGCTAACATCCCAATCGAAGTGACCATGCTGTTATACAATAAAGCTAGGCCAAATAATAAACCGACTGAAACCATCATTGTTCGTTGACCAAAGCGATCAATAAAACGACCTACAAGCATCATCGTAAACCCTGCAATTAAAGTGGCAGTCGAATAGACACCAGATACTTGTGAACGTGACCAGCCAAATTCATTGATATACTCATCAATAAACATGGAATTGGAATACGTTTGGCCTGGTCCTGAGAAGAAAATACCCATTCCAGCCAAAAATACAATAAACCAACCATAGAATACTTTTGGCTGCTTTTTTGCCTTTTGTTGTTGTTCCAAACCGTGCACCTGCTTTCTAGGAATATAAAAAATATATATGATTAAATATAATAACAACGGTTAGCGTACTACTTTATCACAAACTAATCAAGGTCCAAACATAATAATTACAAAAATTTCTAAAAAAGATGTAGCGATAAGTTCAACTACATTCAGAAGATAAAGAGCCAACTGGACGTCCTGTTGCAACGTTGCCATAAATTCCGTAATGGCTAAAAATGAAACTAGAAGGTGTGTGATAACGACCTTCTAGCGAAATATCCCTATTTACTTATGAACTAATTTTAAATATACTTTCCATTTTCTCAACTAAGAAGCTTGCACGTTCATACAGAATAGAACGAATGTGATCGATTTGTCTTACCGTTTTTTGTAATAATGCTTCCTGATTATCCATACGATTCAACACATCATTCTGTTTTTCGTCCTGTGTCGATACCTTTTCAGCCATTTTTTCTTGTAACTTCACTAGTTCCGCTAGCTGGTCTTGAACGTGTTGTTGGTAATTTCCAATTTCGTAAAGTTGTGACTCAATTGTACCTTGAGAAACAGATATGTTTTCCATATCCTCTGCTACATCTTGTTTGACTTCAGCTAATTCTTGGCTCATGTTCGTCTCCAGGGTCTTTTGGTTTTCCTCAAGCAATGCTAACCCCTCCATCAATTGCTTTTCCACATGTTCTTGCTGCTCTTGTTGCTTTTGCAGCAGTTCTATTCGTTGGTTGATTGCTTGCCATTCATTTGCTTGCTTATGTTCTTGTTGTTGGTACAGTGTTTGCAAATCACGATAAGCTAAAGTTAGTGATTTGTTGATGCTTTTTTGCTCCTGTAAAAGCTCTGAAAAAGCATCATACCGATAATAGGCTTGATTTGGTTCTTTTAACTCTCCATTATTTTTAAATACGGCTGGGTGATCTTGCGTATTCATATATAGTCCCATTTCTTTCCTCACATCCTTTTCATGGATTTCGCCTATTGATAGCGTATGCGTCATTTTCTAAGCTGGGACATCCGAACAGGTACCTTCCTGCCCAGCATAAAAAAATAGGCGAATAAAATGGTTTTATGTACCTGTTATAACCCATTTTTTGAAACAAAAAATAACCAATGAAGAGAATGAGAAAGGAGGAACAGCTATGGAAGTAGATCGTCTACAGGAAATTGTCCAATCACCAGCAATGATTAATATAAATTACCACGGCATCCCCGTTTATATTCAGGAAGTCGATGATAAAAATGAAACAGCAAGAGTTTTTCCACTAGATGAGATGGATCATGAACAATTCGTTGATTTAAATGGACTTACAGAGGAAGGTCCTTCGATCTAAACTATATTAGGAGGAATAAAGCATGCATAAACAACGTGCAGAGGAAATTGCACAAGCTCCAGATATGAAATATGTCACGTATAATGGACAGCAAGTATATATCCAACATGTTGATCAACAAACAGCAAGAGTTTTTCCGTTAGATAACCCAGAGACAGAATTTGACGCACAATTAACGAAACTAATTGAAAAGTAATCTGCTGCTCCATTTAATCATCTCCTTTTGACTAATATTGCCACCGATATTTAGATGAGAGTGCGCAAAACTAAAAGTAAACAAGCAAAAGGAGAGACAACAAGATGAAACCAAAGCATCTCATGATTAGCTTTATTAGTATCCTTTTTATTACGCTTGTTGGATGTGGAAATGACGAAAGTGCACTGGATCCTAATTTAAGTCGAGAGGATAGAGAATTAAATATCTCATCCATCTCTACAGATAATTCCAGTAATGAGTATCCACATACGAGACCAGTAAAAATTCAAGAAACTAAATATGATTTTCGAATTATTCGTGGTGGAGATCAAAGACAACAGCAGCAAAAAGGTAATGGACAAGGCAACCAACAGCCAACTGAACCACCAGAACAGAACCAAGGACAAAATCATCAACAGCCACAAGCTGGTGAACAAAATAACCAACAAGAACAAGATCAGGATGTCCAACAACAAGCAGAAGCAGAACGTTCTAAAACACAGAATGATCAAAGTGTAAGTGACTTCGAGGCAGCTGTTGTGGAATTAACCAATGATGAAAGATCGAGAGTTGGTTTACCTGCGTTGGAACTCGATCCACAATTAAGTAATGTCGCACGTGAGAAATCACGTGATATGCGTGATAACGACTATTTTTCCCACACTAGTCCAACGTATGGTTCACCATTTGATATGATGCGCGACTTTGGAGTAAATTACCAAAGTGCGGGTGAAAATATTGCACAGGGACAACCATCCCCTGAAGAAGTCGTTAATGCTTGGATGAATAGCCAAGGCCATCGTGAAAACATCTTAAGTGACAACTTCACCCATATCGGTGTTGGTCATATTGAAAATGGCCACCACTGGACACAATTGTTTATTCAAAAATAAGAAAAAGGAGCACCCCCATTCACTTAAGTAGTTCCGATACCGTGGAGAAAATCTAAAATAACAGGCTAAATAGATACACTAAACGCACTATGTTTAGCACTGTAAATAACAGTACAAATAGCAAACAAAAACGCTTGGGTATTTTTATTACCCAAGCGTTCTATTTTATATTTTCTTGTTGAACTAAAGCTCCCGTTAGCACAATAATATTGTTTTTCTTTTACTATGGAAACCTTTAGTATGGTAAGAAAATTTGTATAGAAGTAAACCAAGTAAATGCAAAAATAGCAATACTTAAATATCCCCAAATTCCTTTTTTATCTTTCTTTAACTCATTTATTCCTATAACAAACATCAGTGCTCCTAGGGATAACAACATAAAGGGTTGTAATTCTTTGTCGTTAGTTATTAAACCATAACCTGATATTGCAATAACTATCACTGCTAATATAATCCTTAGTATGTTTAGCAAAATATCTCCCCCAATACCTATTATAAATTTTCTCTTTATTAGACAATCCTGCCACGTAGTTCAACAGTGGTAACAACAGCTTGTTAAGCTAAAGCACCCTTTAGTTTAAGTGTAAGAATTCACAATCTTAATATTAATTGCCATTTTTTTCACCTTTATTTTTTTCTATTTTCATTGCTATAAAAAAGTAAATACCAATGCATAGTGGAATAACAATTCCCGAAATTGTTAATTTTAGTTCCTCTTTTAAGTTAGTCAGGTTCATAATAAACTCTGGTAAAAATAAAATTAATGGGAGAATAATAGAAATCCAAGTTTTACTCCAGAATGATATACCTATAAACACTACTATCGCAACAATAATTGCAATAATATTACCAGTATCACTAAATACTAAACGTAGGGGTTTCATAGTATCTATCCAAATAAATTAATCCAAAAAACAAACTGATAGGGCTGAATCCCAGAATTGCAAATAATAAATATTCTTTTGTTTTAGATAACTTCTTACTTGCTACATATTTAAAAATAACTAACGTGAGTGATAAAAACAATAATAGGATAAATAAGTTTCCACCCAATTCCAACAATGAGTATTCTATTCCACCACGGAGGGCATTTCCTAATAAATCATAAGCAAAAAGACCAATAATAAGGATTGGGATGTATTTTAGCCAACTTTTTAAATCAAGTGACATTTCACCCGCAATTTGTTCCATATATTCTTTCGGAGTTCCACCAATAATATCTTCTACACTTTTGCCCTTTGCTTCTGCTACAGATAAATGGTCTTTCAATTCTCCGATAATTTCCTCAATTTCCTCTTCATTTTTTCCGCTTGAAAACAAGTACAATCTCAAATTCTCCAAAAATTCTTTGCTTTGTTTTGATATGTTCATTATCATTAACCTTCCTTCCCCAATAAATGTTCTACACTCTTCGAAATCTCAAACCATCGTTCTTTAAACGCTTCTAATTCTTCTATTCCTTTTTCCGTCAATGAATAATACTTTCGTTTCGGACCACCTGAAGGAAGTGCTTTTTGACTGGTTACAACTAATCCTTCTTTTTTCATACGAAGTAATAGAGGGTAGATACTTCCTTCGCTTACCATTGTAAATCCGTAGGAATATAGTCTTTCCATCATTTCATATCCATAGGTTTCTCCTTTAGCAATAATTGACAGAAGGCATCCTTCTAATATCCCTTTTAATATTTGACTTGAAGACACTAAATTCACTCCTTTTAAGGAACTCATAACTAACTTGTTATGCAATATAGTTGTGCAAAAATGAAGCACAACAACAACTAACTTGTTATGCAATATAGTTTATATATTATCAAATATCATAATATAGTCAATAGGTTTTTGCTAACTTTGTTAAACTCTTCTGCCTCTTTAGCACAATAGGAGTTATCAGATTGACAACTCCTTGTTAAATATTCGCTCCCAATTCTTTAATAAGGTATTATGTTAAACCTGTTAATTTTGTTTATTTGTTCTTCTTTGACCTCTGTATTGACCGTTGTAAACGCAAACCCTTTAAGTGAGGTTTGCTATTCAAATACACAAGTAAAAAGGATACTACAATAAAAAGTAAAAATTTCACATTATCCCTCCTCTTAATATCATTACGGATTTTTCACTACAAATTTTTCACTAACTGGTCCGATTGTAGATCACAAGTTAAACCCCGTTCTTAAACTAAACTGCCATTTACTTTAATAAATAAGGTGCTTAATCCTTCTTGAAGATAAGCACCCTTTTGTTGAAGACTAAACTTCATTGTGTTTTTTGCACCGTATCCATTGCCTTTTTTAATTCATTCGGTTTTTGACTGCCGATTATCACTGTATTATATTTCAACCTTAACTCTATACCTTCCTTCCCATTCAAGTTATAAGCTGTTTCTCCCTTAAGATTAAATCGAATTCCCCAACCTCCGAATCGTTTAAGTGGGCTGTTAGTAATGCTATCGTAGTAACGGATATCTTTGAAAAGGAACTGCTTATATTGAAAATGAAAAGGAACAAAACGAATATAAATCCCATCATTACGGACTTCAATTATCAGTTTTAATATTCCTAGCATAACCACAGGAAAAATAATTCCAAAAATCAACCAAAAAATAATTGTGACCACATCTGGGGCAGGTTTATCCCCCATTGGCACACCAAAAATAATTTGCTGAATGAACCAGTACCACATAAAGATAGCAACTAATAAAATTAACACCCACCATAAAATTTGTCGTGGTCTTTGGACTTCTCGGTACACAACTTTAGTGTGTTTCCCCATTTTCTCACCTCACCTTTATTCCATTAACCTGCCCTTTAGCACAATAGAAGCTGCCTTACTGACAACTTCTTGTTCAACTCTCGCACCCGTTCGTAATATAAGGTTAGCCAGATTTTACTGGTTGACCTTTTTTTTAATGGTCTTATTATTAACGGTAGTCGGGGTAGAACGTCGCACCCGTGGGACTTTGATCCCGTCAATTAAACTGTTCACCCCCTACTTGTATAAACATGTTTCAGGCTGGTTGGGACAAAGAGATCCCGTTTAACAAGCGAACCTATGACATTACAAGAAGCCTTAGGGGTTACCGACTAATTTAAAATACTAGGAGGAGATAGTCTATGAATCCAGTCATTGGTCTGGATGTTTCAAAAGGGGAAAGTCAGATTCAAGCCTTTTTAGATAAAGGTAAGCCTTATCGAAAGAGCTTTAGTATTAAGCATGACCTTAAAGGGTTGGGGAGTTTACTAGAATTCCTTCATGAAGTTGAAAAATCTGCTAATGGCAACCAACCTACGGTCGTATTGGAATCAACTGGTCACTATCATTTTCCGGTTATTCAATTTTTAGAGGAGCAAAAATACGTTTATATTATTGTTAATCCTCTTATCTCACATCGTGCCAAAAGTTCAAGTCTACGTAAAGTTAAAACAGATGCAATAGATGCCTATCACCTTTGTGAGCTGTTTTATAAAGAAGAGCTAGAACCTTATAAAAAGCGAGGTATACAACTGTTAAACCTTCGTAACCTTACTCGACAACAAGAAAGTATTGCAGAAATATCAGCCAAAACTAAGATACAGTTACACTCCTTGTTAGATCAAGTATTCCCTGAATATAGAGGTGTGTTTGGGGATTTATATTCTAGGGTATCTTTGCTCACTTTACTAGCATTCCCAACATCTGAGGCGGTATTAAATGTGAGTGAAAGAGAGTTGTCAGAAAGGATAAGATCTTTATGTAAAAGTCGTTCCGACCTTTGGGCACAAGAAAGAGCCAAAAAATTAAAAGAGGCAGCCCTTCGTAATCCGTTTCAAAGAAACCTGTATCATAGTAATATCTTTAGTCTTGAGATGTTAATTAATCTGGTTCTTCAATATCAAGAGCATCTATCAAAAATTGCGACTGAAATAGATGCCCTCGCTAAAGGTATTGAAGAATATCATATTCTCCAATCTATTCCTGGAATAGGAGAAAAAATCGCTGCAACGATTATTTCCGAGATTGGAGAGATAGATCGCTTTAATAATGCCAAAAAACTCGTTGCATTCGCTGGAGTGGATCCGAGTGTATATTCTTCTGGTAAGTTTACAGCATCAGTAAATCGAATCACCAAACGTGGATCTAGCAGGCTTCGTCACGCCTTGTATATGGCTGTTCAAAGTGGGATTCGTGATGCACGTAAAAAGAAAACGACTGATGAGACCATAGCACGCAATAAGAGACTAAGAGAGTTTTATGATAAGAAACGTGAAGAAGGTAAACCCTTTAGAGTAGCAGTTATTGCATGCGTTAATAAGCTTTTACATTGGATTTATGCCCTACTAAAAAGCAGAACAACTTTCCAAGATATAGCTTAAAAACTATATCTAACTAAATACAGCAAAACCTTCCAATTAAAGGAAAATGGAAGGTTATTTGGCATGCACATTTTTAGTATATCACGACTAACTTAAACTTTTTATTGAAAAATATTGACAAACTATTAGCTGGTTTAGCTTAATTATCTTCTCTCCATCCAATTTTCTGAATAATAACGGCTATAACTTTATTTTTATAAAACCCAAACTCTACATTTATCATATTATCTTTATCAAAATATCCAACCGTATCTAAGCCATCTTGAACTCTTTCATAATAGTTCTCACCATATTCTTTAATAACCTTTTCTTTCGTATCCCCAATTTTAATTTCTTTTGAAGTTTCATATATTTTGGAGTTTTTGTGTTCTCTTCGAATGAATAATCGAATAACCCTGTCTTCTATAAAACCAAACTCTATCCCATCGTAACTTAAATATTTTGACTTTGGATTTTCTATTACTTCGACATCAGTTGGATTTTCAAAAGCATTTATTACATCGTTCTTATTTGAATTTATTGATATAGAATTGATATTCTCACCAGAGAGGTCAATACTCTCTGTGCTTTCATAGAAATCCATCGTTCCCTTCGCTAAGGGTTCACATCCTATTAAAATTAAAAACATAATTATAGTTGAAATTATTGTTGAAATTTTTAAAATCCTCCTCAAAATAATCCCCCTATCTTTTATATAATTGGATATTTCACCATAAAAATCCATAATCCTTATTCAATAATCCTGCCCTTTAACACAATAAAGTCTAAATTTCTTATTCCAGATAAGCCACCCGTTAGCTTAATAACAATGTAAAGCTAGCTTGACTTATACTTAAATTCAGTGTAAAGTGTACTTAACGTCAAGTTAACTTAACATGAGTGTGGTGATATTGTGAAAAATAATATTAAGTCTATGCGGTCAAAACATAGTTTTACTCAAGATGAATTGGCAGAACGATTAGATGTATCAAGACAAACGATTATTTCACTAGAAAAAGGACGGTACAATCCTTCAATTACTTTAGCTTTTAAGCTAGCAAGAGTTTTTAACTGTAAAATTGAAGAAATTTTTATCTATGAGGAGGAATAACTATGGCAAGTAATAAGTCAAAAGAAAATCGAATCATCTATTTATGTACAGGAGTTTTATTGACTATAATGGGTGTCTATTTAAACTATGGAGACATAATAAAAGGTGAATTTCCTGATGCAATAATGTTACTTGCACTGGGAATTAGTCAGTTGCTTTTAGCATATTTATCACCTCACATCTTCCCTAAAGATGAACGAGCAAAAGAAATTATAGGGAAATCAATGACCATAAATTACTTTGTTCTTTTTGCCACAATATTAGTTTTATTTTTAGCAACAGGTTCTTTTGGATTCTTGGCATTAGATGCAACACAGGTACTAATTGTACTTTTTTGTATCATGATAATTACTATTCCAGGAACTATGGTCATCTACTCGAAAATCATCTAGTTCATTTAATTGTTAACACAGAACGGATTCTTTTATTAGGAAATCGTTCTGTGTTTTTTACAATCCTTCTTACACTAAACTGCTCCGTTAGCTTAATAACTTTACCTCAATACTAACATAATATTCCAAAAATAAAATTAGAATTTTAACCATAAGGAAAAGGTGATCAATTTGAAGGATCACCTTGTTTAACTCTTGCACCCTATTATTTAATTGTTTTGCTTCATTCGTTTTAATACATATACCCAACTCGGAACTATTAATAAAATCATTAAAATGCAAGTCAATACAATAATTAGTATCTCTGATAGTATTGTTTTGTCAGGGAATATATATACATCAAGGACAGCTAAAGACAAAAGCATTATTAAACAAATGGAAAAACTGCGGTATATACTCTTTATCCCAAAATTATTTGTCTTCATAAAAACACCTCCATTTTCTTAAACTATCCTGCCCCGTTAGTTTAAGTACGTTCTTTCACAAACTCTATATTTATTTTAACATAAAATAACAATTATCCTCTTGGTTTTAAAAAGTCAGCATCGAAAATAACATACAAATTCACATAGGAAAAAGTACATTGACAACAGCTATTGACATTATGCTATTCGGGGTGCGATTTTGTATGCTAATTCAAGCGTTTAAAACCAATAATCGTTGATACATAGGGAAAAAAGAAAAGACCAAATCATATGTGATTTGGTCTGCTAATTGATATGCTATTTCGTATGTTTCTCCACCGAAACGGAACTACTTACCATTCACTAGGGGTGCTCTCTTTATGTCATCCAATTAGGTGGCGTATTTTTATCCCAAAAAATCTCTCCAAGGACATGATGTTCGGAAAACCCATCATGTGATGTATGGTAGTGGAAGTTAAACCAATACCCCTCTAACGGGCGTTTATCACGACGTACGTGAAACATCGCAATATTATTTTCGGTACGTGTATCATATAGATGAAAAATCTTTTCCCCTGTGCCATTGGAGGGGTCTTCGGTAATGCCGTAATAAGCCATTTCCTCTTCATCTAATAGCAATTGAATCGCTTCTTCCATATTTTCATAAATAGTTGACATTAAATTATTATCTAATTGAGAAGTTATTCTTGGTCCTAATTTTAGAAACGTCTGTTCTTTTGCTTTTTCCGTAATGAAATAAAGATCCTGTCCTTCAGCACTCTCTTCATCCGTTGTGTGCGTTTCTACAAGCGTAGCTATTGCATCAGCCTCTACATTGGGATTCGATGAGGCTGCTTCTTTTTCTTCCTCGGCATTCGTGTTCATTGTAATGGGTGGTACATACATGCCTAGCGTTACAATCGCTACAAACATGACAAAAAGTTTTCTCATCCATTGTTTCATCGCCATCATCCTCTTACATAAATTTTATCATATACGCTAAAAATGTCTATAAGATTCTTAATTTTTTCTCTACCGTATGTAGGTGGAATGTGGCAAATGTCACTATTTTGTCATTTCATTTTGTGACATTCATCACATAATTTACAAGACTTTTTTCCTATACTATTACTAGACCATTATAATTAACGATGTTTAAGAAAAAAATTTCTTCATCCATGAATAGAGGTGCTTAACATGCGCTATGAAACAGAACTAAATCATGCATTGAAACGATTAAAAGAAATTGAATTCGCCCTAAACGAGTCATCCATGGTTGCTATTACAGATCATAGGGGTGTGATTCAATTTGCAAATGATCGATTTTGTGAAGTTTCCAAATATAGTAGGGAAGAGTTAATTGGTAATAAGCAGAATGTCGTAAATTCTGGTCATCATACGAAACAATTTTTCGCAAATTTGTGGAAAACCATTAGCTCAGGTAACGTCTGGAAAGGTGAAATTAAAAATAAAACAAAGGATGGCAAATATTATTGGGTGGACTCCACTATTGTACCTTTTTTAGATGAAAACGGAGAACCATACCAATATATTGCCATTCGCCATGATATTACAAAACGGAAACGCTATGCAGAAAAAATTGAACGAATGGCATATTTCGATGCATTAACTCAGTTGCCAAATCGTAATGGCCTACCTGCATGGCTAAAAGAGCATATGAATGGAAATCGTTTCACTGCCTTCTTTCTAGATATTGACCGATTTAAATCGATCAACGATACGTTTGGTCATCATATAGGAGATCTTATACTGCAAGAGGCTGCAAAACGATTAAAAGGCTGTCTCCGGAAAACCGATTTCATTGCACGACTTGGTGGCGATGAGTTTGTTATTTTATTAAACGAGGATCACTCAATGGATCATATGCACACCGTTGCAACCAAAATTCTACAAGCATTTTCGTTTCCATTTAAGTGTAATAGCAAACAAATCTACACTTCTACCAGTATTGGAATTAGTACAGGAGTCGTAACCAATCATGAGCCTTCTGAATTGGAGTCATTCGTTGGAACATTAATTAAACAAGCGGATACTGCCATGTACCATGCTAAAAAACAAGGTGGCAATTCTTATTGCTTTAATACTCTGGAACAAAATATGGAATTAGAACGATTCTACCAACTAGAACAAGAAATAAAACACGCATTAACGAAAGATGAATTTCGTATTGTATACCAACCACTTGTGAATTTAACAAGTAACCAAATTGTGGGTGCGGAAGCTTTACTAAGGTGGGATAATCCGAAACTAGGAACTGTTTCACCTACAGAATTCATTCCATTACTAGAAGACATTGGTCTGATTATTCCTGTTGGTCGATGGGTCATGCGTTCTGTTTGTCATCAAATGAAACAATGGGTTGATCTAGGAATGGGAATAGGTCGGATTGCAGTCAATGTATCACCCATTCAATTTCGACATGAACATTTCATTTCCGATGTACGCCAGATCCTAAACGAGACTGGGCTCGATCCACATTGTTTAGAGTTAGAGATTACGGAGAATGCGATCCTTCACATGGACAAATCAATTAAAACGATAGAAACACTAAAAGAATTAGGCGTGAAGATTTCCATTGATGATTTTGGAACAGGCTATTCTTCATTAAGTTATTTGAATCGTTTAGAAATCGATACGTTAAAAATAGACAAATCCTTTATTGATGACTTAAATATGGATGGAGAAATCATCATTGATACGATTATTCACATGGGGAAAAACTTAACATTTAATGTATTAGCAGAAGGAATTGAAAATAAAGAGCAGTTGGCGTACTTGAAGCAGCAAGATTGTCATGAAGGCCAAGGTTATTATTGGAGTAAACCAGTTGAAGCAGATGATATCCCAACCCTTTTTCTGCAAAAGGCAGCTGGTGTATAACGATGGACATGGCGAATAGTGGCACCACCGTTAATGTGGTGCTGTTAAAAGGGGTGGAAGTTAAAATTAGGACGATACGATAGAAGATGTGACGTTAAAAACCAACAAAGAATGGGAAAAGAGCCTATTATACCAATCTCATCTAAAAGATGTCCTAAATTGCTTTACTTCTTCTTTATCATTGAAACTAGTAATGACAAATGATAGTAAAGGTTAGATGCTACAAATCCGTATATGGAGAATGTAACAACATTAGATAAATAGAAGCTTTGGAAAAATAGGATAAGATAAATTAGGCCAACGAGTATACCAGCTAACGAGTACAAACCGAATCCGACAAAATAACGTACCCATCTGGATTTTCTATTAAAACTTCCAACTAATTTATCAATTAAGATGGAAACAGGTAAACCCGCAAGTAAATAAGCTGGACCAGTATAAATAACGACAAAAACAGCCGTTTCAAAAAACCCAAAATAATAAACATTCGGGTCACGTTGCGAACTAGGCACATAGGAAACCCAAGAGAATATTGCTGCAAATAATATAGTAGCTAGTACAGTGGTTAAAAATCTTTTCAACACTTTCTATCCTCCTAACAAATAATGCTTTACTTTTCCCTTATTAACCAATAACTATTCTCTAAATGGGAGGCGTGGACGTTCATCTTCGTAAATGGAGTAAATCCATCCTTCATTTTCTATCAAATATTATAAACTAAGTAAGATTTGTGAAAAAATGGACTTGACGTAACGGGTGCGTTGAAGAACGCTCAATTAAATTTAACACAAGGCATTGCTAAAAGTAGCAATGCCTTTTTCTTCACTTCTAATAATTACCTAATTAACACATGAATTAACAACGATTTTCGCACCATTTCAAACGTATGTCAATAAAAACTGTCACCCTGCTGTTTGTACTTCTAATAGTAATGCCATTTGCCTTGTTAAAGAATATTAAATTGCTTTATATCAACAAGCAGCAGGTACTAAAACAATCGCTAAAATGCCTGTTAATTTAATTGTTATTTCTTGTTTTCTCTGCGTTAACGGAACTACTTAGGAAATCTATTTACGTTTTCGCATCATATCATACGGTTTTACAGGGTGATCTACTTTCATTTTGACAGTCATCATTGCTCGTGGTGCGCGATCAATCTCGTTTCCTTCTTCATCCCACATTTGATGAATCGTTTGGGAAACATGATCAAACCCTGGTCCGTAAAATTCAATGTCATCACCAACTTCAAACAGATTACGCTGTTGAATGGTTGCGATTTTGGTTTCCTCATCATAAAGAAGAACTTGTCCAATAAAGGAATAAGCCGGAATTTTACGGCGCTTGCCAAATAGCTGTTCATTTTCTGTTGGCATACCATAGTAAAAGCCTGATGCTAATTCACGTGTTGCCACCTTCCATAACTCATCTTCCCATTCCTGTTTAAACTCGTAGTTTTCAGGGTCTTCACAATAAGCATCCACGGCTTTGCGATATACATTGGCAACCGTTGATACATAGTGAATGGACTTCATGCGCCCTTCAATTTTCAAGCTGTCTACACCATTTTCCACTAAATCAGGGATATGACGAATCATGGACATATCAACTGCACTCATCGAGAAATCTTCAACTGGGTCTCCAGCTAATACAGATTCGTGCTGTTCAGGCTGTGGCATTTCAAATAAATCGTATTTCCAGCGACAGGACTGTGAACACCCGCCGCGATTGGCGTCACGATTGGACATATGGTTACTCAAGGTACAGCGTCCTGAATACGAAATACACATCGCCCCATGTATAAAGGCCTCAATTTCCACGTCTGTCTTTTCCTGCATTTCTTTGATTTCGTCCATCCCAACTTCACGAGCCAACACAACACGTTCTAAGCCTTCTTTATGCCAGAAGTTAAGTGTCTCGTAGTTCGTTGCAGATGCTTGGGTGGAAAGATGGATTGGCAAACCAGGTGCATCCATGGCACAAATCTCGATTAAAGCTGGATCAGAAACGATAACGGCATCAATGCCAATATCACGCAACTTGCGGAAAAATTCCCCCGCACCTTCTTCATCTCCTTCATGGGTCACCATATTTGCTGTGACATATACTTTTGCATCATGTTTGTTGGCAAAAGCCACGCCTTCTTTCATTTCATCATAGCTAAAATTTCCAGCACGACTTCTTAAACCATATTGATTTCCACCAATATAGACAGCATCTGCACCATAACGAATTGCCGTTTTTAGTTTTTCTAGTGTACCAGCTGGTGCTAACACTTCTGGTTTTTTTAATTTTGTTTTCATCATTGTTTCATCCCCACCTATTGTACTTCGTCTGGATCTTTCACAAAGAATCCTGCATCCAGTGTTCGTTCTGCCGGATGTAAGGTTAGTAGTTGTTCATTTAACTGTTGAATTACGTCATCTGTTAGTTGATTTTCAGCAATTGCCTGTTTTGCTTTTACGAATAAACGTGCAATTTGCACAAAGTTATCACCAGGTGTGTAAATACCATCCAATTTCCAGTGGGTCAGATTTGCATCTCTTAATTGTCTGATGAATGGCATCAAGTTTATATCATCTGTGTTAAACACATGTGTCCCATTTATATCTTCGTAAATCGAGTAGTGTGTTTCTGGTTTTTTCGGTTCTGATACGTATAAATCATTTTCTTCTGGTTTAGCTGTTTGGGTGAAATTATAATAATTTTCTACTAGTGGCCGCTTAGAGTGATGGATGCACGTTGCTCCGTAAACTTGTACTTCAGCTGGTACGACTACATTTTCCCCAATAGATTTTAATTCTTCATGGGTGATTTCTCTGGCTAGGACAGCACCAGTCGCACCGCGTTTTGCCCAAAAATTAATATGTTTAGCACTTGTTACTAACGTTTGTGCATCATAAATGTATGGTATTTTTAAGTTGTTAGACTGGATTAAGTGAATAACACCAGGATCTCCAACGGTAATGGCATCTACCCCAATGTCTATTAAAGATTGGACATAGGGAACTACTTTATCGATTCGATCATTGTGCATGATCGCATTAACTGCTACGGTAACTTTTTTGCCATTTAGATGGGCAAACGTTGTTATTTCCTCCATTTCTTCACTAGAAAAAGAGGTTGGCAAACGTAATCCAAACTCATCATTTCCGATATAAAGCGTATCCACTCCAGATTCTACTAAAGCTTTCGCCTGATCAATTGATTCTGCTGTTGCTACTAATTCAACCATTCCTTCATACACCTTTCTTATCCCAATCTATACGCGATCATAGCATAAAAGCAGCAAATTAGATGTGCTAAACATCACAAGAGTGCCTGTCACTCCCCGAATTTTGTCGAATTCGGGGAGTGACAGGCACCACCCGGTTTTTCTTATACTTGGGACATTAAAATTTTGGCAACGTCGAATCCACTTCTTAGCTAAAATTTTATACTTTCCTAACATGGAATGAAAAAAGGGAAGTGGCCTAGTTTAGTAGGCTACTTCCCTTTCCCATTTTCCAAATGTTGTATATTTAGGCCATTACGATACCATCACTTTACACATATCACTCGTGAAGGCTACTGGATCGCTTACTGGTAGTCCTTCAATCAATAGAGCTTGGTTAAATAAAATTTTCGTATATAAATCAAGTTTTTCTTTGTCATTTTCAAATGCATCTCTCAAGGATTGGAAGACCTCATGATTCGTATTTATTTCTAATACTTTATCTGCTTGAATTTGTTGATTATCTGGCATTGAATTAATCACTTTTTCCATTTCAATCGAGATTTCGCCATCTGCTGATAAGCATACTGGATGTGTTTTCAAGCGATTTGATGCCTTCACATCCTTCACCTGTCCAGCTAATACACTCTTCATATGCTCAAAGAGATCTTTATTCTCTTCCTTATCTTCTTCACTCGCTTTTTCGTCGTCTTCTTCAATACCTAAGTCCCCACTGGATACGGAACGGAACTCTTTATCGTCATAGGACATTAGTATTTTGATCGCAAATTCATCGACTTCATCGGTGAAGTAAAGAATTTCATATCCTTTGTCAGCAACCACTTCAGTTTGCGGAAGCTTTTCAATCTTGTCATACGATTCACCAGCAGCATAGTAAATATATTTTTGATCCTCTGGCATTCTAGAAACATATTCGTCTAATGTAACTAGCTTTTTCTCAGTAGAGGAATAGAATAACAATAAATCTTTTAGCACATCTTTGTTTGCACCAAAATCATTGTACACACCAAACTTCAGCTGTTTACCAAAGGAATCATAGAATTTCTCATAGTCTTCCCGTTCATTTTTTAACATACTTTTTAATTGGCTTTTGATTTTCTTTTGAATGTTTTTCGCAATGACTTTTAGCTGGCGGTCATGCTGCAGCATTTCCCGTGAAATATTTAACGAAAGATCCTCAGAATCCACCATCCCTTTCACAAAGCCGAAGAAATCTGGTAAAAGATCTGAACATTTTTCCATAATTAATACACCATTTGAATATAGCTCTAAGCCTTTTTCATATTCCTTTGTGTAATAATCAAATGGCACATTTTCTGGAATATACAAAATCGCATTATAGCGCACAGTGCCATCCACATTTAAGTGTATATGTTTTAATGGCTTATCAAATCCATACCGTTTTTCCTTATAAAAATTCTCGTAATCTTCATCGGTTAGCTCACTTTTATTTTTACGCCAGATTGGCACCATGCTGTTAACAGTCTGTTCTTCCACATATTCGTCGTATTCTTCTTCATTATCCTCTTTTGGCTCTTTGACAGTAACATCCATCTTAATTGGATAGCGAATAAAGTCAGAATACTTTTTAATAATCTCTTGTAAACGATGTTCTTCTAAAAAATCATCAAATCGCTCATCTTCTGTGTTCGTCTTAATTTTTAGCGTTACTTCTGTCCCAACATCTTGCTTATCACAAGGTTCAATTGTATACCCATCTGTTCCTTCTGATTCCCATTTAAAAGCTTCATCACTATTTAGTGCTTTACTTTTTACCGTTACAACATCTGCTACCATAAACGCAGCATAAAAACCAACCCCAAATTGGCCAATAATATCATGTCCATCTTTTATTTCATTTTCATTTTTGAAGGCTAATGACCCACTTTTTGCAATAATACCAAGATTGTTTTCCATTTCGTCCTTGGTCATCCCAATTCCAGTATCCACTACTTTAAGGGTTCGTGTGTCTTTATCTGCAGAAATCTTTATGTAGTAGTTTTCTGGATCAAAGCTTAACGAATCGTCGGTTAATGCTTTGTAATAGATTTTATCAATCGCATCACTTGCATTAGAAATCAACTCACGTAAAAACACTTCCCGCTGTGAATAAATCGAATTGATCATCATTTCGAGTAGTCGTTTAGACTCTGCCTGAAAAGCATGCTTTGCCATTGTCATCTCTCCTTCATCTGATTTTTTATAGAACTATATGTTACCTTTCTAGTAGCATACAAGAATGTTTTCTCTATCATTACCGCTTCGGTAAAGCATTTCGTTGTCATAGTGTCTACTTTACCGTGGATTCGCCACAAAGCTCCTGGTGATACCCACACTGCGGGGTCTCCTAGGCTAGTTTCGACGGACAGGACGTCCTAGTGCCGATAGACATAAGGACGTGGCGCTTTCATCGGCTAGTACCTACCCCCTCGAGGTCTTAAATCAATCCTCTTTGAGGTGAAAGCGACTGTCTGAAGCGGAAATTAATTCGCCACCTTACGACGTATTATATGGATTATGTGACATAGAAAACAGCAAGAAAGAGCTTTTTATATAGAAAAAGTGACACTTCAATTAGTGGGGGTTTCCTTTCCTCCCCCACTAATGGTTAGTTGAACGAATCGGGCATTTACAGGCAGTTTGATCCTCCACTTATCTTCCTTAGATCTCCTAAGAAAGCTTGAAGTGGGGGGTCTTACTGCCCGTTATATGCGGGATAAATGTTTCTTTTTAGCACTCACCTTATGCAAGTGATAACACTCTTTTATTTTAATATCATATCCTATAGTTCGTGTCAATTACGATGCTAAAACAATATGAAAAAACAAACTAACTAGCAACCACAGCCGCACACTAAATAACTGCATAATCCGCAATAGAAAATCTCGCATTTGCTCGCCTTTTAGCGAAGGTGTTAGTTTTTCTTATACTTGGGTCATTAAAATTTTAGCTACATCGAGTCCACTTCTTGGCTAAAATTTTCCTAACGTAAAAAAAGCCTGACTTAAATCGTCCTTGACATTTCCATATAATGTCATCTTTAATACACACGTTCATAATTATTAAACAACCTTAGTAAAGCTATTTTAAGATAAAGTGAAACTTCCATCAGTGAGGGTTACCTTTCCTCCCCTACTGATGGTTAGTTGAATGAATCTGACATTTACAGGCAGTTTGATCCTCCACTTATCTTTCTTAGATCTCCTAAGAAAGCTTAAATTGGGGGGCTTACTGCTCGTTACACGCGGGATAAATTGTTAAACCTAATACAACTCCATAGAACAAGGACATCAACAATGAGTATGTTCCATAACTGAGGTCGAACAAGATATTACCACCAAATAATGGCGTGATGAATATTAGGTAAAAGGGATACTGTAATGAGGCTATCGAATCTAAAATAACATTATCAAACATAAGGTGTTCAAATGTTGTGATGAGGAATATAAGCACACCTGATGCGACTCCAACTATAGTAAATACCTTCAATTTCTTACTTCCATTTTTAGAGTAAATAAGAAATAAGAGCATAAACAATAATGTTACAAGTAAATTGAAAATGCCCACATTTAAATCTGGATACTTTAATGCAGGAAATAGATTTATTGAAAAAGCCAATAAATATGAGCCTATTAGCAATATTAAAAATTTATATTTCATATTAACCCCCACCTTGTTGATTTTCCTTATTAAACTTACTGGCAGTTGGGAAACAGAGTTCTCTTAATCATCTATATTTAGTTTAACACAAAATAACAAATACCAACTGTAGCAATTTAGGAAGAGCTAAAAAACGTGGTGATTAGCAGTATCATTAGCAACCTAATTCACAAGATGGATATTGTCACTCTGTTATTTGTTATATTATTTACTATGCTAATTCATACAAAACTTAATGAATATCATTGTTATTTTTAGAAAAACCCGCATCGATCGTCCTTAGCGAATGTATTCGTTTACTTATACTTAGGACATTAAAATTTTAGCCACGTCGACTCCACTTCCTAGCTAAAATTTTATACTTTCCTAACGTACAATGAAAAATAACATACCAATTGGGACCTAATTGATATGCTATTCCATATACTATTTATAATGCTTTTCCATCTTAAACGGAACTACTTAGCTTTTACTGGATCTACTCTTTCATGAGCCAACAACATTTTCATAAATATTATCTAGCTTTTCTTCATATAAATCCATATGAACAATACGTGCTTCTCGAACATATTCTTTCCCTTCCACAAATAGCAATAATACGGGTACGGTAAAGATAGAAAAGTAACCAGCTACCTCTTCCACTTCTAGTGTATCAATGGATCCTAACTGAATTTCAGGGTATTTCTCCATCAGTTGTAACACTTGTGGCTTTAGTCCATGACAGACACTACAGTTAGGCCGTGTGATATAAAGAAAAGCTAATGTATGTTTATTTATAAATGACTCGATATCATCTATACTTTTCATCTCTTTAAATTCACGCATAATAAACCCTCCTAATTGGCTTTGGCTATTTTCTAAAAGATTGATGCTTTTAGGTAAGGAATGTCATAAAGCGAAACTTCAATCAATGGGGGTTACCTTCCTTCCCACTGATGGTTAGTTGAACGAATCGGACATTTACGGGCAGTTTGATCCCCCACTTAGCTTTCTTAGATCTCCTAAGAAAGCTTGAAGTGGGGGGCTTACTGCCCGTTACATGCGGGATAAATATAAGATAGATTATTCGTTGTAAAAAAACAGTTTTATTTTATACCTAGGATTCCCATTATCTTCATACCTATTTTCCCAAACGAATCATCTTTTGTCATTCGCTTTTACTCCTTGTATAATGGGAGCGAATACAATACGGAGGTTGATAAACTTGATTCTTTCCAAATGGCTTCACGAATCGAATTATACCGTAGTATTTACTGGTGCTGGCATGTCAACAGAAAGTGGTCTGCCTGATTTCCGTTCAACCAATCAAGGATTATGGAACCAACAAGACCCCAGCAAGATTGCTAGTACAGATGCATTAAATAACAATGTGGAAGCATTTATGGATTTTTATCGTGAACGCGTACTTGGTGTTAAACAATATACCCCTCATAAAGGGCATTACATCTTAGCAGACTGGGAAAAAGAGGGGATAATCAAATCAATTATTACCCAAAATGTGGACGGGTTTCATCAAGAAGCTGGTAGTAGGCGGGTAGCTGAATTACATGGAACCTTACAACAAGTTCATTGTCAACAATGCGGCAAGGTCTACAAGAGTGAAGCATTTCTAAACAAGGACTATCACTGTACATGTGGAGGAGTACTTCGACCATCAGTTGTTTTGTTTGGAGAGGCGTTACCGCAAGAAGCTTTTCAATTTGCTTTGAATGAAGCAGAAAAAGCAGACCTATTTATCGTATTAGGTTCCTCCTTAAGTGTAACCCCTGCAAACCAGTTTCCACTAATTGCAAAAGATCATGGTGCAAAATTAGTTATTGTGAATCGGGATAAAACGGAATTAGATCATTTTGCCGATGAGGTAATTCACCATAAAGCAATTGGAGATGTTTTAGAAAGTCTCACCTAATACAAGTACCAAAGCAGCTTTCTTTAAGAAAGGTGCTTTTTTCTTTGGTTTTCGATAAGGCAAAAGTTTTATTTTTTGAAAATTTATAATAAAACGTTGACTTTCTAACATTATTGCATATAACTTGCACTAAGGAAAAACTTTACTATGAAGACAAGTTTTTAACTTATGCACAAATATCCAACCGTTTAATACAGTATCGATGATTCAACGCCAAACCTTTAAAAGATCCTTGCTCAACCATCTTTACAGAATATGGAAAAGAAGATAACAGACGAACAATTTCATCAATCATGTTATCTTCTTTGGAAAATCACCATTAAATGTTTGCGATAAGTAACAGAACCCCGTTATGGTAACATGCACTCCTTAAATATTTTCAAAGAATAATCGTACAACATCGGCTCCACCAACAAAGGTACCAATTCCACTTCCAATATTAGCTAATATAACGATGAGTAAAATCCTCGTTACTTTGTTGCGCCAAAAGCCTTTTACCGTATGGGAATCCTCTGAAAGCATTTCAAAATCACGGACATTTGGTTTCTTAACATAGGCTTGTACAATTCCTGCAAACCATCCTGCTGCTAGCAAGGGATTAAGTGAGGTCAGCGGTGCAGCAAAGAAGGCAGTTATTACTGCAAGTGGATGCCCAAATGCAAGTGCTGTTCCAAGTGCTGAGAATGATCCATTCCATAGTAACCAGCGAATGGTTTGATCTAAACCTGCTGAAGGATTTGCATAAAATGTATAGGCAATAATACTGATAATCAAAATTGGTATTGCCCATCCTATAATTTTCGGTGCCTTGGATTTTGGTGGGACCTTCGTTAACCGTTTTAGGTCATGATCTTTTTGAATTTCTTTTGTAATCCCTGGTACGTGTGCTGCTCCTAATACAGCCACCACTTTTTCACCTGGTGCATTTTTAATTTTTTGTGATAAGTATTGATCACGCTCGTCAATTAATGGACGTTTTAGTTCGGGAAAGTACTCTGTAAACTCCTGCAAGATTGAGTCAATCATATCTTTTGATTTCATTTTTTCCAGTTCTTCTTCGGATATTTTTTCGTTGGTAAAAATTCCACCAACCACTTGCATAAGCAGCATCATTTTCCCTTTTAAACCAAGGCCTCGCCAAATACGAGAAAACGTTGTTTGGATATTACGATCTGCTAAGACGAGCTCAGCATTAGTTTCCTTTGCCGATTCAATTCCCTGAATCATTTCCTGACCAGGATTAATGCCTAACTGCTTAGCCATTCGCTTTTGGAAAGAGGAGATTGCGATATTCATTAACAAAAGAGTTGATTTCTTTTCCTTAATAACTTTAAAAATATCCATATCTTGCCATTTGCTGCCTTCTTGAATGGATTGATACCGTTGCTCATCCAATTCTACACAGACAGCATCTGGGTTTTCCGTTTCTATCACTTCTTTAACTTGTTGTGTACTGTGTTTGGAGACATGTGCTGTTCCAATTAAGATATATTCTTTTCCATTTAAATGGATTCGTGTAATATTTTCCTCACTCATAGATTAACCTTCCTTTAATGAACGAATCATTACTTGTCCAATTATATTCATCTTATTACTATCTTAAACTAGAAATGCTTGAATGAGAATAGATTTCCCTTTGTTTTTTTGGGATAGTCGAGTGAGTTTGGGATGTTTGTTGTATGATTTTACGGTGGTGTTGCATGACTTCGCGGTGGTGTTGCACGACTTTGCGGTGCTGTTGCACGACTTTGCGGCGTTGTTGCACGACTTTGCACAGAACCTGCACGAATTTGTGGAGATGTCGCATGAATTCGTAGAGTGCTCACACGATAACCATATATCCCAAAATTTCCGTCTGTATGAAACACATTCCTAGTGGGTAATGTAAGTCTATAGGAGGGATTTTTGATGACACCACAGTACTTAAGCGTGGAAGAGTTTAATGAAATGCTACATCAATGGAACGGAGAAACCATTAAGATATCCAAAGAAGAACTAGATGATCATGATGAAACCATTTTAGACTTAGATAATATTTCCTATTCAAAAGATACAAGAAGAATTGATGACTATGAGCCAATGCATTCTCTTCATTTAAATGGGACTGGATTCACAGAAACAGATGATGTGCAAGAATACCAACCACTACCATCTTCGTTATATGAGATTCCGTTAGAGGATTCCACCATTTATCAGTTTGATGGGAATCAATTTCGCTTAATAACAGAACGAGGCACTTACACCATAGAACGAGTAAATCATTAAAATTGTTCTTTGCACCCTTTCTTATATCCGTTTAAATTGCTTGGAGTATTTTTTAAAATAAATGTAAAATTAATATACACATGGTAGATAACAGGCATATTAGAAAGGTTGTTTTATTTGGATGTATCAGTTGAAGCTTTAATTTTTTTACTATCAGCAATGCTACTTGTTGGTGTACTTGCCACTAAATTCTCATCTCGACTTGGATTACCTTCTCTCGTTTTATTCTTAGTTGTCGGAATGTTTCTGAACCGTATTATTTTCTTTGAAGATGTTCAACTTACACAATTCATTGGTATGCTAGCCTTAATTATTATTTTATTTGAAGGTGGTACCCAAACAAAATGGGACCACATCCGACCTGTGATTGGTGCTGCCGGTGTACTTGCTACCTTTGGAGTCTTAATTACATCCTTAGTGGTTGGGTTAGCCGCCGTATATATACTCGATTTTTCCATATTAGAAGGCATGTTATTTGGTGCGATTGTTGGTTCAACCGATGCTGCAGCAGTATTTTCTGTATTAGGTAATAAGAATATTAAAAAACGTCTAACTGCTACCTTAGAGGCTGAATCTGGTTCCAATGACCCGATGGCTGTTTTTTTAACGATTACCGTTATTGAATTAATCCAAATACCAGATAGTTCCATTTGGTCTGCAATCGGCGGATTTTTTATTCAAATGGGTCTAGGATTAATTGTTGGGCTTATCCTAGGAAAGGTAACTGTTGTTATCATTAATCATATAAAACTAGATATTTCTGGTTTGTATCCCGTTCTAGCAATGGGGAGTGCAGGATTGACATTTGCACTCACCGATGTAATGGGTGGTAGTGGACTACTTGCTGTTTATGTCATGGCAGTGTATTTAGGAAATCATGATCTGATGTACCGCTTCACGATTCTTCGATTTAGTGAAGGATTTGCATGGATGATGCAGATTGTTATGTTTATCTTATTAGGATTACTTGTGTTCCCTAATCAATTACTTGATGTGTTATGGCAAGGCATATTACTGGCGATCATTCTTATGTTTATTGCAAGGCCTGTTGCTGTCTTCATCTCTATGCTCTTTATGAAGTACAATATGAAAGAACAATTCTTTATTTCATGGGCTGGATTAAAAGGTGCTGTTCCAATCGTACTAGCAACCTATCCGATAGTAGCAGGAGTTGAAAATAGCCATATCATTTTTAATGCAGTTTTCTTCGTTGTCCTTATTTCGGCATTAATACAGGGAAGTACCTTATCATGGGTTGCCACAAAGTTAAAATTAACTGGTGGAACAGATCAACATGAGCTACCATTAATGGAGATTATCAACCTTGGGAATACGGATTCAGAAATTGTAGAAATGTTTATTTCAAAGTCATCTCCGGCTGTTGATACATCCTTAATAGACTTGGAACTTCCAGATGATACTTTAATTATTGGCATTGTTCGAGAGGAAAAGGTAATTACCCCAACTGGAACAACTATTATCCAAGACGGGGACAAATTATTTGTACTTAGCCATAAAAAAAGTAGAGAACATGCAAAAGAAGCTTTGTTAGGAAAGAAAATTGTTAAAAAAGACAAAGCCAAAAATGAGGCAAAAAAATTCAACTGGCGTTTTTGGGAAAAAAGAAAAGACAAAGGACACCACTAATGTATAAATGGGCTTAGAAATCTATCTAAGCTCATTTTATTTATTATAACTTAAGCTGCTTTTTGAAAATCTACCTTATGTCGAAGTTTAGAAAAGAATCAAATACAAGAACCATTACAATAATCGCAAAAAAGTGAGGAAAAATCATAAGATCTCTTCCTCACTACCCGTCAATAGTACTTTCTTCTTTTATTAGCTGCACTCGTTTAATCGTTCTACCCTCCGTCCCAAGGATCGTAAACGTAATATTACCTCGCTTTAAGGTGTCTCCCTCTTTTGGAAAGCCATTCATTTCTCGTAATAAGTACCCAACCAATACGTCCTCTTCTTCTGGGATTTCAGTATCAAAAATAGAGTTCAAGCGATTCAATGGAATTTTCCCGTTACAAATAAGTTCTGTATCCGTTAATTTTTCAATCAACTGGTCTCCATCTGTATCGGTTTCATCTTCAATTTCGAGGCCAATCATCGCTTCAATAATATCCTCTAGTGTAATAATACCCTCTGTTCCACCATACTCATCCAGTACAATTGCCATATGCTTTTTTTCTTGCGTCATTTTTCTAAAAATTAATTCAATCGAATGAAATTCATACACCATCAATGAATCTGTATCAATGTAAGTATCAAGCGGTTTTTCTGGCTCCATTGACCAAGATATTAGAAATTTAGAATGGAAGATTCCAATGATTTCATCCATATCCTCTTTAAAAACGGGATAACGCGTAAAAGGATTTCGCAAAACAATATCACGCACCTCTTCATACGTTGCGGTATATGGTAATGCAATCATATCCACACGAGGTGTCTTCAACGCATCATTCACATTTAAGTTATAAAAATCAAGCAACCCTTTTATACGATGGGATTCTTCCTTTTCAAAAGTACCCTCTGTATCGGCAATATCGACCATTGCACGGAATTCTTCTTTCGATATCGTCGTATTTTCCTTTTCCCCTTTAGAGAGAAAGCGAATAATGAAACCAGTTAATCCATTTAGTAGAAGTGTAAAGGGTTTTAGCACCCATACGATAAATCGAATAACGGGTAATACAATATAGGATATTCGGTCAGGAAACGTTGCTGCCACTGACTTCGGAATCACCTCCGATACGATAATAATCGTGATCGTTAAGATTGCAGATGCCAACGCAACATTAAACCCATACTCAATTGCCAGCATGGTGACAAGTGTTGGTAATAAAATGTTTGAGATGTTGTTTCCAATTAAAATTGCGGTGATAAACTCCTGTGGTTTCGATATAAGTGCTAATAACTTCTCCGATTTTCGGTCCCCATTCGTTGCTTTTGTTTGGACTCTCATTTTATTCGTTGCGGTTAATGCCGTTTCACTACCAGAAAAGAAAAATGAGACAAATATTAAAACAATAATAGCTAAAAGCAAAAAACTTTCCCTCCTTCACTTAAAAACCCATATGCCATAACCCATACAAACAATGACTCATCCAACTATCTTATTCTTCGCTTAATCGTACCGATAAATTCCTCGTTTTAAAATATCCAATTCCACCTTAAAATGATCATATGCTGCTTGGTTCGATAAGTCCTCCGCAAACTTTATAACGAAATTACGGAACATCACTGCCATCATAATTTGCATCATATGCGCTAATTCCTTTTCATTATTTATATTTAATTTGTCCTTATCAATCCATTCACTTATTTCTTGAAAGTCTTCCTCGTTTTGTGGATCGCTAAATATCTTTATAAAGGTATCTTCCATCTTATGTGTCATGTGTAAGAATACATTCCGCATAAAGGCAATATTTTCTTTCTCGCTTATCATTGATTGGAAAAAGGCTAATATCGATTCACATAAGTCACCATCATATTGCTGTAACAAGGAATTAAATTGGCTCTTCCGTTTTTTATTTTGTTCATGCAATAAAAAGAAAAAAGCATCTTCTTTGTCTGCAAAATATTGGTAAAAACTACCTCGTGGTATGCCAGCTTCATTCACGATATTGGAAATCGATGCTACATGCAATGGGACTCTAGAAAATTCATTTTCCAATGCGTGCATTAACGTGTCTTTTTTTTCACTTGGTAAGTTATAAAAAGTAGATTTTGGCACCTTTATTCCCCCTGTTAATGTAAAAGAAACACCAACTAATATGGTGTTTCCTACCTACACTTTCGATGCGTTTATGATCTAAATTGATTTTCTTCTTGTAAGAATGCAACAAATTGATTCATTGCTCTATCTGGATGCTGTTTTACCTGATTTATATAATTAGCTTTTACAGTTTCTGAAACAATATTACTTCGTTGGATACGTTCAACTATATAATTCACACTATGTTGCCTTACCTCTTTTTTCTGTAATTTTACTTCTTTTGATAAAGCAAAGCCAATTGCACCAATTACAGCATATATGATAATGGAAACAATGGAACGTTGATCTTGTGGAATCATAAACAATAAAACGAATAGATTCATGATGGAAATAACGATCAGTGGCAATGACCAAAAAGCATACCTTGACATTTTCTTCATGAATGGATGTAACTTATCTTCAATGGCTTCAATCTCTCGTTTAATAAATTGAGGCATGTTTGTCATGGGCACATTCATGCTAATTCCTCCTATATATAATTCAAATCATTTCGTACACAAAACGATATGATGTTAGCTGTTTTCTACCATTTTTAACCTTTACTCCCTAAGTAATACCTCAATTTGCATTATTTTGTATTCCCTTTGGTTTGGTACACAATTCCGCCTGTACCCCTTTTAGTTGTAATTCATCAACCAATTTCTTTAAATCTTTCACGTATAGACAATTTACTGACATTTCTTCACTCCTATATGACATACTGTCACTAATCTTACATGTCTAATTTTATATGACAAAGCGTCACTTGTCAATATGAGACAACATAAAATAATTAAGTGCTAAACCCTTTAAGTTACGTGTTCAAAAAGGAGGATAAAAAAGGGCTGAGTCGGCTAAAGTCTAAGGCGTACTGTTGCAACGCCTCACGCTAACGTCCTGTCGAGTCGAAAGTTCGAGGCGGCGAAGCTCCCAGCAGCGGAGCGTATGCAATTAATACGTGAGCGGCGGAAAAGTAAGCCAACGAAGAAACTAGATGTGTCATTTTTTCCGGACTTTTTGAACTTGCTCTTTACATAATATAATTCTTATCTCATCAAGTCTCTTTTCGTATGCCCAACCGTTTCATTTCTGCTACTTTTTCTTGGATGACAGGATTCCGATAATGAATAACTTGTGTTTCCACTAAATAGTCTTCTATTACATCCGACATAATGGTCATTTCCATCATCATCTCCCTAACAAATTTAATAATTCAATTATAGCGTTAGGTTTTTTACTATCCAGTGATTTCTGTCATCAACTATGTATACTTTCCATAAGCAGGTAAATCCCTGTTATCATTAAAATAGTATAGGTAAACCACTGAAAGAGACGTTGATTAACCCATTTAAAAAGAAATTGGCCAAGGATTAATCCAATAAATATAAGTGGTAAAGAAATGATACTAGAGATCCAAACCGTTTTACTGGTTCCGGCCATTATTACTTGGATTACTAAGCTAGAAAAATAGATAAAGAGATAGAAAGCTAATGTTGTTCCTCTTAAGGTTTCCTTTTTCGTGTCTGTTCCAGAAAAATATAATAATAATGGTGGTCCAGGCATCCCTATACTCGTAGTGAGAGAACCAGATACCCCGCCTACTAACAAATCACGTCGCTTATGCTGTGTAATACGAAAATGAAGAATCAATAATATTGTAAGTACTAGGATCACGATACTTACAACGAACTTTAATAGGCTAACATCGATTAGCAAAAATGTCATAATGCCAATTGGCAATCCTGCAACACTTCCTATCACAAAACGCTTTAACATTCCAATATTAACATCCTTCCTGATCTTAGAAATCAGTGCCAAGGATATACATAATGATAGTACTAAATTAATTTGAATTGCTTCCCTCGGTTCAAAAAGCAAAAGTAGAAACGGCGTTGCCATGATAGAAAAACCAAAACCCGTACTCGTTTGTAAAACAGCTGCTATAAGAATAATTAAGCCAAAAATGATAATTTCCACAAACACACCTACTTCTTTAGCTTCTTTTTTAAAGTTTATCATTTTACGATAAGGGAATACAGGGAGGGACATACAAATATGTTATTTGAAGAGGAGCAGATAACGAATAATAAGTAAATAAAATCGTTCAGTAGGTTTAAGTAGCTCACTTATGATGAAAATCTAAATTAACAATCGAAATAGTATATCAAATAGAATAGTTGGTATGCTATTTTTAGTTGATATGACAACATTTAATAATAAATAATCTCTCTCTTAACAATAAAAATAGGACTCGAATTAACATATTGCTAATAGGTGTTAGTAAGGTGAAAAATTTTAATTGCTGAAAAGCTTTTGTCCTTCATCGTATAGTGTGAGAGAATCTACCGATAAACAAGCTATCATTAAAATTTGTTTTATCATGTTAAGGTGCCCTATACCTAAATACTTTTGTTTAGTTTAGGCAAACATTATTTCATTATTCTTTAGTGTCATTAATATGTCACAGTATTTTCCAGTAAGAGGTGTTATAATAAAGATGAAAGGAAGATAGATAAAAAAGTTCTTTCTTTCAGGTTAACATGTTAGGAGACTCAACCATCCTAGTTAGTTTCGTTTAACGTAACATGAATGAAGTAACAACTAGGAACAATTCGAAATCTGAAATAAGGGAAATGGTGATCATTCACCAATCAATCGAATTTAACAGAAACATCTAGAAAGCAAAAGGATACAACCCCCTTTTAAAAAGCAATTTGGAGGAACGTGAAACCTTTAAAAAAGTACCATTTTTTTTAAGTGTGCAATGGAAATTCAATGCGCTTTAGAATGGGAAAAGTGATTGGACCAAAGCTTTTCGCAAGGATGTATATTCGAAATATCAAGATGAGTCTACTAAGATTCAGGATCGTAATCAACGAAACTAACACACATCCTGAAAAAAAAGAATAAAACAACACTTCCTTTATGTAAAACGAATCATGATGTAACTTGAAAAAAAGTAGCATTCCCAATTAAGGATGTGACATGGTTGGGTCCCCTATCATGTTAACGAAAACCCACTTGGCAGATTAATACCAAGTGGGTTTTGTATGGAGTAATCAATAGCTATTGGTGACTTTTTTAGTAAGGAAAAAATGCTAATAGAGAAGAGATGATTTCTCAGTAACTTTTTCTGTGCCATCAATAGCTAAATTAGAACAGAGACCGCTTCTCTGTGACCTTTTCAACAACACCAATCACTAAATAGGCATTGAGATCACCTCTCAGTGACTTTTCTCCCAACATAAATTACTAAAACGAAACCGAGATCACACACACGCTTTCCAATATAAACCGCCACTCCCATCCACTCTTTAGGATGAACACTTTTTATATTGGTCAAGTAATGCTTCATATTTTTTCTCTTTACGTGTTACGACCCGATATGCAGCATAAAATCCAACTAACGTAACGATTAGTACGGAAGGGACATAAAGATAGTCAGGCCACTCCGAAAAGAATGGTCTATACTTTAAATAAAAATAATTACCATCAATTAAGGGGTTTAGAAAGTATACAAAGAAAAAATAAGTAAGAAAGATTGTATAGGCCCTCACAAACCCTTTCCGATTAGGTCTCCAGCGATAAGCGATGTACCCATAGTATGGAAGTAAAATGGTTATGGCATGATTCACTAAGAAGGAAATACCAATGATATGTGTGATTGGATATACTCTTTGTGGATACAAAAATGACCCATATGCAAAAAGGCTGAAGTAAAAAATAATATCCAATACCTTTTCATTTCTTGTAAGGAGAAAATATATACCAAGTAAGGACGTGACACGAGAGATATGTAGTGGTAAGGATTCACCAATATCAAAGCCTGTCTCTAACCCATACCAGGAATACAGCATAATCTGCTGACTAAGTGAAACGATTAGAATTCCTATCCCAATTCTTCTTCCATTTTTACGTACATTGTCACGATTAGTGTGTAGTAACAAAAGTAATGCCACCACGATTGCTATATAGAATAAGTGTTGCAGATCAAAGGGACTAATAAACCCTACATCTTCACTCCAAAATTGGTTCATCATCCTTCCCCCTAGATTTTCACTTGAAGAAATTTTCCGTTCGCACTCTACTATTATATCATTCTATCATGTCATCTTTTATTAAGTCCCCTTCATTAACTATGCTTTCCCTAGGTAACCTAAGACAAGTCATACAGAAACTATTCACCCAAAATAACCATTTATAGCAAGTAGGACACCTTATTTAAACCAGCCATTATCCCTGAAACGGGAAACAGCTTCAATGCGATTACTAACATCCAATTTATCTAGAATAACGGAAACGTAATTACGGACCGTTCCAGTTGTAATAAAAAGTTCTTTTGCAATTTCATTCGTATTTTTCCCGTCTGCAATCAAGCTGATCACTTGCTCTTCTCGATCAGTCAAAGGACTTTTATTGCTATATGCCATATCTACTAACTCTGGAGCGTAAACTTTTCGATCCTTCATAATAATGCGAATGGAGTTCGCTAATTCTTCAATAGGGCTATCTTTTAGCAAATATCCACATACACCAGCATTTCTAGCACGTTCAAAATATCCTGATCGTGCAAAGGTTGTTAAAATAATTACTTTACAAGCATGATCCTTTAATTCTTCTGCTGCATCCAGTCCACTTTTTATTGGCATTTCAATATCCATAATACAAATATCTGGTTGCTGTTGTTTCACGAAATGTAATGCTTCTTCTCCATTTTTGGCTTTACCTACAACTTCCATGTCTTCTTCTAAATTAAGTAGTGAGCCAAGTGCACCAAGTAGCATCCCCTGATCCTCAGCTATTACAATGCGAATCAAAATAGCTCCTCCCATCCTCGTTTATTGAATAACATTTGGCACCCAAAATGTCATTGTCGTTCCATTAGAAGCTGCTATATCCAAACTTCCATTTACAAATTCAAGTCTTTCTCTCATCCCGACTAGTCCATGTCCTTTACTTGTCTCCTTTTTTCCAGATATACCTATTCCATTATCCTTGACCTGTATAAGCAGTTCGCTAGATGTCTGTTTAATTAAGACATGACAGGAGGTAGCTTGACTATGTTTAACAACATTTGTAACAGCCTCTTTTAAACACAAGCTCAGCATACTTTCGACTAATAAAGGTGTATGACTGACCTCTGGATTTCCTTCTATCTTAAAATCAATCTGTGCAGCTCCTAACATTTGCTCTACGTGATTAATTTCTTCTTTCAATTTAACACGCTTCATATCGTAAACCATCTCTCGTACTTCATTTAAAGCCGTTCTTGCTGTTTGGTGAATATCATTAATTTCCTTTTTTACTAACTCTGGGTCCATCTGGATTAACTTTTTAGCTAAGTCGCTTTTCATGCCTATTAGGGAAAGCTTTTGCCCCAAAGTATCATGCAGATCCCTTGCTATCCGTTGGCGTTCTTCAATAACCATTAATTGTGAGATCCTTTCATTTGCATCTTCCAATTGGCCTTCTAATTTTTCCCGTTTATTTCGATTATACATATTAAACGGGAGGAGAATGACACCAATGATACATATGATAATAAATGGAAGTTGTGTAAAAAAGGTTTGATTCTGTATAAAAAATCCAAATGAAATTGCAGTGATTGTGGTGAGTAGATGGACGATATATAACGTTATAAATCCAATTTTATTTTGTATGTTTCCAATAAAAAAGGCTAAAAAGAGCGAAAAATAAACATACCCAAAATATAATGTCATTCCGATGCTTATCGCCATTTCTATCCCTACGGACACATAAACCGTCCAGCCCTTTTTAATAAATGACAGGCGATATGTCGTGAAAAATAAGACGATTAATAAAATACCAATCACAATTTCGACAAAAGAGGAGGACCGAAATATAAAATAGAATGGAAGAATACAAAACACAATCCACGCAAAGGCGCTAAGGCCAGTGTTTTTTGGGAATATATGATACCAATTTTGCATGTGAATCCCCTCCTTCGTTCTTTTATGTAAGTATAACAGAACAAATGCCCTCCAATACACGATTGAAGAGCATTTTAGTTATGTCCGTTATTCTTCTTGCACTCTTGACTTTCCTGGATTCATTTGGATATTAAGCTTATTCTTTTTCAATAGCGATTTGACTTCTTTAAAACTTACAAATGACTTCGAAGCCTCATCATAAAGACGAAAACGAATCGATTTTAAACTGGAGGCTAATGTGATCGTAGTTGCCTTTTGTAATGGAGGTGTGGATTCATGTGCTTTTTCCAGGTTATAATTAGGTACTTTTGGACTTAGATGATGTACATGATGAAATCCAATACTACCTGTTATCCACTGCATTACTTTTGGAAGCTTGTAATAGGAACTACCATCTACAGCAGCTTTTACGAAATCCCACTCGTCTTCATTTTCAAAGTAGGAATCCTCGAATTGGTGCTGCACATAGAACAACCAAATGCCTAACGAACCTGATACAAATACAATTGGGAGTTGGACCAATAGAAATGCCTGCCAACCGACTGCCCATATTAAGATTGCATATATAACACCAATGGATAGGTTAATGACATACGTATTCATTCGTTCCTTTCGTTTTGCGCCTTTTCGGTTAAAACGATTGGATATTAAGAAAAGGTAAAGTGGGCCTAACCCAAACATAATAATGGGATTACGATAAAGTCGATAAGCTAATCTACCCCAAAATGATGCAGCAATATACTCGTCAACTGTCATTACCCATACATCACCTGTACCCCGCTTGTCTAAGTTACTGCTGGTAGCATGATGGATCGCGTGGCTTCGCTTCCATTTTTCAAAGGCAAACAATGTGATAATTCCAGTTATGGTACCAACTACCCGATTAGCCTTGCCACTTTTAAAAAAGGAGCCATGTGTGCAATCATGGAAAATAATAAAGATACGGATTACAAACCCTGCTGCGATAATCGAAAGTGCAAACGACAGCCAAATGGAAATAGATAGGCTCTGGTATGCAAGAAACCAAAGTAGGAAAAATGGTAAAATGGTATTGACTAACTGAATGATACTTGCTTTTCCATCTGAATTTGCAAAAGCTGCAACACTTTTTCTTAATTGTGCTTGTTTTTGTTTACTCATGTTATCCTCCTATATAGCTCTAGCTAATTTTATGGATACTTTTATATTAGACAAATTTTACGAACTATATAAGACATAAACGTCAGGGAAGATATATGACAAATGTCATGTGTCCCTAAACTAAACATTTTAGAAAACCGAATAACTTTCAAGGTGGAAGTGTTATGACTATTTTCGGCGTGTTCTCCCAAATTGATTTTAAACGTAAGGAGAGTGGACATGGTACATAAACCATTACAGCAATTTCTGCCAGCAATTCAAACATTACATGCTGATAAACCACTTACAAAAGAGGATTTATTAACAGAAACATTTTTGATGGAAAAAGACGGGGATATGGAAATATACTATGCTCCTCATAACGAATACATCAACAAGGAAGCGAGGGTTGTTATTGTTGGAATTACCCCAGGATGGAGCCAAATGAAAACTGCCTTTGAGCAATTCATAAAAAGTAACGAATCTGATGATACTCTGGAAATGTGTCTGAAAGAAGCAAAAAGGGCTGCTGGGTTTGCTGAGGTAATGAGAAAAAACCTCATTAACATGCTTGATCAATGTGACATCCACAAAATATTGGATATCCCTAACTCATCCTATTTGTTCGGTAAAGACAGACACTTCCTCCACACGACATCAATTATTAAATATCCAGTATTTATCAAGGGGAAAAACTATACCGGACATCAACCGCCTATAGATCGTTCACCTTTATTACAGCGTTATGCCTACAGAGAGTTCCCAAATGAGTTAGCACAAATTGCTCCACCTGCACTAGTAATCCCACTCGGAAAAACAGTTGAACAAACAATTATCAGGCTATCTCAAGAACGGAAACTGCCCAATCACGACTATCTAACTGGTTTTCCACATCCATCTGGGGCAAACGGACATCGCATAAAGCAATTTCAGCAACAAAAACAGCAACTTCGCGAAAAAGTGAAGGCATGGGCTGCTAGGATAGAGTGAAAAAGTGGGACGAGAGATCAAATGCTTTCGTCTTATGTTGTTATTTCATCTGAATTTTTAATGAATCACCGAAATCACTGTAAACACTCTTTTCGGAATGACCCTTACTCCTAAGGATTATTTGAGATTACAGAAACCACATCTGTTAATGGTATGGTTTACCATGGTATATCTAAATGAGTAATTAAAAGTTGAGTTCAAAAAGCCCGGTAAAATGAGTCGGTGTTTCAAGTTGGTTTGCTTTTTTAGGTCCTCACGTATCTAAAAGCATACGTTCCGGTCTCGGAAGCTGCGCCGTCTCGAACTTTTGACACAAAGAACGATCCCCCTTAGTAATATACAAAAAATCCAGTATATTACTAAGGAGGAGTGCAACGATAACTCCGGAGGAATTTGAACAAAATGTGCTTATTTTGCAGGGAATATTCTTTACACTATCTCCTGCATGTCAGTTATTCCACTTCACTATCCAACATCCAAACTCTTTTGATAGGAATCTCTTTTTTTATTTCATCACTCAGTTTTTCATAGTTTTCAAATATCTGTTGAATAATCGTTTTGGAATCCCAAAGACGAACCTTAAAGAATTGCTTAGGAATTTCTTTGGTGACAGATGATTTAAAACCGCTCCAGGAAACTAGCAATCCAAAGTCTGCACTATAATTGCTCATGGTACCTATTAATTGATCTAATGTCGGTCGATCAAGAGGTGTATCCGAAGTCTTTACTTGCACACAGATTTTTGGATCTCCAAAACCTAATGTGTTCGAAGCGGCCAGTATATCGACACCATGATCTGCACCTTCTGGACTTCGATACGTTGTAAATCCTTTTGCTTTCAGAATTTCCTCCACCAAATTTTCCATTTTATGACCTTTAAACCGTTGAATAATTCTTTCTGAGATTTGATCATAAATATATTCTTCTAAATCAATCGAAACGGTATCTTCCGTCTCCTCCACTAGTTCCTTCACATTTTTATTTTTTGGTACATACCAATTATTTTTACGCATTTCTCTGATACGTTCTTCCGCATTATTTCTATGTATTTTACAAACTGTCATAAACGCACCTAGTGAATATAAGATATCTTGATCAAACCGATCCCTTGGTATATCTTTTGCAATCCATTTTACATTACGATAATGATAATAAGGACTGCCAAGTGATTCATCATATACATAATCTCCGGTCACTTCACCTATATGAATGGTGCGATTAAACTTTGAAGGTAAGATCACCAAATCTCCTTGTACCATCGCATGGGCTATTGGCCAAATTTGTGAAGCCCAGTTTATTGCCGTTTTCTCTTTATCTAAATCATAATGCTCAACTAATCGTTTGTATAGACTTTCCTTTGATTCAATCTCTTTTAGGTCCATATTGAGGTCATCCCACGTAAGATAGACTCTTTCATCATCAAGATACTTATTTTCAAATTCTCCCTGTTTTCCTGCACGAAATAACCAAACAGTCATCATAAAACTCCTTTTTTATCTATTGGGGGCAGACACCAGTTCCCTCGTATCAGGTTGCAGTTTTTTGCACTATATCTATATGAGTTTTTATTTTTATTGGAATTACTTTATTAAGCATGACTGGGCATAAAAATTAAACTTATTCATAGCATCAGATAATGTGCCTAAAGCATAAAAGCCTTCTTTAGAACGTCCAACACAACCAACTAATGGTGAAGATAAAAATAGCAGCATTTCAGCTATCTCATCTAGTGATGGTGGGGTATCAAAGTCATCATTATGTCTTAATGTCCTATATATATCTTTTTCTTGTAATAGCCCCTCAGTTACCGGATCATTACTTTCAACTACAAGACAATCCATAACTACTTTTAATAGTTTACCTGATCTTTGAATTTCCTGCCTTTCAAATTCTAAACAACTAATATCAACTTTTCCTGCTTGCGAAAAAATTTTATTATAAGCATTTGCTTGCAGTGGAATTTGATGGTGGAATTTAATTATTGTTTCAAGCGAATCAACATCTATTAATACTACTCGTTGTATGTCCCATCCGCTTTGTTGGATGGCAAGTGTAATAAACTTGGTGTAAATATCACGTTTACTCAGGTTTTGTTTGTCTACTGCACTCATTTCACACCCCCTTCTTTCCAAACACGATATACTTAATAATGTCTTAAATAAATGATTTCTATAATTCTATTCTACCAGTAAACAGTATGCTTTTTCCATTTGACAATGCAATTAGTAGTGGAACATCCCGTAAAAGATGATTTTTCCTTACCAAGACTAGCCAGATTAATTGAAATAAACTTTTACTTAAATTAACATGGTATTAGCAATATTCAATATTTAACTACCTGGTATAGAGTAAAAACACAACAATTCTTAAAGAGATTTAGTACTATACACACATAAATATGAATCCTCAAAAGTCATGCATGGAGCAAGCAAACTCGTGCGGTGAAGCACAAATGTCATGCGAGAAGCTGACAAATTCGTGCGGAACACCACAATAGTCGTGCGAGAAGCTGACAAACTCGTGCGGAACACCTCAAATGTCGTGCGAGGAGCATGTATACTCCGATGATGCGAAAACAACAAATTATGGGAAATGAGCCTTTTATAAGGAAAATCCGTGTCATTAAGGGCATGCCCCCTTATAACTTACACTTAAAAAAGTAAAGGAGGTGAAAATTTAGGCTGAATAAGTGAGTAATTAAAAGAAAAATTAACATTATTGAGGGAGGAAAACATTTTGCAAACGAACCAAACTGTACCACATGCACCCGATCGCAATACTGGAAATGGACCTTATGAAAGGTTAATTATACGTGGGGTTACCATGATTGATGGAACTGGTGCACCACCTGATGGACCTGTAGATATCATCGTAGAAAAAAATAGAATTAAAGATATTAATCAAGGGGGACTTCCAGAATCTGCTTTGGAAAATGCCCATGTGATAGAAGCAGAAGGTATGTATATTATGCCTGGATTTGTTGATACGCACGCCCATATTGGTGGTGTGAATCAAGGTGTGCCTGCAGAATATGTACACAAACTTTGGCTGGCACATGGGGTAACAACCATCCGTGATCCTGGTTCTTTTAATGGAGCAGATTGGACGATATATGAAAAAGAGAGAAGTGCTAAAAATGAAATCGTCGCTCCTCGGATTTATGCGTATACTTGTCCACGAAATTGGGATAAAGGATTCTCTGCTTTAACGGTTGATTCAGCTCCTGAATTTGTAAACTGGGCACTAGAAAAAGGCTTTGATGGATTTAAATTCATCAATAGATGGGATCCTAATGTCGCCAAAGCAGTAATAGCGGAAGCAAATAACCAAAACCTTGGCACGATGGCACATTTATCGCAAACAACGGTTGCTCGCTTAGATGCGTTAGAGGCAGCTCGTGCTGGACTTGGTTCTATAGAGCATTGGTATGGACTACCAGAAGCACTATTTGCTACCAAAACGGTTCAGCATTACCCAGAACACTATAATTATTCCAATGAATACCACCGCTTTAGCCAGTCAGGCAGAATATGGAAGCAAGCGGCAGCTCCTTATAGCGACAAATGGAATAAAGTGATGGATGAATTAATTGAACTCGACTTTACGATGAATCCTACTTTTGCCATCTATGAGGCTACAAGAGATGCTGCTCGAGCACAAACGGCTGATTATCATGAGGAATATACGATGCCGTCACTTTGGGAATACTTCCAACCAAATTTAAATAACCATGGATCCTTTTTTGGTGATTGGACAACCAAAGATGAAATAGAATGGAAAGAAAATTATCGTTTATGGATGATGTTTGTAAATGAATTCAAAAACCGTGGCGGAAGAATTTGTACTGGTTCAGACTCTGGCTTTATCTACAAGACATATGGATTTGATTATATTAGAGAATTTGAACTCCTTCAAGAAGCTGGATTCCATCCACTAGAGGTGATACGTGCAGCTACCATGAAAGGCGCTGAAAGTTTATCGAAGGAAAATGGAAAACCATTAGAATTTGGCGTTATCCAGCAAGATATGTTAGCAGACCTTGTTCTTGTAGAGGAAAATCCACTTAAGAATTTCAAATCACTTTATGGCACCGGAACCTTGAAGTTTAATCCAGAAACTGGCCAAGCAGAAAAAACTGGCGGTGTGTCCTATACCATTAAAGATGGAATCGTATATGATGCGAAAGAACTCCTTAATGATGTGAGAGAAATGGTTAAAGAAGCTAAAATAACGAATTATTAACCCTACATTATTACGGTAAGGTAGCAAGAAGTACTCTCTATTTCTTGTTTATTCATTCAAAACGATATGGAGATGAAAATGGAGAGTTTTTCATGACCTATAGTCAATTAATGGAAGCGGGTGATTATTCAAAAACAACGGCAATTAATCATGTGAAATTATTAGAAGAAGCGGGGGCAGTTGAAGTAACTAGGTCACCAATATATCTAGAAGATAACAAACCCCGTAATTTGCCAAATAAATATAAACTTAATTTAGACATCGGATTAGTTGATAACGAACAAAATACATCAGTAATGAAATCGGTCAAATCTCCTTCAGAATATAATCGTGTTGGATAGAGTGTCCTACTTGAATTATTTCCTAATTTTGAATGGTTTAGAATGGATAAAATACTAAAAAATCTCCTTCTAAAACAAAGACAATAGTAAATATATTAAAAGCACTTAAAAGTAAATGAACGTCCACTTTTAATGGGGCAAAATTTTTACCTAATTCTTCTTATCAAATAATGTAAAAAGCACTAAGACTATTTCTCAGTGATTTTTGGAATCAAGTTAATTTTTCCATAAGGCTGATAATACTGGTAAATGTCACATTTCACACACTTCACATCACATAACCTAGATTTTTCATTTTTGGATTTATGAATCTTTTCAACTAAAAATACTCCTCCGCATTCACAAATCATTTTTACACTCCTACACTAGACTTCTCATTCAGTGACTTATCCTCTTTAAACTTATCTATATATTCTTTAATAACTTTAGCAATACCTCTCCCCATTAACGGAGGCACTGAATTACCTACTTGCATATAAGTCTTAGTATATGGTCCTTTAAAAAAATAAATATCTGGGAAGGACTGTACCCTTGCAGCCTCTCTTGGCGTTAATCCTCTTGCTTGGGTTGGATGAATATACATATTACAATCAAATTTCATATGTGCAGTAATAGTTTTGGAAAACTTATCATTTTGAAGTTTAAAGTATTTATCCTTAAATATGTGGTTTCTATTTTTATATGGCATTATATCTGCAATTTTGGGATCATCAGATTTATCCCCTTGATTCAGTCTACCAAAAATTTCAATATCTCTATCGTTATTATAACGGGCCTTATGATTGAAGACAAACTTCGATTTTTTACTATTATTAATTAGGTTAATATATTCATTTTCTTTTCCGTAGTAATTGTTCTTATCAATTTTACGTCCAGATTTCTCAGTATCAAGTTCAGTTGAATTCTTAATTGTTGATGCCTTAAGTTCTCTCAAACCATATAAGGCATCCTTTAAAACATGTGTATCTATTTCTTTAGCCTTTTGACGTATTTCTGAAAAAATCTGTTTACTATCTACTCCTATTAAATTGCCAATGAATATTATTCTCTCCCTATTTTGGGGAACTCCAAAGTCCGCAGCATTTAAAATTTCACAATGGACATTATAACCTAATTGTTCAAAGTCCTCTATAATCTGATCAGATATTGACTGCATGCCACGAACGTTTTCCATAACAAAAAAGTTAGGCTTTATTAAATTTACAAACTCTACAAAATGCTTGTAAAGTTTATTCCTTGGATCATCGATCAAACGTTGTCGATTAGCATTACTAAATCCTTGGCAAGGGGGGCCACCAATAATAAGATCAATTTCTTTATTCGGAAGTAACTGTTCAGCATAAGTTAATAGATTTTTTATATCATCTAGTACTACACTTTCTATAGGAACTTCTGGGTGGTTATGTGTATAAGTATCAATACAGCACTTTTCAACATCATTTGCTAAGGCAATATTGAATCCCGCATGTTTAAAACCTAACGACATACCCCCAGCCCCTGAAAATAAGTCAATTAACAAAGGATTATCACTGTTTTTTTGTTCCATAACCTTTTTTGTTCTGTACTGTTCACAATAATTACGTATTGGGCAATCTCCACATGTTGGAGAGTCCTCTACACAACAATTATTTGATAGTTCAATAATTAGGTTAAAGAAAGTCTCATAATCAAATTCCATATATTTATTAATCAATGCTTTTAGTTCTTCAACCTCATTTTTATTATTAGCATCTTGTATAATACCAATTCTTTCATATACATAATTATAGACTTCCTCTAACACTAATTGTTCTTTAGGTCTATTATTATCAAAAGCCAATGAAAGAAGTGTTTTTATTTCATTTAGGGATGTTTTATAATCCCTTCTTTCCTTACTCTCTATATCATAAAGTGGTTGCAATCTCCTGCACCTCATTATTTGTATTATTTTTGATTGCATTAATAATACTGTTAGCAACGTAATTTGCTACATTGACAGTAACTGCATTACCAAATTGCTTATATGCTTGTGAATCCGATACCTCTATTTTAAAGTCATCTGGAAACCCTTGGAGCCTTGCACATTCCCTAGGGGTTAACCTTCTAACCTTTCCATTATCAGTTACATAATTATCTTGACTAGCACGATGCATTTTTGCCATTGTGGCACATAGAGGTCTAGCAACCTTTAAGTCAATTTCGGGATTTGCTCTATAATTCTTAGTTCCATGTGAAAGAATAGTTTTTAAAATTCTATCAGATAAAAAGTACTTTTCTGGAACATTTTTTTCTAATAAATCTTGCATAGTATTATTTAAAGGAACTGGTTTAGGGAATTCATATTCTACTGAATGGTCCTTGAAACCAACTATAAAAGTTCTATTTCTTTTTTGAGGAACACCAAAATCAGCACTATTTAACACTTGATCAAAAACTTTGTATCCCAATTCATTCTCAAGTATATTCATAATTACTTTATAAGTTTTCCCACCATCATGGGTTCTAAGTGTCCTTACATTTTCCAAAACTACAATTTCTGGCTTCTTTTTGTCTATTATTTTTGCTATATGAAAAAACAATGTCCCTCTTACGTCATCAAATCCTAACTTACTCCCCATCATACTAAAAGGTTGACAAGGAAACCCGGCTAACAATAAATCTGGATTAGGAATTGAGTCAATATCAATATCCTGTATATCATCTAAAACTATGTGATCTCCAAAGTTTTCTTTATATGTTTGGACAGCAAACTTATCAGAATCATTTGCCCAAATAACATCAAAACCAGCCTTCATAAAACCATAATCCAATCCGCCACAACCACTAAACAAAGAAACTACTTTATTCATTTTTATTTCCCCCGTTAACACTTTTATATGTAATTTTTTCACGCTCTCTTATATAATCATTAATCCAATATCCAATTTCGGTTGATGCGCACTTTCCTTCTTCTTGTAGGCATCTCATAAATTTTTCTTTTGTAGCAGGTTCTAATAAAATCTCAATCTTACTAGTTTTCCTTCTCCCAGAGGGCCTCCCTACTTTTTTCACCATTTTCATCCCCTTATAGGATCATTTGTTTGCATAAATATTATATCATGTTTTTATCAGGGTATAAATGATTAGCACTTACATTTAATAGATTTTATTATTTGTGATATCCTTAAAATAAAATAAATTTTAAGGAGTGTACGTAATGTCGGCTTTTGATAACGCCTTAGAGCCCATTGAAACAATAATTAAAGATCAAAAATTATATAGCAGCGATCTTAATATCAACCATGAAGATTTAAGTGAAACTTTTGACGCAATACTGATCAAAAAGTTAGCAACCACGAATACAATTACACATAGTTCTTCAGCAAATCAAACTCATATTGCACTTACTTCTCGTGAAATGGATATATTCCCGTATTTACATAATTTTAATTATCTTGAAAATCAAGATAAAGATAACTCTTTTAAAAGAAGATTCATTCTTGAATTACCCATTACAATAACATCAAATAACATAAACTATCTAAAGGGAAACTCAATAGAAGAAAATGATACGGGTCTAGAATGCTTTACAACAACTGCAAGGAGTAGAAGAGGAGATAATTCTCAACAAGTGGAGATTTCTTATATTGAGGAGGATTCTAATAAATTCACTGATTTTAGAAAGCAATTATATACTGGTGACTATATTATCTTTCTAAAATACAGAAAACAACTAAAATACCTTGTATTAGGTATTAAAGAATCAGATGAACAAAAATACAATTTAACCGCTTATAAGGGGCTATCGGTAAGCAAAAAAGTAAATCCTACACATGTTAATGTTACTGATGGTTTATCACCAATAATAAAGGAAAAGCAGAGTTTGTACCAAAACCAAAAAATAACAAAAATAATAGAACTCCTTGATCACAACCCAAATTTAATACTCTATGGACCTCCGGGTACTGGGAAAACGTATTACACAAATCAATTAAAAGATGTTTTTGATTACAGTGAAATGATTACTTTCCACCAATCATATTCCTATGAACAATTTGTTGAAGGAATTACAGCGAAGGTAAATGATTCTACTGGGCAATTACAATATTTTGTTCAGGATGGCATATTTCTAAAATTATGTAATGAGGCAAAGAAAAATCCCGATCTTAAATACGGTTTGATTATAGACGAAATAAATCGTGGAAATATATCTAAAATTTTTGGGGAATTAATTACACTCATTGAAAAAACCAAAAGGCTTAATCAGCATGAAGAGACAGTAGTAAAGTTACCTTATTCAAATAACTCATTTGCGGTACCAAATAATTTATATATTATTGGAACAATGAATACCTCTGATAGATCTATTGCATTAATCGACATTGCACTAAGGAGAAGGTTCACTTTCTTTGAAATCACCCCTGATTTCTCATTATTAAACACTACAAATGAATTAATATTAACTGCCATTAATGCAGTACAGGTAATTAATAATAAGATTAAAAGTTCTATTGATAAAGAGCATATTATTGGCCATAGTTATTTCTTCAGTCTATTGGATACACCTGAGGACAAAATTACAAATGATTTAAAACATATATGGGTTTATCAAATACTTCCGTTACTCCAAGAATACTTTTATACAAACCCAGCCGAAATTACTTCTCTATTAGGTAACCTTACAATAGATGAAGGACAAAATTTGTCATTCTCTATTAATTACGATATCTCTGATGACCAATTAATAGAAACTCTTAAACAAATAGCAACTAAGGGTTGATGCAAATGAAAATTATAACAACTTTTGAATATTCATATCTCCCTTACAAAGAGATAATGAAAAAAGTAGAAACACCATTTAATTATGACAGCCTATACGAACTCAACCATTTAATTTCAAGTAATTACTCACATGTATTAAAGACTGACCTAGAAGGGATTCATATAAAGAATTTTGTTGGGGTAATCAAGTTAAGAGAAGATATCCTTATAGAAATATTACCTAAAATATATAATCATGCTAACGTAAAAATCAATGATGATACTAAAACAGAAATATATAGAAATTTATATTATATGATTAACAAAGCATTGAAGGTTCCCAATAATAACATTAACTTTAACAATTTTGATGTATCTAGAGGAATGATTCTGGATTTTTTTATTAATCTCTTTTTGCAAAACCTTTCACTAAAAATACTGCGGGGTTTATATAGAACATATGTCAGAGAGGAGGAAAACTCTAATTTTATAAAAGGAAAGATATTGGTTAGTAAAAATATAATAAAAAATCCATTAAATCTAAAAATGTATAGTGAATTTGATAATTATACTGAAGATAATATAGTCAACCAAATCTTTAAATTTGTCGTAAAAGATATGAGTAGAAATACAGTATGGCCACAAAACAAGATGATTGCAAAACAAATTTTATTAAAATTATCAGATGTCAGTGATATAAATATAAGCAGATCAACATTTACCCTAGTTAAGCATGACCGGCTTTTGGCTGATTATGAGAATTTATTGAACTTTGCAAGGTTCTATATACTAAACCAATCCATTGACTTCAGAGGTAATAACGAGAATGATGTGTTTATCTTTAATATAGATATGAATACTGTTTATCAAGACTATATATCAGAGTTAATCAAAGAATATTCTAATGAAATTTTAGTGCACAGTAAAGTTTATACACAAAAAAGCGGGAATCATCTTATTTATAATCAATTGAATAAAGGATGTTTTAACTTACAACCAGATATCTCGATTGAAAATGAAAACGGTGTGCAAGTAATTATCGATACAAAGTACAAAAAATTAGTACAAGATCAGCCAAGAAAAGGTGTCAGTGATAAGGATATTTACCAAATGTTTGGTTATTACCATAAATATCAAAAACCTAGAATTATTTTACTGTATCCTGAATATGAAGCGGCTGTCTCTGACGTTTACTCTTTTTATATAGAATCGGATACAAATCTAAATATATCTACTATTAACCTTAATGGAAGAATATACACCAAGGAAGAAGAATGGAATATAGTAAAAAAATTGAAGGAAATAATCTTTTAATATAATTGAGAATTGAGAGTGGTGAAACACCACTCTCAATTAATAACTTTATCTGTCTATCACACCTTTTTGATTATCGATAATTCGTTTTATGTAATTAAGTTCTTCTACATTACAATAATACTTATGTCCATCTTCCACGGAAATCTGCACTGGATACTGTTCTATGGATTCATCGACCTTCACTTCAATATGGCCATACACACTTGAACGAACAATTTCACATATATCCTCTACATAAAAGTTTCTTTGTATCATTATCAAATCTCTTTTACTTAGGATAAATAATTCTGTATCGCCATCTTCATTAAGTTCCAGTAGAACAGTATTACCTGTTGCATATGTGATCGTTATTTTTGAGGAGCCATTGTAAAAATCATTAATTTCAACCAATTCTTCTACACTTAATCTAATCAATTTTTCCACCCCCTTTACCGTTTTATTTCTATATTAAACAGCCTTTCACTGCATTTTTACAACTATCTTTTGTACCCTTCCATGTAATTTTTTAATTAATGGCAATAAAAAGACAAGGAATAATTATTCCTTGTCTACATAAATAGGATCTAGTTTAGTGTCCAACTCCTGCATTAACCTTCTGTTTAACTGGTATCATATTTACATTAAGATTAGTTAATTGTTTCTTCAAACTATCATCTATATCCTCCAAACAAGCAATACACAAAAACTTTTTCGCACGGCTAAATCCAACATAACCAATCCTACAAGTATCTTTTTTGTCCAATGCCCTTTTTTGTTCATCTTGTTCCAACCATTTTTTCAACTCATTTTGTGTCTTTGCGATTATTAAGACTGCATCAGCCTGTAATCCTTTTGCTTTATGAATAGTAAGACAAAAATCCTCACTCTCTTTATTATTGTTATAGTTCATTTCAAAATTAACTTTTTTAAGGAAATCCTCTGCAATTTCTTCTGGGCTATGTTTTACTTTGCTATGAACAAGACTATATGGGTCATACTTAAAAAGGAATTTAATGTTATTAATTAAATCCTTGCTGTTCATAAATGGATTTTCTCTTATACTATTAATTAACTTCAAACAAAGTTGTCTATATTTTAAGTTATCTATTTCCATTTCATCAATAATTGTATTTTTCCCTTTATTTAGCACCTCACAAATGAATTTGGAACTCTCTTGTAAAAAATTTATATCAACGGAGTCTTTATCCTCTTTTTTAATTAACCCAAATTCACTTTCGACGGGTTTATAAGTATTACCCTCGTATGCTAAGAAAAACCTTCGTTTAGGTCGACTTTCACAATAAGCCCTATCATTACAAAGCAAATTAAATTGTTCAATTATTTCACCTATATCTTTGGCTACTGAAATGAAGGTTACTTTAGTTTGAGCCCTATTTCTATCGTTGGAATATCTTTGATTAATAGAGGTATGAAAATTATTTATAAAATCTATAATTGGTTTACTTGAGCGGTGATTCCCATATAAGTACTCAGTATTTATCATACGACTATTAATTGCCTTTGAAATTGCTCTTTTATCCATTGTAGGTATTTTGCGCCCTTTGTTTTGAAATGACATTATACTCTGTTCTGGGTCCCCTACAAAATACATCTCCGTTGAACCCGCAATTCTAATTTGCTCAAAAATTTTATACTGCCCTGCATCAGCATCTTGAAACTCGTCTACAAACAAAAACTGTATTCTTTGAGAAATAAGGTTTCTTACCACTTTATTTTCAATTAGGTTATTCGAAAGTGAAACTATTTTGTCATAGGGTACTACTCCCTTACGAACTATATTACTCTTAATTTTATTTTCTTCGATTTTATCTTCAGCGACAATTTTAACACCTTTGTATATTACGTTTTCCGGTAAATAGCCATGCAGTTTCCCAAATGGCTTTAGGAAAAAGCGAACTAAAAAACTATGAATTGTTCCAATGAAAACGTTTGGCGGCACTTCAATTTTTTTAGATAGTCGTTCCTTAATCTCAAGAGCAGCCGCATTTGTGTATGTAATTACAGCAAGGAATCTTTTTGAATCCAGTAATGGTATTTTATCACTAATTCTCTTTATAATATGATGAGTTTTACCAGCACCGGGTCCCGCAAGAACCAAAGTAGGTTTTAATTTTTTTACCATTTACACCGCTCCTTATCTTTCCATTCATAGACTAGTGTCAACAGGATAGTCTATGAACTATCTCAATCTAAGATAAATTCAAAACCTTCCTTAATATATTTGGGAACTTGAAATGCATCTTTACTTACATTTTTAATTTCATCACCTAAGTTGAATGCGAATTCTGATTTATAATCTTCTATCATTCCAAAGAAAACATCGGTTTCAATTTCATTATTTTTTATTTCCTTCGCATATTCTGGCCCTTTATTTGGCCTTGTATTGTTAAGTGCTTTAAGTAGTATCTCCTTCCCAAAACCACTTTTGTTTACTTCAATAAGTTCTTTTTCAAAAGTTTCCTTGTTAACCTCAACTTTTATGGTGCTATAGGGTTTTTCATAGTCATTTTTTAAATTAACTGAACGATTTTCCGTTTTCTTACCCACGTCACCATCAGTTAATACAACGCATTTTATGAAGTACCCATTTTTTATAATTTCCAAAAAGTGTCTAAAAGCAACTCCATTCACGTTTAATATATTGCAGCCAATGCTATCTAGTGTTTTACCATAAGATAGATTAAATAATAACGGCACTAGAATCTGTTCCGCAATTCCTTCTACTAACAATATCCTTCGAGCATAAAACATACTAGATTTGGTGGCATCTAAATACTTTTCAAGATATCGTCTGTGTTCCTTCCCTTTTTTATTTTCTTCAAAACCATCAGTTATGTAATGCTTTTTAATATCCGACCCATCTCTAAATAAAACTGCCATATTTTCTGTATTAAGTGAACTTGTAATATGAGTGGAATGTGATGTTAAAATGATTTGTAAATCATCTCTTTTTGCATTTATCTGTTCTATGTTTGTGGCAAGATGCTTTTGTAAGTGAGGATGAAGATGTGCTTCCGGTTCCTCAATGCCTACAACCCTAAAACAAGTTTCTATGTTTTCTTCTGGCGCTAAACGAGATAGTATTAATGAAATGTATAAAAGATTATTCCTGCCCAGTCCATTTCTATCAATAGTTATCGGTTCTTGGCCATAAATCAAACTTAGTTTCTTTAAAATATCGCCCGTTTCAAGCGTTGAAAAGTGAAAGTCTATATTATTTTCTCCTGTACCTTGTAAAGAAATCTTATTCAATTGTTCAATTAATGTTTTTCTAATATCACTAAGTTGATCGTTTCCTCTAATCTTCTCATCTAAATCGCTTAGTACTTCCTTTATATCTTCATATGCATTCTCTTCACCTTGATTTAAAATTCGGTATAGCAACTTATAATCCCCATTAGCAATTAACTCCCGTTTTGCGTCTCGAATAGCATCTAATAGTTCTAACTTCAACATACTAAGGAAATATGGATCAACACGATTAGTACGGTCATTTCCTCCGTAAATTATGTAATGATAACTTTTAATTGGGAATTCAATAAATTTTAAAAGGTCTTCCTGTTTTATTCCCTTTCTTTCGCTCATAAGTTGTTTAATATTTTCCCTCTGTTTTGTAACCCATGCTTCTTTATCAAAGTTATTAGTTGGTTTGAATACATAGGTTAATTTAGCCTTATCCATTGCTTTAGTTGAAAACCAATCACCCACAACAGATAATTGCTTATTATCCATCCCTTCAAATGTTAACTGGACTTTTACCTCTGGGAATTCAAGTTTATCAAATGGTATTGATTGATTTAGTATATCTTGTTTAAATTTTAATCTAGTTGCATAATTAATATCTTCAACCTGCAATATTCTTTTCCTAAACATAGTTATATCTTGGCTTAATATCAATCCAATGGATTCTAGTAAATTTGTTTTACCAACATTATTCGAACCAATTATTGTTGTAAATTTCTTCAACTTCATTTCAAATGGTATATTGCCAAAATTACGATAATTTTTAATAGACATCTTCGAAATGTACATAATTACCCTCCAAATTATTTATACATTTACAATAACATAATTACAAAATATTGTTGATTTGCACTGGAAAATAGAAAAAGGTTGATATTGATAAAATTTATTATATATCTGCTAATGGATAATTTTGCTATAATGGTACTAAGGAATTACTAAAAGGAGGAGTATATATGAGCGATGAAAGAGTAAAATTATTAGAAGAAAAAGTTCAACATTTAGAGTTTAAGTTAGATTTGATGTTTCATGATTCCAACATCAACAGGGTCCTCTATGAATACAATATCACCAAAAGTCAGTATAACGAAATTATGAATCTAATGGACGAAATTAGAGACAGGATAGATCGAAACGAAGAAGTTAGTAATGTCGAATATGAAACTAGAATTTATGAGATTACTGGAAATGAAGGTGACTACCATTTAGCCGAGTATATAGTAAAAGCATTTTGGGAAGATGAAAGATGGGAAAATGTTTTTCCCGCACTATATGGTGATTTTCCAAAGTACAAGCATATTATCAGTGAAAAGGATGGTAACTAAATATTGGACTTAAGCACTTTAGGGAGTATCTCAAGTATAGTCTCTTTAGGTGGGGCTGTAATTTCATCTATATTTGCTAGTAAGACAGTGAAATATTTTAAAAATACAACAATGCAATATACATATACTGATATTCTTTCAAGAATAAAAAACATTGCAGAAGAAACACGCGAGAATAAGCGAAAATATATAAGAGGTAGTGAAAAATCTTATGAAAAAATTATTACCAAACTGAATAATGTACTATATGACTTACCTATTAACGAAGATGAAATTAAATCCTCTATAGAATCTATTATAAGTAGAATTGATAATTGCCTTAAAGAGCAGGTTTCCATTCAGCATATGGATGAAGAAATCGCAAACATAGAAGGTAGAGAAAACTTCAAGGATATCGATACAATATATAGGGAAATAGTAGAGATAATTAAAGGCAAGTTATTAATCATTCAAAATAAATCTACAAATTCCTTAATTAGTTGGTTTATAAATAGAATAAGGCAAAAAGGAAGGAAGCAAGATTGAGGGAAACCACCAATTTAAAATTGAAAAGACAGGGGATACCAGTACACCCCTGTCTTAACTCTTTAAATTAAAATAGTATCTATATATTTTAAAGATTTATCTTTTCTAACCATTCCTTTTTAATTAACAATTCAATTCTCTGTTTTACCACTATTTGTGATAAGGTTCACCCCGATTAATCCGAAACCCCCGATAAACCTGCTCTAACAAAACCAACCGCATAACTTGGTGTGGAAATGTCATTTTGGAAAAGGACAATGCCAGATTACTCCGCTTACGGACTTCTTCACTCAAACCTAATGAGCCACCAATCACAAACGCAATTTTACTTTTTCCATAGGTGGCTAACTCATCCATTTTAGCTGCAAATTGTTCTGATGTTAACATTCTTCCATTTATTTCCAAGGTAATGACATATGTATCTTGACTTATATTAGCGAGAATTCGTTCTCCTTCTTTGTTTTTTACTTCCTTCATTTCAGCTTGGCTCATATTTTCTGGTGCTTTTTCATCCGCTACTTCTTTTATATCGATCTTCGCATAGGCACCTAGCCGCTTCACATATTCCTGAATGCCTTGTTTCAAATATTTTTCTTTTAACTTACCAACTGCCACAACAGCTATTTTCAACGTCAACACACGTCCTTTAATTACGATTCATCGTTGTTAGTTTACCAAAAACCAACTATATCTCCTAAAACAAACTAATATTTCACCAAAAAATTGAATAAATATTATCGATAACATACAAAAGGGGATGACCATGATGGAGGAATTATTACGTAGTGCTACATTTGAACACAACTTTTGGTTACAAGTACTAGGTGACCATGCACGATTTATAAGAGATTCTCTTTTTCCATCTGAAGAAAAGGATGTACAAACAGCAAGAACATTCGTTGACACGTTTGATACATTATTAGAAGAATCCAAATCACTAAAAGAGGATAATGTAATTGCCTTTACAAAAAAAGCAGAATCAGCTGCAGATGACATGAAGTCTTTTAAGCTATCCATCATAAAGCGTCACTTAAAAGGGGGTATTGGAATTCACTTAACCCCAACGTTTCTAAATCATATGGTCAATGAACTCGAGGAATATGAACTTGTTATCAGCTACTTAAAACAAGGAGAAGCACCTCCAATCTTTCATGAATTACACCATCACTTAGTTTGGCTGCCCGCTGCCTCTGGTCACGCTGGAGCTATTAATGATGAATTGGATGGAGTTGAAAAAAGGCTAAAGGAAAAAAGCAAACAATTCGCTGATCATTTCGACCATTTTTATGTAAAAGCGATCGAACTAACCGGCTACCTCCGATCCAATATTACATCCTTTCCTGCACTCAACAAATTCAACAATGATGTGGAAGTTGAAATGAATTTATTTCGTTCCTTCCTCCATGAAGTAGAAGAAATGGAAGTGTCGTATACCGTTCTAAGTACCTTTTCTACCTTAATGGCAGATCATATGTATCGGGAGGAATGTTATTATTTAATAAAGCTAGCCGAATCCACCAATGTGTCTATACCAAATTGTGACCCAACAAAGCCAAGAAAGGAAAGTTAAAAGGTAATAGTTTTAGGGTAGGTAGCTCCGCTTCTGTGGAGAAACAAACGAAAAAGCATAGTAATTAGAAGACCAAATCGCATTTGGTCACTTATTATTCCTTGTTGTATCAACGATTGTCGGTTTCAACATATAAATTAGCATACGAATCGCAAGCTAAATAACATATTGACAATAGCTATTATATCAACGTGTTAATTACTATATTGATTTGATTACAGTGCTATTGGGTTATGTCTCCAAGTTTATAATACAGTTATTTCCATAATTAGACTTCCTAATATTTACAAAAGGTAATAGTGTATTTAAATAAAAGGAGGAAATCGCTTAGTTATGGAACATAATCCTAAATTAACTTCATCTGAAATAGCAAATTTATGGAGTTCTTACATGTCTGATAGTATGAATGTATGTGTGGTGAATCATTTCTTGAATATTGTAGAAGACAAAGAAATTGAAGAAATTCTTAAGCATTCAAAAATGCTTTCTGAAGGTCATTTGTCTAGTGTTTCAACGATTTTTCAGCAAGAAAAAATTCCAATTCCACAAGGTTATAATAATACCGATGTAGTTGAAAATGCACCAAGGATCTTTTCAGATATATTTTTTTTGCGTTATTTACAAATGATGGGTAGAGACGGATCAAATCTATATGGTATTGCATTAGGAACCTCATATCGGAAAGATGTTAAATCGTTTTATTTAGCTGCTTTAAATGAAAGTGCAAAACTATACGATAGGGTTACTAACTTAATGGTGGAAAAGGGGATTCTTGTCCGTACACCGATTATTTCTTATCCTGATAAAGTGGAATTTATTCAAGATGAAAATTTTATGGCTGGATATTTAACACCACACAAGAGACCTTTGTTGTCAGTGGAAATTACTCATATATCAAATAATATTGAATCAAATTTAATTGGTGGAGTACTTATTACAGGCTTTGCACAATTAGCTGAAAATGAGGAAGTTAAAAATTATTTTCAAAAGGGGATTAAGTTAAGCAGGAAAATCATATCATCTTTAAGCGAAATTCTTTCAGATGATAGCATCAATGCTCCATTTACTTGGGATTCAGATATAACGAATAGCACCATTTCTCCGTTCTCAGATAAATTGATGATGGGAATGATTTTGTCTTTAAATTCTCTATCAACTGGAAATATAAGTTTAGGTATTTCTACGAGTATGAGAAGTGATATAGTGGCGCATTACACAAGTTTAATGGCACAAATTGCAAAGTACACAAGCTCAGGAGCGAAACTGGCTATAAAAAACAGTTGGGTAGAAAAGCCACCTCATGCAGTGGATAGAAAAAAGGTTCAAGAAAAAGCATAAAAAACTATCGGGGGCTTTAAGTTAACAAGATAATATAAAAACAGACCGCTTGGATAAAAATCCAGGTGTTTTAGTATGTTATTTCACATTTCACCTACTTTTTTACATTTTCTCCACACACGGTACCGGAACTACTTATTTTTAGAAAGGCTTGGATATTGAATATGCAAGCCTTTTGTTATTTCTAAAATATTACGAGTAATCTATCGCTACCAAGCTCGACTTAATACCTAGTCCTACCTAAACCTACTTAATAACAACTTTAACTCCTTATAACCTTTTGTATCCATACCACCATAAAATGGGAGTCCGTTAACAAATTATTTGGAACACTTTGTCCGATGCCTTAAAAGATTTTTGCATGAAGAAATCCGTAAAAGGAAACCAATAAAGAGAGAAAGGGTAAAAGGAGTGTTTCCATTGACAGCAATACAGCGATTTGAATTAACAAAAAGTGGCAATGATTATACGCTCATTGTTTATATAGATCCACAAAGGACGGAATTTGCTCAAGAATTGGGTCAGCTAACCGATGAAAAGGAAGACCTAAGTCAGCGGATTGCAAAGATTGTTAAAAGTAAATTTCCTCACTTAAAAATTAATTATGTACGGGTTATGGCAGGTGCATTACTCGTATCCTCCTTATTTATCGGAAATGTAGTGACTACAGCCGCTGCAACGCCAACAAGTGAGGGGACGACGACTCAAGTACAAACCGAAAGCCAGCCCTATGACATCTATACTGTAAAAAAAGGGGATAGTTTGTCGCTTATAGCTAAAAACGCAAATATATCAGTTGATTCTATCAAAACATTAAATAACTTAACTTCCGATCGTATTGTTGTCGGCCAACAGCTGCAAATGCCATTTACGACACACACGGTCATTTCTGGTGATAATTTGTTTCGTCTTGCACAACGATATGATTCATCCGTAGATGCGATTAAGTCCATCAATAACTTAAAAACAAACACACTATCTATTGGACAGAGGCTTCAAATCCCTTTAAAAGTCAATGAACAAACAGCTATAACACAAAATACAACACCAGAAGTAACCAAAACAGAACCAATTGAAGAACCAAGTGTAGCTAATACGCCAGAAGTAGAGACGACCGCTTACACCGTTGTAGCAGGAGACTCCTTATCGGCGATTGCAAAAAAGTTTAATACATCCGTTACGGAAATAAAAGAATTAAATAACCTAACTTCGGATCGTATTGTGGTTGGACAAAATCTTAAACTTCCACAACAACAACAACTTGATCCTACTCTGACAGAAGAAGTTGCTGCAGAACCTGCTGCACCTGTTGAAACACCTATGGAAATAGCCACAAGTACATATACAGTTGTAGCAGGGGATTCTCTATCTGTGATTGCAAAGCGGTTTAACACTACCGTAACCGAATTAAAAGATTTAAATAATTTAACAACGGATCGTATTGTCATTGGTCAAACGTTAAACGTTCCTAAACAAGAGACAACACCAACCACAACGCCAGAACCTACTGAGGAAGAAGTAAACATAGAAACAGAACAACCTGCAGCTCCAGTTGAATCTGTTGAAGAAGTACCCATTACGTATACAGTCGTTGCTGGTGACTCCCTATCTGTCATCGCGAAAAAATTTCAAACAACGGTAACCGAGATCAAAGAGGTGAATAATTTACCGTCAGATCGTATTTTTGTAGGGCAAACGTTATTACTATCAACCCCTGTTCAAGAAACGGCAGAACCAATACAAGAGATCATTACTCCTGCCAAGCCAACTATTGGTTCCCTTCACCCTGTCAACCAGGATAACCAAGGGACCTATTCTGTTAGTGGAATGGCTGATCCAGCAACAACGATTACAATTTCTATTCGAGATGCTGGAAATGGCTTGGTAACCGAGAAAGTGGAAACAGATGAAACTGGTTTCTTTGAAGCAACGATGAGTCTGGCAACTTTACAGGACGGCAATCTTACCATTACAGCCAATGCGCTTCATAAAAGTGGCGGAGAAAGTGAAAGGACAGAAACTATCATTCAGAAGGATACCACTATCGATGTGCCAGAAGTACGTATTGCCGATATCGTGAACCAAGAAAATGAATCAGCCTTTTCCATTTCTGGAACAGCAAAAAAGAATGCCACTGTTTTCGTTACCGTGACCGATACAACTGGAATTGAAACAACAACAGAAGCCCTAGTGCAAGATGATGGTACGTATGAGGTGGTTTTAGATGTAAGTAATTTTGCAGATTCTACCTTAACCTTTCGTGTATTCCAACATGATACAGTTGGTAATAAAAGTTCTGTGAATATACGGTATATTGATAAAGATACAACAGCACCAGATACACCGACTATTGATCATGAAGCCTACATTACAACTGAAAATGAAACAGCCTATGTCATTAATGGAAATGGAGAGGCAAATGCGACGGTAAAATTACTTATTTTTGAACATGACGAGGTAATAAAAGAGCAATCAGGGACAACAGATGAAGACGGCAATTTTTCCATCCCGATTAATTTCTCTGATCTAAGAGACGGAGAGATAAGAGTTGCAGCAGTACTGTATGACAAAGCCAACAATAGTAGTGAGCAAACAGTAAGCACATTAATCAAAAATACAGAGATCCCTGAAATTGTCTCTACTGCTTCGTTTGAAACAATATCGACTAGTAATGAAACCGATTATATGATTGCTGGTACTGCTACACCCGACAGTATAATTCGTATCCAAGTTACTGACGGCAGTACAACGATCAATCGCACAGCCTCTACAGATGAACAAGGGAATTTCACACTGCCGATTAATGTCAGTTCTTTAAATGACGGAGATATCGAAATAAGTTTACAGGCTTCCTCTTCGTTTGGAAATAAAGGGGAAAATGACACCCATACTGTTGTAAAAGACACAACAGCTCCAGACAATATACAGCTAGACATGAATGATTATGTAAACCAGCATAATACCAATCATTTTCCTATATCTGGAATAACGGGGGAAGCGCGCATTCACGTATTATTACGAATAACAGATGGAGAAGAGACCATTACAAGTGATGCCATCGCAGAAAATGGGCACTTTCGTGTGACAGTTGACCTTTCCATGTTAAAGGATGGTCCATTAACCATGGAGGTTACCCAAGTCGATGAGGCAGGAAACCAAAGTGAAACCGAAACAATCTTATTTGAAAAAGACACACAAATTTCCAACCCAACGCTTAATCGCAGTGGCTATGCTATTGTCGGGGATACGATCGTTTATAATGTAGTAGGGGTAGCTGAAGCATTAGGAACCATTACAATTGACGTGATTAATGAAAATGGGGAAGTTGTCAAACAAATTCAGCATACTATGAATCCTACTGGTGTCTTTAACCTAGATATAGACCTGAAAGACCTTCCAGAAAATGAGGACTATTCCTTTATAGTGACTCAATCTGATCATGCCGGAAATTATAGTGAATCTATTGCGCCGACAGCACTAACCCATACGGTTCAATCAGGAGAGAATTTATCACTGATTGCTAAGCAATACAATACAACAGTTGAAGCGATTAAACGTGTCAATCGTTTAGAAGGGGACATTATTTACGTAAACCAACTATTACAGCTCCCCGTTACCGCAAACACAACACTAAATCTGGGATATATGTATTTTGGCGATGTAAAGACGTTTACGAATCAAGTATTGAGAACAGAACGAGCATTTAATGTAGTAGCACCAAGTTATTTTGACTTAAATAAAGATGGATCACTACAATTAACGTATCTTGTGGATGCTACCTTTGTAGAAAATATGCATCATCAAGGGATTCGTGTCGTTCCATTCTTAAGTAACCATTGGGATCGTGAAATAGGACGTGCTATGCTTGCCAATTATGAGCAAACAGCTCAACAAATAGCAGATGCTGTAATGAAGTATAATTTAGATGGGGTAAATGTTGATATTGAAAATATTACACACGAAGACCGGGATAAGTTTACAGCATTTGTAAAACTGTTGCGGGAATTGCTACCAGCATCAAAAGAGGTCTCCGTAGCTGTAGCTGCAAATCCTTATGGTTGGGAACAAGGCTGGCATGGAGCATATGATTATAATGCTCTCAGTCAACATGCTGATTATTTAATGATGATGACCTATGATGAAAGCTATCAAGGTTCAGACCCCGGACCAGTTGCAAGCTTACCTTGGGTAGAAAAATCCATTCAGTATGCCCTGTCACAAGGGGTAGAGGCGGATAAGATTGTTTTTGGACTTGCCCATTATGGACGCTATTGGGTGGAAGGTCAAGCAGTTGGAGGAAACGGTATTTCCAACTCACAAGTGAAAGACATGCTAGATAAATACGAACATACCATTACATTTGACGAAGAGAGCCAAAGTGCAAAAGCAGTCGTTACGATTAAGGAAGATGATCCACATATGTATATCCTGGGTAAAGCCTTACCAGAAGGGACCTACACCATTTGGTATGAAAATGAACAGTCCTATCAAGCTAAATTAGCACTAGTCGATCAGTATGGGATTAGAGGGGTTGGTCATTGGAGTATTGGACAAGAAGATACGTCGATTTGGAATGCGTATCCAACTTGGTATACCACAAAAGATAAAGTGATAGAAGTTTCTAATATAGGTGAAATGGAAGGTAATAACGAAGAAACTATCCAAGAAGAACAAGCAACCTATAATAACTATACCGTTGTTTCTGGAGATAGCTTGTATCGTATAGCATTGAAAAATAATGTTACCATTGACCAAATTCGTGAAGCCAATAATTTAACGAGTGATATGATTTACATTGGCCAGGTATTAAAAATTCCGATTGTATAAACAAAAAAGCTCCGTACTTTCCTAATGGGATACGGAGCTTTTCTCATTCCCTTACTCTGCTCTTGGTGCACTTTCAAAGCCAATTTTTTTATGTGTTCCATCACAGAATGGCTTATTGGCTGAATGTCCGCAACGGCATAGTGAGAAAGACTTTTTTGTTTCAAACACATTTCCTTCTTTATCCACTAATTCCACATCACCCGTTACACGATAAGATCCATTATCATTTACTTTGATTTGTACCTTTTCACTCATTATAAGTCCCCCTTATCGAAATAAGTCCTCTTAGCTATTCATTATAAACAGAATCCATTAAAAAGTAAAAATAATCTGTTCCATTTTACCTTCATGTTTTCATGGCAGTAGACCAATCATTGGATGTACCGTGTTCCTTAACTAATGAAATAAATGTCTCCACCAATTGGCCATCGAATTCTCTCCAAGCACACCGTCTCAGCTCTTCAAATGCTTCTTCATGAGACATTTTGTATGTACTATAATGTCTAACCTCGTATGTCATGGTATCAAACGTATCGCAAATCCGAATCATCCGGCCCTGAATCGATATATCTTCCCCTTTTAAGCCTCTTGGATATCCAGACCCATCCCAATTTTCATGGTGATCCCGCACAAATTGTGCAGCACGTGGCATATTTAATTCCTTTCGCACAATCAAATTACCAACATGACTATGACTTTCTATAATTCTTTTTTCTAAAGGGGTTAGCTTTTCAGGTTTAAATAGGATTGATTTCGATAATCCCATTTTTCCAATATCATGTAGCAATGCTGCTACTTTAAGTTCCTCATCATAGCAATTAATTGCTTTTCCTAGCATGGTCGTTAAGTACATGACTCGATTCGAATGGTTTTTAAATTCCCGTAATACATCATTATCTTGCGTGATTTCGTTAAATAATGATTGTGGAGTTTTATTCACTGATTACCACTCCTACCTTATTTAGAAAATTTACATTGTTTTAACTATGATAGCATATTAGTAAAAGAATAGAAACATTATAAAGATTCGCATTCCCACCTTAGCGAAAATGTTGTTTTTCTTGGCTTTTTCTAAAAGATGGATTATGCGCGGTAAAAAAAACAAAGTATGCAAAAAGAGCGTTTTCCTTATACTAGATATATTAAATTAGAGCCAGTCGGTTCCACTTCTTATCTGGTAAAAACATGTCGACATTTCCCAGGAAATGTCGACATGTTTTATTATGTTTGGTTTACTTTTTCATATAGCTCCTCAAAGTGTTGTACCATTTCAAAATCCAGATCTGTTAGTCCTTTTGCCTGCCAAGAAGAGATCTTTACTGTTACAACTTTATAATCAATCGACATAAAAGGGTGATGCTGCTTTTCCTCTGCATATGCTGCTAGTTGATCCACAAATTGAATGCCGGTTAAAAACTCCTTAAACCGGTACCTTCGTTGAATCCACTTTTCATCTAACCGTTCCCATTTCGGTACTTTTTCCAGAGCTTCTGATATTTCCGATTCTGTTAGCCTCCGCATACATATCCTCCTTTTTTAGCGTTTTGTTAGCTTCATTGTAACAAGAATACAACTTATCTACATGCAAACACTATGTAAATAACAGATAAAAACAACGGAGGAAATGTAAAATGGAAAACAATCAAGCAGTTCAGCTAACATCAGGGGAATTATCCCAATTATGGACGTCTTACCAAAATGATAGTGGTTCCATATGTATGGTAACGTATCTGTTGAAAATCGTGAAGGATCCAGATCTTAAGGCACTCCTAGAACATTCCTTACAATTATCGAAATCTCACATCCAAACATTAACAACACTATTTGAACAGGAAAATTTACCTGTTCCAAAGGGATTTTCTAAGGAGGAGGATCTAAATTTAGATGCACCACCACTATTTACAGATGTCTTTATCATGGAATTTATGAACCAATCTTCTCAACAATCACTTAATGCTTATACCATGGCAAAATCATTAGCTACTAGATCAGATATAGACGATTTTTATAGTAAGTGTCTTAATGAGTCCAATAAACTGAATACGATGACAAAAAGCCTTCTGTTAGAAAAGGGGGTATTCACAAGAGCACCAGTGATTCCGTATCCGGAGAAAGTTGACTTCGTAAAAAAACAGTCCTTTTTAACAGGCTGGTTTGGTAATAGACGACCATTAACAGCGCTGGAGATTGCTAACATATTCTCAAACCATCAGCGAAATGCCATAGGTGAAGCAATATTAATTGCTTTTCGCCAAGTAACAAACACAAAAGAAATATCGGAGTTTTTTGAGCGTGGTAAACAAATTGCTGCTAAACAAATGGAGGTACTTGAGTCTATTTTACGGGAAAATGATCTTCCTGTCCCAATGAATTCAGATAATTTTATTACCAAGTCCACCGTTGCACCTATTTCTGAACGGCTAATGCTATTTGCTATCACATCATTGATATCCCTGGGACTTGGATATTATGGTACAAGTATGTCGACAAACTTAAGACGTGATTTAACAGCACACTACCACCGTTTTATCGATGAAGTACTAAAATATTCAGAGGATGGAGCAAATCTCATGATTGATTTTGGATGGATGGAAGAACCACCTCATGCTAGTAACCGAGATAAACTAGCCGATCAGTAAAAAATATGATCAAATAAATGATCTACACTCTAAAAGATTAGTACCTTCCAAAATAAAGGAAAACTTCAATCCGTGGAGTTTTTTCCTTCCCAACTGATGGTTTGTTAAACGAATCCGATTTTTAGGAGCAGTTTAAACCCCACTTACCTTTCTTGGATCTCTTAAGAAAATCTTGAAGTGGGGATTTTACGCCCGTTACATGCGGGAATTTATTCTATATTAATAGTGCTAAGATTTAATACACAAAATAGTCACATTTTTGTAATAAAAATGTCAAAATAGTGACTGAAATCACAGGCAATTAGAAATATTATTCGTAAACTAAAAAAACCGCTCACTTTATGAAAGCGGTTTTTTCACGTTAGAACAATAAGTTCAACGTGACAAAAAAGCAAACATATTTTCTAAGGTGAGCAAATGTGATTTTTGAGGAAAATAATGAGAGGAGTGAACGGATGGATTATGTAAAACCAAATGATGTCATAAACGCTGTTGCGGATGCTGGCGGTAAAAAGTCAAAACTGCCAATTCATCAAATTCTTATTAAGGCGGGTTTATCTGGTGCCTTTTTAGGGTATGCTACCACGTTAGCCTACACGGCTGCAACGGAAACTGGACTGGATATTTTAGGTGCTCTCATTTTTCCAGTTGGATTTGTATTGATACTATTACTAAATTTAGAATTAGTTACAGGTTCTTTTGCAATGCTGCCAATTGCAAAAATGCGTCAACAAACAACCATTCCGCTAATGGCTCGAAATTTTTTATGGGCATTCATCGGAAATTTACTTGGTAGTTTGTTCTATGCGGTATTATTTAGTATCTATATAACCAAGTTTGGCCATGTAGAGGATTCATTACTGATGCAAAAAATTATTTCTGTAGCTGAGGGAAAAACATTAGATTATCAAGGGTATGGATCAGATGGTATGATTGTACTATTTGTAAAAGCCTTATTATGTAACTGGATGGTAACAATGGGGGCAATCATGGCCTTTACCTCTAATGCCACCATTGGAAAAATTGTTGCCATGTGGTTACCTGTTTTTATTTTCTTTGCTCAAGGGTTTGAGCATGCTGTCGTTAATATGTTTGTCATTCCAACTGCGATGATGATTGGTGCCGATATTAGTTTTGGTGATTGGTGGCTATGGAACCAGATTCCCGTCACGATCGGAAACTTTGTTAGTGGATTTTTATTTACTGGATTAGCACTACATATTGTTACAAAGAAGAACCAACCAGATGAAATGAATATACCAACAACTAAAAAAGCTTCTTAACAAGCTTTGTAAGATTTCTATCAGTAATTAATAAAATTGCGTCAGTGATATCTGCTTCGGACAATCACTTTCACGAAGGGCATAAGTTTTTAGAGAACGAACAGTTCATATTAAAATTCTTTTCGTATACTTTGTTGTTTTCTACGACGCATAATCTATATAATGTGCAATAACATTTAGCTAAAATTACCGCTACAGAAAAACATTTCGCTTTCCGCGGACTCCCCACGAGCCTCCTCGTGAAAACCCATACTGCGGGGTCTCTTAGGCTCGTTTTTCCGCAGGAGTCTCCATGTTTTTCCTCCGCTAGATTCAGCTATTGCAATATATAGGCTTTATTATTAGTGATTAGAGAAGGGAGCCAACTCCTATTCTGTAGGATTTTGCTATTTCCGTAACTCTTAAATGACATTTTGACTAGAAAATCTCTACAATGAAGGCAGAATACGGAGACTCCTATGGGAACAGCACGTGTCCAAAGACCCCAGAAGAAGCGTTCTGTTCTTCTGAGGAGGCTGAGGCCGTGTCCATGGCTAGGAAGACACTGTGAAAACGAATAGTTTGAACAGATGTCGCGCTTATGCCCCTGGTGAAAGCGAAGTGTTTTTCCGAGGCGGAGCAATGTGCATAATTTAGTTATTGCGCATCATCCATCTTATATGCATGACGTTTGATACCTAAAAGCAACCTTTATAAAACAGCGTATGAAAAAGATCTCCATGCTAGAGAAGCGAGGAGATCTTTTTCACTTAGCGAAGTTGTACTCGATGCAATTTCGCAAAAATGCCATTTTGATTTAATAGTTCCTCATGTGTTCCTTCTTCTGCAATTCCATCCTTCGTAATAACCATAATTCGATCTGCATTTCTAATGGTAGCGAGTCGATGTGCAATTACTAAGGTTGTGCGGTCTTTTGCAAGTTCTGTTAAGGCTTGTTGTATCATCATTTCCGTTTCCGTATCCAGTGCAGATGTTGCCTCATCCAATATTAAAATTGGCGGATTCTTTAAAAACATCCTTGCAATCGCAATCCGTTGCTTCTGACCACCTGATAACTTCAACCCGCGTTCTCCGACTTGGGTTTCATAGCCATCTGGTAGTTCTTTTATAAATCCTTCCATATGAGCTTGCCTTGCTGCTTCTTCAATTTCTTCGTTTGTTGCATCTAACCGGCCATAGGCAATGTTTTCCCTTAACGTACCCGTAAATAAAAATACATCCTGTTGCACAATACCAATCTGGCTTCGTAACGATTCCTTTGTCATGTCACAAACATCAATCCCATCAACCGTAATGGAACCACCATCCACATCATAAAATCTTGGGATTAAAGACGTAATTGTTGTTTTTCCAGCACCAGATGGGCCTACAAATGCAACTGTTTCCCCTTTATGAATAGTAAAACTTAAATCATCTAAAACTGGCTTTTGTGTCTTTTCATAATTAAAGGTGACATGATCAAAAGAGATATCACCTTTTAACTGATCCACTTCCATAGCATTTTCACGATTTTTCACTTCTGGTTCCACATCCAAAATATCAATAAAGCGCTTAAAGCCAGCCATCCCTTTCGGATAAATTTCTAATAATGCACTTATCTTTTGAATTGGATTAAATAATACATTTACATATAAGACAAAACCAACTAATTCCCCATAGGACAATTGATCATTAAAACTCATCCATGCACCAACTACTAGAACAAGCAATACAATCAGACGCATCATCATATAAATATTCGAATGGACAAAAGCCATTACCTTATAGGCGCCTACTTTCGCTTTACGAAAACTATAGTTATCATCTGTAAATCGTTCCATTTCATAGTTTTCATTTGTAAATGATTGAACAACCCTAACGCCTGAAACAGAATCTTCTACACGAGCATTGACTGCTGCAATATCTTTGTACATCTTCTGCCAAGCTTTTCCCATTTTAATATTGCTATACGTTATTAGGAAAATGAGAACTGGAACAGAAAACAAAATGATTAGTGCTAGCTGTATGTTAACTGTAAACATAATCAAAAATGCACCGACAAAGGTCATCATGGCAATAAAAAAGTCCTCTGGTCCATGGTGTGCAAGCTCTCCTATATCAAATAGGTCATTTGTAATACGGCTCATAATATGGCCTGTTTTTGTATTGTCAAAGAACCGAAATGACTGCCGTTGAACATGGTGAAATAAGTCTTGTCGCATATCCGTCTCAATATTAACACCAAGTTTGTGACCTAAATAGGTGACAATATATTGTAAAAATGTACTAAGTAAGTACACAAAAAGAAGTAGTACACTTACGGTTACAATTAAATCCCAATCCCCTGCTGGTAATAGTTCATCAATAAACCATTGTACTGCAATTGGAAACGCAAGCTCTAATAACGCAACAATAACAGCAGAAGTAAAGTCTATGATAAATAGTCGTTTATGTGGTTTATAATACGAGAAAAAACGCCTTAACACATGTGGCACTTCCTTTATTTTAGTCTATGAGAAATTATAAGCTTATTTTAAACTTCACGCAATCAAATGAGCTACAAAATGTTTCCCAGTTAAAATTGCTTGTCAACTTTGTCCACAACCATGCATAGGATAGAACAAGTGAATGGATTGGAGGGAATTAATTACATGAAGATGCATCTATCCACATGGATCTGTTATGCTGTGGGCTACGTATTTATTACATCTGGTATGCTCAAGCTGATTGTACCTGATTTTAAAGGAACGTTTATTAGCTTAGGATTACCTTTTCCAGAATCTACCTTATTCCTTGTTGCCATAGCTGAGCTTACTTGTGGAGCACTTATTATCAGTAGATTATATATTAAACTGGCCACTGCACCATTAATCCTCATTATGTTTGGAGCACTCTACTTAACGAAACTGCCAATTCTTTTACAACAAGGTTTGTTGGCATTTCTATTTGAAGCAAGACTGGATATTGTCATGGTCATTCTCTTATTACTTATCTGGCAACACGTACCAGGAAAAACAGGCTCAGGTTAATCATCCATAAACATATCCACAACTTTATCCACATATGCACAAATGTTCGTACTTAGTTTTGTGATAGAACAAATATTTCCTACTATATATAGCATTTCTTAACAGGTTATCCACTGAATGTGTATAACTTTGTGACTTATACACATTTTTTTGCAGAAAAAAGCTACTTTTCAGGTTGTGGAAAAGTAGCTTTCTCTACTTATTATTGCGTACCAAGCGTTATTGTTGTTTCCTGTCGCTCGCCATCTCGATAAAATGTAACGACAACATCTTCGCCAACTTCCTTCTCTTGGTACAAGATTTTACGTAAATCAATCATATTGTCCACTTCGGTACCATCCAATTCAGTAATCACATCTAATTGTTGTAGACCTGCTTCATCTGCTGGTGATAACGGTTCAACACTCCATACATAAACACCACCATCAACATCACGGGGGAGATTTAACGTATCCCGCCACTCAGCCTGTGGTACCTCCTCTAAAGAGTAAATTTCAACACCTAAATAAGCACGTGTCACTTCACCTGTTTCTTCCAATTCTTGAATAATTGGTCTAGCCGTATCGATTGGGATAGCAAAGCCAATTCCTTCAACAGCAGCCTGATTAATTTTCATAGAGTTAATTCCAATAAGTTGTCCATTTATATTAATGAGAGCACCACCACTATTCCCTGGGTTAATCGCAGCATCTGTTTGGATGACTTCAGCTTGCCAATCTGCACGTCCATCCAAATTAAAGTCTTGCGGAATAGTCCGTTTTTTCCCACTAATAACACCCTGTGTGACAGATCCAGAAAACATAAGTCCTAAGGGATTCCCAATTGCGACAGCTGGTTCTCCAACTTTTACATTATCAGAACTTCCCATTTCAATCACTTGCTGGACTTCCGTTGCATCCATTCGTAATACGGCTAAATCAGAGAACAAATCACTTCCTAGCAGTTCTGCTTCAATATGTGTTTCATTTGAAAGGACCACTTCAATCGTATCGGCACCTTCAATCACATGATGGTTCGTTACCACATAGGCATAACCATTATCCCGTTTATAAATGACACCAGAGCCAGTTCCTGCTTCACTACCCTCTTGTTGCTCCCAAAAGCTAGATTGTTGTTGAATATTGACAACCCCGACAACAGCTGGAGCCACCGCTTCAACTATATCTGTTATTTGTGATGTGACATCCACACTGACAGGATTTGTTGTTCCTCCAGTCTCATTTTGTCCGATCTGGTTCTCTTCAGACGAATTGCCTGTTTGGTTTATCCAATTATCTGGAAAAATACTTGAACCAATTAATAATGTAAATACAATTCCTATTACAACACCAGTTAAGGTTGGGACAATCCAGTTACGTTTTTTCTTGCGATGTGGATTTGGTGGATAATGCTGATTGTAATAACCCAACGAAACGCCCCCTTATTAATCCATTTCATCAACTTTATTATTGGTAAAAAGTACATATCTTAAACAGGTGATTTTACAATGGCTGTTTGCTACTTCCTAGTATGACATCTTAAAGAATAATACACCTAAAATGCGACATAACTTGAAATGGAGCTTTTATCCTCTCCGGAAATATACTTCGCTTTCACCAGGTGCATAAGTGCGACATCTGTTCAAACTTTTCGTTTTGACAGTGTCTACTTTACCGCGGACTCCCCACGAGCCTCCGTTGCGAAACCCACACTGCGGGGTCTCTTAGGCTCGTTTCGACGAATAGGACGTTCTAGTGTCGGCATTGGTCACAGGACGTGATCGTTTTTAGCCGACGACGTAGGAGTCTTCGTGTTTTTACTCCGCTTGTTTGTGCTATTCTAACTCGTGTCATTTAAATTGCTAACACGATAGTTGATTGAAGCGTAGGACAGTCGACTCCTGCAGGAACAGCACGTGTCCGAAGACCCTACAGGAAGTGGTTTTCTTCCGAGGAGGCTGAGGCCGTGCCTGCGGAAAGCGACTGTCCGAAGCGGTAATCAGGACTACTATGTTACGTCACAATTCACATCAATTCAGATGGTGAAAAAACTATAAAATAGCCTGTACGTTAAACCACTTCATATAAGGAGGTCGCTTTTTTAGGATCTGTATCAAAAAGATCCACCGAAATTCCTCGTTCGTTTAAAACATTTTCCACAGACATTCGTGCTAAATCCTTTATATTATTATCTAAACTTAAATGGGCTAAATAAATACGCTTCGTATCATTTCCAATAATTTCACTTAAAGCTAACCCACAGTCTTCATTTGATACATGACCAGAATCACCTAGAATACGCCGCTTCACATTCCAAGGATAGCGGCCCATTCGTAACATATCAACATCATGATTTGCTTCAAATATATAAGCATCAGCATTTTCAACTGTTTTCTTAATCCGTTCGGAAACATAGCCTAAATCTGTTACAAGTGCTACTTTTTTTCCATCATGATGGAATGTAAAAAACATTGGCTCAGCTGCATCGTGAGAAACACCAAATGACTCTATATCGATATCACCAAATGTTTTTACTTCGCCAAGGTCAAAATGGAATTTCTGATCTAATGATAGTTTCCCCAATGATCCTTCCATCGCATTCCATGTCTTCTCATTCGCATAGATTGGTAAATTATATTTTCGAGCCATAATTCCCAATCCTTTTATATGATCCGAATGTTCATGGGTGACAAGTATTCCTGTTAGCCTCGTAGGATTTACTTGTACCATTGTCATTAACTCATCCATTTTCTTGCCACTTAATCCTGCATCAACTAGAAGTCTTTCTTTATCTGATTCTATATAAAAAGCATTCCCCGTACTACCAGATGCTAAAACACTAAAGCGTAAAGTCATAATTGGTCACTCCGTTATTTGGTTTCTCCTAATTTTCTTCTAATCCTGAACTTAAGCGTAAGATCAATTCATTCTTTAAGGTCTCATCCATTTCGGATGTCCGCAATCTACTAATAATATTGGACACGGCTTCTTCTAAAAATATTGTTTCTTGGCTTGAAAAGGATAAGCCCTCAATCGCATTGACAAAATAATTACGTGTATCATTGACTGTTACCTTCCATGTTGGTGCAAAGACTTGTACACCATTTTCTAATGGAACCCTTGTATGGAAGCCAATATCGATAGTCGTAATCGTATCTCCACTATAAAATTCATTGGTATCGTATAATGTCTCTATTGCTTTGATTGGTTCTATTAACGTTTTGGCATCTCCTCTTGTATCTGCTTCTCCAAGCATGGTTTGTGTATAAGAAATCATTTCATTATCTTCATTAAAAAAGACAAGAATCATGCCATTTTGATTATAGTAGACTGGGCGGTCATTTTTTTCTTGAAAAAAAACATAGGCATTTAAATTGTCATTCTTTCCCCAATATACATACTCATCTGAATGTAAAACATAGGAGGAAATAATGTCTCTAATAAATACTTCCGATCCTTCAGGGGGTATGACAATTGTGTCCTCTAATTGTGCAGCAAGAATTGTTCCATCAATCGTTGTATAGGTTATATCATCCCGATCTTCTAGTTCACTTAAGTCTTCTTCTGTAAACGGTTTTGGTCTAGCAGATATATAATACTCCTCAATCGCTTCTTCTTCCATTGAAGCCTCAATCGTAATATCCTCGAGTTCTAGTTGTTCTTCAATGGTTGATTCTTCCCGTTCTAATACACCAATGTCTGCTTGTTCCTGTTTTTCCATATACTGAAGTAATAAATAGATATCTAATAGAAGGAAGCAGAGAATAAATAGTGTTTTAATTTGACCCCATTGCATCCTCAACCCCCTCCTTTCAATTCTTCTATATTAATTTCTTGCCAGCTCTCATTATATTTCATATACCATGATGGTATAAGTGTCAGCACGTTAGATGCACTATCTTGAAAGGTGAGTCGATAGCCTACTTGGATATCAGCGATATTTTCTAAATTATAATTTGCACTTGTATTTTCTAAAGCGTAAATAATGTCATGGCCACTTGGTAGGTCTATTGAATCTCCCCCTAACGAGTCATTTAACTGAAATAGGGGACGATTATATTGATATAATTCTTGCTCTCGCCATTGTTGTTCCATAATCGTTAAATCTCTTCGATTAAATATTGGATGGCCTTCAAAATACATTTGATATTTCAAGCTACTTGTTGCATGGTTCAAATCGACTAATTGATAATCATCTGTCCATCCATTATGTTCATTAATATTAGAAATACTAATATCTAACAAATTAACCGCATCAAGACGCTCGTATGTGGAGTCAAATGGATTAAAAAACTCCATATTGCGTTCATCGCGGAACACACGCATCTCTCGTTGTCCATCGGTAAAGTAAGCTTCCCCTGCATTCGATATATTACGGCTAACAATCGATGGATTATTAAATAATGTATTCACTAACAATGTTGGTTCAATGTTATTTACAGTTAACGACCAACGTATCATTGCATCTGGATTCTCTGGAATATAAATTGGATCCTCAGCATGTTCAAATACAATGAAATTGCCTAACGAATCATGCGCTGTCACATACTCCCACATTTGTTCATAACTTGCTGTATTATTCACAATAGCTTGCGCTTGGTGTTCTCCATCAATTCCAATAAAATGAAACATTAATGATGTAGAATCTTCATCAAACGTAATCATAATACGATCAAAAGACCATTGTGGTAATGTCTCATCTTCATGAACAGAGAATAGATTACTAATGATCTCCATTGGCAACGCATCTGGAAATCTTACTTCAACTTGAAAATTTTCCATCGGGACTTCCGCTTGATCAACTGTTTGTAAATCAAATAACACCCAAGACTGCATTTCCTCGTACAATTGCTGCTGTTTCATTGGGTCAGTAAATCCAAAATAATTATAGTTACTATGAAAAATGATTGAACTTGGCTGGATAATATCTTGTCTTTCTTGTTCTGTTCCACCAACATTAACTTCATTCACATATGTTTGGTCATATAGTAAATCATCATTTGGTTGAAAATTCCACAGTCCAAATGTCAGCACAAAACTAAATCCTACTAAAAGGGTTAATATAATTGTTTTTACCGTTTCCCACTTCATTTCGTACCCCTCCGCTTCTGTTTCATCAGCGGAAGTGTAAAGAGGATTGTTGTCCCTTTACCTTCTTTGCTATTGGCCCATATTTTTCCGTGATGGGCTTCTACTAACTCCTTGGATATGGCTAACCCTAGACCTGTACCACCCAGTTTACGAGATCTTGCTTTATCTGCCCGATAAAAGCGTTCAAATATTTTGTCTAACTTATCATAGTCAATTCCTAAGCCTTCATCTTGAACACTTACCATTAAATGATATTTCTGTTTCTCTACTTTAAATCGAATGGTCCCACCATCCGGAGAATACTTAATGGCATTAGAGATAATGTTATCCAATACTTGAGTCATCTTATCTTTGTCCATCCAGACATAATAGTTTCCTTTTGGCAAGTCTCTTTTTAACGATATATCTTCTTCTATATTCATTTCAAAGCGATCAATCACTTCGTGGAAATAGGAAATAAACTCTACTTTTTCCTTGTGTAATTGGTATTCTTTCGTATCCATTTTGGACAGTTGTAGTAAATCTTTGACCATGCGGATCATCCGCTCTGTTTCGTTCTGAGCTACCCCTAAAAACCGCGGTGCTAGTTCTTTATCTTTCCATGCACCATCAGTTAATGCTTCGATATAGCTATGCATCGTTGTTAGCGGCGTCCGTAACTCATGGGAAACGTTTGAAACAAACTCTCTTCGCTCTTGTTCTACTTTTTCCTGTTCTGTAACATCACTAATAACCGTAATAAACCCAGTAATATCATCATCTTCATCTGAGATAGTAGAGAAATTTGCACGGATTAGGAAATAATCGTCATCCTCACTAAAATCAATAATCATGGAACCACTATTTTGTAATTCACAGATATCAACAATTTTATCTTCCAATTGTAAAACATCTAATAGAAAACGGCCACGTGCTTCATCAGGACTTTGGCCTAATAATTTAGCAGCAGCATCATTCATTAACGTAACTGCGCCATTTTGATCTGTTGCAATAACCCCATCAGACATATTAGATAGGACAGAACTAAGTTTCCTTCTTTCTTCTTCTATTGTCGCATAGGAATGCTGCAATTGATCATTTAAATCATTAAATGTAATTGCAAGCTGACCAATTTCGTCTGTTCCATGGACATTCACCCTTTGGGAAAAGTCACCTTTAGCCATGGTTTGTGCCTGTTGTTTCATTTCCATAATAGGCTTAGTAATGGTTCGTGCAACTAAAATGCCTAATAATGCAGACACCGATATTGCCAAAAAAGATCCATTCAAAAAGATGTCATTCACATTTTGTAGCTGGTTATAAACACTTTCCAAAGAAGCTTCTAAGTAAATAGCTCCTACAACGGTATCAGAATCCCCATTAATCGGGACAGCCTTCACGAAGACTCGGTTCTCTGTCTCTGGATTTAACATGGTCGTTTCCAACGTGGAACCAAATCGTAAAACACGCTGTATCATATCTTCTGTTGTTTTTTTACCAATAATATCCTGGTTTAAATAATCATTTGTTCCAAGTACCCGACTTTGATTGTTAATTACCTGTAGGCTCGTTATATCATCTGTATCCACATCTGTTACAATATCTTGGACTTCTTGTTGTAGAGTTGGCTCATTTCCGTCCTCAGTTCGTTCTCTATTAAATGCCTGCTCTAAGTTATAACTGAGTAGTACCACTCGGTCATTAATGGATTCCTCAAAATTCTCCTGTAGTTCGATTTCTAATTCACGTGCAAAATAGGAACCGATTACTTGTATCGCAATTAAGATTAATAAAATATAAATAATGATAAATTTTAATTGAATGGAGCGGAAAAAACCTACCTTTTTCATACAACATTACTCCTGCTCAGGGTTACGTAAATAATACCCAACACCTCGTCTTGTGACGATCCAAGACGGATTACTTGGATTCTCCTCAATTTTTTCACGAAGGCGGCGGACCGTGACATCAACTGTTCGTACATCCCCAAAATAGTCATAGCCCCAAACCGTTTCTAATAAATGTTCTCTTGTCATCACTTGTCCAATATGACGCCCTAGGTAATGGACTAGCTCAAATTCACGATGTGTTAATTCAATCTGTTCGCCATCACGCGTAACAGTATAAGCCTCAGGATGAATGACCAACTTACCAATGGCAATATCTTTTGTTTTCTTTGTTGATTCTTCAGGCACTTGTTGTTGTCGTCGTAAATTTGCTTTCACTCTTGCAGTTAATTCCCGATTACTAAACGGCTTTGTTACATAGTCGTCTGCACCAAGCTCAAGGCCTAATACTTTATCTATTTCTGCATCCTTGGCCGTTAACATGATAATTGGCATTGTTTGTGTCTTTCGTATTTCCCGACAAACTTCATTCCCATCTTTATTAGGGAGCATAATATCCAGTAATACTAAGTCTGGTTTTTCTTCTTCAGCCAGTTTAATTGCTTCATCTCCATCATAGGCACATATAACATCATAGCCCTCTTTTTCTAGGTTGAATTTTAATATATCTGCAATTGGTTGCTCATCATCTACTACTAAAATTTTTTGACTCACAATCCTCACATCCTTTTAAACGATAAACTCTTCTACTCTCTTTATTTTATCGTACTTTCTAGCAAATGTCTGCACCTACAAATTACTCTTTGACCATTATCGGCTATTTCAACCCATGAGGTCTTTTCTAAAGCATAGTTGATTTTTTTAAGTTAACATTGATAACCTATCACTTAAAAATAGGATGTGAAAAATAACAATCTTTTATTTAAAATCTTTTCACATAGTGTGTTGGCTTTCTAATGCACATAATTCTTTTTATGCGTAACAAGCGATGCTTAGAGCATTTATCCGTTCCGGAAATATACTTCGCTTTCCACGGGTGGCTGCTGAGCCTCCTCAACTCGTTCCTCGTTTGTGGGGTCTCATCTAGGCCTTTCCGACGAACAGGACGTTCTAGTGTCAGTGTTGGTCACAGGACGTGACCGTTTTAGCCGACGAACCGTTGGAGTCTACGTATATTTCCTCCACTGATAGAATCAACATTTCCTATTATATATTGTGTTTATACGATAGTTGATTGGATCGTAGGACAGTCGACTTCTGCGAAAAAAACACACAGCTAGATCTGAAACAGGAAACGGTTTTCTTCCAAGGTAGGCTGAGGTCGTACGTGATAAAGTAGACACTGTGAAAACGAATAGTTTGAACAGATGTCGCACTTATGCCCCTGGTGAAAGCGAAGTGTTTTTCCGAAGCGAAGCAATATGCATATTCTCGTTATTGCGCATCATACATCTTATACGCAGGACGTTCCATATCTGGATGTAACCGTCTTTTAGAAAGGCTGTTTTCTAAAAGATTGTTGCTTTTAGGTATGAAACGTCATGCATATAAGATGGATTATGTGACGTGAATTGTAACATATGAATAACATTAATTATTACTGACAGAACAAACGGTAATAAACTCAAAGAAATAGTCCATTAGACCATCTCTATTGGACCGAAGTGAACGGAAAACCACTGAAATAGTCCATTAGATCGTCTCTATTGGACCGAAGTGAACGGAAAACCACTGAAATAGTCCATTAGACCGTCTTTAAATAGCGCTCACTATCAAAATACGAATAAAAGCTGACTCGTTTGGAGGAATTCCTCCTACTGAGCCAGCTTTATCTATAATAAGTTTGCGCTTAGAAATAATTCGTTGGATTTTCTAATGCTCCATTTTTATAAACTTCGAAATGCAAGTGAATTCCAGTTGAATTGCCTGTTGAACCCATTACACCGATTTTAGATCCTTTTTCTACCGTTTGGCCTACCTTTACATCAATAGACTGAAGATGAGCATATATGGTTTTCATCCCATTATTATGATTAATGACGATTTTATTCCCATAACCACCGCTATCATAACCAGCAGATTCTACAACACCATTATCAGCAGCTAAAATGTTTCGATTACTTGGGCGAGCAATGTCAATCCCCTTATGCGTTGATCCCCAACGCTCGCCAACATGACTAGAAATATAGCCACCGACCGCTGGCCAACTGAGAGACCCTGTACCACGCGAAGGTATTACCTTAGTTCCTTTGATAATCACTTCTTTAACGGGATCCTTGAGAATTGTTTCATCTAGCACTTCTTGATCAATAATAGTTCCATTTTGCTTTTTGATGGAATAAAGGACGTCACGTTTTCCTTTTTTTCCTTTTTGTTGAACTTCTTCTTCACCTTTATATAACTCATCAGACTCTATTACTTCTGTGTCATAAGGAATTGCTTCTTCTGTTCGTTTTTCTTCGATTAGGATAACTTCTGCAAATGGTTCAGTGTCTGTTACGTTAATTTCCTGATTGATTTGAAGAACGGATTCTTCGGTTACCGATGGGTTTAATTCTAGTAATTTTTTCGTAGACAAATCATATTGATCCGCAATCTCTCCTAATACTTCTCCTTCTGCGACATGGTGTACTTTCTCTTCTAACGTTCCTTTTTCTAGGATTTTAACACCTTGTTTAACAGAAAGAAGCTCCTCTTGGTTTACTTTTTCCGTCGAGAAGGAGACATCTTCTGATAATGTGACATCTTTGATTTGGCTTTCATCTATGTCGAGTATAGTATCTGTCTTTCTTCTAGATTCAACTTCCTCTAGCACTTCTTTATCAACATATTTTGCTTTATAGTTAAAAAGTACTTTTTCAGCTGTTTCTTGATCTTTAAAATAACCAACTATCTGGTTATCGACATGAAGTTCAACTGCTTCAATTCCAGTAGTTAATGTATCTTCTAAGACTTCTGTCACTTCTCTATTTTGAACTGTTGGGTGAAATGCTTTTTCAGAAACATAGGAAATGTCTTGTTGAATCGCTCGGGTAAGACCATCATCATTGGTGTTATTAGCTAATTTGTCCTCTATAACAGTTTGCACCGTTTCCTTCGTATCAACCTTTCCAATATGTTTACCATCTATGTATACGTGGTAAATAGTTTCTAAGTCACCATTCTCCGCAGCAACTACACTTGAAAAGGTAAAAGGCAATGCAAGGCAAAGCAAAATCATAAGTCTTTGTATAGATCCTGACACTTTAAGTTGTTTGTTCTTTCTAGTACTGTTGTAAAACACCGTTTCGTTCCCCCTATCAAGTAGATTGATAGATTTTCAAATTTACTTTATCAATCTACCACAGGAATGGGGGATAATGGAATAGTATTCATCATACTGTAAAGAAACTGTATCATAACTCGATGTTTTTTTACAAAATGATTACAAAAAGAACCAAATAATGCTGAAAAAAGGCACTTCCACTCTAAATATGGGAGTACCTTACAGTTGTTTTAGCTACTATATACACTACGAACTATATTTGTTTGACTGCGATCTGGTCCGACAGAAAAAATGGAGAGTGGAATTTCGGTTAATTGGGATACACGTTCTAAATAATGTCTTGCATTAGCTGGTAATTCATCTAAGCTTTTTACGTTTGTTATGTCTTCATTCCACCCTGGCATTTCTTCATAAACTGGTTCACATTCGGCTAAAATGTCTAAGCTTGCTGGGAATGATTTTAGTAATTCCCCTTTGTATCGATAAGCCACACATATTTTCACTGTTTCGATACCTGTTAAGACATCTAAGGAGTTTAAAGACAAATCAGTAATACCACTAACACGACGAGCATGACGCACTACGACACTGTCAAACCAACCAACCCGACGTGGACGGCCAGTCGTTGTACCATATTCCCGACCCACTTCTCGTATTTGATCTCCTATTTCATCATGCAATTCAGTTGGAAAAGGACCATCTCCTACACGTGTCGTATACGCTTTTGAAACACCAACAACATGATTAATTTTAGTTGGCCCAACGCCTGATCCAATCGTGACACCACCAGCAATTGGGTTAGAAGATGTAACAAATGGGTATGTACCTTGGTCAATATCCAACATAACCCCTTGTGCACCTTCGAATAAGACACGACGTCCTTCATCAAGTGCATCATTTAACACAACAGATGTATCACATACATAATCTGCCATTTGCTGACCATAATCATAGTATTCCTCTAGTATATCTTCAACACTTTCGCCTTCTACCTCATAAACCTTTTCAAATAAACGATTTTTCTCTTTGACGTTTTGTTCTAGCTTTGTTTGGAATGCATCTTTATCCAACAGATCTGCAATACGAATGCCAGTTCTTGCTGCTTTATCCATATAAGCAGGGCCAATTCCTTTTTTCGTCGTGCCGATCTTATTCGTTCCCTTTTCTTGTTCTTGTAAGTAATCCAATTTTAAGTGATATGGTAAAATAACATGGGCACGATTACTAATTCGTAAATTATCAGTGGAGATTCCCCGATCATGCAAATATTGAATCTCATCGATAAATGCTTTAGGATCTATGACCATCCCATTGCCTAATACACATAATTTATCATCAAAAAAGATCCCAGATGGAATTAAATGTAGTTTATATGTAATATCATCAAATTTTATGGTATGACCTGCGTTATTTCCACCTTGGTAACGAGCAACGACTTCCGCATTTTGGGATAAAAAATCTGTAATTTTACCCTTTCCTTCGTCACCCCACTGTGTTCCAACTACAACTACTGAGGACATATTAAAACCTCCACCTTATAAAGTATGTTAATTGTTACTAAGATAGTGCAATTTTATCAATAAACACCTATATAGTCAATTAGAACACGAACATTATAAATCTATATTTTTTTATCGTTCGTCAAAATACATTATCTTATTTTTCTTATTCAAAATTCTGCTTGGATAAATGATGGATAATATCTCCTCTACTGATAATTCCGGCCACTCTTCCAGTTTCGTTTCTAAAGTAGAAATTATTCTTTAAGAGTAATAGAATGAGTAACCGTATATACCTGGTAAATCATGAAATCACGTAATCTTCTATCTTTGATCAGGGTGTTATCTAAAAGATTTTTGTTTTTTAAGTATAAATCTTAATACACAGTTGATGTATTATGCACAATAGTTTTAGCTATGAAAATCGCTACGGAAATATACTTCGCTTTCACCAGGGGCATAAGTGCGACATCTGTTCAACTGTTCGTTTAACAGTGTCTACTTTACCGCGGGTGGCTGTTGAGCCTCCTCGTGCTACGCACTCCGGGGTCTCACCTATGCCTCTCTTCCCGCAGGAGTCTCCGTATATTTCCTACGCTTGTGATATGTTTTTGGCTATGTCATTATTTATAGTAATCCGTTGTTATGGAGTTATGGTCAGCCAAATAATTGTTGGGAAGCTATTCCAAGCGGCGGAAAATGCGAGACTCCTACGGGAAAAGGAACAGTCTGAAGACCCCACAGCGAGCGTACTTTGCTCGCGAGGAGGCTGAAGCGTTCCCCGAGGAAAGCGAGTGTTTTCCGCTGCGGTGGTTGAGCACTCATCCTATAAAGGATGATAAGGAAACATATTAAAACTATTGCGCACAATATGAATTATGCGTAGAAAAAAACTACAACGTAAGGGAAGAGGAACCTGAATTATGTAGTAGATCGTAATAAAAGGTATACTAACTAATGGGGTTGATACGAACTTAACTGAATCCATCATAAAGCATAATAAAAAGCTTGTAGAAAAACGGATGATTTCTCTACAAGCTTTTGCATTTTAGGCGTGTATGGGCTCTGGTGGTATATCACTCGTACTATACCGATGATCTAAGTCTACAAACTTATTATATTCTTTTACAAATGCTAATTCTACTGTACCAACTGGACCATTACGCTGTTTTGATATAATGATTTCAATAATGTTCTGTTGTTCAGATTCTTGATCATAGTAATCATCACGATACAAAAATCCAACAATATCCGCATCCTGTTCAATACTTCCAGATTCACGTAAATCTGACATCATTGGTCGCTTATCCTGTCTTGATTCTACTCCACGGGAGAGCTGTGACAAAGCAATTAATGGAACATTTAATTCACGTGCTAATGCTTTTAAAGAACGAGAGATTTCCGATACCTCTTGTTGCCTATTCTCACGTGAATTTTCACTTCCTTGGATTAACTGCAAGTAATCAATTAAAATCATGCCTAACCCATGCTCTTGTTTCAGGCGACGACATTTCGATCGAATTTCACTTACTCGGATACCTGGAGAATCATCAATGTAAATCCCAGCATTTGATAAGCTACCCATTGCCATCGTAAGTTTACCCCAGTCATCTGCCTCTAGATTTCCTGTACGAAGGCGTTGTGCATCAATATTTCCTTCAGCACAAAGCATACGAGACACTAATTGATCTGCTCCCATTTCCAAACTGAATATCGCGACATTTTCATCTGTATTCGTTGCGACACTTTGAGCAACGTTTAAAGCAAATGCTGTTTTACCAACTGATGGACGAGCAGCAATAATAATTAAGTCATTTTTTTGGAAACCAGATGTGATTCGATCCAAGTCACGAAAACCTGTTGGAACACCTGTTACATCCTCACTTTGCTGGTGAAGCTGTTCTATATTATCATACACATCTATCAATACATCTTTAATAGATTTAAAAGCACCTGAATTTTTTCGACCGGAAACCTCTAATATGTTTTTCTCTGCTTCATTTAATACATCTTCTACTTGATCTTCATTGCTAAAACTAGTTGTCACAATATCTGTTGCTGTGCGGATTAAACGGCGCAACAAGGCTTTTTCTTCCACGATCTTACTATAGTATTCAATATTTGCCGCTGTCGGAACACTGCTAGCAATATCGGTTAAATAGGAAACACCACCAATTTCCTCCAATGTCTTCTCATTTGATAAGGAGGTTGTTACGGTAACAATGTCAATTGGTTCTCCTCTATCCGAGAGCTTCATCATCGCATCAAATATACGTTGGTGGCTAGCACGATAGAAATCTTCTGGCATCAAGCGTTCTGATGCTTGTGCAAATGCTTCTGGCTCTAAGAAAATAGCACCTAAAACAGCTTGTTCAGCATCGACATTATGTGGTGGTGTTCGATCATTCCACAATTCACTCATCGTTTCTCCTCCTTATGAAGACTTTCAAACACGATCGTTACGTAAATCTCCTCATAGACAATACATGCATGTCCCATTCTTACATTCTATTTGCGAATTCACCAGTTGGCTGTTTTCTAAATTAAAAACACTCAATATTGACAATGTCTATTATTCGCTTCGAACAACTGTCATTGTCACTAGGAATATTTAAAATGAGTGCAGCACAACTTAGCGGAGGAAAAACACGAAGACTCCTGCGGGAAGTAGGAGATCGGTGAGACCCCACAGGACGCTAGTCCGAGAAGGCTCAACACTCCCCGGCGGTAAAGTAGACACTGTGAAAACGAACAGTTTGAACAGATGCCGCACTTATGCCCCTGGTGAAAGCGTAGTGTTTTTCCGTAGCGAAGCTATGTGCATATCCTAGTTATTGCGCATAATATAGTTTATTGATCTTAGAAACCAACAACGTATGCGAAAAGATCCTAACATTTTAAGAAAGAACCTTATATTAAACAAATGTTGACCCACTGTTAAAGCGGGTCAATTGTTTCAATTTTATTCTTCTACAACATGTACTTTAATCGTACCAGTAACTTCAGGGTGTAATTTGACAGGAACATTGGTATAGCCTAATGCACGAATTGGGGAGTCCAATTCAATTTTACGTTTATCGATTTTATGGCCATGTGACTTCTTTAATGCTTCGGCAATTTGTTTATTGGTAATAGATCCAAACAATCGACCACCATCACCTGATTTTGCCTTTACCTCAACCGTCGTATTCGCTAGCTCTTCTTTTAAACGTTTTGCTTCTTCTACTTCTTCTTGTTCTTCTTGCTTTTGTTTTTTCTTTTTCGCTTCCAACGCTTTTAAATTAGCACTAGTTGCTTCTTTTGCTAGATTATTTTTCAATAAATAGTTGCGTGCATAGCCATCAGAAACATTTTTCACTTCCCCTTTTTTGCCTTGTCCTTTTACATCTTTCATTAAAATTACCTTCATTCTGTGTCTCCCCCTTCATAATATTCATCCAGTATATCCTTTAAAAATGCCTCTGCATCATCAATCGTTGTATCTTCAATTTGGGTAGCAGCATTGGTTAAATGGCCACCACCATTCATTTTTTCCATAATAACTTGCACATTGACATTACCAAGTGAGCGTGCGCTTATTCCTATTCTACCATCCGTTCGTTCACTTAGGACAAATGATGCATTTACTCCACTCATCGTTAGCAAAGTGTCCGCAGCTTGTGCGATTAAGACTGGTCCATATACTTCTCCATCATCTGCTTTTGCAATGGCAATGGAATCTCGATAAATGGTGGCTCTTTCAATTAATCTACTTCGCTTAATATAAATATCAAGGTCTTCCTTCATAAATTGTTGCACTAATACGGTATCTGCACCTTTTGAGCGTAAATAAGAAGCTGCATCAAAGGTACGAGATCCTGTTCGTAGGGTAAAGCTTTTCGTATCCACAATAATACCTGCTAATAATGCTGTTGCTTCCAGCATGGACAGCTTTAATGTCGATGGTTGATACTCTAACAATTCTGTTACTAACTCAGCAGTAGAGGATGCATATGGTTCCATATATACCAGTGTTGGATTTTCCACAAACTCTTCTGCTCTCCTGTGATGATCAATTACCACTTTATAATCTGTCTTCGTCAAGAGACGATCACTTACAACCATAGATGGTTTATGGGTATCTACTACAACTACCAAGCTTCTTGAAGTAATCATTTCATCTGCTTCTTCTGGGTCGATAAAGTATTGCCATAGGTTTTCTTCTTCTTTAATTGATTGAATTAGGCGATTAACACCAGTGTCTACATCATTAGGGTCAAGTACAATTCGACCTTCTACACTATTTGCTTTAGCTATATTTAGAATCCCGATTGCTGCACCAATTGAATCCATATCTGGTGATTTATGTCCAAGAATAATAACATTGTCACTTGCTTTAACAAGTTCTATAAGTGCATGGGAAATAACCCGTGCACGTACTCTTGTTCTTTTTTCAACTGGATTCGTCTTTCCACCATAAAAACGAACTTTACCTGAGTCATCTTTAATAGCCACTTGGTCTCCACCACGGCCTAAAGCTAAATCAAGACTAGATTGTGCCAAATCTCCAAGTGTTGGAAGATCAACATTACCTGAACCAACACCAATACTTAAGGTAATTGGAATATTTTGCCCAGCGTTTAATTCACGGACTTCATCTAAAATGTCAAACTTCGACTTCTCCAAATATTGCAGAATTTCTTTCGTTCCAACAGCTAAAAATCGGTCTTGAGAAGTTCTCTTTAGGTAAAGACCTGATTCCTGTGACCAATTATTTAATACAGAAGTTACTTGCGAATTTAACTGACTTTTTAATGTATCATCCATGTTCTGGGTTACTTCTTCATAATTATCTAGGTAAATAATTGCTAAAATCGTTTGATCATTATAATACAATGTTTCGATCTCTGATTGTTTCGTACGATCAAATAAATATAATAAACGTTCTTCTTTTTTAACCGTTACTTGGAACTCATATTCCTCTATATGAAGCCATATCTCTTCTTTATCTTCTTTGATCATTGGTGTTAACTTATCAGATAAAATCTCTAGAGGTTTCCCAACTAACGTATCATCTTCCACAAATCGATTCATATATGGATTTGCCCATTCAATTTGATAGTCATCATTAAAAAGAATTATTCCAATTGGCATTTCCAATAACGCTTCTTCTCCTACCTTTTTAATACGATAGGATAATGTGGATATATATTCCTCCGTTTCATTCAATAACTCTTTTTCATGTCGTATACTATAGTAAAGTGAAATAACTAAAAGTATCGTCATGATTAGTCCTAAAATCCATTGAAAGTACCAAATAGCTAACACAAAAAGAAAGGATAAACTATATATAATCCACAAATGGCTGCTAAGTATGGTCTTTTTTTGGAAATCTGGCATAAAATCAGCTCCTACTACTTAACTCCCATTTAGTTTGATTGTTTAGCGATGCGATCTCTCAACCCAAATCCAATATCAATAATACCAACAAGTCGAACCAAATATAGTAGAACAAATGGGAGAAGTACTGTTGCTACTACAATTCCAATTGGTAATGCCTTTGAAATCTTTTTATGATGTGCATAAAAGAATATAAATGAAAATCCCTGAATCGTCATGAACATTCCTGCTAGCATCAGAACATTCGTAACACCTAGATAAAGTGTACTAGAAGGTTCTAATGAAAAGAAAGAAAGAATTAAGGCGAAAAAGTATATCCAAATTAACGAAATCGGCATTCGTAATTGGCGAAATGGTGGAAAAGCTAGCTGTCGATTTTCGATTCGATTTAAGATTTTATAACTAAACCACTGACTAACCAACGCAAGAATAATTGCAATAACGGCAATGGCAAACGGTACTAAATCCTTGATGAACATCATTTGTTCTTCTATTATTTCAAATTGTTCTTCTGTTTGTTCCCCTAATCCGAACTGTTCCAGTGTGCTTCTACTCATTTCCATGGATTCTTGGATTGTTTGGTCTAATTCTTCCATCCAATTGACTTGAAAAATAACTTGGCTAAAAAGGAAAACAAATAATAATCCAGCTATAAATCCTACTGTTCCACGTGCCCACGTTTCATATGGTGATATATTGTGGTGAATAGCGATACCAATCATAATCCCGCCCAAACCAGCTAGAATTGTCATTGGTAATGAAAAGATAGTAGCAAATATAAGGGATAAGATCGTTGCTACTGTTAGCATTAAGAATGATGGCTTCCAATCATATTTTGATGCATATATAATAAAAGGAATTGGTAATAAAAATATCGAGAAAATGGATATGACTGGGACAAATGTTGAAATCAATAATAATACAATATATATTCCAGTTAACAATGCTCCATCTGTTAATTTTTTGGAAGCATTCATATCTTAACACCTCATAAATGGTTATATTTTTTTCATCTCATTACAATATGATAACATGATTCCTATGTCTTTTGGTGTAGAAATTAATAGAAATATTATTTCCTAGGTAATGAGGTCTGGTCTAATTTAAGTGTTCGCTTTTTCGACATTCGCTAAACATCTATTTACTTTAGTTTTTGCAATCAGTATTTAATCCGATACAGATGTCATGGAGTGTTCATTGTATTTAAAAGAAAATCAGGGAAATTTCTATTATAATAAAAGGAAGAACTTAAATATGAAGGAGAACATAAATGAAATTTCGACAAGCCTTTCTCTATAGTTTAAAACTACCCTCTAAACAAGCTATGTTTAAACTAAATCGTATTGGAATGGATATAACAGTTATTTATATGTTTATATTACTATTTATTGTTTCCATTCCATCACTTATTGATAGAATAACAGCAACAAGTGGCATGAGCTCAGATATGAATATATTATTTCTACTCCTGTATTTTTTTATTTTTTATTATTTACCTTTAACCATAATGGTTTTTCTATTATTATCAATTGTTGCCTATATCAGTACAGGGATTGCAAAACTTCTAAAACGAAAAATCCGTTTTTCGATTCTATGGAAACTGGCTGCCTATGTGACAACAATTCCACTACTACTGTATACGGTTATTGCTTTTCTCATTCCAGTTAGTGATACGTTTTTATTACTGGTTACGATTTATGTTTTCATTTTAATGCTGAAAATGATTACGGTATATCCCAAGCGAAAAATTCGATCTAAATGAGGTAGGAACAAAGGAGCGTTTAGGATGGGGAAGCTTGTCCGATTTATTATCATGATTAGTTTTATTAGTATGGTCGTTGCTTGCTCCAATCAGTCTGAAGAACTAAATGATGAGGAAACATTAATGGTCTCAGCAGCATCAAGTCTTTCTCCCGTAATGGAAGAAGTCACAAATGCTTTTGTAAAGGATTACCCAGATATAACGGTTAACTACAATTATGGTGGATCTGGTAAACTAGCACAGCAAATCCAACAAGGAGCCCCTGTTGATCTTTTTTTGTCTGCAGACCAAAATTGGATGGAGGTACTAGTAGAGCAACAATTAGTCGATAGTGATTCAATTGCTTCATTTGCATCCAATCAACTAATTGTTATCTCACAAAAAGGATCGGAATTTAATCTTGATGAACTACTAGATATTCCATCTTTACCAGTTGAGCAAATTGCAATTGGTAATCCTGAAAGTGTCCCAGCTGGAAAATACGCAAAAGAGGCATTACAACGGGAAAATGTATGGGACGAATTGGAAAGTCAATTTGTTTATGGAAAGGATGTCAGGCAAGTCCTAACATTTGTGGAATCTGGTAACACTGATATCGGATTTATCTATGCTAGTGACCTTGAAACCTCCCAAAGTGTGGAAACACTATTTACTATACCAGAAGGATTACACGAAGAAATTTATTATCCTGCTGGAGTCATTTCAACTAGTAATCAAAAAGATGAAGCGTTATCCTTTATACACTTTCTTCAGAGTAATGAGGCACAGACTATTTTTGCACAATACTATTTACAACAAAAGGAATAAAGGTGGATGAACAAATGAACTATACACCATTATTTTTGTCCTTAAAAATAGCTGGGATTGCTACCTGTATTGTCGTTATCATCGGAATACTCTTTGCAAGGCTTCTAGCCAGAAACGAGTTTCCTGGAAAACGAATAATTGAAGCAGTCATTATGCTCCCACTAGTTTTACCCCCAACCGTTGTTGGATTTGCATTATTATATTTATTTGGTAGGAATGGACCAATCGGAGGAATTTTATTGGATTGGTTTAATATACAAATTGTGTTCACATGGATTGGAGCTGTCATTGCGGCCATCGTTGTATCATTTCCCTTAATGTATCAAAGTGCATCAGCAGCATTTCAGAACTATGACCGGAATATTGAAAATGCTGCTCTAACCATGGGAGCATCAAGATGGAAAGTATTCTGGACTATTTCATTTCCACTCGCATGGCCTGGTTTACTTGCTGGTTTTGTATTAACATTTGCACGTGCTTTAGGAGAGTTTGGTGCAACCTTAATGATTGCTGGTTTTATTCCAAATCAAACCGAAACCATTCCATTAGCGATTTATTTTGCAGTAGAATCAGGAAATATGGATGAAGCACTCTTTTGGGTAATTAGTATTATATTAATAGGATTTTCAGCTATCCTTTGGTTGAATTGGTGGAGTGGTAAGAATATCTTACGTTTTAGAAGTGATTCCTAATAATGTAGCTGGAAAGGGTTATCTATAATAATAATCCTTTACTTGATAGATGATGCGGCTTTACATATAGATAACGGAATGACGATTCATCCATAAAACTTAGGCGGTTCCTCTTTCCGCTATTAGTAAAAATAGCCTTTCATCTGTAGGATAAATTAAAAAAGTGGGAAACTAACGTGAATCGTCATAAGAAATAGTGGTCAAGTATGAAAAAGACAAGAAGTGCATCGCATTTTATATAAATAACGACATATGAGCTAATTGACTTTAATAAAAAATCAGGCAAATGGTAAGGTGAATGTAGGATGTTAAAAGTTTCGATCACCAAAAAATTAAAAGCATTTTTACTGAGTGTTTCTTTTCAGGTGGATGATGAAATTGTTGTATTATTTGGACCATCTGGTTCAGGAAAAACAACAATCTTAAATAGTATTGCAGGCTTAACACAGCCAGATGCTGGCTCAATTACATTGTATAACGATAAACTGTTTGAAACAGGGCAAAGAGATGTCCCAATCCAAAAAAGACAGATTGGATACGTTTTTCAAGATTATGCCCTATTTCCTCATATGACCGTGGATAAGAACATCCGATATGGGATGAAAGATGAACATTTGCTCGATCAATTAATTGATATTGTTGGCATCCGTCATCTATTAAGTCGCTATCCATTATCCATATCAGGTGGGGAAAAACAACGGGTTGCATTAGTTCGAGCCTTAGCAACAAAACCAAATTCCTTGTTACTGGACGAACCTTTTTCCGCATTGGATGATAAGACACGAAAAGAGTGTCAAGATGAATTACTCCGTTTACATAACCGTTGGAAAATTCCAATTGTAATGGTGACACATGATTACAAAGAGGCTAAAAAACTTGGGGACAAAATTCTAAACCTAAAAGACGGAGAGATTGTTCAGTCCACATAAAAAAACCCTTTACGTATCCATAATTGGATCTGTAAAGGGCTTTTTTATTATTCTGCAACGTAAGGCAATAATGCCATTGTACGAGCACGTTTAATTGCTTTTGTTAGTTTACGTTGATACTTTGCAGAAGTTCCAGTTACACGACGTGGAAGAATTTTTCCGCGCTCTGAAATGAAACGTCTTAGCAAATCAACATCTTTGTAATCGATGTGTGTAATTCCGTTGGATGTGAAGTAACACACTTTACGACGTTTTGCACGTCCGCGACGAGCTGCCATAAGTATCCCTCCTATTTATCAAAATGGTAAATCATCATCTGATATATCAATAGGCTCCGCGTCGTTTCCCCACGGGCTATTATTTCCTTGTTGTTCCATCGGGTTCTGATTTTGATCCGGTTTTGGACTTTGTTGGAATCCTGTTGTACCTTGTCCTCTTTCCGGTGAGGAGGATCCTCTTGATTCTAAGAACTGTACACTATCTGCAACAACTTCGGTCACAAATACTGTTTTTCCATCTTGACCTTCAAATGTACGTGTTTGTATCCTACCGTCTACTCCAATCATACTACCTTTTTTCATATAGTTTGCAAGATTCTCTGCTGGTCTACGCCAAACGACGCAATTAATAAAATCAGCTTCACGATTCCCTTGTTGATTGGAAAACGGGCGATTACAGGCTACTGTAAAATTAGCTACTGCTACTCCACTCGCTGTATAACGTAGATCAGGATCCTTCGTCAACCTGCCGACAAGTACGACACGATTCAACATCAGAACCACTCCTTATTTATTGATCATCTTCTCGAACTGCGATATGACGAATTATATCATCAGAGAACTTCGCTAAACGATCAAACTCATTAACAGCTTTTTCGTCACCACTGAAGTTAATGACAACATAATACCCATCACGATAGTTTTCGATTTCATAAGCAAGACGTTTCTTACCCATTTCATCTACTTTTTCAATCTCCGCTCCATTATCTGTAAGAACATTGTTAAAGCGCTCAATTAAACTGGTTTGCGCCTCTTCTTCGATGTCTGGGCGGATGATGTACATGATTTCGTATTTTCTCATCCGTTGCACCTCCTTTTGGTCTTAACGGCCCTTATTCGCTAGCACTATTGGCTATCATAAGAGCAAGGAGTAATAATTATTACTCACAATAGTGTATTATACCAAATCCTTTTTTAAATAACAAGCCTTCGAGAGATCCTTTCCATCGTTATACGAGTAAATGTAAACCTATCATGGTTACTTCCGTACAGGAAATAGCAATATACTAGCCCTAGTCCCCAACTATTAATGTGACTTCCTTCTTCTCTTTTCGATAAGTCAATATCGAATCACTTATCTATTAAAGAGGAAGTTCGATTAAAAGCACTACTTTGCATGGTAACATCGAACCACCTAGCATAGCCTGACGAAGTTCATACGTTGCTACTGGGTGCTTTTTAGCTTTTAAAGTATTAGACATTAAAACGAAAGTGAATTACATCACCGTCTTGAACTATATAATCTTTTCCTTCTAACCGCACTTTTCCATTTTCTCTTGCTTGTGCCATGGAGCCTGCTTCTATTAAATCGTCGTAGGAAACCGTTTCTGCCCTGATAAAGCCTCTTTCAAAATCAGTATGAATAATACCAGCAGCTTGGGGTGCTTTAATACCTTTGCGGAACGTCCATGCCCTTACTTCTTGTTCTCCTGCTGTAAAATAGGTTGCTAATCCTAACAATTGATAAGATGCTTTGATTAACTGATCTAGCCCAGACTCAGAAATCCCCAATTCTTCTAAATACATTTCTTTTTCATCTTGATCTAGCTCAGCAATTTCTTCTTCAATTTTAGCACAAACAACTATTACTTCGGCATTTTCATTTGCAGCATATTCTCTTACTTTTTGTACATACTCATTCTCTTGTCCATTTGCAATGTCTTCTTCACTTACATTTGCCACATATAACGTAGGCTTACTGGTTAGTAAATGAAGTCCTTTTACCACCTTTTGTTGCTCTTCAGTGAATTCCAGTGCACGTACTGGCATTTCGCTTTCTAAGCCATCTTTTACTTTTGTTAGTAAGTCAAATTCTGCTACAGCTTCTTTATCCTTTTGTCTAGCAAGCTTTTCAACACGTTGGATGCGTTTCGTTACTGTTTCTAAATCTGCTAAAATAAGCTCTAGATTAATCGTTTCTATATCATCAATCGGATCAATTTTACCAGATACATGTGTAATATTCTCATCTTGAAAACAACGGACAACCTGACAAATAGCATCCACTTGCCGTATATGGGATAGGAATTGGTTTCCTAATCCTTCTCCTTTACTTGCTCCTTTTACAATACCTGCTATATCTGTAAATTCAAATGCTGTTGGGATTGTTTTTTTCGGGTTTACTAATTCGGTTAATTTTGCTAAGCGTTCGTCGGGAACTTCTACAATCCCTACATTCGGATCGATTGTTGCAAATGGATAATTTGCCGCTTCTGCACCAGCCTGTGTGATTGCATTAAACAATGTCGATTTACCGACATTTGGGAGCCCGACAATTCCTGCTGTCAAAGCCATTCCATATTCACTCCTTAAGGATTTCATTCATCTGAACGCGTTCGTCTCCCTAATTATAGATACTAGCGAAACAATTGACAAGCAATGAAAAAGCAAAAACAGGAAACTTTTCTTTCCCATTTTTGCTTTTTGATTAATACTTTATGATTTTTGACTATGTATCAGTAGATTAATATGCTATTTTTTTACCCTATTTAACTTTCTTCTGCCTTCTCTAATACCTTCTTCATCTTTTTGGTAAACTCTTTTCGAGGAATCATCACACTATGATTGCAGCCTAAACATTTTATTCGAATATCCATCCCCATGCGAATAATCTTCCAACGATTTTCACCACATGGGTGTGGCTTTTTCATTTGTACAACATCATGCAATCCAAACTCTTTCTCAGCCATATATATCCTCCTTTCCCTGTTACTCCTTCTCACTTGTTTCATTTTCTTGGCTCCGTAACTTATCTCGCTCACGCTGAGAATACATGACAAGTCTTGGTGCTGGAATGTCTATACCAGATTTATATAATTGATCCTGTAATTCTCTTCGAATCATACGCTCTCCTGCCCATTGAAACCCTGGATCAGTCGATGCAATAACACGTATAGCGTAAAAAGATAAATCTAAATTTTGAACTCCAATAATCTCTGGTGTTTCCTTAATAAACTCATATTTTTGTGGAAGCATTGTTGCTGTTCTTTCAATAATACTTTCGGCCTGTTCCACATCACTTTCATATGGAATATTAATATCGACTACTGCTAACCCATTGTGAACGGAGTAATTGGTTACTTGGGTAATATTTCCGTTTGGCAGAACATGTAATTCACCAGTCCAACTTAAAATTTTAGTCGTACGAAGACCTATTTCTTCTACTGTCCCCTCTACGCCAGCAGTAGCAATATAATCCCCAACAGAAAATTGATCTTCAAAAATAATAAAGAATCCAGAAATAATATCACGTACCAAATTTTGTGCGCCAAAACCGATTGCTAAGCCAGCCACACCAGCACCTGCCAATAATGCACCAATCTGAAAACCAAGTACATTATCCAAGATCATAATGAACGCAACAAAATAAACGACATATGACGCAATATTCTTGATTAATTTTTTTAGTGTGTTTTCTCGACGTTCTGAAATTCGAATAGGACCTTTTTTACGATTAGTAAAAAGCCTATCCGTGATCCGTTTACTAACACGTACAAGAATTAATGCTAATAGAATGATAATAATGATATCAAAAACACTTTTTGCTACAGAAATCCATAAATCAGGACCTGTTATATATTCCCATACTTGTACCATTTGTTGATAAAATAAATCCAATCGAATACCTCTCTTAACTAAAGTTGTCGTCTCCCTTCGATTATACCCAAATTTTACAATATTAATCTCTGCCTGAAAAGAAATACACTAGTAAACTTTTCATGGATTACGGTGTAGCATCGGATATAATAGTAGCCTTGTTAAAACATATAAATTTAAAATGCCATAAATCGGATATAAATAGGCAACCAAATTAGAAAACCCCACCATCGTTAATGGAATCATCAGAAAAAGCATGATGATAACTAATTTCCATAATGGCGTTTTAAAATAGTTCCTAATCCTCGTGACAATTCCAAGCATTCCTGAGGCTGCTGTTGTAAAAATGGCAAACCATAGTAAAAGTGACATAAAAATGTACATGTGAAATGGATAATGATTTAATATCGCAAATAATGGAATTTCATATAATAGTAATTCATCAGCAATTTGAATCAAACTATTATTGTAAATATAGGAAATCAATCCTAAAATCATACCACTCCCAACACTTGCAATCCAAATTTCCCGTTTTGAATTTATTTTATTTCCAATAGCACCTAGTACGGCAATTAGCGGTAATATATTTAATGCTGTAAAAGGAAAAGCAGCCATCCAATTTCGCTGCTCATGTATGTGGGCGAATAATTGCATATCTTGGTCAATCATAAACATAAATAGCACATAAACTAGTCCACTTAATAATAGAGGCAAAATGAATTGATTAATCGTTAATATCCCATTAATCCCTTTTATAAACAAAATGATGAGTGCTAAAACCATGATAGCAACTCCCCACCAGTAATTAAAATTAAATGCCTCCCCAGTTGCACCACTGCCTGCAATCATAACTACAGTTGTCGTAAATAAATATAAAAAAATCATAATATCATAAAATTTTGTCAGACGCTTTCCAACGATATTTTGTAGTACAGGCAAATAAGAGCTAGAACCCTTCTGTTTGCTGACATTCAAAATAACAAAACAAGAAGTAGAAAAAAAGAGAACAAATAATAATATAGCTAGTCCACTTTCATGGCCGAAAAATTGCCACAACTCCCTTCCTGAGGCATAACCTGCACCAATAGTAGTACCAATAATTAAAAACATCCATTTCATGCCGTCTCTTATCATAATCCTATCCTCCATTGTATTTTCAGATGTATAAAATACCGATTATTTCCGTATACTAATATCAATATGATTACGGAGGATAAGCTATGAATCTGATGAATCGTTTCAAACAAAAAAACGAATCCATACGTGTGTTACATACCGAGCCTGATGTATGTTTGAAAATAAATAAACAAATATTAGCATGGATGCCAAACACTCCACGAGAATACGTTGTGGTTTGTATTGGAACAGACCGTTCAACAGGGGATGCACTTGGTCCATTAACTGGCTATTACTTAAAAGAAATGAAACCAAGACACATGTCTGTCTATGGAACTTTACAAAACCCTGTACATGCCACAAATCTAGAGGATTATGTGAAAACGATTGAACAAAATCATCGTAATCCATTTATTATTGCTGTAGATGCCTGCCTAGGCAAAGCAACCTCTGTTGGTTCCATCATTGCAGAGAATGGACCTGTTAGACCTGGAGCAGCATTGAATAAATCCCTTCCATCTATTGGGGATATTCATTTGACTGGTGTGGTCAACATAAGTGGATTTATGGAGTATTCTGTATTGCAGAATACCCGTCTATCTCTTGTCGTAGAAATGGCTAAAACAATTGCGTCTACCCTTGACGAAATTGATCAACAGTTAACATCTAGTAGAACATCACCAGCTATTGTCATTTCACAAATGGAAAATAAGGAAAGAACGATATAGATCGAAACATACGAGGCTGCCTTGGGTCCTGATTACTTTTTATGTGTTACTGATACGGGCACTGATGGGCATATATACTCTATTCCCTTTCAGCGTTCTTTCCTGCTGATTTATATACTGTGCAAGTGTTTTTTATTTCTTTTTCACCCCTATTAACTAATTCTTTTAGTGGTAGTCGTCCTCTAATTTAATCACCCTTTATGCTTAGTAAAACTAGAATATCTAGCTGAAATTTAAATGGATCTTTTATACTTTGTTACCTTTTAAAAAAGCTTAGAGAATTATTCTCTAAGCAACATCATTTTTGATATAAATTGTTTACCTTATAATTACTTTCCAAATCATTTAGTATCATAATCAACCTGGAGGTTCCCTCTATAATAGATTTAATCCAACAAGAAAATCTCATCAACCTATTTAAAACAAATGATAGATATAATATATGAATCCTACTGTTATTAATGATGGTAATAGATTGGCAACACGTATTTTCATTAGATTTAATAGATTCAAACCAATCCCAACAATCAGCAAACCACCAACTGCTGTCAACTCCGTTATAAAGCCATTCAATATTGCTTCTGGTACCCATCTTTCCACCTGAGTTGCCATTAACGCAATTGCACCCTGGTATAGTACTACAGGCACAACAGACAATATCACACCAAAACCAAGCGTCGTAGTTAATACCAACCCAACAAATCCGTCAATAAAACCTTTTGTAATTAAAATTTCATGATCACCACGAAGGCCACTATCTAGAGCACCTATAACCGACATGGCACCAATAACAAACATTAAGGATGCTGTGATAAAACCTTCTGCAACACTGAAATTTTCATTTTGTGATGTGAACTTACTTCCAATCCATGCACCGAATCGATCTAGTCCTTCTTCAATATGTAACAGTTCCCCAATAACAGCACCAGTTAATAAACTTAATAACACAATTACAATCGTTTCTGTAGAAAAGGCCATTTGAAAACCTATTAAGATTACTGCTAAGCCGATTCCGTGCATAATTGTTTCTTTAATTCTTTTTGGTATCTTTGTGAAAAATAGGCCTATTAAACAACCTATTATAATACAAGCACCATTAATAAGTGTCCCGAATAAAACCATTACGTCATCTCCATCTATATTTCGAAACCTCACGTTTACGAAGTTTTTTAGTAGGATCTTTTCGCATACTTTGTTTTTTTATGTCGCATAAACCATATTATACGCAGTAAGTTAAGACGATGTTTAGCTCGTTTACCCGTTCCGGAAATACACTTCGCTTTCACCATGGGCATAACTAGAAAGGAACAATCTTTTAGAAAGCAGCCTTTTAGTAACCCCCCTATTTTTATTGGTTGTTTTATAACTTCCTATTTACCTACTACCCTTTTAAAGGTTACGATATGCTTCAATAATTTCCTGAATAGCAGCAAGGAATTTTTCTACTTCCTTTTCCGTATTATACATGCTTAAACTAACTCTTACTACCCCTCTATCCATTGTTTCTAACATTTCATGCGCAAGAGGACTACAATGCAACCCTGCACGTACAGCAATATTATAGGTAGAGTCTAGAATCATGGCGATTTCCTGTGAATCAATATCTAATACATTAAATGCAATAATTGGTATCCGTTCTGCATTGATGTCTGGGCCATAGAGGGTAACACCATCTAATTGGTTCAATCCTTTCCATAATCGATTGACTAAAAATGTTTCACGTGGAACATTTTGATTCATTCGTTCCTCATATATTAATAACGCAGCATGTAAACCTGCAATTCCTGGAGTATTTAATGTTCCACTTTCCAATCGTTCAGGAAGCTTCTTAGGTTGATCCACATCTTCTGAGTAATTACCAGTTCCTCCATGATGTAATGGAGTTAAGGAAATGTCACCCTCTATCAACAGCATCCCTGTTCCCTGAGGTCCCAATAATCCTTTATGTCCAGGGAATGCCAACATATCAATACCTTGTTCCTTCATATGAACTGGTATATGACCCACAGTTTGTGATCCATCAATTAATGTAATAATTTGCTCGTTTTGTTGTCTTACATACTTGATTACTTCCTCGATTGGAATAATTGCACCCGTGACATTAGAGGCGTGTGTCATTGCGACTAGTTTTGTAGAAGGTCTAATTGCATGAAGAACCTCGTTAACAAAAAGTTGCTGATCTCCTTTCCATTCAATATGAGTTATATCAACATTGTATTGTTTAGCAAGAAAAGCTGTCGGACGGCGAATGGAGTTATGTTCAAAGGAAGTTGTAATAATATGGTCTCCTCTTTCCCAAGATAATCCTTTTATAGCTTGATTAATGGCAACTGTCGCATTCGAATAGAATAATGCCTGTTTGGGATTTGTACAACCAAATAGTTTTGCAGCCTTTTCTCTTGCATGTAGAATAATGTTTGCTGCTTCTCTTGCCAGCGTATGACTTCCCCTACCTGGATTTGCACCGATTTCATTTACCGCCCGAACCATTTCTTGTGAAACTGAGGGCGGTTTTGGAAAAGAAGATGCAGCATTATCAAAATAAATCATGAAGAAATCTCTCCTTTTTACCTAGTAACTCATTCATATATATACTGTAAAAAAAAGACTGACATAAGAGACAGTCAGCCCACGGTTTTTTTATTTTTCCAAAACGTCCATGATCCGTTCTAGGTCATCGTTTGTATAAAATTCAATCTCAATTTTACCCTTTTTCTTACCGCGTTGAATAGAAACAGAGGTACCAAGGCGTTCTCTTAAAAGAGATTCTCGTTCTTGAATAAATATATCTTTCTTAGGCTTTGCCTTTTTCTTTTCTGGTTTTTTGTTTAATTCTACGATTAGCTTTTCTACTTGACGGACATTAAGTTTTTCTTTGCGTATTTTATCAACAAAGGGAATAATTTTCGAAGGATCTTTAATTCCTAGGAGTGCCCGTCCATGTCCCATTGATAGTTCTCCATTATTAATATAAGCAATTACCTGATCTGGTAGAGATAATAAACGAACAATATTAGCAATATGAGATCTGCTTTTCCCTAAGCGCTTTGATAGCTCTTCTTGTGTTATTTTTAATTCATTCATTAAATTAGCATATGCATTTGCCTCTTCAATTGGTGTTAAGTCCTCTCGCTGCAAATTTTCCAGCAAGGCAAGCTCCATCATTTTTTCATCAGTTAATTCTTTTATGACAACTGGAATCGTTGAAAGTCCTGCCTCTTTTGCGGCACGATAGCGACGTTCTCCAACGACGATTTCATATCCTTTAATACTTTTACGAACAATTAGTGGTTGAATAATTCCATGTTCAAGAATTGAGTCTTTTAATTCCTCAATCGCATCAGCGTGAAAGGTCTTTCTTGGCTGATACGGATTCGGCCTACATTCATTAATTGCAATTTCCTCAATTGCACCTTGATCATGTTCTTCAACATCTGGAAAAAATGCATCAAGTCCTTTACCCAACCCTTTCGCCATTGGCCATCACTTCCTTCGCTAATTCAAGGTACACTTCCGCACCTTTGGATTTAGAGTCATACGTTATAATTGGCTGTCCATAACTAGGTGCCTCCCCTAGACGGACATTTCTTGGTATAACAGATTGATAGACTTTGTCTTGGAAATACTTTTTCACTTCTTCTATTACCTGAAGACCTAAATTTGTCCGAGCGTCTAACATCGTTAGCAATACGCCTTCAATCATTAATTGTTTATTCAAATGCTTTTGCACAAGACGTATCGTGTTTAATAATTGGCTTAATCCTTCCAACGCGTAGTATTCACATTGTACAGGGATAATCACTGTATCCGCTGATGTTAAAGCATTGATTGTCAATAAACCTAGTGAAGGTGGACAATCTATTATAATATAATCGTACTTTTCCTTTAAACTGCCTAACGATTTTTTCAGACGAATTTCTCGTGATATTGTCGGTACTAATTCTACCTCTGCTCCAGCTAATTGAATAGTTGCAGGAATAATATCTAAATTATCTACGCTTGTAGGTACGCAAACCTCTTCCGCTGGCAAATCCTCTATTAGCACATTGTAAATACATTGATCCATATCTGCTTTATTGATGCCTACTCCACTCGTTGCATTCCCTTGGGGATCAATATCTACCAGTAATACTTTATTATTCAAATGTGCTAAGCCAGCACTTAAGTTAACAGACGATGTTGTTTTTCCTACGCCACCCTTTTGATTCGCAATGGCTATTATCTTGCCCATGTTGTCACCCACCTATTTTTTAGAAAACTATACATTCACAAGACCACATTCTGATGAATGTCTTCATTATACTGATATAGCTAAGAAAAATAATTTTTTCACATAGCTGAAAACAGTTAATTTCGTATCTATTCTATTCTATCATTTTTTGCACACCTGTAACGATTAAAAAATCTTTTCATTTTTGTACATTTATTTAAAGCCTATCTTTCTCATAATAATCTTTAAAAAACCCACCTTACGTTATCAAGATGGGTAACTTAAAAGCTATTTCTTTTTTGGTATTTTAATAGTGAATTGATAATAATCTTCTAAATCCTCTTCATCCGTTTCCACGTTGATCCCTGTATCTGATACCATATTTAAAGATTGTCTGATTGTATTCATTGCAATACGAACATCTTTGTTAACGCCTTTTAATTTGGGTTTTTTCTTCTTTTTTGGTGTTTTTTCTTCATCCAACTTTGCAATTAGATCTTCGGTTTGTTTTACATTCAAATCATAGTCAATTATTTTTTTTAAGATTTCTAATTGCTTAGTCTTATCTTTCACTTTTATCAATGCACGTGCATGGCGTTCTGTGATTTCTTTAGACAGGATAGCTTGTTGGATTTCTTCTCGCAGCTTTAACAAACGTAATTTATTGGCAATCGTTGACTGATTTTTACCTAACCTTTGTGCTAATGCTTCTTGTGTTAAGGAGTGAATTTCAAGTAATTGCGCATATGCTCTCGCTTCTTCAATCACCGTCAGTTCTTCCCGTTGTAAATTTTCAATGAGGGCAATAGAAGCTGTTTCCGTATCTGACATACCTCGAACAATCGCAGAAACATTTTCCCATTCTAATAATTGTACAGCGCGCCACCTACGCTCACCAGCTATAAGTTCATAACGGCCATCATCTAATTCGCGTACTACAATCGGTTGAATCATGCCATGTGTATGTATTGTTTGCGCGAGTTCTTTTATCTTTTCCTCATTGAAGACTGAACGTGGTTGATAGCGGTTAGGGTCGATTTTATCCACTGGAATCTGTATTACTTCATCTGGATGATAACTCTCTTCAATTGATTCAGTATCATCTGTTGCTTCCTTATCACCTAACCCAAATATGCGATTTAATGGACGCACCATTGGTTAAACACCACCCTTAATTCATACGTGATAAATAATATAAGTGCTATATATAAAAATGTTTCACGTGAAACATTTTTATTTTAAAGATTACTAGCTAAAGGACTTAATTTAATCCATATAAAAACGCTTCAGGATAAAACTGCTGCGTAGTCTTGTGAGTTATTCTATTGCTACTATCCTATTTTACCATATTATATCGACTAAAAGTGCGAATTACAAAAATTATTTACGAAACTACCATATAATTTTCTGTTAAATATAGTAGATCGGTAACAGGTAGATATGTCTGGTAAAATATAAATAAAACCGCCGTAAGTCGAATAGGTTGGAGCAATTTCCTGTTACGGAGGTTTTAAATAGGAAATTACCTTAATAGTCACTATGCTCATGTTAAAATTACGTCTGCAATCTATAGATGGTTACGGAATAAAAACAACCACCTGTAGGTTTTTTGAACCCAAAACTTGCTAATGTTGACGTTATGAATGACATAGCGTTCTTAATCAGCGGCCTCCCTGTTTATATATAATCTTAGAAAAACTCGCATCCGCTCGTCCTTAGCGAATGTGTTCGTTTTTCTTATACTTGGGACATTAAAATTTTAGCCACGTCGAGTCTTCTTCTTAGCTAAAATTTTATACTTTCCTAACGTAAAAAAAAGACTAACCAATATCTTTAAAAGAAATTGGTTAGTCTCCAACACTTTAAGTTAACGGAACTATTCCTAACTTATTGGGTTTTTATTTGGCGTACCAGGTTTTCTGGGATAAGTCTTCGGTGTTGATTTCTTTTTATCAATTAAAACGATAGAACGTTCGCTCTCTTCTTCAGGTAATGAAAACGTATGAACATTACGAAGTGTTCCACCTAACAAGTGAATTGCTTTATTAGAATCAGCCAATTCTTCATTGGCCTGTGCACCCTTCATTGCAAGAAAAACCCCATTAACTTTAGTTAGTGGCAAACATAGCTCACTCAGTACTGACATTCGTGCTACTGCTCTGGCCATCACAAGATCATAGGCTTCTCGATGTTGCTTCTTTTTCCCAAAAGCTTCAGCACGATCATGATAAAAGGAAACATTAGTGATATTTAACTTATCAGCTAGTGTTTCTAGAAAACCAATACGTTTTTTTAATGAGTCCACAATCGTTACATGGATATCGGGAAAGCAAATTTTTAATGGAATACTAGGAAAACCGGCCCCAGCACCCACATCACATATCGTTAAGTCTTTTGTAAAGTTAAAATAGAAACTTGCTGAAATGGAATCGTAAAAATGCTTTAGATAAACATCCTCACGTGATGTTAAAGCTGTTAAATTTATTTTTTCATTCCATTCTACTAATGTTTCATAATACAGATGAAACTGACTCTGTTGTGCGTCACTCAAAGTGATCCCTTTTTCCTGCAACGCCACTGTAAACTGTTCTGGATTCATAAAAGACAATCTCCTTGTACTTAGTTAGCTACTCGCGCAATGTTTCCTTGTTCAATATAAACCAGCAAAATAGAGACATCTGAAGGATTGACACCTGAAATTCGAGATGCTTGGCCGACAGATAATGGACGAACTGTTTTTAGTTTTTCTTTTGCCTCAGAGGCTATACCACTAATATCATCATAGTCGATATCACTTGGTATTTTTTTATCTTCCATTTTTAACATACGTTCTACTTGTTCATGTGCTTTTTTAATATATCCTTCATACTTAATTTGGATTTCCACTTGTTCTTTCACATCATGTGGTAGATTTTCATCAGGTTCAATAACCGTTTCTAGCATGTCATACGTCATTTCTGGTCGTTTTAATAAGTCATAAGCCTTTACTGCTTCTTTTAGTGGTGTTGCCTTTACATCATTAAGCATTTGTTGTACATTTTCTTCTGGTTTTAGAATAATTTTTCCTAAGCGCTTTTTCTCTGCTTCGACTAAACGTTTTTTCTCTAGGAATTGATTATATCGTTCCTCACTAATTAGACCATACTTGTAACCTATCTCTGTTAAACGCCAATCTGCATTATCATGACGTAAAAGTAAACGATACTCTGCACGAGATGTTAATAGACGATATGGCTCATTTGTCCCCTTTGTCACAAGGTCATCAATTAATACACCAATATATGCTTGAGAACGGTCTAAAATAAGCGGATCTTTTCCTAATACTTTTGCAGCAGCATTAATACCTGCCATGATCCCTTGTGCAGCTGCTTCTTCATAACCTGATGTTCCATTAATTTGACCTGCTGTATACAAACCAGGAATTTGTTTTAATTCTAATGTTGGCCATAATTGTGTTGGAATAACTGCATCATATTCAATCGCGTATCCAGCACGCATAATTTCAGCATTTTCCAATCCTGGAACAGTTTTAATCATATCATGTTGAATTTCTTCAGGTAATGAAGTAGATAACCCTTGCACATACACTTCCTCTGTATCACGGCCTTCTGGCTCTAAGAAGATTTGGTGACGTGGTTTATCATTAAAACGGACAATTTTATCTTCAATAGACGGACAGTAACGAGGACCTGTTCCGCGCTTCATACCAGAGTACATTGCTGATAAGGTTAAATTGTCATCAATAATTTTGTGTGTAAATTCATTCGTATACGTTAACCAACAAGGGATTTGATCTGTAATATATTCCGTTGTTTCATATGAGAAGCTTTGCGGTTTCTCATCCCCTGGCTGAATTTCTGTTTTAGAGTAATCAATAGTATGACTGTTCACACGTGGTGGAGTACCGGTTTTAAAGCGAGTAAGCTCGATACCTAGTTTTTCAAGGTGTTCTGATAATTTAATGGAGACACGCTGGTTGTTCGGACCACTCTCATATTCCAGATCTCCCATTAACACTTTTCCGCGCATAAAGGTTCCAGTTGTGACAATAACGGTTTCTGCGTAATATGCTGCTTTTGACTCTGTAATAACCCCTTTACACACGCCATCTTCTACGATTAATTCATTTACCATGCCTTGTCTTAAGGTTAAGTTCTCCTCATTTTCCAAGGCGTTCTTCATTTCTTGAATATATACTGGTTTATCCGCTTGTGCTCTAAGTGCTTGCACAGCTGGACCTTTTCTCGTATTCAACATACGCATTTGAATATGCGCTTTATCAATTGTTTTTGCCATGATCCCGCCTAGTGCATCAATTTCACGAACGACAATCCCTTTTGCAGGACCGCCAATCGATGGATTACACGGCATAAAAGCGATCATATCTAAATTCAACGTTAGCATCAATGTTTTGGCACCCATTCGAGATGCAGCAAGACCTGCTTCTACACCCGCATGGCCAGCACCAACGACTATTACATCATAATGTCCTGCATTATATACCATCGATGTTCACCCTTTCGATTTTTATTATTTTCCTAAGCAAAATTGCGAGAACAACTGATCAATTAAGCTATCACTCGCCGTATCGCCAATAATTTCTCCTAAAAACTCCCATGTTCGTGTTACATCTATTTGTACAATATCTAAAGGCATTTCCATTTCCAAACTATTCATTGCATCTTCTAAAGCTTGTTTAGCCTGTTTTAATAATTGAATATGTCTTACGTTCGACACATACGTCATATCACCAGTATCGATATCACCAGCAAAAAATGTTTTAGCAATGGCTGTTTCTAAATCATCGATTCCCTTTTCTTCTGTAAATGAAGTCGAAACGATTGGACGATCCCCTGCCAAAGCTTTTACCTCATCCATGTCAAGCTTTTGCTCTAAGTCCATTTTATTAATAATAACGATATATTCTAACCCTTCTATTGCTTCAAATAGTTTACGATCATCTTCTGATAGTGCATCATTGTAATTTAATACAAATAAAATAAGATCTGATTCTTTTAATACCTGTCTAGACCGTTCCACACCAATTTTTTCTACGATATCTTCTGTTTCACGTATTCCAGCAGTATCTACTAAACGTAGAGGCACGCCACGTACATTGACATATTCTTCAATAATATCACGGGTTGTACCAGGGATTTCGGTTACAATCGCTTTATTTTCTTGCACCAACGTATTCATTAAGGAAGATTTTCCAACGTTTGGACGACCAATAATAGCTGTCGCTAATCCTTCCCGTAAAATTTTCCCTTGTTGCGCAACACGTAATAAATCATCGATCTCACTAGCTACTTCTTTTGTTTTTTCCCGCATCATTTCATGTGACATTTCTTCTACATCATCATATTCTGGGTAATCGATGTTCACTTCGACATGTGCTACCGTTTCTAGTAATGTTTGACGGAGTCGCTGAATTAATGAAGACAATCGACCATCCATTTGCTTTAATGCGACATTCATTGCTTTATCGGTTTTTGCACGAATTAAATCCATAACAGCTTCTGCTTGTGATAGGTCAATTCGGCCATTCAAAAATGCACGTTTAGTGAATTCCCCAGGTTCTGCTAGCCGAGCACCTTGAGAAAGCAAGATTTCTAATACTCGATTTACTGCAACCATCCCACCATGACAATTTATCTCCACAATATTCTCTCTCGTAAATGTTTTTGGTGCTCGCATGACCGACACCATTACTTCTTCTGCTACCTCTTTTGTTTCTGGATCCATTATTTTTCCATAGTTAATCGTATGGGAATCAACCTGTTCAAGATCCTTCCCTTGAAAAAGCCCTGCAACAATACTAATAGCCTCTGATCCACTTAAACGCACAATCGATATGGCACCTTCCCCTATCGGTGTGGATATCGCTGTTATTGTATCTGTCTCCATCTTCTTCACCTCCGTCATATAAGGATTTCTATCTATATTTATTCTTTTTATTTATTATCCACAATTCATCATTAGTGATTTTATCCACTAACTTAATAGAATACCACATATGTCTAAAAAAATAAAGTTATCCACAGTGTTAATTGATTTTTTAATGTCGTAAAAAAATCTGTTTATCCACATGTGGACAAACAGATTTTAATCATAAACTTCTTTCATCTTAATTTCAAGACATTTTTTACCTACTATAAGTATTCCAAAATACACACATTTTTATTCATTTCTATTTCGTTTTATTGCTTCACCTTCGTGATCAGTAACCTCACCTTGCTCATTTATTTCATCAATTTTTCCATCAATTGTTCCTTCTGTATAATCATCTGAAACCTGCTCATGTGTAATTGCCATCCCTTTTGAAGCTTGGTCATTACGGTTATAGTCAGATGGATCATACATTTTTCCAGCTACTTTTTCTGCATTATCCAACGTTTCTCGGTTCTTTTTATCCACATTTACCCCTCCTTTACATATCTGTACCTATGTTTTACAACAAAACGAAAATTATGAGTAAAAATCAAATGAACAAGCTAACACTAAGGCAGTTTTCTAAAAGATTGTTGCTTTTTCAAGTATGAACCCTGATGAATCGTTCATTTATATCTCGACGTAACTTTAACATGACTTACTCCCATCCAACGCTGTGTGAATACAGGCACTTAACCATCGCTGAATGAGAAAAAGCGATTTTCCGAAGTAATAATTATAGCTAAAACTTTACGTCGCATTATCTATAAACTCCAGTAGTGAGGAAACAACAAAATATGCGAAAAGTACCAAAACTAACAAAGGCATTTACAAAATCTTTACAGTAGCAACATACTCCCTTAATAAACACCTACTATACTAAAAGTTGAGAGAGATAATCTTTCAAAAAATAATTAATTCTAAAGGGGAGGACATTTTAATGAAATTTAGAAATTACTTTTTATTTATCTTATTAGCTGCTGTTATTGTAACGATTTCAGCATGTGGTACAGAAGCTGAGGAAAGCAATGGAGATAACGGGGAAGCATCTTCTGATAATACCAGTGAAAATGGGGAAACAAATAGTGAATCAGAATCAGACGAATTAGAAGGCAGTGTTGTCATTGATGGATCTGGAACGGTTTATCCATTAATGTCTAAATTAGCTGAAGAATATATGCTAAATGAACAACCAAATGTATCTGTTGAAGTAAGTCGTTCAGGAACAAGTGCTGGATTTGAAAAGTTTTTAGTAGAAGATGGAACAGACTTTAATGATGCTTCCCGCTTAATTAAAGATGAAGAACAAGCAAAAGCAGATGAACTAGGAATGGAAGTAAAAGAATTAAAGGTTGCCTTAGATGGACTATCATTTGTCATTCATCCAGAAAATGATTGGGCAACAGAAATGACTCCAGAAGAAATTAAAAGCATCTTCCTTGCTGATGGCGGAGTTGAAACATGGTCTGACATTAATCCTGATTGGCCAGACGAGGAAATTCAACCAGTAGGTCCAAATGAAAACCATGGTACGTATGAATTCTTTTATGAAAATATTTTAGAAGAAAAAGATATGGTAGCTGATGCAGATCTTCAACAAGAATATTCTACACTCGTTACACTAGTATCTGAAGATGTCAATGCAATCGGATTTTTCGGATTTGGATACTATGTCAATAATCAAGATAAATTACAAGCTGTAAACGTTGATTTTGGCAATGGACCAGTTGAACCATCTCTTGACACAATAGCTGAAGATGGAGAATATGCAGAATTTACTCGCCCAGTATTTACGTACTTAAATGTCGATCATGCTAAAGAAAAACCTCAAGTATTAGACTACGCTATTTGGGCGATGAATAACGTAAACAATTTTGCTGGTGAAACAGGCTTTGCGCCAATTCCAGAAGAAGAAGCACAAAGCTTAATAGAAGACTTAGAAGGCCTTCAATAATAAATCATTTGAATACAAGAATGCAATGCATAGGTGAGGACAGATATCTTCTGTCCTCACCTTCCTGCTACGTCTATGTTTTAAAAGGAGGCAAATTGTATGACAACGAAGAGTGAATCAACCAAAAGTAACGCAATAAATGTTAGAGCTGCCATTGAACAAAAAAAGCAGAAGAAAAACCTATCCTACCTAATTGAGAAGCTTATTCCAACTGGCCTCTTCCTTATTGCAACTATTTCTATACTGACTACGATTGGTATTATTTATACGTTATTAAGTGAGACAATTGAATTTTTTAAACAAGTCCCTATCATGGATTTCTTTACAGGAACCGTTTTAAAACCATTAAGTCAAAATCCTGAATTTGGTATCTTACCACTTATTAATGGAACCATTCTTTCATCTTTTATCGCAATACTTGTAGCAGGTCCCATTGGAATAATGACTGCTGTATATTTGAGTGAATATGCTTCAGATAAAGCGAGAAGAGTGTTAAAACCATTGTTGGAGATACTTGCTGGTATCCCGACCATTGTCTATGGTTTTTTTGCTTTCACATTCGTAACGCCTGTATTACGATATATCATTCCAGACTTGGAAGTGACCAATATCTTAAGTCCTGGACTAGTTATGGGCGTAATGATCATTCCAATGATAGCTTCTCTCTCAGAAGATGCGCTTGTTTCCGTTCCTAATTCCATGCGTGAAGGAGCCTTAGCAATGGGAGCAACCAAATTAGAGACGACATTCCGTATTGTCATTCCAGCTGCTTTTTCTGGTATTATCGCATCTTTTGTTCTTGCCATATCTCGTGCAATTGGGGAAACAATGATTGTGACAATTGCTAGTGGAAGTTCAAAAAACTTTACATTTGATGTTACGCAATCCATGCAAACAATGACAGCATATATCGTAGAAGTTGCAGGAGGAGAAGCAGCAGCAGGATCGACTATCTATTACAGTCTCTATGCTGTTGCCATGACACTATTTGTATTTACCTTATTGATGAATATATTCGCCCGTTTTATTTCTCGTAAGTTTAGGGAGGAATATTGATGAAGTATGTAGATCAAATGCAAATACAGAAAAGGATGCATACCCGTTTATTTGCGAATACACTATTTAAATATATCTTTTTGTTATCTACCCTTTTTGGCCTAATTGTATTAGCAATTCTTATTTTTCGAGTCCTATCACAAGGAGTCAGCTGGCTTGATTTTAATTTTTTAACTGGAAGATTATCAACCGATCCTGGGCGTGCTGGCATTATGGGAGCATTACTTGGAACCGTTTGGTTAATGGCCGTTGTAATCCCTGTTACATTAATAATAGGGATTGGTACCGCTATTTATCTTGAATTGTATGCCAAAAAGGGCCGCATAAATAGTTTCATCCAAATGAATATTTCCAACCTTGCTGGTGTCCCGTCTATCGTTTACGGTTTATTAGGCCTAACAGTATTTGTTCGAGCAATGGATATGGGAAATATCGTATTAGCTGGAGGTTTGACACTTGCTTTACTTATTTTACCTATTGTGATTGTAGCAGCACAAGAAGCTATACGGGCTGTTCCACAACATCTCAGTGAAGCCTCTTATGGACTAGGGGCAACAAAATGGCAAACGGTTAAAAATATTATTATGCCTGCTGCACTACCTGGTATTTTAACTGGATCTATTTTAGCTCTTTCTCGAGCAATTGGGGAAACAGCACCATTAACCGTTTTAGGCATACCTGCTTTATTAATTCCTTTTCCAGAAGGGATATTCGATAAATTCACAGTACTCCCGATGCAAATTTACTATTGGACACTAGATTCTCCTTTAGAAGCAGAATATGCGAATTTAGCAGCAGCAACCATTATAGTTTTACTTTTATTACTGTTTATATTAAATGCAGTTGCAGTCTTGATTCGAAATAAATTTCAAAAAAGATATTAATTATGGTTACCCCCTTTTTTAATATAGAAAGAAAGCCTGGATGTCCTTACATACCAGGCTTTCTTATGTGGTAAGAAACAATCATGGCTCGCCTTGAGCGAGCCACCATCTATCATGAAAATGGATCACTAATTTATTGTAATGCAATTAAGCCCTTCAAAAAAGTAATAATGAAGGGCCTAGCTTAGTGTTGTCTTTTATAGAAATGTTTTCATACAAAAGTATAAAAAGTTGGCGTTATTACAGCCTTGTATAGGAAAGGCCACGTCCAGCTTCGAGCGATTGGCATCCTAGTGCCGATAGACATAGGGATGCCCGAGTTTTCATCGACCAGTGTTCCCCCTAGAGGTCATAAGCCAATCCTCATTACGCGTAAAAAACGCCACGTCGAGGCTTGGCTTATACTTGGCAGATAAGAAAATACTTACTGCATAAGTGCAACTAAGGCTTTCGCCACTTGGCGAAAAGCCAGTTTTCTAATCGGGGGTGATCAAGGCACTTGCACTTTTGTTCTCGTTTCTTCTTTCATACTATAGTGTATAGTGTTGTATATTCTCCGTTAAACTTTTTGATATGTTAGTAAGGTTCAGCCCTATTTGATGGGTGTTTTCTAACTGAACAATTTGCTTGTTACTAGTTGTAAGCATCTCTTCTGCATTTGCTACCGTTTCTTGTGATACCGATGAAAAATGTACTGCCGATTGTTCTAATACTGGTAATACATGACCTAAGTCTTTTAAATCACCTTGTAAGCCCTGCAATTTATTATTGACTTCTGCAATTTCAGCCATTAATTCATCTGTCGATACTTTAGCCCTGTTTGATACACTTAATGTTGTTTTTGTTTTATTTAACATTTGTTCAAATTCAAGTGAAGCACTTTTTGTAATCTCCTCCATTTTATAAATGGAATTCGTAATTTCATTTGCAGCACTAGATGACTGTTCTGCTAATTTCCCTACTTCATTTGCTACGACTGCAAACCCTTTTCCTGCTTCTCCCGCTCGAGCAGCTTCAATCGATGCATTAAGTGATAATAATTTTGTCTGTTCAGCTATGCCTTGTATTAGTCCAACTAATTTTGTTATGGAAAGGGAATAATGTTGAACTTGTTGGATCGTGGAAGTCAAATGTTCAAAATCCTCTTCAAATGTATGAATGGTATCAATTAACTCTGTTATACTTTTGTCACCTTGTTGTGCAGAACCATTCATATCTTCGGAACTATGAAAAACGACTTCTATATTAGACATCATCCCTTCAATGTTTTGTTTCATTTCACTAAACATCGTTACATTCTTCTCAGAGCTACTAGCTGTTTGTTTAGCACCTTGCTGTACTACATTTATCGCTTCAATTAATTGTTTATTTGATGCTAATGTACCTTCCGAAGAATGTTGTAAATCAGTACCCGTCTGCTCCAATTCATGTGTTGTTTCTTTCATTTCATTTAACATACTTCGCATATGATCAATCATTGCATAGTAGCTTTTTTGTAATGAAATTAACTCAGGTAAAGTTGTCTGAATCGGATCAGAATGATGTAATTTTCCTTTACGAACCTTTTTCATCTTTTCACGTAAAGAGATAAGTGGCTTCGTTAAGCTTCTTACAAATAACATAATTAAACCACTAGAAAGAAAAATACTTACAATACTAATCGCTATCATAAAATAGGCCATTTCATTTACTGGTCCTATGTAGGATTGGGTTGGTACTAATAATACATATATTCCGTTTACTTCATCCATTTCCTGAAACGTTAAAGTATAATCTTGACCATTTATTTTTTCATGAATGATTCCACTCTTTGTTTCGCTAATTTGATTTAATATGGAATCTGGAATTGCTGGAAGTTCGTTTTCACTTATTTGAAATGGTGTCACTTCCCTGTTGTTGATATAAAAATATTCAGAAGTTATACCCTCATCTTGTAATTTATCACGCTGTTGTCTAATATTCATTTCTAGCTGTTGATTGAAATAATCATCATCACTAACATATAAAAAATTTAAATTATCTGCTATGTACCCCATCAGCTCTACTTCACGTTCCAATCGATTTTCAATCGAATTAACTGTCATATTCTTTGACTTTGAATAAGAACTAAACCCTACTACCATAATGGATATCGTTATTAATAAAATAAAAAGGATTAAGAGACGATTTCTTAAACTTAATTTCATTAGCATTTTTCTAAACCAACGACCTACTCGTTGTATTAAAGATCCATTAAAATGATTCAATATATAGTCCCCCTAATAACCAGCATTGTAAAAAGTATATCAGGGGAATATTAACCTACTATTAATCTATTATTAAAATTGTGTATTTCGACAAATTTTCTCATCAACTATGATGAGAAAAAAAGGCTGTTTTCCAGAAGATGATTATTGCTTTTATAGTAATAACTCCTAATGAATAGTTGATGTAAATTGTGACGTAACTTGATATTATGATAGTGCTATCACTCGCTTCGGAAAAACACTACGCTTTCCGCGGGTGTCTCGTGAGCCTCCTCGGGCTATCGCACTGTGGGGTCTCACTTAGGCCACTGATCCCGCCGCAGGAGTCTTCGTGTTTTTCCTACGCTGATTTGTGCATTCCAATTCGTATCATTTATGTTCCTAATAAAACAGTTGATTGGAGCGTAGGACAGTCGACTCCTGCGGAAAAAACAACAGCTGAAGATCCCACAGGAAGCGGTTTTTGCTTCCAATGTCTAGCTGCAGTGCCTACCCCCTCGAGGTCTTAAGTCAATCCTCATTACGCGCAAAAAGCGCCACACCGAGGCTCGGCTTAAGCTTGGCAGATAAGAAAATACTTACTGCATAAGTGCAACTATGGCTTTCGCCATTTGGCGACAAGCCTAGTTTTCTAATCGGAGGTAACCAGGCACTTCCGCTTTTCTATAGAGGAAGCTAAAAGCGTCTGTCCGCGGTAAAGAAGACACTGTGAAAACGATAGTTTGAACAGATGTCACACTTATGCCCCTGGTGAAAGCGACTGTCTGGAGCGGAAATAAACTACAATTCACTAAAATTACGTCGCAATCTATAGAAAATACGCCGTTAATAAAAACCAAAGTATGCAATAAAAAGAAGCCCCTTAGATCACTAAGGGGCTCTCGCTAAACTATTATGGTTTTATAACAATATGACGATGTGGTTCTACACCATCCGAATAAGTGGAGACATCCTTTTGCTGTAACACATTGTGAATGATTTTACGTTCAAATGCTGGCATTGGTTCTAATGCAACCTTTTTTTGAAGACTCACTGCCTTATCAGCCATTTTTAATGCTAAGGATTCTAATGTCTCTTTTCTACGACTACGATATCCTTCAGCATCAACGCTAACAGTATAATATTCATTTCCTTGTTTATTAATAATAAGTTGTACTAAATATTGCAGCGCATTTAATGTTTGACCTCTTTTACCAATTAATATTGCAATATTTTCTCCAGTAAGGTCAAATGTAACATGATTCTCTTCTACCGTAGACGTTACTTCCACATCTACATTCATATTACTAGTTACATCATATAGAAAAGCTTTTGCTTTTTCGACTTGATTTTTGCGACGTTTAACTTTTACAATCGCGCGTTTTGAACCAAATACACCTAATAACCCTTTTTTTCCTTCATCAATAACATCAATATCAACTTGGTCCCGAGTGGTGTTTAACTGCTTTAATGCTGATTGGACCGCTTCTTCAACTGTTTGTCCACTAGCAGTTACTTCTCTCACTTTTTGTCTCCCCCATTATTCATCATAGGATTACGTATCAGTAGTGTTTGAATAACCATAAAGATATTACCAATTACCCAGTATAATGCCAATGCTGCTGGGAAGAAGAATGCAAATACTGTAATCATGATCGGCATCATATATAACATAACCATCATTTGTGGATTTTGAGCTGCAGGACTACCTGCCATCATTAATTTCTGTTGTAGGAAAGTTGCTGCACCAGCAATAATTGGTAGAATCATATCTGGTGAACCCAACTCAAACCATAAGAAATTATGTGTCTGAATTTCCGTTGTACGCATAATCGCATGATACATCGCAATCAAAATTGGCATTTGAACAAAAATAGGCAAACAACCAGCTAACGGATTAACACCATGCTTTTGGAATAATTGCATCGTTTCCTGTTGTAATTTTTGCTGCGTGTTTGCATCTTTTGAACTATACTTCTGCTGAATCTCTTTTAATTCTGGTTGAATATCTTGCATTGCTTTAGAACTTTTTAATTGTTTCACATTCAATGGTAATAGTACTAACCGTATAATAATGGTTACAATTACAATGGATAACCCATAGTCCTCAGTAAATAATTCTGCAAAGTAAGTAAGCACCCATGATAATGGATATACAAAATATTTATTCCAAATTCCTTCACTTTCTGGTGTAATTGGTTGATCAATTTCCATACAACCAGAAAGTATTGCTAGCAACCCTATTATTATTGCAAGCAAGAAAATCTTTTTACGCAATGTAGTTCCTCCTAACTAAGAAAACAACTGTGTAAGCACTTTAATTTCTATTTTAGCATTAATACAATACAAGATTCTATAATAATCCTATTTTACCTTAATTTACTTTTATTTTTTAATAGACGTTCTTTATAGAGCAAATGGGTTAAACTTTTCTTGATTTGGTGAAAACTCATCGATTTAGTTGGTTGCCTGGCAATAATGACGATATCATACATTGGCTGAATATCGTCTTCTAGCTCATGAAAAGCTTGCCGCAAATAGCGTTTAATTTGATTTCGCATTACAGCATTTCCAATCTTCTTTCCCACCGATAAACCAATACGAAAATGTTTTTGGTCTTCTTTATACATATAATATATAACAAGCTGTCGGTTAGCAAATGTTCTACCATGCTTAAACACATACTGAAATTCTTTATTATCTTTTATACGAAATACCTTCTTCATAACGATCACCACATGTTATAGAACTTGTCTACCGAATTATGTTAGGCAAAACACTAGTTAGTATATACGAGATCATTAGAAAAACTCGCATTCGCTCGTCCTTTAGCGAATGTGTTAGTTTTTCTTATACTTTGTACATCAAAATTTTAGCAACGTTGGATGTGACTTCTTAGCTGAAATTTTATGCTTTCCTAAGTGTTAAAAAAATAAGCAGTGTACCCCAACTTTTTCCTCCAAAATGAGATATAACTGAGAAACACTGCTTATCCTAGTAAAAAGACCACTGATAGTGTTCAGTGGTCTATGCAGATAATACTTTTCTACCTTTACGACGACGGCGTGCTAGTACTTTACGTCCATTTTTTGAACTCATACGTGCACGGAATCCGTGAACCTTTTTACGTTTACGATTATTTGGTTGAAACGTTCTTTTCATCTATCTTGCACCTCCTCGAGGAATAAAAACTCATTTAAAACTAATCCAATAGACAGTCTCAACTATTATAAGGAATTCATTAGTTATTTGTCAACTTCACATGGAATTATTTTTATCCACAAATCCTTGTTCAACATTTTTCGATATCATTTTATTATCCACAACACATATCGACATGTTAATCACAAAATATAGTGGTGTGGATAGTAAATATCTACAAGCTATAGAAATTGTGGATAACTGTCAAAAAACCATTGCAAATTAAGGTTTTATTTGGTATTATATTTGTGTTTTAATATGTGTATAGGTGATTCTATATTAAAAGTTTTCCACAATCTGTGGATATCATGTGGATATTTATTAACATCTATGTGTGCAGACTTATCAACATGTTTGTGAATGATGTATATAAAAGTTATGATCTACTGTATGTTATAGGATAGACTGTCCACAACTAAAATTTCATATCATTCCAATTTACTAGCATTATTTTCTATATTCATAGCCTATGCTAGTTTTTAAATGTTTATGCAAAAATGCCTTTCCATCTTTCTATTCAGTAGAAGGATCGAGAGAGGCTTTTTCTATCATCTACTACCGAAAGGGGTGACATAGTTGAATAATATTGAGGAGTTATGGACTGCGACATTAGAAAAAATAGAAGAGAAAATTAGTAAACCTAGTTTTGACACGTGGCTTAAAAACACAAAAGCATTACGAATTAACGAAGATACCTTAATTATCGCAGCTCCTAATGAATTTGCACGTGATTGGTTAGAAGGGCATTATACATCCTTAATAACAAATATTATTGGGAACATTACTGGGACACCATTATCGATAAAATTCATTATTCCAGAGTTACAAACTACAGAAGAAGAAACGAATCCATCACCTAAAGCAGCAACACCAATACAAAATGATTCTGGTACAGAGTCCCCGAAAACGATGCTAAATTCGAAATATACATTTGATACATTTGTCATCGGATCAGGCAATCGGTTTGCCCATGCTGCTTCATTAGCGGTTGCCGAGGCACCTGCTAATGCATATAATCCATTGTTTATTTATGGTGGTGTCGGATTAGGGAAAACCCACTTAATGCATGCAATCGGACACTATGTACTCGAACATAACCCAAATGCAAATGTAGTATACTTAACTTCGGAAAAATTTACCAACGAATTTATTAATGCCATTATGGATAATAAAACCATTAATTTTCGCAACAAATACCGTAATGTCGATGTCTTATTAATTGATGATATCCAATTTATTGCTGGGAAAGAATCAACACAAGAGGAGTTTTTCCATACATTTAATACCTTGCATGAAGAAAGTAAGCAAATAATCATTTCGAGTGATCGTCCTCCTAAAGAAATCCCAACATTAGAGGATCGCTTACGATCACGTTTTGAATGGGGATTAATCACAGATATTACACCTCCAGATTTAGAAACACGTATTGCTATCTTAAATAAAAAGGCCAAAGCAGAAGGATTAGATATTCCTAATGAAGTAATGCTTTATATCGCTAACCAGATAGATACGAATATCCGAGAATTAGAAGGTGCTCTCATACGAGTTGTCGCCTATTCTTCTTTAGTGAACCAAGATATTGATGCTTCATTAGCTGCTGATGCGTTAAAAGATATCATTCCAAGTAGGAAACCAAAAGTGGTTACAATAAAGGGAATTCAAGAAGTTGTTGGGGAAAAATATAATGTCAAATTAGAAGAAATGTTAGCGAAAAAACGGACGAAATCTATTGCTTTTCCTAGACAAATAGCAATGTATTTATCACGTGAATTAACCGACTTTTCTCTTCCGAAAATAGGAGAGGAATTTGGTGGCCGTGATCATACTACCGTTATCCATGCACATGAAAAAATAGCAAAAATGATGGAAAATGATACCCTTTTAAGTAAGGAAATTGAAGAAATTAAAGAACAAATCAAATCAATTTAGTTATCCACATGTGAATAGCGTGGATAACAGGTTCATACTTGTTCACACTTTACCCACATGGGGATAAGTTGATATACAAAACCATTTCTTAGTTATCCACATAATCACAAGCCTTATTACTTTTATTATTATATTTTATAAATAAAAGATATATAGATTACTTCCACTAGGGGGAAATATTTTATGAAATTTATCGTTCAACGCGACAAACTAATTGCTAGTGTGCAGGATGTCATGAAAGCAATATCAGCAAGAACTGCTATTCCTATTTTGACTGGAATGAAAATTGAAGCGAAAAAGAATGGACTTTTATTAACTGGTAGTAACTCTGATATTTCTATTGAATCCCATATACCAGTAGAAGAAGAGGGTATCGTTCATATTGAGCAAATAGAAGAAGGCAGTATCGTCTTACAAGCACGCTATTTTCCAGAGATTGTTCGTAAATTACCAGAAAAAACAGTTGAAGTAGAAGCGGATGCTAACTTAAATGTAACGATTCGTTCTGGAAAAGCAGAATTTAATCTTAATGGCCAAGATGCAGATGAATATCCACAATTGCCAAAACTACAGACAGATGAAAGCTTTGAATTACCGATTGATTTATTAAAAAACTTAATTAAGCAAACTGTTTTTGCCGTATCAACAATGGAAACAAGACCGATATTAACAGGGGTTAATTTAAAATTAGAAGATAACAAACTATCTTTTACAGCAACAGATAGTCATCGACTTGCTTCACGTGAAATTCCGATGGACTCAACAAATGTATCATTCTCAAGTGTTGTTGTTCCTGGAAAAAGTTTAAATGAGCTTTCCAAAATTCTAGATGATTCAGAAGAAACGGTAGAAATCAGTGTTACGAATAATCAAATCCTATTTAGAACTAAACATCTAAATTTCTTGTCCCGATTACTAGATGGGAATTATCCAGAAACATCTCGTTTAATACCTGATCAAAGTAAAACGGTTATTCATATAAAAACAAAAGAGTTACTAAATACAATTGATCGTGCTTCCCTTTTAGCTAAAGAAGACCGAAATAATGTCGTTAAATTAACAACAAAGAGTAATCAAATTGTTGAAATTACTGGTAATTCACCTGAGGTTGGACGTGTTGTTGAAGAAGTAAATGTTGATAGCATTCAGGGAGAAGAATTAAAAATATCATTCAGTTCGAAATATATGTTAGATGCGTTAAAAGCAATTGAATACGATGAAGTGAAAATAGATTTTACTGGTGCAATGAGGCCATTTATTATTCGTCCAGCTAACAATGATCCAATTTTGCAATTGATTTTACCTGTCCGGACGTATTAATGATCTTCAAAATTTAGGACAAGCTATTAATAAAGCTCTTATCTGAATAAGGTAAGAGCTTTATCCTTTTCTATTGACCCTATGTCGCATAATGTATATTATGCGACATAACTTAAAGTGATGTTTAGAGCGTTTACTCGCTTCGGAAATACACTTCGCTTTCCGCGGGTGGCTGTTGAGCCTCCTCAACTCGTTCCTCGTTTGCGGGGTCTCATCTAGGCCTTTCCTCCCGCAGGAGTCTACGTGTATTTCCTCCGCTGATTTGAGCTATGTTTTATCATGTATTTGCGTACTATACAATAGTTGATTGGAGCGGAGGAAAGTCGACTCCTATTCCTGAAGAGACTCGCATTTTCCAGAGCTTAGGATAATTTTTTTAGGCTTAAGTAAGATGAACTCTACGACAAGTTGATTTCATGGGTTTTAATTACTTGTTGATTAGAAAATCTCTACTAGTGGAGGCAGAATACGTAGACTCCTATGGAAACAACACGTGTCCGAAGACCCCGGAAGAAGTGTTCTGTGCGTCACGGGAGGCTGAGGCCGTGTCCATGGCTACGAAGACACTGTGAAAACGACAAGTTTGAACAGATGCTCGCACTTGTGCCCCTGGTGAAAGCGAAGTATTCTGCCGGAACGGTAAGCTAGTGCATAATACATCTTATATGAAAGAGGTTTTATACTAAAGCAACTATCTTTTAAAAAACAGCTATTTTTTTAAGATGTATTAGCTTTCTTTCACGAGGAAACTTTAGTAAAATAGAGGTATACGAAGTAAGTACGTGCAAGCAAAATAAAAAAGAGAATTTGGTGATATTTTTGGAAGAACAAATTAGTATTAACACTGAGTATATAACCTTGGGTCAATTTATCAAACTCGCAAATTTCCTTGAGTCAGGCGGAATGGTAAAACTGTTTTTGCAAGACCAAGGTGTTATCGTTAATGGTGAAAGAGAACACCGTCGAGGAAGAAAACTTTATCCAAATGACGTCGTTGAAGTAGAAAATGTAGGTACCTTCACTGTTGTGAAAGATTAATGGTACCTACATTATATTGTGTAAAAGGTAGAAAGTCGCTAGAAAAAAAGAGGAATTCTTTATGTTTATTGATCAATTAACATTAAAACATTATCGTAATTATGAAAAATTGGATGTAACCTTTGATGATAAAATTAATGTGATCATTGGAGAAAATGCACAAGGGAAAACAAATTTGATGGAGGCAATCTATGTATTAGCCTTTACTAAGTCACATCGTACACCTAGAGAAAAAGAATTGATACAGTGGAACGAAGAATATGGTAAAATAGAAGGTAGACTTACGAAACGGAATCAATCAATACCTTTAGAGATCATCTTATCTACTAGAGGAAAAAAAGCAAAACTAAATCATTTAGAACAAAAAAGATTAAGTGATTATATTGGTGCATTTAATGTTGTGATGTTTGCTCCAGAAGATCTTACATTAGTCAAAGGTCCACCACAAATACGACGACGTTTTATTGATATGGAACTAGGACAAATTCAACCACGCTATATCTATCATTTGGGACAATATCAAAAAATTTTAAAGCAACGCAATATGCTGTTAAAACAAATGCAACGAAAAGAAGTCCAAGATAAAACGATGTTATCTGTTTTAACGGAGCAGTTAGCCCAACATGCAGCAACATTGCTTGAGCGACGCTTTTTGTTTTTAGAATTATTACGTAAGTGGGCACGACCAATTCATGATGGAATAAGTCGTCAGTTAGAAGACCTTGAAATTCAGTATAACCCGACAGTAGACGTATCAGAAGAAGCGAATAAGGAAATAATAGAAACAGTCTATTTAAATAAATTTCAAGAAATAGAAGAAAAAGAGATTGAACGTGGAACTACTTTATGTGGCCCGCATCGAGATGATCTTACCTTTTATGTTAATCAAAAGGATGTACAAACGTATGGGTCACAAGGACAACAACGAACGACAGCTCTTTCTGTGAAATTGGCTGAATTAGAGCTTATTTACAATGAAGTAGGGGAATATCCTACCTTACTTCTTGATGATGTATTGAGTGAGCTTGATGATTATAGACAATCACATCTCCTAAATACCATTCAAGGAAAAGTACAAACTTTTGTTTCCACCACGAGTGTTGATGGAATTAATCATTCAACCTTACAAAATGCAGAGTTATTCCGAGTGCATAATGGTACAGTAGAAAAAGAAAGTTAATTTAATTTTTAGCAAGTGTGGAGGAATACGATGTTTATTCATATTGGCAATGATAATGTCATTCAATCAAAAGATGTGATTTCCATTATTGACTATGATGTAGTTACCTCTTCCACAATCATGGAAGAAATGATGGATAATGCAGAGATAAATAGCAAAATAGTGGGGCCGAAAAATGAAGCAAAAGCGGTCGTCATTACAAGCGATGTTATTTATTATAGTTCATTATCTGTATCTACTTTAAAGAAACGAGCTAGCATGATATCGACAATTAGTAAATTAGATGATTTCTCAGATGAATTGGAAATAGATGATGAGAATGATCTGGAAACGATCAACTAAGTTTTTTTATATGTTAGGAAAGTTTAAGAAAAACTGACACATTCGCTAAAGGACGAGCGAATGCGAGTTTTTCTAATCATAGAAACGCAGGTGAAAATATGACAATGGAAGATAAATTATCACAAGAACAAGCCTATGACGCAGAGCAGATACAAGTCCTTGAGGGATTGGAAGCAGTTCGTAAAAGACCTGGAATGTATATTGGGTCAACAAGTGAAAAAGGACTTCATCACCTTGTATGGGAAATTGTGGATAACAGTATTGATGAGGCTTTAGCAGGCTATTGTGACCATATACAAGTGATTATTGAGGAAGATAATAGTGTTACTGTTAAAGATAATGGCCGCGGAATTCCTGTAGATACTCATGAGAAAACAGGTCGACCAGCATTAGAAGTAATCCTTACAGTCCTACATGCCGGAGGAAAATTTGGTGGTGGCGGTTATAAAGTATCTGGTGGATTACATGGTGTTGGTGCATCAGTTGTAAATGCTTTATCTTCATATCTAGAAGTAGAGGTTCATCGTGATGGTCAGATTCACCATCTATCCTTTAGAAAAGGTGTTCCACAGGGTGAAATTGAGATTGTTGGAGAAACAGATATTACAGGTACGATGATTCACTTTGTTCCAGATACTGAAATCTTTACCGAAAGTGTCGAATTTAGTTATGATATTTTAACCCAGCGATTGCGTGAATTAGCCTTTTTAAATAAAGGTTTAACCATAACCCTTGATGATAAACGAACTGATGTTGAACCTGTGAGCTATTTTTATGAAGGTGGTATTAGTTCGTATGTTGAATATATCAATCATACAAAAGAAGTATTGCATGAACCTTTCTATGCTGAAGGGGAAGACGACGAAATACAAGTAGAAGTTTCCCTTCAGTATAATGATGGATTCGCCAGCAATATTTATTCATTTGCCAATAATATTCATACGTATGAAGGTGGAACACACGAATCTGGTTTTAAAACTGGTTTAACAAGAGTTATTAACGACTATGCACGAAAAAATAACTTATTTAAAGAAAATGACCCAAATTTAAGTGGTGAAGATGTTCGAGAAGGTTTAACAGCAATTATTTCGATTAAACATCCTGATCCGCAATTTGAAGGGCAAACGAAAACGAAACTAGGAAATAGTGAAGTTCGGACAGTAACAGATTCAGTGTTTAGTGAAGCTTTATCCAAATTTTTATTTGAAAATCCAACAACTGCAAAAATTGTTGTTGAAAAAGGACTTATGGCATCTAGAGCACGAATGGCTGCGAAAAAAGCACGTGAACTAACACGACGTAAAGGTGCTTTAGAAGTGTCCAATTTACCAGGGAAATTAGCAGACTGCTCCTCAAAAGATGCAAAAATTAGTGAATTGTATATTGTAGAGGGTGACTCTGCTGGAGGATCTGCAAAACAAGGACGAGACCGTCATTTCCAAGCTATTTTGCCACTAAGAGGGAAAATCTTAAACGTAGAAAAAGCTAGATTAGATAAAATTCTATCCAACAATGAAGTACGTTCGATGATCACAGCCTTAGGAACAGGAATTGGAGAAGAATTTGATATTTCCAAAGCTCGTTACCATAAAGTGGTCATTATGACAGATGCTGATGTGGATGGTGCACATATACGAACATTATTACTAACCTTTTTCTACCGTTACATGCGTCCATTAATTGAACATGGCTATGTGTATATTGCACAACCGCCATTATATAAAATACAACAAGGGAAAGCTGTTTATTATGCTTATAATGATGCTGAAATGGAACGTATTATAGAACAAATTCCGAAAGCACCAAAACCAGGCTTACAGCGTTATAAAGGGCTTGGAGAAATGAACGCTACCCAGCTTTGGGAAACAACGATGGATCCTGAATCTCGAACATTATTACAAGTAGAATTAGAAGATGCCATTGATGCAGACCAAATTTTTGACATGTTAATGGGTGATAAAGTAGAACCTCGTAGAAACTTTATACAAGAGAACGCACAGTATGTAAAGAACTTAGATATTTAGAAAAAAAGGCAAAGGATATTAGAAAACTTGGCTTATCGCTAGGTCTTTATAGCGAAAGCCTTAGTTGCACTTATGCAGATAGGATGGTTTATACTTTCCTATCTGCAAATGTGTTGAAATCGGCTATACATGCGATTTCTTCTAATCTGACTGGCCGAAGGAAAACATAGGTTAGTGTTTTTCTTAAGGAGGTAATTTAATGGTGGATCAACGTCCAAGTGTTCAGGAAATTAATATCAGTCAGGAAATGCGAACATCATTCCTAGATTACGCAATGAGTGTTATTGTCTCACGTGCCATACCAGATGTACGAGACGGTCTAAAACCAGTTCAGCGTAGAATATTATATGCAATGAATGATTTAGGTATGCATGCTGATAAAGCTTATAAAAAATCAGCGCGTATTGTTGGAGAAGTAATCGGTAAATATCACCCCCATGGTGACTCTGCTGTTTATGAAGCAATGGTCCGAATGGCGCAAGATTTTAGTTATCGTAATATGTTGGTAGATGGCCACGGAAATTTTGGTTCAGTTGATGGTGACTCTGCTGCAGCAATGCGTTATACAGAGGCTCGCATGTCAAAAATTTCAATGGAACTATTACGTGATATCAATAAAGATACCATCGATTATACGGAAAACTATGATGGATCTGAAAAAGAGCCAATTGTTTTTCCTGCTCGTTTTCCAAATTTACTTGTAAATGGAACATCAGGTATTGCGGTTGGGATGGCTACGAATATTCCACCACATAATCTGGGAGAAACGATTGATGCAGTCCTTGCAATTAGTAAAGATCCGACAATTACAATAGAAGAGCTGATGGAAAATCATATACATGGTCCTGATTTTCCTACTGCTGGGGAAATTTTAGGTCGAAGTGGAATCCGTAAAGCTTATGAGACTGGAAAAGGTTCCATTACGGTACGTGCCAAAACGCATATTGAAGAACTAGCTAATGGAAAATCTAAAATTATTGCAACTGAATTACCATATCAAGTGAATAAAGCGAAATTAATCGAAAAAATTGCTGAGCTTGTTCGAGATAAGCGAATTGATGGTATTACTGATTTAAGAGATGAATCAGATCGGAATGGGTTACGCGTTGTAATCGAGCTTCGTCGTGATGTGAATGCAAATGTTGTATTAAATAATTTATACAAATACACCGCATTACAAACGACTTTTGGAATTAATATGTTGGCATTAGTAGAAGGTAAACCAAAAATCCTTACAATTAAGGAAAGTTTAGAACATTATTTAAAACACCAACAGGAAATTATTAAACGACGAACTGCTTTTGAATTAAGAAAAGCAGAAGCACGTGCACATATTTTAGAAGGATTACGCGTTGCTCTAGATCATTTAGATGAGGTAATTGAATTAATTCGAAGCTCTAAAACGGCAGATATTGCCCGTGAAGGGTTAATGGAAAATTTTAATCTCTCTGAAAAACAGGCACAAGCTATCTTAGATATGCGTCTGCAGCGCTTAACTGGTTTAGAGCGCGAAAAAATTGAAGAGGAATATAAAGAATTACGACAACGAATTGATGAGCTAAAAGCGATACTCGCCGATGAAGAAAAAGTATTGGAAATCATCCGTGAAGAGCTAATCGATATTAAGGAACGCTATAGTGATGACCGTCGTACTGAAATTATGCTAGGTGGCGTTGATTTTATTGAGGATGAGGACTTAATTCCTGAAGAAAATATTGTTATTACGCTAACTCACCAAGGTTATGTTAAACGTTTACCAGCCTCCACTTACCGTACGCAAAAACGAGGTGGTCGTGGTATCCAAGGAATGGGTACAAATGAAGATGACTTTGTTGAACATCTTGTGTCAACCTCTACACATGATACAATCCTTTTCTTTACGAATAAGGGAAAAGTATATCGAGCAAAGGGGTATGAAATCCCAGAGTTTAGCAGGACAGCTAAAGGTCTTCCTATTATTAATCTATTGCAAATTGAAAATGATGAATGGATCAATGCTGTTATATCCGTTGAAGCGTATTCTGATGAGTATTATTTATTCTTTACGACAAAACATGGTATTTCCAAACGAACGAAACTATCCCATTTTGCTAATATCCGCCGTGGTGGATTGATTGCTGTAGGGCTGCGGGATGAGGATGAGTTAATATCTGTTCGCCTGACAGATGGTACAAAAGATATTATGATTGGTACTCGAAATGGATACTTAATTCGTTTCCCAGAAGACCAAGTTCGTTCTATGGGTAGAACAGCAGCTGGTGTAAGAGGTATTTCCTTAAGAGATGATGATGAAGTTATTTCAATGGAAATATTGGAAAGAGGTACAGAAGTATTGCATGTAACAGATAAAGGTGTTGGTAAACGTACACCAGAGGATCAATATCGAATTACAAGACGTGGTGGTAAAGGGATCTATACATGTAAACTAGCAGAGACAGACCATGTAGTAGCTGTAAAAGCAGTAACAGGTGAGGAAGATCTTATGCTTATTACAGCAGCAGGTGTCTTAATTCGAATTCCAGTTTCAGGTATTTCCCGAACAAGACGAAATGCACAAGGTGTTCGCCTTATTCGTTTACATGAAGATGAATCCGTTGCTACCGTTGCTAAAATTGAACATGCTGAAGATAAAGAAGAAAAAGATGTAGCGGAAGAAGTTGAGCAACAAGTAGATGATCCTGAATCAGAAGATAATTCAAACGAAACCAACTAGAATGAGGAAAGGCCAAGAGAAATAGATATTTCTTTTGGCTATTTTCTTAAGGTTTGTCTTTTTTAGTGTAAATCTTAGTGAATAGTTTACCTATATTGTGACGTAGATAGCGCCATTGATTTCCGAAGCGGATAAAAAATCCATTTTGATTTACGTCGCAATTCACATCAACAGCGATGTCCAAATAAAATAAAGGATCTATAAAGAGCTTTTCTTTTTTAGAAGAAAGTTGTTAACTTTAGGGGGATTGAAATGCGAGTAAGAGTGGAACAACTTGTTCCGGGTTGTGTGGTAATACGGGATATTTATAGTAAAACAACAAAACCAATTGTTCCGAAAAATACAGTGTTAACGGAGGAACATATCAAGGTCTTGGAGCGTTTTTTAATTGAACAGGTGGATGTAGCTCATCAACTAGCGGATGGCCAAGCATTTAATCCTAAAAAACTTACACCAAAAGAAAAAAAGGAACAGTCAATAGAGATAGAAGCACGTTCGTTCAAAGAACATTATCAATATGTCGTCACAAAATACAAGGCATTATTTACGGAATGGCAACAACAAAAGCCGATTGATGTAGCTGTTATTCGTAAATGGCTAGTACCATTATTAGAACGACAAGATGATATAAATCAAGCTGTCTATACCCTACATCATTACGCTGGAAAAGAAACATATTTTTATCATCATAGTGTTGCGCTTAGTGTATTAAGTACTTTCCTTGCTAAAAAAATGGGCTATTCAAAAGCAGAATACCTACAAGTTGGGATTGCAGCTTTACTATGTGATTGTGGGATGTCCAAGCTAAATCCTACCATGCTGATGAGCACTGATTCGTTAACAGGAGCGGAGTTTAAAGAGATTAAAAAGCATCCTGTCTACTCTTATCGATTTGTAGAACATATTCCTACAATTACCAAATCTATGAAGCTCGCTGTCTTACAGCATCATGAACGCTGTGATGGAAGTGGCTATCCACTTGGATTGACGACATCAAACATACATCCATATGCACGAATCATTGCTGTTTGTGATATTTACCATGCCATGACCTGTGAACGCCCATATCAAGAAAAACGATCCTCATTCCAGGTAATAGAGGAGATCCAAAAAGAACAGTTTTCAACACTTGATGTGAAAGTTGTCCAAACGTTTATGAAAAGCTTGTCCAATTTTTCAATAGGTACAAAAGTGAAACTATCTAATGACCAAATTGGTGAAATTGTCTTTGTTGAATCGGAACAGCCTACTCGTCCAATGATACGAATATCAGATACAGACCATATTATTTCCTTAAAAGATGAAACCAATCTATATATTGATGAATTATTAAGTAGATCTTAATTCCTTTGTAAATTTTGATAAAGCTTATGTCCAAGAAGAAGTGGAATTTTTTCAGCAGTGATCGCTAAAAAATGGCTGATAAACGCATAATCAATTTCTGGTTTAGTTGTAATTAATTCCCCCCACCATTCTGCTTCATACCGACATAACATACTAAGGTTATACAATAGAAGATAGTGTACCATAACCTCTGAAATCGGGATAAAATAGGATCGATTGATCGGAAAGTAAATCATTTCATTAGACATATGGAAGAAAAATGGATTACTTTCACTTTCGATGCTTTTTGTTAATTCAACGATAACAGCTTCTTTTTCTGTTGTCGTTTTTTTAATGGGTGATAAATAAGGTTTCAGCCGTTGGATCAATGCTTTTTCTGTTAAATGGTAGTGATCCAATAATTGTGTAGGAAGCCTCAGGATAGATTGGTGTTGTTTCCCGACACTTATCATTTTTTCCCGTTGATGAAACGAAAGTAAAATCTGCATTTCTGGGATAAGCCCGAATAAATAATCCATTTTTATTTTCTCAAATGGAACCTTTTCTTGCTCGTAGATATGTTGATTCACATAGGGAAACAATCCATTGTGCTGTATTTTCACTTCATCCTCTATAAAGGAATAGTTTTTTCGTTTTCTTTTTCGAGTCGATACACCATGTGCTAACAAACTAGTTGATTCTGGATAATTTGGTCGAATAGTCAATAGGCAGGCTTTTAATAGATGAACCATTCCATAAAAATATAAAATTGGCTGTATCAGTAACTCCGATTTTCTGCCATTTTCATAAAACTTTCTGCCATGATTTAAGTAATGGACAAATGCACTACAGTTTTCATAACTTTTTATTTCAGCGTCTTTCATCCCCAATTGCTGGTAGCAGGAATATAAAAAATATTGTGCAGATGATTGCGATAATAAATAGGTGTAGAACGTATTTATTTCTTGAAACTTCATATAGAAAGCTCCCCTCTAGCATGTTTGAAAATTGCGAATCTATTTATTTTTTATCCTTTCCAAAACGCTATTGAAAAAAAAGAAGGATTGGCGTATTGTAAACTACAATAGAAAATGCTTACTTAGTATGACCAACTGTTTATTTTTTAACACATCGGCAATATGTAAACTATTATTTTGAGGAGGGTAAGAATGCGGGAAGACAAGTTTGTAAAAGAAGGTTTAACGTTTGATGATGTATTACTAATGCCTGCAAAATCAGAAGTATTACCAAAGGATGTACAGGTTGATACGAGATTATCAGCTAACCTCAAGCTAAATACCCCTTTCATTAGTGCTGGGATGGACACGGTTACAGAAGCACCAATGGCAATTGCGATGGCACGACAAGGTGGACTTGGAATCATTCATAAGAATATGTCAATTGAAGAACAAGCAGAACACGTTGATCGTGTAAAACGTTCGGAAAGTGGTGTAATTGCTAATCCCTTTTTCTTAACTCCAGAGCATCAAGTGTACGATGCAGAACATTTGATGGGAAAATTTAGAATTTCAGGTGTACCCATTGTAAATAGTATTGAAGAACAGAAGTTAGTTGGTATTTTAACGAACCGTGACTTACGATTTATACAAGATTATTCCACCGTTATTTCAGAAGTAATGACACATAATAATCTTGTGACAGCTCCAGTTGGAACATCACTTGAACAAGCGGAAGAAATATTGCAACGTCATAAAATTGAAAAACTGCCTCTTGTTGATGAAAACAATGTGTTAAAAGGATTAATTACCATTAAGGATATTGAAAAGGCAATAGAATTTCCGAATGCTGCTAAAGACATTCATGGTCGGCTAGTAGCTGGTGCTGCAGTGGGCGTTACAGCAGATTCTATGAAACGGATTGAGCAGTTGGTAGATAAAGGGGTCGACGTTATTGTAATTGATACTGCACATGGTCACTCTAAAGGAGTAATTGAACAAGTACGTAAAGTAAGAAAAAAATACCCTGATTTAGATATTATTGCAGGAAATGTTGCAACAGCTGAGGCTACAAAAGAATTATTTGAAGCGGGTGCAACTATTGTTAAAGTAGGAATTGGGCCAGGATCTATTTGTACGACACGGGTTGTAGCAGGTGTTGGTGTTCCACAAATTACAGCTGTCCATGATTGTGCGATTGCTGCAGAAGAATATGATGGAACTATTATTGCCGATGGTGGTATAAAATATTCAGGAGATGTCGCAAAAGCACTTGCAGCTGGGGCCCATGCTGTCATGATTGGTAGTATGTTTGCTGGTGTAGAAGAGAGTCCTGGTGAGACAGAAATTTTCCAAGGAAGACAGTTTAAAGTGTATCGAGGTATGGGGTCTGTTAGTGCCATGAAGGCAGGATCAAAAGATCGCTACTTCCAGGATTCACAAGATGCCAAAAAGCTTGTACCAGAGGGAATTGAAGGACGTGTTGCCTATAAAGGTCCACTAGCAGACACGATTCACCAATTAGTAGGTGGTGTACGTGCAGGTATGGGCTATTGTGGTGCTAAAACAATTGAAGCATTACGAAATGATTCACGTTTTATCCGGATTACAAATGCTGGCTTACGTGAAAGTCATCCCCATGATGTACAAATTACAAAAGAAGCACCAAATTATCACGTATAAGCTAGAATACCCATTTAATTAATGAAAAAAATAGGATAGATGGGGGTGCTTCCCCATCTATTTTTTATGCCTCATTCGTGGTAAAATAAAAAAGTGCGTTCTACTAAACGTAGTAGAATTCCCGTAATATTGCCATAACGATAAGGTGGAGGTAGAAAAAGTTGAAAGATATATTCCAAAAGAAGTTGTTACTGTTTCTTATATTTGTTTTGAGTTTGATAGTTGTTACGGTTCAACCAATAGCTACAAAGGCAGAAGTAGATATTGGAGGGGAATCAGCTATTTTAGTTGATGCAGAAACAGGAAAGATATTATATGCAAAAAATGCTGATACCGCACTTCCACCAGCTAGTATGACAAAAATGATGACGGAATACTTAGTTTGGGAAGCGATCGAAGAAGGTCAAATCAGCTGGGACACAACAACACAAATAAGTGATTACCCATACAGTATTTCTGCAGATGCTTCGTTTTCAGGCGTAGGCCTTACACAAAATGTAGATTATACGGTACAAGAATTATATGAAGCCATGGCAATTAATTCAGATAATGCAACGACGATAGCATTAGCAGAATTAATTGCAGGATCTGAAGGCGAATTTGTGAAGATGATGAATGAAAAAGGCGAAGAAATGGGTCTACCAGATTTTGAATTTGTCAATTCTACTGGGTTAGCGAATGAGTCTCTTGGGGAAAACTATCCAGAAGGAACAGACCCAAATGCCAATAACTTATTATCTGCAAGATCTGCAGCACTGCTCGCTTATCACTTAATTAAGGATTATCCAGACGCATTAGATATATCTAGTATCCCAGAAACAGAATTCGATGATCAAATCATTACCAATTGGAATCGAATGCTACCACATGAAGGTGTAAACTTCAAACAATTTTATTATGAAGGAATTGATGGACTAAAGACTGGTTACACCGATCTTGCAGGTTACTGCTTTACTGGAACTGCAAAACAAGATGGTAAACGTCTTATTTCTGTTGTGATGAAAACAGAAAGTGAAGCAGCACGCTTTGGGCAAACTCAACAGTTAATGGATTATGGGTTTAATCAATTTGAAACACAAGAATTATTTCCAGCAGGCTATCAATTAGAAGATGAAAGTACAATTCCTGTTGCAAAAGGAAAAGAAGATACAGTAGAAGTAGAAACAAGTGAAGGATTTACACTACCTATAAAAAATGGGGAAGAGGAAGCGTATCAGATTACGTATCAATTTGATGAAGATAAATTAAACGAAGATAGTGAACTAGAAGCACCAATTGAAGCAGGGGAAAAAGTAGGAACTGCAAAACTTGTATATGATGGCGAAACCGATTATGGCTATATATTTGGAGAAAAGAGTCAAACAGTCGATTTAGTGACAAAAGGTGATGTTGAAAAAGCAAATTGGTTGATGTTGTCATTAGGTGCTGTTGGTGACTTTTTCAGTAGTATGTTTTCAACAGTAGTTGATACTGTTAAAGGATGGTTCTAAATAGTAAAATATATTTGGTAGAAGTTTCGATGTTAATAGGAGGGAATATTGATGACAAATACAGGTACAGAACGTGTAAAACGTGGAATGGCAGAAATGCAAAAAGGCGGCGTTATCATGGATGTGGTAAACGCCGAACAAGCGAAAGTTGCAGAAGAAGCGGGTGCAGTTGCTGTAATGGCATTAGAACGTGTGCCATCTGATATACGCGCAGCAGGTGGTGTTGCACGTATGGCTGATCCAACCATTACAGAAGAAGTGATGAATGCAGTTTCCATTCCAGTAATGGCAAAAGCACGAATTGGTCATATTGCAGAGGCACGCGTGCTAGAGGCAATGGGTGTTGACTACATTGATGAAAGTGAAGTATTAACACCAGCTGATGATATATACCACTTAAATAAATCCGATTTTACGGTACCATTTGTATGTGGGTGCCGTAATTTAGGAGAAGCAGTTCGCCGTATTGGTGAAGGAGCTTCTATGCTTCGTACAAAAGGGGAACCAGGAACTGGAAATATTGTCGAAGCAGTACGTCATATGCGTCAAGTACAATCTGAAATTCGTAAATTAACTGGGATGTCAAGAGATGAAGTAATGACATTTGCAAAAGAAATTGGTGCACCATTTGAATTGTTATTAGAAATTCGTGAAGAAGGTCGTTTGCCAGTGGTTAACTTTGCAGCAGGAGGAGTAGCAACACCAGCTGATGCTGCATTAATGATGGAGTTAGGTGCTGATGGTGTATTTGTCGGTTCTGGTATTTTTAAATCTAATAATCCAGCTAAATTTGCAAAAGCGATTGTTGAAGCAACAACTCATTTTCAAGATTATAAATTAATTGCAGAACTGTCCAAAGATCTAGGTACTGCCATGAAAGGAATTGAAATGAGTACACTTGAAGCACATGATCGTATGCAAGACCGAAGTGAATAGAAAGAGGGAATCCGTATGACAACGATTGGAGTATTAGCATTACAAGGTGCTGTTCGTGAACATATTCGTTCTGTTGAAGCATGTGGTGTGGAGGCAATCGAAATAAAACGAAAAGAACAATTAGAGGATATTGATGGACTGATTCTTCCTGGTGGAGAGAGTACAACGATGCGTCGTCTTATTGACAGCTACGATTTCTTTGATGCGATCCAAGCATTTGGAGAAAAAGGAAAGCCAATCTTTGGAACGTGTGCTGGGTTAATTCTCATGGCAAGTGAAATTGAGGGACAAGAGCAAGCACATTTAGGATTGATGAATATGAAAGTTGCTCGTAATGCGTTTGGTCGTCAAGTAGCAAGCTTTGAGGCAAAAATTCCAGTGAAGGATATTGCGGACAATTTTAATGCTGTCTTCATTCGTGCTCCATATATCACGGAAGTTGGTTCTGAAGTAGAGGTTCTTGCCACGTATCAAGATCGAATTGTAGCAGCACAACAGGATCATTATTTATGCTCAGCCTTCCATCCAGAATTAACCGATGATAATCGTTTGATTGCTTATTTTGTAAAAATGGTAGAAGAATCGATACAAACCCTTGCAAGTTAGGGCTAAATTCGATAAGATATAGCATAATATAAAATAGTCTAATGATAATGAAATAGGAACAATAGTGGTGATAGGAACTAGTAACAGTACCCTTTTCTTAAGAGAGTCGATGGCTGGTGTGAATCGATGAGAAGGTGCTGTGAATCCATCCTTGAACTGGTTTACGAATAGTCAGTCGAAGTAAGTAAACCCGGTAGGTCCCGTTATGATCTAACTTGAGCTGGAGGAGTCATCTATACTCTTCAATCAGGGTGGCAACGCGGGAAAAACTCTCGTCCCTATTTTTGTAGGGATGAGAGTTTTTTGTATGGGCTTAAACCTATAGGTTGTAAAAATGCTGTATTCACCTTTTGGTTTAATAAACCGTTATGTAGAGTTGATAGAATGCTGCGCAATCATTAAAGGAATTTTTCCCGCCGTTCCGGAAATACACTACGCTTTCACCAGGGGCATAAGTGCGACATCTGTTCGGAGCGGAAATCAAAAGTACTAACCTACGTCGATATCTATAGAAATGGACACATTGAAAAAAATCTAAAGGAGGAAGTTAACATGTTAGATATGAAATTTTTGCGCAATAATTTAGAAGAGGTAAAAGGAAAACTTGCACATCGAGGAGAGGATTTATCTGAGCTTGATAAATTTGAAGAGCTGGATACGAAAAGAAGAAAATTAATTGCTGAAACAGAGCAGCTAAAGGCAAAACGAAATGAAGCATCTAAAAAAATTCCACAACTAAAAAAGGAAAATAAAGATGCAGAGCCAGTTATTAAGGAAATGCGAGAAGTAGGAGACCAAATCTCTTCCTATGATAAAGAATTAAAGGATATTGAAGAGACATTAGAACAAATGATGCTATCTATTCCTAATATTCCTCATGAAAGTGTTCCTGTTGGGGAAGACGAAGAGGATAATGTAGAAGTACGCAAATGGGGGAGTCTCCCAAAATTTCCATTTGATGCCGAAGCCCATTGGGATATTGCAACCAATCTAGATATTTTAGATTTTGAACGTGCAGCAAAGGTCACGGGAAGTCGTTTCGTTTTTTATAAAGGTCTTGGTGCACGATTAGAACGAGCATTACTTAATTTTATGATGGACTTACACGCAGATGAGCATGGATATGAAGAAATGTTACCACCATACATGGTAAATCGCACAAGCATGACAGGTACTGGACAACTTCCAAAATTTGAAGAAGACGCATTTAAATTGGCAGATTGGGATTATTTTATGATTCCAACAGCAGAGGTACCTGTAACCAATTATCATCGTGACGAAATTTTCTCAGTTGATGATTTACCAAAAAAATATGTAGCATTTAGTGGTTGTTTCCGTTCAGAGGCAGGTTCAGCTGGAAGAGATACAAGAGGTTTAATTCGTCAACATCAGTTTAATAAAGTAGAACTGGTTCATTTTGCAAAGCCAGAAGATTCTTATGAAACATTAGAAACACTTACAGGTAATGCAGAAAAAGTATTACAATTACTAGAACTTCCTTATCGTATAATGAGCATGTGTACAGGTGACTTAGGATTTACAGCAGCAAAGAAATATGACATTGAAGTATGGATCCCAAGCCAGGATACGTATCGTGAGATTTCTTCTTGTTCTAACTTTGAAGATTTCCAAGCAAGACGCGCTGGCATTCGTTTTCGTCGGGAAGAAAAAGCAAAACCAGAATACGTTCATACATTAAATGGATCTGGATTAGCAATTGGTAGAACGGTTGCAGCAATCCTAGAAAATTATCAGCAAGAAGATGGTACAGTGGTGATTCCAGAGGTACTTCGTCCATATATGGGAGGAAAAGAAATTTTAGGTTAGTAAAAGTGATGATAAAACCTACCAAGCTATATGACGAATTCCTTGCAAATAAGGAAAAATAACCTTATGATTGTCAAAGATGGGAAGGACCTTTTCCCTCTTTGGCAATGTTTTTAAAAAATGTATTTTTTATTGTTGACATCGGAAATATAATATTGTATATTATTATATGTCGCATGGAGGTATACCCAAGTCTGGCTGAAGGGATCGGTCTTGAAAACCGACAGGCGGGTCAAACCGCGCGGGGGTTCGAATCCCTCTACCTCCTCCATTTATAAAAAAAGCGCATAAAATTTGGAGATATGACAGATAGATGAAGCCGTTACAATCGTAGCGGTTTTATTTATTATAATCGTTAAAAGATAAGTTATAAAAAGACATTGAGCAGAATAGTAGCGAATGTAACCTGTGAAAGAGAGTGGAATTCATTGGCTGAAAGATTCCATCATAAGTGTCATTCGTGAACCTACCTGTGAGTTGTTAGTGATAAACTAACCGCAATATATTGCGTTATCAATACAAAGTGGGCAATTGCCAATTAAGGTGGTACCACGGAATCTCACCCTTATTCCGTCCTTTTTTTAGGATGGAATAAGGGTTTTTTATATGGCAAGGGACATATAATATAAGAATTAAAAAAATACAGGAGGATCTAGTATAAATGAATAAAGTATCATTTGTTGGAGCAGGGTCAATGGCTGAAGCAATTATTGCTGGAATACGAAAAGAAGGTTTTTTATCGAAGGAAAATATTTATGTGACGAATAAAACAAATCAAGAACGTTTAGATCACTTAGTCGATTGTTATAACATAACGTGTGAGCAAGATAAAGAGGTTGTCTTAAAAGATGCCGATATGATTGTGCTAACAATGAAACCTTACGATATGGAAGTAGCAATAGACGAGATGAAGCCATATGTGAACAAAGACCAGTTAATTGTCTCGGTCGCTGCAGGCATTTCAACAGATTTTATTGAAAAACAGTTTGGGATGGAAATTCCTGTTGTACGTGTGATGCCAAATACATCAGCAAGTGTTGGAAGTTCTGCCTCAGCTATTGCAAAAGGTGAATATGCTACTGAGAAACATGTTCACCAAACAGATGAATTATTTCAAACGGTTGGTACGACAACAATTGTTGATGAAGATTTAATGCATACAGTTACAGGTATCTCTGGAAGTGGACCAGCATATATTTATTATTTAGTAGAGGCAATGGAAGAAGCTGCTGTTAAATCAGGTTTAGATAAAGAAATAGCAAAATCACTAGTTACTCAAACCATTATTGGTGCAGGTGAAATGCTAAAGCAATCTGGTGAAACAGCGGACGTCCTACGAAAAAAAATCACAAGCCCAGCAGGAACGACACATGCAGGTATCGAAACATTAAAGAAACGTGATTTTCAAGAGGCCATTATGGAATGTGTTTACAGTGCAAGGGAAAGGTCTATTGAATTAGGAAAACAATAAATGGAAAGAGGAAGGGTGGAATGAATGCCAGATTGTCCATCTTGTGGGAAACAATGGCACTATAAGGATACATTGAAACAAGTATTAAGAAGGAAAAAACAATGTCCTTATTGTGATCGTGCAGTATATGTAACAACGAAAGGGAGATGGAGAGAATCAACACTGCAAATGGTGCCGTTATTAGTATGGCTACCACTTGTTTCTTTTGGTGTTGCTCCGGTAATTTATATTCCTATTGTGATTACCATATTTGTTTTAATGTATTTTATTATTCCATTTTATACTGAGTTGAGTAAGGATGAGGAGCCTATTTATTAATCTTTTTATAAAGTAAAAGAGACAACAGTTTGGTTATTGTTGTCTCTTTTACTTATAGATCTTTTTAAAAAGATCTGTTCACATACTTTGTTGTTTTCTACTGCGTATAATTCATATTATGCGCAATAGTTTTTAGCTATAATTAACCGCTACGGAAAAACACTACGCTTTCACCAGGAGCATAAGTGCGACATCTGTTCAAACTATTCGTTTTCACAGTGTCTACTTTACCGCAGGCGGCTGTTGAGCCTCCTCGTGCTACTCGTCTTTAGGGGTCTCACCTAGGCTTCTTTTCCTGCAGGAGTCTACGTGTTTTTCCTCCACTGTTGATGATGCCTTTTTGTCTATACCATTTTTGAATAAAATACGTTGCAAATACGTTGCATGAAGCAATGGATTGTCGAATTTCAATATAATTATAAATTTCGAATCATATCTTCTTTCATGTTAGTCAAACTATTTGAAGCTGTGGAAAATGCGAGACTCCTGCGGGAAA
>NZ_WIXL01000001.1:0-35262 GCF_010993955.1 Oceanobacillus halotolerans | reverse complement strand
GCTTTTTGCTCGCGAGGAGGCTGAAGCGTTCCCCGTGGAAAGCGAGTGTTTTCCACAGCGTAGGTTTAGCACTCACTTTATAAAGAATTAAGGAAGACATGCTAAACATTTATTGCGCATAATCCATTTTATATGCATGAGGTTTCATACCTGAAAGCAACAATCTTTTAGAAAACAGTATTTTAAACAGAAGTAATATAGCTGACTTCTATCTATTATTAGCTATTTAATTAATTCTCTTGATTTCCAACGTCTTGATTGTTGGATAAAGTATCCAATCTTTTCAAGAATTGGCTCAATGGATTGTTCCTTTTCAATTAAATCATAGTCTGAAATATTTATTCGCAAAACAGGACAAGCATTAAAGTTATTAATCCAGTTCTCATAGCGATGAAACATTTCTTTCCAATAGGATAATGGAGTATTTTTTTCCATTTCACGACCTCGTTCTTGAATACGTTCTAATACTTGGTCCAATGTCCCTTCTAAGTATATTAATAAATCAGGATGTGGAAAGTAAGGAGTCATGACCATAGCGTCAAATAAATTCTTATAGGTTTCATAATCTGTTTTGGACATGGTTCCATTCTCATAGTGCATCCTTGCAAAAATACCCGTATCTTCATAAATGGAGCGATCTTGTATAAACCCGCCACCATATTCAAAAATTTTCTTTTGTTCCTTAAATCGTTCTGCAAGAAAATAAACTTGTAAGTGAAAACTCCAACGTTCAAAATCATCATAGAATTTACCTAAATATGGGTTTTTATCTACTTTTTCAAAGGATGTTTTAAAGTCTAGTGCATTGGCTAATGCGTTTGTCATCGTTGATTTTCCTACCCCAACGGTACCCGCAATCGTTATGATACTATCGTTTGGAATAAGGTATTTTTCCCTTAAATTCATGATCAAATGTTCCCCTTTATAACGTGTTAACTTCGTTTATCTTTTTTCCATTGAGATGATCTTCTACCATCTCTATAATACATTTTAAGTCTTCCTGGTATTTGACAAAATCCATTTCATCTCCATTTATACGAATAACAGGAATATCTGGATGTAATCGCTCAAATGTATTCATATATTCCTCATAGTCCTGAGATAGTTGTGCTAGATATGAGGGTTTAATATTTTGTTCAATATCCCTTCCACGTAATGCAATACGTTTTAAAATCGTTTCTAGGCTTGCATGTAGATAAATCATCATATTTGGTGTAGGCATATCAGCTGTTAAGATATGATAGATCTTCTCATATTTTTCCAACTTATCTGCTTGTAATGTCCGTCTTGCAAAAATCATGTTCTTAGAAATATGATAATCTGCAATAACCGGTTTACTTTGTCGCAAATATTGTGTCTCGATATCTTCTAATTGTTTAAATCGATTACACAAAAAGAACATTTCTGTTTGAAAACTCCAAGCGTCTATATCATCGTAAAATTTTCCGAGAAAGGGATTTTCTTCTACGATCTCTTTTAATAAATGATAGTTAAAATGAATAGCAAGTTTTTTTGCAAGGGATGTTTTCCCAATTCCAATTGGTCCTTCTATTGCAATAAACGGCACTTCTGCCATAGTTTCTCCTCCAATCACCACATAAAACAATAACCATAAAGACAGATGTAGTATATTTTATCATAGAATACGTAGCATATCTATGAGTGAAATAGTTCTACTTTTCATCCTTTCATTTGTTTAGTATAATGGAGGTTGTCAATCTATGATTATGCCTCCGTAGCTCAGGGGATAGAGCATCGGTTTCCTAAACCGTGTGTCGCAGGTTCGAATCCTGCCGGGGGCATTATTTTTGCACCTTCTTCCGCGTTTTTTATTCATTTCATTACTAATTTTCATTCAGAAAGGAACATCAACAATGAATCTTACCAAACAAATTATGATTGCCCTCATATTAGGTGTTGTAGTTGGCATCGGTTTTAGTTTTACAACACCAGAATTATTTAATACGATAGATACTTATGTGCTGAGCCCAGTTGGTCAATTATTTCTTAACTTGATCATGATGATTGTTGTACCAATTGTGTTTGTGTCAATTGTGTTAGGGACAGCTGGCTTAGGAGACCCTGCTAAGTTAGGAAAGATCGGTATACAAACGATTGCATTTTATTTAGTTACAACAGCAATTGCCCTTCTCATAGGAATAGGAATGGGGTATTTATTAGAACCTGGTAAAGAAGGTGTCTTTGATGTTGATAATGTAAGCTATGAAGAACAAGCGGCCCCACCTATTATGGAAACACTGGTAAATATTATTCCACAAAATCCAATAGAGGCAATGTCTAGTGGGGACATGTTACAAATTATAGCTTTTGCAATTTTTATAGGAATTGCGATTGCAATGCTTGGTGAAAAAACAGTAGGAATCTACCGGTTATTTGAGCAGGCAAATGATATTTTAATCTTTATAGTCAATGCAATTATGAAAACAGCTCCATATGGTGCATTTGCATTGATTGCGTCCGCAATTGGAAATGCTGGTTTGGATGCATTAGGTTCTATGGTTATGTATATGGTTGCTGTGATATTAGCTTTAATTATTCATGGTGCCCTTACCTATCCATTGGCTATTAAAGGGCTTGGTAAGGCGAGTCCCCTCCACTTTTATAAGGAGTTTTTCCCAGCGATGTCGGTAGCTTTTAGTACATCTAGCTCAAGCGCTACTTTACCAATTGCCATGCGAGTAGCACAAGATAAACTCGGGGTACGTAAATCCATTAGTAGTTTTGTACAGCCATTAGGATCAACGATTAATATGGATGGAACGGCGATTATGCAAGCCGTAGCGACTGTGTTTATAGCACAAGTATATGCCATTAGCCTAGGATTTAATGATATTGTTATGATTCTGTTAACTGCGACATTAGCAAGTATTGGAACTGCAGGAGTACCAAGTGTCGGATTGATTATGTTATCGATGGTACTAAATCAGATAGGATTACCTGTGGAGGGAATTGCTTTAATTATAGGTGTCGATCGCCTATTAGACATGTTACGAACATCTCTAAACACAGCAGGGGATGCAACCTGTGCCTATGTTATTTCTGAAAATGAAAAACGGAAAGAAGCAAAAGCTGCCAAATCGTAATACAAACCACACTACAAATTATGGTAGTGTGGTTTTTGGATGCAGTGGTAAATTTTTTATAAAAATTTTAAACGAAATTCTTTAAAATTGTCACAAAATGTTCTAAAATAGATAGTAGTTAGCCAAATATTTTAATTATTATTAATTGCATGTTTCTTGTAATTAATAATAAACATCTATAATAGGAAGGTTTGTAATCGGTTTCAAAAAATAGAAGGGGTGATTGGATGGATATGCAAAAAATACCTGCAAGAGAAGGAAATCATAACTTAAAAAATTATAAAAAAATGCGTGAGACATTTTCTTGGGATGATGTTAAACAAGAGTTTAGTTGGAATGAAACAGGAAAGGTTAATATAGCGTATGAAGCAATTGATCGTCATGCAGAAGATCCAGATAAGAAGGATAAAGTTGCTTTACGATATTCCGCTCCTGATCGAGAAGAAAGTGTAACCTTTGATGAGTTACGAAAGCAGAGCAATCAGTTTGCCAACGTTTTAAAACAATATGATATTCAAAAAGGGGATCGAGTATTCTTATTCCTTCCGAGGAGCCCTGAGTTCTATGCTACTTTCTTCGGTATTTTAAAAGTAGGAGCAATTGCTGGTCCTTTATTCGAAGCATTTATGGAGCAAGCGGTAAAAGATCGGTTGCAGGATAGTGAGGCAAAAATGCTGATTACTACACCAGATCTACTAGAAAGAGTTCCACAAGATGAATTACCTGACTTAGAGAAAATTGTACTTGTCGGCACCAATGATAAAAATGGTGGAAAATATATCGATTATCAAACGGAAATGGAACAAGCAGATACAGAATTTGATATTGAATGGGTTGATTTAGAAGATGGAATGCTCATTCACTATACATCTGGATCGACTGGTAAGCCAAAAGGTGTATACCATGTTCACAATGCTATGATTCAGCATTATGTGACAGCTGAGTGGGTATTGGATTTAAAAGAGGATGATGTATACTGGTGTACCGCAGACCCTGGTTGGGTCACAGGAACTAGCTATGGTATTTTTGCTCCATGGTTACACGGGGTTACTAATGTTGTTCGTGGTGGTCGGTTTACACCAGATGACTGGTATGGAACATTAGAAAAATTTGGTGTAACAGTATGGTATACGGCACCAACAGCATTGCGGAAATTAGTTAGTGCTGGAGAGGATGTTGTAAAGAAATACGATTTGTCTTCCTTAAGACATATTATGAGTGTTGGGGAGCCATTAAATCCAGAAGTGATCACATGGGGATTAGAAGCGTTTGATCTTCGTATTCATGATACATGGTGGATGACAGAAACGGGTGCACAATTAATCGTTAATTTACCATCAGAGGAAATTCGCCCAGGCTCAATGGGGAAACCTATTCCAGGAATTGAAGCAAGTATTGTGGATAATGAAGGGAATGAGTTACCACCTAACCAAATGGGTAACTTAGCTATTAAACAAGGTTGGCCATCCATGATGCGTACGATTTGGAAGAGACCGAATAAATTTGAAAGCTATTTTATTAATGGATGGTATGTATCAGGAGATAGTGCCTATAAAGATGAAGACGGCTATTTTTGGTTCCAGGGCCGATTAGATGATGTGATTAATACATCTGGTGAACGTGTTGGTCCATTTGAAGTTGAAAGTAAATTAATTGAACATCCTGCAGTTGCTGAAGCAGGTGTGATTGGAAAACCACATCCAGAACGTGGGGAGATTATTAAGGCATTTATTACCTTGAATGATGGGTATGAAGATTCACCAGAGCTGTTAGAAGAAATTCGTAAATTTGTAAAAACCGGGTTAAGTGCACATGCTGCTCCACGTGAATTAGAAGTAAGTGATTCTATTCCAAAAACGCGCAGTGGTAAGATTATGCGTCGCTTGTTGAAGTCATGGGAACTAGGATTGCCAACAGGTGATACGTCAACATTAGAAAAATAACATGGTGAGAGAGGTGTCCCTTAACTGGAGGCACCTTTTTCATTGCAAGTAGGAAAAACTTATAATGTGATATCTTGGATGTGATCAGGAAGTAGTTATTTGCGTAGATCAACTCCTTACAAGTCGCCAGCTAGGGGATATTCCTGTATTTAACAGGTAAACGGTAGCATTATTACAATCCTAAAAGAAGTAGATCGCACTCAATGGCCTAATTAAGTCACAAAAGTAACAGAGCGTGGTTGTCAGTGCCAAAATTAAAGGGTGAAATAGCAAAATGGTAACAGAGCATGGCTATCACTGCCAAAATTAAAGAATGAAATAGCAAAAAGGTAACAGAGTATACTTATCAGAGCCATAAGTCAAAGAGTGAAGTACCAAAACAGTAATAGAGATCACTTGTCAGTTCCAAACTCAGCAAGGAAACTTGAAAAACGGTAGTAGACCAAGCTTCACAACGTCTAAGTCAGCATGAAAACTTCTATAAGAGCGCGACCCATATTCCTAGTCACATTAAATAAAACACTATTTCAAAGCAAGTCATATGACTACTGTTTCACCCCTAATATAAATACCCCACTGCTTTTTTGCAGTAGGGTATTCGTTACGAAAATTTACTAACGGTAAAATTATCTTCTAATAGAAGCCAATTTTGTGGAAATGCAAGGCCTAATTTCCAATAACTAATTCCCCGTAAATTCAATTCCTTAATCATATCAAATTTAGCCTGAATAGATCTTGCATCTTCAAACCATACTTCATGATCGTTTCCTTCTGCATCGCGATAGGTAAAAAAAGGTGCTTGTGCCGTTTGGTCATATTCAATAGGTACATTATTTTCCCGAGCTATAGCGATTGCTTGTTGTGGACTAATAGCACGTGCTGCTTCCCCACCTTCTTCAAATGGAAGTGTCCAATCATAACCATATAAATTTTGTCCAAGTAGTATTTTTTCTGGAGGCATTTCAGTTAAGGCGTAATCTACCACTTTCCGTACTTCGTTAATAGGTGAAACGGCCATTGCTGGACCATAGCTATAACCCCATTCGTACGTCATTAATACAACAAAATCCGCAATTTCCCCATGTGCACCATAATCATGTGCCTCATACCATTCACCAGCCTGAGTTGCACTTGTTTTTGGAGCGAGTGCTGTTGACATTAACAATCCTTCTTGGCTTAATCGTTCTTTTGCTCTCCGTAAGAATTGATTATAGGCATCACGGTCATCAGGTGGCAAAAACTCCAAGTCAAAGTGTACATCTGTATAACCACCTGCATGTGCAGTATTGATAATCGTATCCAGTAACGTATTTTGTACGGCTTGAACTGTTAAAATAATATGGCCTAATTCTGCGCTAAATTCACCCTCTTCTAAATTGGTAACAACTAACATTAAGGATGCATTATTAGCTTCGGCGATTTCCTGGAAATTATCTAGTGGGGGCGGGGTTAGTGAACCATCACGATTTACTCGGTAGCTAAATGGAGCAAGATAGGTAAGGTGAGGTGCTTGTTTTCGTGCAGCATTTTCAATGGTTGGTGAAACTGAATCCCCAATTGGTTCTACATAAGCATTAGCAGTAATGTTATTTGTTGGCCGTTCTGGTATATATAATCGAAAGCCGATGGGCAAGGTGTTATTGACTGGGAAATTATTAATTTGTGCTAACTCTTGATAAGACATACCGAAACGTTGTGCAATCGAATATAAACTATCGCCCGGTTGCACAAAATAGAATTGACCAACGATAGGAATAACTAATGATTGGCCGATAACGAGGTTATTAGGTGTATCAAGTTCATTTGCATCTACTAATGCTTCTATAGATGTATTATAAGTGTTGGCAACAGAAAATAAGGAGTCTCCTTGTTCCACAACGTGTATTTGCAATTTAGTCCCCTCCTTTAAGTGAAACAATAATACTACTTACAAGATATGATAAGGATCGCTTAGATATACCAGAAGAATTAGTGTTTTTACTTGCTAAATGACTAATGAAGACATAGTATAATCGAAAGAGAAGGATCTTTCTGCATAGATTGTTGTTAATAATCTATATTATGCGTCTTAAAGTAGTGTAGTTGATTTCCGCTTCGGACAGTCGCTTTCACCACGGGCATAAGTGCGACATCTGTTCAAACCTAACGTTTTCTCAGTGTCTTCTTTACCGCGGACAGACGCTTTTAGCTTCCTCGGAAGCAAAAACCGCTTCCTATTCAGATCTAGCTGCGTTTTTTTCGCAGGAGTCGACTGTCCTACGCTCCAATCAAGCCTTGTTCAGTAGTACATTGATAAGAAGTGAAATAGCACAAAACAAGCGAAAAACATGAAGGCTCCTGGTTCGTCGGCTAACATCGGTCACGTCCCGTGGCAGGCGCCGACACTAGAACGTCCTCGCAAAAGAAATACACTTTTGCTTCGTGCGATGTTTGCTGTCGAAGCTTTCCTTGTCCTGTCCGTCGAAACGAGCCTAAGAGCCCCCGTAGTGTGGGTTTCGCAACGGAGGCTCGTGGGGAGTCCTAAGGTGCGCGAAATGTTTTTCCGAAGCGATAATTTTAGCTAAAACTACTGCACATCATTTATCAACTATGCATTAAGATTATACTTAAAAAAGCTAAAGAGAAAAAAGAAGAAGTGTGATATGATGGATGAACAATTTATGGATATAGCGATTCAAGAAGCAAAAAAGGCAGAAGAATTAAATGAAGTTCCAATTGGAGCGGTCATTGTTCGGGATAATGAGATTATTGCCTCAGGGTATAATTTGCGGGAATCAACACAGGAAACCCTATCTCATGCTGAGTTAATTGCGATAAGACAGGCTAATGAAGCAATTGGCAGTTGGCGATTAGAGGATTGTACACTATACGTAACACTTGAACCTTGTCCTATGTGTGCTGGGGCAATTGTTCAGTCTCGTATTAAACGTGTCGTCTATGGGGCAAGTGATCCAAAAGCAGGTTGTGCGGGTACATTAATGAACCTTTTACAAGATGAACGTTTTAACCATCAAGTAGCTGTAGAGCCTGGTGTATTAGGTGAAGCTTCCTCTTCCTTATTAACTAATTTCTTCCGTTCATTACGAAAAAAGAAGAAACACGAATAGACTACCAAGGCATTTCCCTTATTTTCCATTGCATTTTCGATATAAAGTGGTTATAATAGGTATTGTCGTGCTAAGCGGGGAGGTAGCGGTGCCCTGTACTCGCAATCCGCTATAGCGAGGCCGAAATCCCACCCAAGGTGAGGCGACTTTATGGTCTGCCGTAAGGGATTGGTGTTGACGCTTAGGTCCTGCGCAACAGAAACCCATGAATCCTGTCAGGTCCGGAAGGAAGCAGCAGTAAGTGGTCATTTCTGTGTGCCGCGGGGAAGCCTAGGCCGAGCCATGAACTTACGTAACGCATAGGGACGTCACATCGAAGGTGGGTGCACGGCATACATATTTGATTAAACCTCTTGTCCTAGACAAGAGGTTTTCTTATATCCTTTAAAAAGGCTGTTTTCTAAAAAGATTGTTGCTTTCAGTTATGAAACGTCATGCATATAAGATGTATAATGCGCAATAAATTAGCGCCGTTGATTTCCACTTCGGACAGTCGCTTTCCGCGGACAACGCTTCAGCTTCCTCAAAGAAAAACGTAAGCGCCTTGGTCACACCCGACAAGCTTAAGCCAAGCCTCTGTGTGGCGGTCTTTGCCACAAAGAGGATTGACTTAAGACCTCGAGGGTGTAGGCGCTAAAGTTAGACCTCGGAAGCAAAGACCGCTTCCTGTGGGATCTTCAGCTGTTGTTTTTTCCGCAGGAGTCGACTGTCCTACGCTCCAATCAACTATCGTATAAACACAATATTTATAGGAAATGTTGATCATATCAGTGGAGGAAATACACGGAGACTCCTGCGGGAATAATGGCCTAGGTGAGACCCCGCAGAGCGAAAAGCTCGAGGAGGCTCATCAGCCACCCGCGGTAAAGAAGACACTGTGAAAACGAATAGTTTGAACAGATGTCGCACTTATGCCCCTGGTGAAAGCGAAGTGTATTTCCGGAACGGGTAAACGCTCTAAAAATCGCTTATTGCACATAATATAGATTATGCGACATAAAAAACAAAACGTATGTGAACAGATCCTTGAAAAAACATTACTACTCACAAAATGCCAACAACAATTAATTCTAACTCCTTTCCATAATTTTATTTGTCGACTTAGTTCACATTACCCCTCCTAATCGGGTATAATTAACTATACTATATAAAAAGGGAACGAGTGTTATGAGCTATCAAGCCTTATATCGAGTTTGGCGTCCAAGAACGTTTCAAGATGTTGTCGGACAAACCCATATTACACGAACATTGCAAAATGCGATTATGCAAGAAAAATTTTCGCATGCTTATTTATTTTCTGGACCTAGAGGAACAGGGAAGACAAGTGCAGCAAAAATTTTTGCGAAAACAATTAATTGTGAACATGCACCAGTAAAAGAACCGTGTAATGAATGTTCGGCATGTCGTGGCATTCAAGATGGTTCTATTTCGGATGTCATTGAAATCGATGCCGCATCTAATACGAGTGTCGATGATATTCGAGAAATACGTGACAAGGTTAAGTATGCTGCTAGCTCCGTTCCATATAAAGTCTATATTATTGATGAGGTTCACATGATTTCGGTTAATGCCTTTAATGCATTATTAAAAACGTTGGAAGAACCACCTAAACACGTTGTTTTTATTTTAGCTACAACAGAACCACATAAAATACCGTTAACGATTATATCTAGGTGTCAACGTTTTGACTTTAAACCAATCCCTAATCAAGCTATTACGGAACGTATGAGAGGAATTGTGGAAGCAGAAAATATTACTGTTTCTCAAGAAGCTCTAGATACGGTTGCCTTAGCTGCTGAAGGTGGAATGCGGGATGCATTAAGTATATTAGACCAAGCTATTTCTTATAGTGAGGATCATGTGGAATTAGAGGATGTATTAGCAGTAACAGGTGCTGTTTCTCAACAAATTTTAACAGAGATGACAGCTGCCATGTATGAAAAAGATGCACAGCTTGCACTGAAAAAATTAGATACCCTAATCCAAGGCGGAAAAGATCCAGGACGATTTGTTTATGATCTCATTTATTATTTACGTGATTTGTTATTGTACAAAAGTGCCCCATCCTTAGAAGGAGTATTGGAACGTGCAACAATAGATGAGGACTTTAAACAGCTTGCAGATAAGGTTAGTGCAGCTTGGATTCAGGATGCTATTGTTCGGTTGAATCAATGTCAACAGGAGATTAAGTGGACAAATAGCCCAAAAGTATTTATCGAAATTGCATTATTAACGATTACCAATCAGTATACCGCAACAGATCAACATGGAGAAAGCACTGTAGAACCTGCTGTTACAAAATTGGCAACCAAAATCGATTCGTTAGAAAAAGAACTGCAAGCAATCAAACAACAGTCTAAAACGGAAAGTACTAATACATCAACAAATGAAAGAAAACAACGATCAGCACCACGATCAACGAAAAATGGTTACAAAATTCCGTATGATAAAATAAGAAATGTATTGCAAGTAGCATCAAAAACAAATTTAAAACAAATGCAAGCACAATGGGGATCTTTTTTAAGTCAATTAAAGTCTACAAGTCCACCAGCACATGCTAAAATACAGGATAGTAAGCCAGTAGTTGCTTCAGATGATACCTTAATTGTAGAATTTAAATATGAAATCCATTGCTCGCTATTTATGGACAATCGTGACACTATTGAATCTGTTCTCGCAACTGTAGCTGGAAAGGATTTAACGATTATTCCTGTCCCTGAAAAAAATTGGGAAGATATTAAACAGGAATATATTAAGCAGATGGGAAAGTCTAATACAGAGCAAGAGGAAGATAAAGGGGATCCCATTGTAGAAGAGGCAAGAAAGCTGGTCGGAGACGACTTATTAGAAATACATGACTAATTAAAATTGAAGGAGGCGTTTTCCATGAAAGGTATGGGAAATATGAATAACATGATGAAGCAAATGCAAAAAATGCAAAAGAAAATGATGAAAGCACAAGAAGAATTACATGAAATGACATTTGAAGCATCTGCAGGTGGTGGCATGGTGACCGTTGTTGCAAATGGAAAAAAAGAAATTACGGATGTGCAAATTAAGGAAGAAGTAGTCGATCCAGATGATATCGAAATGCTTCAAGACTTAATTTTAACGGCAACTAATGATGTTATTAAACAAATTGAAGATAAAACAAATGATACAATGGGGCAATTTACGAAAGGATTAAATATGCCTGGAATGTTCTAGGGGGAACGTTTGATGTATTATCCAGAACCGATTTCCAAACTGATCGACAGTTTTACAAAATTGCCAGGAATCGGACCAAAAACGGCTGTTCGTCTGGCTTTTTTTGTTTTAAATATGAAAGATGACGATGTGATGGATTTTGCCAATTCACTCGTTAATGCAAAACGTGAATTAACACATTGCTCGACCTGTGGCCATATTACAGATAAGGATCCATGTGCCATTTGTCAGGATGATACACGAGATGGATCGATTATTTGTGTCGTACAGGATCCGAAAGATGTGATTGCTATGGAAAAAATGAAGGAATTTAATGGGAAGTATCATGTTCTCCATGGTGCAATTTCGCCAATGGATGGGATTGGACCAGAGGATATCAATGTTCCCGATTTAATTAACCGATTAAAAGAAGAAGATGTGAATGAATTAATCTTAGCTACAAATCCTAATATTGAAGGGGAAGCAACCGCAATGTATATATCACGTCTCGTCAAACCATCTGGTATTAAGACAACACGTATTGCACATGGTTTGCCTGTTGGCGGAGACTTGGAATATGCGGATGAAGTGACGTTATCAAAGGCGTTAGAGGGTAGGAGAGACTTATAAAAGATAGGTGAGGTCATGGCTAGAAAAAAGAAAAAGAAGCAGGAAACGGATGAACAGCTGTTAGAAGCCATCTTTACCACTGAGCAGGAATGGAAACAATTAGAAGCCTTATTAGAAAAAAGTATAGAACCAACAATAGATGGTTACAATCAAGTGGCCATTGCGCAGGCTAAATATATGTTTCTATTACGGGAAGCACGACATCGTAAGATTAGTGCAATCGGTTACCGTTAGTAAAATAAATAGTTTCATATACTACAAGATAAGGAGTGTTTTGCTCCTTGTCTTTTTTATATAACTTTTTTGAATACTAACGGTGGATACAGTATGTTTTCTGTAACGAACCCCGCGGAAAGCGTAGTGTATTTCCGTAGCTGTATTCATAAGCTAAACTACTGCGTATAATCCATCTAATGTGCATGATGTTTCATACTAGAAAGCAACAATTTTTTAGAAAACAGCCTAACTTTTAATTTATTTAATAATAAGAATTTCTGGATAAAATGTTACTCGCAATAATCCCTGAATGTAAATCATAAATGAAAGGGTTTTTTAATGAAACAACACTATATTATTATTGTTGCGCTTTTGTCTTTAATGGTGTCTTGTTCTTCCAACGATGAGACAGAGGATAGGACATATACTGCTGAATCAGATCATTGGTACGGTGAAATAAATCTTAAAATCTATGATCCTTCAGAAAGTATATCTGAAAGTGCACACCTATCTCTTTATTATAATGGAAGCTCAACAGGATCATTTAATTATTTAGTTCGTCCTGAGTGAATCATGAGACAGGGAGTGGACAAATCCCTCTAGATGGTAATGCGTGGGAAAAGACGTTTAACAATTATCGTTTTCTCGCTGGTTATGAGTCATCTCAACAATTTATATTAGAGGTAAATTGGTCAGAGGATGGGGAAAAATGGAAAGAAGTATTACGTTTTGAAGAGGAAAATGAGACAAATTAATGCTGAAAGTTCATGTTTACAGTTCTTTTTCTTTGTTCTCTATCATATGTACTAGTAAAGGGACAAGTTAGAGGAGTGTTAAAAATGAGCTCTACAGTTGTAATATCCATTATGGTTGCACTTATTGTCTTATTGTTATTTGTCGGTGCACCAGTTAAACCAATGAAGTTTATCGCACAAGGAACAGTAAAGTTAGGAATCGGCATTTTATTTCTATTTTTCTTTAATGTATTTGGTGGTGCAATTGGATTGCATATTCCGATCAATCTTTTTACAGCTGTGATATCTGGATTTTTAGGGTTATTTGGGGTTGCATCATTAGCGGCAATTCATATGTTCATTATTCCCTAAACGTAGGCCGAGATACCAAATGTGGTTCTCGGTTTTTTTGTTTACACGTAAGGAAAGCTTCCCACGTAAAAGAAAAACGAACCCATTCCTAAGAACAAGCGAATGGGAGTGATTCTAATCATTCAAACAAGGCTATTTACATATAATACAGTAAGATCTTTTAGATTATAAGATTTTCATGTATATAGATCGTTAGATTAGGAGATACTAACTAACGGAGGTGGAAAAATGGAATTTATGGAACGTTGCGGGATATGTGAAGAGGAAAAGGAAAGAGGAATTCATTTGTATAAATTATTTATTTGTTGTGACTGTGAGCGAAATATAATCCAAACAGAGCCAAGAGAGGAAAAATATAATTATTATCTACAAAAATTAAAAAATATGAATCAACCAACCATGTATTCATAACATTAGAGAAAAGTCTTTGCTAAAAAATGCAAGGGCTTTTTTAAATGGTTTATTAATCTGTATTATTCTAACTATTTATATCACCTTGACTGATTCAAGAAAAAAGGAAAAAAATAATAACGTTTTTTCTGAAAATGCAAATTAAAAATTCTCTTTGTCCTGTTTATAGAGTCTATTTTAAAATTATTGTTTAGAAGTGCATTTGCAAATTGACTTGTGAATAACTGTACCTAAACAAACGGGTGCTTATCTATAAGAAAGATAAGCACCCTTTTATTACTAATTGAAGTATAGGGGCAACAATAAGCAAGATAACTTTTTGTGTAAAAGTTAAATATAAGATGGCCCTTGAATCAACTGATGATTATGAAACGGTTTTGGTTTATAATGATGATAATAAAAGTTAGGAGGTAGTTGAATGAGTACAAAAGAAGAAGTTATAAAAATTATTAAAGACCTACCTAATGATGTAACTTTAGAGGATATTATTAAGAAACTTTCTGTTAAAGAGAAGATTGAAAAAGGGTTGAACCAACTTAATGATGGAGAGTATTATTCTCATGATAAAGTGAAGGAAAAATTTGCTAAATGGCTGAAATAAGATGGTCAAAATTAGCCGTTAGTGATTTTGAGGATATCATTTCTTATATCTCTATAGACTCTGAAGAGAATGCCAGATTATTTGTCTTTAGAATTATTGATTCTGTTGAAACAATGGCTATATTCCCATACTCAGGTAGGATTGTACCCGAATTAAATAATGAATTAATCAGAGAGAAATTTTTCAATAATTATCGAATAATTTATAGAATAAAAGAAAATGTGATGGAAGTTGCCCGCGTTCTTCATAGCGATAGAGAATTACCAGAATTAGAATTAAATGAATAACATCATGACTATGGATTATGGTTATGATGTTATTTTGTTATATTAGTCAATTAAACCATACCAAACATTGAAGTGTTTTTCTTTTTAGAAAGGTCAACTGTCAAGAAATATATTACAATAGCAAAAACGCCATAACACTTATGTTCTAAGCCTTATTTTTACACTGCGAAAGTTGAGTTACTTAAAAACAGTAACAACACTTTTGACCTTTTTAATGGCAAAAACGGTAGCTTTCACGAATTTATATTAATACTTGGCAAACACATTATTTTCGCATACTCTAAATAGATGAATAAATTGTTAAACCACAAAAGGAATGAAATAATATGAATCAGGAAAAAATGCCTCTTTTTGAGAAAATGAACCAATTCCAACAACAACAACCTATTTCGTTTCATGTACCTGGTCACAAAAATGGAAACATCCTTCCTTCTGCTGCAAAACAGATGTATGAAAACATTCTATCACTTGACGTAACAGAGCTACCGGGACTAGATGATTTGCATGCACCACAGGGTGTCATTGCGGAAGCCGAATCATTAGCAGCATCCTATTTCAGAACAGATCATACTTTCTTCTTAGTAAATGGAACGACAGCAGGCAATCTTGCGATGATATTAGCTACGTGTCAGGCAAATGATAAAGTGATTGTCCAGCGGAATAGTCATAAGTCTATTATGCATGGATTGGAATTAAGTGGTGCTAGACCTATCTTTATTTCCCCAATATTTGATAAAGCTGTCGATAGGTATACTACACCATCAGTAGAAACGATCGAACAAGCTCTAAAAGTTCATCCTGATGCTAAGGCTGTTCTTCTTACATACCCAGATTATTATGGGGAAACGTACAACCTTGGTGATATGATTCAAGTAGCTCATTCCTATCAAATTCCAGTATTAGTGGATGAAGCACATGGTGTTCATTTTTCAATCAGTGATTTATTTCCCCCATCCTCGATTGAACTTGGTGCTGATATTGTTGTTCAATCGGCACATAAAATGGCTCCAGCGATGACAATGGGTTCATTCTTGCATGTAAATTCTACCCTTGTATCACAAGAACGAGTAGCTTATTATTTACAAATGATTCAATCAAGCAGTCCATCCTATCCGATTATGGCTTCGTTAGATATTGCTCGTGCCTATTTAGCAACACGAACGAAAGAAGACCTAGATTACGTAATGGATAGTGTAACTAGGGTAAAGAACATTTTCCAAAAATCCCAGCACTGGAAAGTGATCCATTCTGCGGATCCTTTAAAACTGACACTACATATAAAAGATGGTGTTTCTTGTGAGGATGCTGCTCATTTTTTTGAGCAAGAAGGAATTCATCCAGAACTAGTTACCCATAATCAAATCCTGTTCATTCATGGATTAGCACCATTTGATAAGGTAAAGCAGTTAGAAAATGCCGTAAAAAGCGTAAATGATCAATTAAAAAATAGACTTGATCATGATACAATAGAATTATCGAATCTTTTTATCAAACCGATGCAAGAATTAGCCCTGTCTTATCATACAATAAATAAACATGAGATTGTTCAAAAGTCCTTTTATGAGGCAATTGGCGATATTGCAGCAGAAGCCGTAATCCCGTATCCTCCAGGTATTCCAATAATACTAAAAGGAGAGGTTATTACGCATGAACAGATTGGTTTTCTAGAACAATTAATAGATAAAGGTATTACTATTCAACATCGTGATATAAACAATGGATTACGTGTTTTGAAGTAAGGAGAAAAATGACGTGACTGGATACTTTATTACATTAGAAGGTGGAGAAGGCGCAGGAAAAACATCAGCCCTTTATACACTAGCAAAAAGACTGAAAAAAATGGGTTATGATGTCATTGCAACAAGAGAACCAGGTGGCATCGAAATAGCAGAGAAAATACGGCAGGTCATTCTAGATCCGGATCATACGGAAATGGATGGTCGAACAGAAGCATTATTATACGCAGCAGCACGAAGACAGCATTTGGTAGAGCGAATTATTCCTGCATTACAAAACGGACAAATTGTCTTGTGCGACCGCTTTATTGATAGTAGTTTAGCTTATCAAGGATATGCAAGAGGGTTGGGAATGGATGAAGTCTATGCCATCAATCAATTTGCCATTCAGGATAAAATGCCAGATTTAACGTTATTACTAGATATAGAACCAGAAAAGGGATTACAGCGTATTGCTGATAATCAATCTCGTGAGCGTAATCGGCTTGATATGGAAAAAATCTCATTTCATCAACAAGTCTATGAAGCATATCAACAATTAAAGGATAAATTTCCTACTAGAATTAGAACGATACAAGCAAATCAAGATAAAGAAAAAGTAGAAGCAGCTGCTATGGATGCGATTTTATCATTAATAAAGGAGTAAGGGAGGGAGAAGCATGAAGTTAATTATAGCTGTTGTCCAAGATAAAGATTCCAATCGTTTAGTGGATGCATTAGGGGAAGAAAATTTTAAAACAACAAAACTTGCAACAACGGGTGGATTCTTAAAAGAAGGGAATACAACACTTATGATTGGTTGTGAGGATCAATATGTTGATGAAGCATTGGATGTTATACGAGATAATTGCTCACAACGTGAACAAATGGTAGCACCGATTTCACCAATGGGAGGGAATGCAGACTCATACATTCCAAAACCAGTTAAAGTAGAAGTAGGTGGAGCTACAGTATTCATTCTACCAATCGAATCATTTTATCAATTTTAAAGCAAAGCACTTTTCACATAATTGGTCGTAATCAAGTGTCATAATTTTGAGCTATTTTCGAAGAGATTGTTGCTTTCTAGCATGAAACGACATGCATATAAGATGGGTTATACGCAGTAGTTTTAACATGTTTCCTTATTATTCTTTATAGGATGAGTGATAAACCACCGCAGCGGAAAACACTCGCTTTCCTCGGGGAACGCTTCAGCCTCCTCGCGAGCAAAGTACGCTCGCTGTGGGGTCTTCAGACTGTTCCTTTTCCCGTAGGAGTCTCGCATTTTCCGCTGCTTTGAATAGTTTTCTAAATTAAAAATACACAATATTGACAATGTCTATCATTCGCTTCGAGCAACTGTTATATTGTCAATTGTAATGATAAAAACGAGGGTAGCACAACTTAGCGGAGGAAAAACACGAAGACTCCTGCGGGAAGTAGGAGATCGGTGAGACCCCACAGGACGCTAGTCCGAGGAGGCTGAGGCCGTGCCTGCGGTAAAGAAGACACTGTGAAAACGAAAAGTTTGAACAGATGTCGCACTTATACCCATGGTGAAAGCGACTGTCCGTAGCGGAAATCAATGCACAACTTTACTGCGCATCATATAGTTTATGTGCAGTAAAAGACAATCATTATGCGGTATAATATACGACGTAACCTTACAGGGAGCATATTTTAAAAGAAGGGGCTGAGTTGATGAAAATTAATAAAGAAATGCTTTCCAATATGGAAAAGACCACGAAACCTAACCAAAATACGGCAACAAAACAATCGTTTGATCACATCATTCAGTCCCAAACGAAAAAAATGCAACAACAAGAACTACAGCAGCTAATGAAACATATTACCGCGCAAGGGGATAAATTAGCACGCTCCCGTACCATGCAAGACTTAGTTAAGTTCAAACGAATGGTGAAGGGATTTTTAAAAGAAACAGTTTCCAATGGATTAGATCTTCATCAATCACATAGTTTTGGCATGACTGGTCAAAATCGTAAATTAACCATTGTAAAAGAAGTAGACAATAAGTTAATTGAATTAACCGAAGAAGTGATGAATCAAGAAAGAAAAACAGTAAACCTCTTAGGACTTATTGACGAAGTAAGAGGATTACTGGTTAATTTATATACTTAAAAATAGGGTGTGGACCGATGCAGACATTCTCAGAAATCGCGGAAATTCAACCATTAGCGAGCAGGATTATTACAAATAGTATTCAAAAGAGCCGTGTTTCCCATGCCTATTTATTGCAAGGTGAGCGTGGTACAGGGAAAGAGGCAATTGCATTATTAATTGCGAAACGCGTATTTTGTGAGCAGCCAGATGGAGTAGAGCCATGCAATCATTGTACAAATTGCAAACGAATTCTGTCTGGGAATCATCCAGACGTTCATATCATTGAACCAGATGGACAATCCATTAAAAAAGAACAAATTGAATACTTGCAAAAAGAATTTACGTATTCTGGTGTCGAATCATCGCAAAAAGTGTACATCGTAAAAAATGCGGATACATTAACGGTTAATGCTGCAAACCGTATCTTAAAATTTTTAGAAGAACCGAGTAAACAAACCACCGCCATTATGCTAACAGATAATAGTCAATCGATTATTCCAACTGTTCGTTCACGATGCCAAGTGATTGACTTGCAACCACTCAGTTCGGATCGTTTTCAAGAACAGTTATTACATGCTGGAATGAGTCAAGCTCATGCACGTCTAATGAGTGCACTAACCAATAATGTAGAAGAAGCACTTCATTGGAATGAGGGTGAGTGGTTTGCAGAAGCACGAAAAGTAATGATACAATTGATAGAAATAGTTACATCTAAGCCAAATGATGTATTTTTATTTATTCATCACAATTGGTTAACCCATTTTAGTGAACGAAACCAGCAAGAGCAAGGATTGGATTTGCTTTTATTAGCTTTTAAAGATATTCTTTATTACCATTTAGATTATAAAGATGCAATGGTAGTCTTTGAAGAACAGGATGAAAAATTAAAGCAAGCTGCTTTAACGTTCTCCCCTGAAAAACTTCTTTCCATTTTACAAGCCATCTTAGAAGCAAAGCAAAAATTAAAGCAAAATATCCATCCAACATTAGTGATGGAGCAGCTCACACTTCATATACAGAGGTGATAGATATTGATAAAAGTTATAGGTGTCCGTTTTAAAAAAGCGGGTAAAATATATTATTTTGATCCAGGCGATTATGCTGTTTCAATAGATAGCTACGTTATTGTGGAAACAGTACGTGGTATTGAGTTTGGAAAAGTGGTAATTGCTAAAAAGCAAGTCGATGAAGAGGATGTTGTCCTCCCATTGAAAAAGGTTCTTCGCATCGCTACTGAAAAAGATAGAATTACAGTAGCAGAAAATCAAGAGCAAGCAAAAAAAGCATTTGATATCTGTACAACGAAAATCAGTGATCATAACCTTGATATGAATTTGGTTGATGTCGAATATACCTTTGATCGTAATAAAATTATTTTTTATTTTACAGCGGATGGTCGTGTTGACTTTCGTAATTTAGTAAAGGATTTAGCAGCATTGTTCAAAACCCGAATTGAGTTAAGACAAATTGGTGTTCGAGATGAAGCGAAAATGCTAGGTGGTATTGGTCCTTGTGGTAGAATGTTGTGTTGTTCGACATTTTTAGGGGACTTTGAGCCAGTATCCATTAAAATGGCTAAAGATCAAAACCTCTCGTTAAATCCAGCAAAAATTTCTGGGTTATGTGGTCGGTTAATGTGCTGTTTAAAATATGAGAATGATGACTATGAAAATGCAAAGCGTGAATTGCCAGATTTAGGCGAATCGGTAAAAACCCCATATGGACAGGGAAAAGTAGTCGGACTAAATATTCTCGAGAGACTGATCCAAATTGAAATTCCAGAAAAAGAGCGTGTGATTGAATATACATTAGATGAACTAATTGAAGAAGGTATTATTACAGCACAAGCCACAAAATAGTGGGGTGAGTAGGCTTGAACAAACGGGAAATGATTAACCAATTATCGGATATGGAACGGAAATTAGGGGAGCTATACGAGCAGCTTGGCGACGTAAAAGGAAAGTTAGGCAACCTCTTAGAAGAAAACCATCGACTTTCGGTGGAAAATCATCATTTGCGTAATCGTTTGAATACTACTCAAGAAAAGGAAGATTCGGAGGACCCTCCAGCAAAAAAGCCAGTAAAGGAAATACCTGGTGAGGGCTATGATAATTTGGCAAGGCTGTATGAAGAAGGATTTCATATTTGTAATGTCCATTTTGGTAGTCCGAGAGAGGATAAGGATTGTTTATTTTGCCTAGAGTTTTTAAATAAATCAAAGTAACGATGTAATGAATGGCTGTCCTTTTACAGGGCAGCCATTGTTACATCAGAAAGGAATTAACAAGATGGTACAGCTTTATGAGGATGAACGACTGGATTATTTATTAGCAGAAAAAGGAATGCAAATTATCCAAAGTCCATCTGTGTTTGCTTTTTCATTGGATGCTGTTTTATTAGCTGATTTTGTATCTGTTCCTATTAAAAAAGGTAAGATGTTAGATTTATGTACAGGTAATGGGGTCATCCCGCTTCTATTATCCAGAAGATCGAATGCGACCATTACAGGTGTGGAAATTCAAGAACGATTAGTGGATATGGCACGGAGAAGTGTGGCATTAAACGAGTTGGAAGGTCAAATAGACATGCTCCATCATGATCTAAATACGGTAAAGCTTGATCAAAGTAGCTATGATGTTGTGACCTGTAATCCACCATATTTTTCAACGCCGTCGAAAAGAGAGTATAACCAAAATGATTATCTCACTATTGCAAGGCATGAAGTGTATGCTACTTTAGAAGATGTCGTAAGGGTTAGCAAGCGTTATGTGAAGCCTGGAGGCAAGGTAGCCATGGTACATCGTCCAGGTAGATTGGTTGATATAATATCTTTATTTCGCCAGTATAAATTAGAGCCCAAACGGATGCAGTTAATATATCCAAAAAAAGGAAAAGAAGCAAATATGTTACTTATGGAAGGGATTCGAGATGGGAAAGCTGATTTAAAGGTCCTTCCTCCCCTTTATATATATGAAGAGGATGGAACATATACGAAGGAGGCAGAAACCATTATCTATGGAAACTAACACACATATTGTCTATATGTTAAAATGTAGCGATAATTCACTTTATACAGGGTATACAACTGATTTAGAACGCCGTGTGAAAATGCATGAAGAAGGAAAGGGTGCTAAATATACAAGAGGTCGTGGACCATTTCAAGTTGTTTATGTAGAATCCTTTCCAACAAAAGAAGAAGCACTACAGAAAGAGTATGAAATAAAACAACAACCACGAAAAGAAAAAGTACGACTGATTCGGGATAAGCTGAAAGAAGTGATGCAATATGAACAATCAGAAAAGCTTTAGTGAGCATGAAGTTGGGACACTATATGTTGTCCCAACCCCAATTGGCAATTTAGCAGATATTACATATCGTGCAGTAGACACATTAAAACATGTTGCGTTTATTGCAGCAGAGGATACTAGAAATACGAAAAAGCTGCTTAACCATTTTGCCATTTCTACCCCACTTATTAGTTACCATGATCATAATAAGCTTCAACGAGAGGACTCTATGATTGAACGACTAGCAAAGGGTGACTCTATTGCAATCGTAAGTGATGCTGGTATGCCAGGTATTTCGGATCCAGGATATGAGTTAATTCAACGTACCATTCAAGAGGACATGCCTGTTGTTGTATTACCTGGTGCAAATGCAGCCTTATGTAGTTTGATTGGCTCTGGGTTACCAACTGGTGAATTCCACTTTTATGGGTTTTTGCCCCGAAAGAAAAAGGAAAAGGAAGAAGAATTAGATCGATTGAACCCAATTCGTGCAACCTTACTCTTTTATGAATCCCCCTATCGCATTAAAGATACTTTACAAGCAATCAGGCAAGTATTAGGGAATCGACAAGTTGTGATTGCCAGGGAATTAACCAAACGTTTTGAGGAGTATACAAGAGGTACTGTTGAAGAAGTATTAAGTTGGATAAGTGATAAGGAAATTAAGGGAGAATGTTGTATCGTTGTAGAAGGACAAACGGAAGAAGTACTTCCAGAAACATCGTTATGGTGGAGTCACTTAAGTATTTTAGAACATGTAAACCATTATATAGAAAAAGATAATATAAAAAGCAAGGAAGCTATTAAAAAGGTAGCAGCTGATCGAAAACTACCAAAGCGGGATGTCTATCAAATCTATCATGTAGATTCATCATGATGTATACAGGATAGAACGAAGAAATAGTGTCTACAATGGTTAAAGAAGTAGAAATGTTTCAATAATGGAATTTTTACAGTAAAATCGCTACAATAGAAAAAGAACTATTTGTGAAGAGACCTGAGGAGGATTTACATATGGCGAATGAGAAAAAGACGTTTTATATAACGACACCGATTTATTATCCAAGTGGTAATTTACACATTGGACATGCTTATTCTACTGTTGCTGGGGATGCGATTGCACGGTATAAACGCATGCGCGGCTATGATGTGATGTATTTAACAGGTACGGATGAACATGGTCAAAAGATTCAACGAAAAGCAGAAGAAAAAGGGATGAAACCACAAGAATATGTAGATGAGATTGTTAGTGGGATAAAAGAGTTATGGAAAAAGTTGAAGATCACGAACGATGATTTCATTCGTACAACGGAGGAACGCCATAAAAAGATAGCCGCTGATATTTTTGAAAGGTTATTACAAAAAGGAGATATTTACTTAGATGAGTATGAAGGATGGTATTGTACTTCAGATGAATCTTTCTTCACGGAGCGCCAACTAGAGGATGGTCATTGTCCAGATTGTGGTGGTCCAGTTGAAAAAGTAAAAGAGGAATCATACTTCTTCAAAATGAGTAAGTATGTCGATCGCTTGTTAGCATACTATGAGGAAAATCCAGAATTTATACAACCAGAAAGCCGAAAAAATGAAATGTTAAATAACTTCATTAAACCAGGCTTAGAGGACTTAGCGGTATCCCGAACAACCTTTGACTGGGGGATCAAGATACCAAGTGATCCGAAGCATGTTATTTATGTATGGATCGATGCATTGAGTAATTATATTACAGCATTAGGATATGGTACAGATAATGATCAGAAGTATCAAAAATATTGGCCTGCAGATGTCCATTTAATGAGTAAAGAAATTGTTCGATTCCATACCATTTATTGGCCAATTATGTTGATGGCATTGGATGAGCCATTACCGAAGAAGGTATTTGCGCATGGTTGGATTTTAATGAAGGATGGGAAAATGTCCAAATCAAAAGGGAATGTCGTTGATCCAATGAGCCTTGTTGACCGTTATGGTCTTGATGCACTACGTTATTATCTACTACGTGAAGTGCCATTTGGTTCAGACGGTGTGTTTACCCCAGAAGGATTTGTGGAGCGGACGAACTATGACTTAGCCAATGACTTAGGAAATCTATTGAATCGTACGGTAGCGATGATTAAGAAATATTTTGATGGTGATATTCCTGCCTTTACAAGTGGGGAGACGGAAGTAGATCAATCATTAGAAGCATTTGCTGAAGAAACAATTAAAAACGTAGAAGATGCAATGGAAAATATGCAATTCTCTGTTGCGTTATCTTCATTATGGCAGTTTGTTAGTCGTTCCAATAAATATATTGATCAAACAGAGCCGTGGGTTTTAGCTAAGGACGAAACGAAAAAAGAACGCTTAGGAAATGTTATGGCACATCTTGCGGAGTCATTACGTAAAATTTCGATTATGATTCAACCATTCTTAACCGAAGCACCTAGTGAGATCTTTAGACAATTAGGAATTACGGATGAATCGCTAAAAGAATGGGATAGCGTACATGAAAATGGAGTTATTCAAGCAGGTACAAAGGTTCAAAAAGGTGATCCTATTTTCCCTAGACTAGATGTGGATAAAGAAGTAGAAACGATTAAGGCAATGATGCAAAATCCTGCTCAAGAAAAGAAGGAAGAAAAAGCTGCTTCGATTCCAGATCAAAAAGAGGAAATCGTTTTTGATGACTTTATGAAACTAGATATGCGTGTAGCAGAAGTGATAAAAGCCGAAAAGATGAAGAAAGCAGATAAACTGTTGAGATTCCAATTAGATGTAGGAACTGATAAACGGCAAGTGATTTCAGGGATCGCCGAACACTATGACCCAGAAGAACTTGTTGGAAGAAAAGTCATTTGTGTAACCAACTTAAAACCAGTAAAACTACGTGGGGAAATGTCAGAGGGTATGATTCTTTGTGGTGAGGATGAGAATGGTAACCTATCACTAACCTCTGTAGAACAAGACTTACCAAACGGATCTGTTGTAAAATAAGCCTGATTTCTTTGTTGTTTTATAATGTCGCACTTATGCCCCTGGTGAAAGCGTAGTGTTTTTTGTAGCGGTAATTTAAATAAAAAATGCTACACATTCATCTTGCTTATGTGAATGCAACCATTATTTTTAAAAAGTGATAAGGTCAGCTCGGAAGGGAGTATGGCCTTTTCCTATATAAGGAGTGGATAAAGTGTTATTTGATACGCATGTACATATGAATGCGAGACAGTTTTTTGAGGATCGAGAAGAGACAATTCAACGTGCATTTGATGCAGCTGTACAATACATGGTAGTAGTCGGATTTGATCGGGAAACAATTCCATTAGCGATAGAAATAGCCGAACAATATGAAACAATTTATGCAGCGGTAGGCTGGCACCCAGTTGATGCAATTGATATGACAGATGATGACCTAGCCTGGATCGAAGAATTATCTTCTCATCCAAAAGTTGTTGCTATAGGTGAAATGGGGCTTGATTACCATTGGGATAAATCACCTAAAGCTGTACAAAAAGAAGTATTTCGTAAACAAATACACTTAGCGAAGAAAGTAAATATGCCAATAATCATTCATAATCGTGAGGCAACTGAGGATATAATTGCTATTTTAAAAGAGGAAAATGCAAAAGACGTTGGAGGAATTATGCATTGTTACAATGATTCTGTTCAATACGTCCAGGATTGCTTAGATATGAACTTTTATATTTCACTAGGTGGTCCAGTAACATTTAAAAATGCGACACATCCTAAGGAAGTTGCAGTAGAACTACCACTTGATCGATTACTAGTGGAAACAGATGCACCATTTCTAGCTCCTCACCCAAATCGAGGGAAACGAAATGAACCATCTTATGTGACATTGGTGGCAGAAAAAATAGCAGCACTACGTGGGATGGATTACGACGAATTATGTAAAAAAACGACAGAAAATGCGAAGGTCTTTTTTGGAATTGACTCCTAGTCAGAAGGTGAAATCTATATAAATTTATGAAGTTTTATACGATAAGAAAGGGATTGATTTACTATTCAGTCTCTTTTTTAATGCTTTAAATCCCCTTTATATCAGTGCTTCTAGCCTTGTATGAATCTTGGAACAACTTATGTAACCCAATTGTAATCTAATCGTAAACGGAATTCTTTTGACTTCACATATAGATCTCTATATAATCGAGTTCGATAAAGGAGGCAAGAAGCATGAAATTTATTTCAAAGCTATTGTCGAAACAGAAATTCGTTATTTCAGGTATTGGAGTCTTAGCATTAGTTGTTTTTTCTAGTATTGTCATTGTTCAAGCTTCTAAAGTAGAAGTAACACTTATTGACAACGGGGAAGCACAAACTGTGAAAACTGCTTCCGATACAGTAGAAGAGTTACTTAAGGAAGAGGGAATTGATGTTGGAGAACATGATGCAATCTCCCACGATCCAGAAGAACCAATTGAATCTGGGATGGAAATTGACTACAAAACAGCAAAGCAAGTTACGGTTACAATAGATGATGAAGAACAAGTATATTATACAACTGTTGATACAATTGAGGCATTCTTAAAAGAAAACAATCTTACAGTATCAGATTATGATGATGTATCCCATGATGTGACAGATGACATAGAAGATGGATTACAATTAACGATCGATAAGGCATTTGAAGTCACAATAAAAAATGGGACAAAAGAGAAATACAATGTATGGACAACAGGTGGAACAGTAAAAGAATTATTAGCTGAAGAAGAGATTAATATAGATGAAGATCTAGATAAAGTAGACCCAGGCCTTAAGAAAACCGTAAAACAAGATGATTTGATTAAAATTGTCCGTGTGGAAAAGGAAGAAGTTGAAGTGGAAGAAGCAGTTGCTTTTGAAACAGAACGAAAAAATGATGATTCAATCGAAAAAGGAAAAGAGCAGGTTATCACTCAAGGGCAAGAAGGAAAAGTCAAAAAGGTATACGAAATCACCAAGGAAAATGGTGAAGAAGTAAATCGCGAATTAGTGAAGGAAGAAGTTATTCAGGAAAGTAAAAATCGCGTTGTAGCTGTAGGAACAAAAGAACCGAAGCAAAATTTAAAAACCTTATCTAGCAGTAATTCGAATGAAAGTGGATCAGGCAAGACAATGACCATGCATGCAAGTGCATATACGGCATCATGTGGCGGTTGTTCTGGTTATACTGCAACAGGTATTAATTTAAAAGCAAACCCAAATAAAAAAGTAGTTGCAGTTGATCCAAACGTTATTCCACTTGGCTCAAGAGTATGGGTAGAAGGTTATGGGGAAGCAATTGCTGGTGACACTGGTGGAAATATAAATGGAAAACGTGTTGACTTACACTTTCCATCAAAGTCAGCTGCCTATAGCTTTGGAAGTAAAACAGTAAAAGTAAAAGTGTTAGATTAAACGGCAACAAAGACGTATAAATTATTAAAAAATACTCTTATCATGTTATAGTGATAAGAGTATTTTTCATTTTCTTGTTTTCTAAAAGATTGTTGCTTTAGGTATACAACCTTTTGGAAATATAAGATGAATGATGCGCAATAGTGTTAGCTATGAATACCGCTTCGGAAAAACACTTCGCTTTCACCAGGGGCATAAGTGCGACATCTGTTCAAACTACTGCGCTCAATATAAATTATGCGCGTCGTAATTGGTTATGTTGTTACTTTCAACGGTACTATAAAAACAGCCTAAAAGAAATGTGTATGAATAAGAACGAAAAGAGGAATAAAGCATTGAAGATAAAAGAAATTATAGTAGTGGAAGGGAAAGATGATACAGCCAAAATACAACTAGCTGTAGATGCGGATACCATAGAAACAAATGGTTCTGCCATCAATCAATCAACCATTAAGCAAATCCAACATGCCAAAGCAAAACGTGGCGTTATCATTTTTACAGACCCTGATTATCCAGGTAAGCGTATACGTCATATCATTGATCAGCATGTACCTGGTTGTAAACATGCTTTTTTAACTCGTGATAAAGCACGTGCTAAAAACCCAAATAATCAAAGCTTAGGGATTGAGCATGCATCTGTTCAAGCCATTCGCCAAGCTTTACATGATGTATATGAGTATAAGGATTTGGAAGAAAGTGATGTTACGAAAAAAGATCTTATTGAATACGGATTAATCGGAACTCCTCAAGCGAGCACCCGACGAGACCAGCTTGGTGAGTTATTGCAAATTGGACATACTAATGGAAAACAGTTATTAAAGCGGTTGACCATGTTCCAGATAAAAAAAAGGGAGCTGCAAGCAGCAATTAACCATATCATGCAGGAGGAATCTGATGAGCACTAAAAAATATATTGCCACACCGTATCGTACAAGGGAAATTCTCCAACGTTATAAGTTTTCCTTTAAAAAAAGCCTTGGCCAAAACTTTTTAGTTGATGTTAATATTTTAGAAAATATCATTCATCATGCTGGAATTACGAAACAAGCAGGTGCATTGGAAGTTGGTCCAGGTATTGGTGCGTTGACAGAACAATTAGCCATCCATGCAGATCGTGTAGTGGCGTTTGAAATTGATCAACGTTTGTTACCCATTTTGGATGATACATTAGATGGATATGAGAATATAACGATTTTGCATCAAGATATATTGGAAGCAGATGTTCATCAGATGATAAATAAGTACTTTGAAAAAGAGCAGCCAATTCATTTAGTAGCAAACCTACCTTATTATATTACAACACCTATATTAATGAAGTTATTACGAGAAAGGCTGCCTGTCACTAGTATAACGGTCATGATTCAAAAAGAGGTAGCAGATCGAATGGCAGCTAAACCAAATACAAAAAGCTATGGATCACTGAGTATAGCGGTACAATATTATACACAAGCAGAGGTGGTAATGCACGTCCCGAAAAGTGTCTTTATGCCACAACCAAATGTCGATTCAAGTGTTTTGCGACTTACGTTGAGAGATGAGCCGCCTGTTTCCGTAGAAAATGAGGATTATTTCTTTTCGCTAGTTCAAGCCTGTTTTGCACAACGACGAAAAACACTACGAAATAACTTAACGTCTTATTTTCAGGATGTATATGATAAGGAAATGATCACAAGGTTATTAGAGGAAATCGGCATTGATGGATCAAGACGTGGGGAATCTCTTGATATGCAAGAGTTTGCAACCTTAGCCAATAGGTTCTATAACGAGCAACGTTAATGTTTTTAAAAAGATAAGAATGTATAAAAAGTTGGCTTTATTTTGTTCATATACAGGAACAGCCACGTCCAGCTTCGAGCGATTGACGTCCTAGTGCCGATAGACATAAGGACGCACGAGTTTTCATCGGCCAGCGCCTACCTCCTCGAGGTCATAAGCCAATCCTCATTACGAGCAAAAAGCGCCACGTCGAGGCTTGGCTTATGCTTGGCAGATAAGAAAAACTTTCTTACTGCATAAGTGCAACTAAGGCTTTCTCCACTTGGCGACAAGCCAAGTTTTCTAATCGGGGGTGATCAAGGCGCTTCTAGCTTTTGTTCACTGACCATGATTCCCCAAGTGTAATATTCGTTTTCTAGCTGTTCGTACAGGATAAGTGGAACAACAGTGAAATCACTCACATAGGCTATGGTTAGGAGTTGTTTCCTCTTAATGCGAACAGTGAGGTGGCTTTATGAGCTTTCAAAAAGGAGAACTTGTGACACGGGTTTCATATGAACACGACATTCTTTTTCGCGTTGCTAGCGTAACAGGCGATATGGTGATCCTACATGGAGAAAATATACGTCTCGTTGCAGATGCTCCCATAAATGATTTAGTACGGATCAAAGAACGTGAATTAGCAAAAAGGAGAAAGAAAGTAAAAGAGCAAGAGGAATTTTCCTATCGTCTGTTTCGCCAGGATTATGAACTAATGAAAGAAAAAAGGGAATACCAGTCTTCAGAAGGGTACCACTATCCAACAAAATTTTTTCAAGTTCCAGCTAAAGTATTGCATTTAGACGGAGACAATATGTATTTACGGAAGTGTACCCATTTATATCAACGAATGGGGTTAGAGGTTCATGGTGTACATTCGCATGAAAAAGAGATGCCAACAAAAATTGGCCCTTTGATTGATGAGATTCGACCTAATATTATTGTGATTACAGGACATGACTCATTTTCTAAAAATAAAGGCATAAAAAGTGACCTTCGTGCTTATCGTCATTCAAAATATTTTGCGGAAACTGTTCAAGAAGCACGTAAAAGAATTCCTAGTTTAGATGAACTTGTTATTTTTGCTGGTGCTTGTCAATCTCACTTTGAATCACTCATTCGAGCTGGAGCAAATTTTGCTAGCTCTCCACATCGTATCAATATTCATGCATTAGATCCTGTTTATATAGCTGCTAAAATTGCTTATACACCATTTATGGAAAAAGTAAGTGTTTGGGATGCGCTACGAAACACGTTAACAGGAGAAAAAGGTATGGGTGGCATTGAAACAAAAGGTTTATTACGTACTGGAATTCCCTATACAGAGGAGAATAAGGAAGATTCATAACATAAAAAGCTCGCCGAATTTGGCGAGTTTTTTAGCACGTTAGGAAAGCATAAAATTTTAGCTAAGAAGTATACTCGATGCTGCTAAAATGTCCGAAGTAGAAAAACTAACATATTCGCTAAAGGACGAGCGAATGCGAGTTTTTCTAAAAAGGTAAGAAAGTATAAAAAGTTGGCCTCATTACGTCTTATATAGGAAAGGCCACGTCCAGCTCCAGCGCCTACCCCTCGAGGTCATAAGTCAATCCACATTACGCGCAAAAAACGCCACGTCGAGCCTTGGCATATGCTTGGCAGATAAGAAAAACTTTCTTACTGCATAAGGCTTTCGCCACTTGGCGACAAGCCAAGTTTTCTAATCGGGGGTGATCAAGGCGCTTCTAGCTTTTGTTCGCTCTTTTCTTATTTCGTTGTTGTTTTAACGTCACATCACCTATACATTGCAAAAATGCGCAGCTGATTTTTGCCTGGACAAAGCACTCAATCCTAAAAATGAGAAAAGATCAAACTTTCAATACGTCGCATGTCGCATTGTATATCAAAATTGCAAAAGTAATAATGAAACAGGATTTCAAGAAATAAGCTATTTTTTTGAAAGCGTATTCATTTTTTTACAATTATCATACATAATTTGTTAACAATTTGTAATAATAATGGTGAAACATAAGAAAAGTGATTGACATGAAAAAACCTATACTGTTATAATTAAAAGTTTCATTTGACCATGGAACGAACATATGTTATAGTATATGTAGTGAGGTGGGGTATAGTGGCTAAAACATTAATCGAAATTAAGCAAGGTCTTGAATGCCATATCGGCAAACGATTGCGGTTAAAGGCAAATGGTGGAAGAAGAAAGACAATTGAACGATCTGGCGTATTAGCAGAAACATATCCTTCTGTTTTTATTGTAGAGCTAGATCAAGATGAAAATGCATTCGAACGTGTTTCGTACAGCTATGCAGACGTTTTAACAGAGACAGTTGAATTAAGCTTTGTGGATGATGGACCAAAAGCAGTTGCTGTGGAGTAGTGAACAGATGTTTGCTGCTTCTATTTTTATATAAAATTAACTGAATAATCACAATAATATTTCACCATTCTGATTTTATTGGAAGGATTTAACTTAATATACAAAAAGAAGGACACACAAATCCAATAGGTAATAAATCAGTACACCAGTTATAATATACAAAAGATAATTTTTATATACAAGTGTCTTAACAGAGAACTCTATTCTACATGTGGTATATGCCATAATATGAGATGGTGCACACTATCTACAAATAATATACAAATTTTAATGCTTAAGTTATTTCCTATTATGTCTACATATTACACGGTTAATCTCTTGTATTAATCATATTCTAAAAATGTCGTAAAACAATTCTCTTTGAAAGGAGTTGTTTCTTTCATGGCCCGAAGACGTGGTATCATGTCTCACCAGATGAAAGAGGAAATTGCCAAAGAATTAGGATTTTACGACACAGTCCAACAAGAAGGTTGGGGTGGCATTAGGTCACGTGATGCAGGAAACATGGTTAAACGAGCGATTGAAATAGCAGAGGAACGATTAGGACAAAAATAACAAACCAGATGTATGGGGCTGTCGAAAATTCGGCAGCTCCTTTTTAAAAGGAAGTATAAAAGTTGGCCTCATTATTGTCTTATATAGGAAAGGCCACGTCCAGCTTCGAGCGATTGACGTCCTAGTGCCGATAGACATAAGGACGCACGAGTTTTCATCGGCCAGCGCCTACCTCCTCGAGGTCATAAGACAATCCTTTTTGTGGCAAAAAACGCCACGACGAGGCTTGGCTTATGCTTGGCAGATAAGAAACTACTTACTGCATAAGTAATTAAGGCTTTCGCCACTTGGCGAAAAGCCAAGTTTTCTAACCGGGGGTGATCAAGGCGCTTCTAGCCTTTGTTCCACGTTAGGAAAGTATAAAATTTTAGCCAAGAAGTGGACTCGACGTGCTAAAATTTTAATGTCCCAAGTATAAGAAAAACGAACACATTCGCTAAAGGACGAGCGAATGCGAGTTTTTCTGATTTGGTAAGAAAGTTGTTTTCTCAGCATCAGACTCTATATAAATCTCGACGTAACAGGTACACCCGATTCCGCTCTAGTCAGTCGCCTTTTTCTCATTCAATGGAGGTTGGGTGCTTCGTTCGTTACAGCAGAATACTCCACTTTCAGGAGGAAGTCACGCTAAAGTTATGTCATATTTATATTACCTGTTAGATAAAACTCCTCAATCAAAATGAGGTGTTGCAATATAGATCGGTAAAATATGTTAGATTAAGTACCGCACATCAATAGTCGGCCAAATTGAACGACCGATACTAAACACAATTAGGTAACGAACTGAATGTCGTTCCACTTTATGATACAATTTAAGTCAGATTAGATAAGTGGGTGACGGTAATGGTTCTATTAGAGAAAGCATTAGCGAAAATCACCCTTTCGCTAGATGTACTTCATAAGCGTGAGGATGGTTTTCATGAAGTGGAAATGATTATGACAACCGTTGATTTAGCCGATCGAATTGAATTATATCCGTTAAAACAAAAAAGGATAGAAGTTACCGCTGATAATCAATATGTTCCAAATGATGAGCGTAATTTGGCATATAAAGCTGCTGACTTACTAAAACGTACCTACCAAATTGATACAGGGGTTGGAATTAATATTCAAAAACATATCCCAGTATCAGCAGGGTTAGGAGGAGGAAGTAGTGATGCAGCTGCGGTTTTACGTGCTCTAAATCGTTTATGGGCATTAGATTTAAACAAGGAAGAGTTAGCTGCACTTGGCGCATCTATTGGCTCAGATGTTCCTTTTTGTGTGTATAGTACAACTGCATTAGCTAAAGGACGTGGAGAAAAATTAAGTATGTTACCAGCACCACCTCCTTGTTGGGTTATATTAGCAAAACCAAATATTGGTGTTTCCACACGAACTATTTTCCCACAGTTGAATTTAGCCAATATCGTTCACCCAAATACACGGGATGTTGTGAAGGCTATAAAGAAGAAAGACTTTCCAAGCCTTTCTCGACAAGTTGGAAATGTATTGGAAACTGTTACATTAAACCAATATCCAGAAGCAAAACGGATTAAGGAAAAAATGATTCAATATGGTGCCTCAGGAGTTTCCATGAGTGGAAGTGGGCCGACAATATTTGGTTTAGTTGAACATCGTAGTAAAGCACATCGAATATATAATGGATTACGAGGGTTTTGCCATGAAGTAAAGCTGGTCCGTTTGTTAGGTCATGAATAACACTTGCCTAAACCCGTATAATAATGGTATATTCAGTAATAAATATTCGGTTTTGAGGTGGGAACATGAAACGAAGTGACCGTTTAGTTGCTTTAACAAATTATTTTATTTCAAACCCTCGTCAGCACACATCCTTGCCTTATTTCACAACTAAGTTTGATGCTGCCAAGTCTTCTTTAAGCGAGGATTTAGATATTATTGATCAACGATTTAGAGAAGAGGGTTTAGGGTATCTTCATCGTATTTCAGGTGCTGGTGGTGGTGTAGAATATATTCCATCACATGATGAAGAAGCGAGTCTTATCTTTATTGACCAACTATGTGATATGTTAGCCGATTCCTCACGAATACTTCCTGGTGGGTACATTTATATGAGCGATATACTCGGTAATCCGAAAACAGTCCGTCAAATTGGTCATGTTTTTGCTTCGGTTTTTTCTGAGATGGAAATTGATGCAGTTGTGACAGTAGCCACAAAAGGGATTCCTTTAGCATATGCAGTTGCTTCTTTCTTAAATGTCCCAGTGGTGATTGTTCGAAGGGATCCAAAAGTAACAGAGGGTTCTTCTGTTAGCATAAATTACGTTTCCGGCTCATCACGTAAAATTCAAACGATGGTACTTCCAAAACGTAGCCTAAAAGAAGGTACTAATGTTTGTATCATTGATGACTTTATGCAAGCTGGTGGAACAATTACAGGGATTACTAGTTTATTAAAAGAATTTCAAGCAAATGTACAAGCTATAGGAGTGTTAGCGGAAGCGGATGACGAAGAGGATGAGCGAATTGTCCATGATTATACATCATTAATCAAAATCCATAATTTAATGAGTCAAGACAACATACAAGTTAGCAGAGGAAGCTTTCAATCACACAAAAATTAAAGACTGTTTTCTAAGTAACTTTCTCAAGTATACATCTTGAGTTTTACCTCGTAACTTATCGTTCCGGCACCTGGTGAAAGCAAAATGTTTTTCTGTAGCGGTAATTTAAGCTAATTGTTACTGCGCATTATAAAAATGTTGCGACGTTAATAAACAGCAAAGAATACAAAAAGAGCCAAATGAAACAACTTATCCATATAATCTTTCTGAAAAGGAGGAAGATTTTATTTTTTTGTATTTTTTTACAAAAAAGTTGAATTTTTTTTAATTTTAAGCAGGAATTTTCAATCTTTTGTTGAATACTGATATTAAGCTAAAAGGGAAAAGGTGGTGAAACATCATGGAAGTTACTGACGTTAGATTACGCCGCGTAAATACAGATGGGAGAATGCGAGCAATTGCTTCGATTACATTGGACCAAGAATTTGTTGTACATGATATCCGTGTAATTGATGGAAACAACGGTTTGTTTGTAGCAATGCCTTCCAAGCGTACTCCAGACGGCGAATTCAGAGATATTGCACATCCGATTAATTCCAATACCCGTGGTAAAATTCAGGATGCAGTATTGGAAGAATATCACCGTGCAGGTGAAGCCGAAGTGGAATATGAAGAAGCAGGTGCTTCTTAAACAATGGACAACAAGAGGTCTAATCTTCTATGGATTAGCCTTCTTTTTTTGCGAAATTCTAAAAGATTATTGCTTTCAGGTATGAAACATCATGCATATAAGATGTATAATACGCAATAAATTAGCGCCGTTGATTTCCACTTCGGACAGTCGCTTTCCGCGGACAACGCTTCAGCTTCCTCGGAAGCAAAAACCGCTTCCTGTGGGATCTTCAGCTGTTGTTTTTTCCGCAGGAGTCGACTGTCCTACGCTCCAATCAACT